>DDTJ01000019.1 GCA_002344525.1 Akkermansiaceae bacterium UBA2367
CTTCGATCTCGCCTCCGAACGGGGCGTCCTCCCCGATGGCGATCGCGATGCCCCTGGCCCGGAAGAGGGCGTAGAACCGATGGGAGGTGTTCTTGTTGAGGCGGCAGAGGAGGGCTGCCTTCGATGCGGTGATGTCCAGGCAGAAGCACTCCAGAAGGCGCAGGAATTTCCGTTCCGAGAGATGCGTTCCGACGCAATATCTGTTTTTCATTGATATTCCTAGAGTTAAGGCCGGTTTTAGGCGATAATCTAGGAAAGACCCTACCTTTTACTTTTCACCTTTTACGGCGGCGTTTGCCGCCACTCCGAAATGCTCCGCCACCAGCGCACGGAGGGCGGAAGGATCGAGATCGGGGCCGATGCACACGAGGGACGAAGCCACCCGGCGGAGATCCGGCACTTCAAGAGGGTCCACCAGCGGACTCGACCCTGTTCGCTCGAAGAGCCAGCGGCTCCCCGGTGCGTCGGCGAGTCGGACGAGGGCCTTGGCACGGACCACCTCGGCGGGAAGGGACTCAAGCAGGCAATGCAGCGCGGCTCGCGGGAGGGGGCTGTCGGGCAGGGGCACGAGCACGCCGGTGAAGCGATGTGACAGGCCGTGGACCTCGTCGTGCCGATGGGCGTGGCCGCTCCCTCCGCCGGGGTTCACGGTCTGGAGCGGCTCGGGTTCGGTCCCGCAGCGGAGGGTCAAAGCGGTCCATTCCTCCGCGAAGGAAGCCGCGTTCACCCGGACGGCGCGGGGGTTCACCGCCGCGACCTGCTCCGCGAGGGAGCGGATCTCGCGGGCGGTGAGCGATTCGGCGTGGGTGAGGATCCAGTGCGTCGCGGTTTCGAGCTGTCGGCGCTCCAAGGAATCCCAAGGGCCACGACGCCCCCAGTAGCGGGCATCGACGACCCCGGCCTGCCAGCGAGGGAAGAAGGGCAGCTTCTCCTCCAGAAGGGTGAAGGCCTCCAGCAACGGCAGAGGGTCGGCGGTACCGTTCAATTCGACAAGCAAGGCGTCGCCCGAGCTGTCGCGGGCCTTGAGGCAGAAGGCGACGAGCTCGTCGAAGCTCTCGCAGCAGGCGCAGCTCGCCGCGATGGGGGCGATGGACGCGGCTCCCGCCGGAAGGGTGGCAGCGTCGAGATCGGCGTTGGCGAAGTCGTTGAGAATGACGTCCGCCGCCAGCCCGACCCGGCGATGGGCGGTCACGAGGGAACGGAGCAGGGTCGTCTTGCCCGCGCCGAGGAAGCCGGTGAGGAAGAGGAGGGGTTTCACTGGGAGGGGTCACGAGTCATGGGTCACGAGTCACGAGAGGATTCCGCGATCCGCTCGGCGAGCCGCCCGAGGCACTCGCGCCAGAAGGCGGTCTCCATCGCTTCGTAGCGGATCGTCTCCTCGTCGAGCTGGGTGGTGAAAAGCACGTTGCTTGGTTCTTCGAGAAGCTCTTGAAACAAGGCCTGCCGCAGATAGGCGGCGATGGGGTCCTCGTGCCGCAGAAGCGCCTGCGGATCGCCTCCGAACGATTCGATGCGCAGGGCCTCGACGATGCGGAGCAGCGCGTCGCGATCGAGGGGCGATCCGATGCGCCGCGCGCTGGCGCGATGCTCGCGCACGAGGGCGAGGAGACGCCGCACGATCCGTTCCCCTTCCCCGTCGCGGTCGTCAATGGGTTGCGACCGGGCGGGACGCCCGAGACGGGAGAAATCGAGTCGCAGGATCTCGACTCGCGGCGGGAGGAAACAGCGCGGCTCTTGCGGGACAGTCTCCTTTCCGGGGAGGAACATCGGATCGTCGTGGTTCATTGCCAAGGTGGTGTCGGGATGAAATGGCGCGGCATTAGTGATCACATACCGGGATCATGGTAGGGACGCCTCGCTGAGGCGTCCGCCATCGTCGCCCTGATCGTTCTTCCGGCGGACGGCTGAGCCAGCCGTCCCTACCGCGCTTCGCTTCCTGAACGGGGCCATTTCCTTGTTTCGTCGATAACATGCTTGAATGCCGTTTACGCCGAGGCATGTCGCCAGGCGTATTCCATCACCGTGCCGGTCGCGTCGATGGCCATGTCCCACACCGGGAAAGGATCGGGGAAACGTGCCTTCCACTCCTCCTCGTCCATCGCCAGCTCCTCCTCGGTCAGGAGGGCTTCGTCGAACATCGCGACGAAGGCCTCGCGGTTCATGTCCGAGCCGATCAGGACGATCTCCTGTCGGCAGTCGCCGTTCGGCCCTTTCGAGACCTTCTCGATCTCGGCGAGCTGGGCGGGGTCGTCGGGCCAGTGCTCCTTCGGCACCGCCGCCCAGAAATAGCCAAGGCATTGGCTCCGGCACATCGCCCCGGCCTGCGACCAATAGCCCGCCATCGGCAAGCGTGTCGCCAGCCAGAAGAGGCCCTTCGAACGGACCACGCCGGGCCATTCCCGATGGAAAACCTCATGGAGCCGCTCCGGATGGAAGGGGATGCGGCGTTCGTAAATGAAATTCGAGATGCCGTATTCTTCTGTCTCGGGCGTGTGCTCGACCAAGGAATCGAGCCAGCCCGGCGTGGCCTCGGCCTCGTCCATGCGGAAAAGTCCCGTACCCATCACCGCATCGAGCGGCACCTGGGACTCGACCGTCTCGTGGATCCTCGCCTTGGGGTTGAGGGCGTGGACGATGGCATGAACGCGGCGGCGCTGCCCCTCGTCGATCAGGTCGGTCTTGTTGATGAGGATGACGTTGGCGAATTCGACCTGATCGACGAGCAGATCGACGATCTTGCGCTCGTCTCCTTCCCCCATGGCCTCGCCCCGGTCGCGCAGGTCCCCGGCGCTGCCGTAATCGTCGAGGAAATTCGGCGCATCGACGACGGTGACCATCGTGTCGATCTCGGCGAGGTCGCCGAGGGAGAGGCCCTCCTCGTCGCGGAAGGTGAAGGTCTCCGCCACGGGCATGGGCTCGCTGACCCCGGTGGATTCGATGAGAAGATGGTCGAAGCGACCCTCGCGGGCGAGTTTGCCGACTTCGAGGAGCAGGTCTTCCCGCAGGGTGCAGCAGATGCAGCCGTTCGACATCTCGACCATCTTCTCCTCGGCGTGGGAAAGGGCCGCGTCGCCCGAGCGGACGAGGGCGGCGTCGATGTTCACCTCGCTCATGTCGTTGACGATCACGGCGACTTTCTTGCCCTCGCGGTTGCGGAGGATATGTTCGAGCAAAGTCGTCTTCCCCGAACCGAGGAAGCCGGAGAGGACGGTGACGGGAAGCTTGCGGGGGACGGAGGGGGGAGATACAGCCATAGGAAACGGCGGATTTTATCGCAAAAAAATTGCATTTGCAATCAAATTGCGAAATTCCGCCACATCCCGGTGGCCCCTGCCTTAGCTCAAGCCCTCGCCGCTTCGTCCGCCCCGCCCGGCCCCGCGAATCAGCAGGGTGATCTCGCCTTTGGGGGGGCGTGCCGAGAACTCCTCCGCGAGGGACTCCGCCATGCCCCGGTGGTAGGTCTCGAACTTTTTCGTGAGCTCCCGAGCCACGCAGACTTCGCGTTGCGGTTCCAGTTGGGCGAGGATTGCGAGGGTCCCGGCGAGACGGTGGGGGGATTCGAAGTAGATCGAGGTCTCGCGCCGGGTGAGGGCCTCGCCCAGTTCGCTGGTCCGTCTGCCGGATTTGACGGGGAGGAAGCCGCCGAAGTAGAAGGCGTCGCTCGGCAGGCCCGATCCGGCGAGGGCGGTGACCACGGCCGAGGGACCCGGCAGGACCTCGACCCGCACCCCCGCCTCGTGCGCGGCGTTCACGAGCCGGTAGCCGGGATCGGAAATCCCCGGCGTCCCGGCGTCGGAGAGATAGACGACCTTCCCGCCCTGCGCCGCGCGCTCGACGAGGCTCCGCGCTCGAGTCTTTTCGTTGTGGTCGTGCAGCGCCACGAGCTCCTTTCCCTGGATGCCGAGATGGTCGAGCAGCCGCCGCGAATGGCGGGTGTCCTCGCAGGCGACGACGCAGGCCGCCCGGATCGCCTCGACCGCCCGGTGGGTGATGTCGCCGAGGTTTCCGATGGGCGAGGCGACCAGTTGGATCAGCCCATTGGAGCCGGGAGGGTTCACGGAGGCAAGAGGAGGGGCCGACCGGGGGGGTGCGCCCCGTCACCAGCCGTTGGCGATCTGGGAGACGATTTTGTCGGCGGCGTTTTCGGCGGCTTGGGCGATGGCGTTGCGCTCGCTGACTTGGAAGTTGTTGTCGACGAACTGGATCGTCTCGCCGACCACCCTGCCCGGCTTGGAGAGGAGGGTCTCGTCGTCCTCGGCCGCCTTGCTCAGCTTGCCTTTGCCCTCCGCGTTGCCCCGGCCGCGCCATCCGTCGATGCGCTCCCCGGTGACGGGATCTTCGAGATGGTATTCCACATGGAGATAGACGTTCAACTCGCGGGAGCGGAGCGTGTCGGTCCGGTCGGCGCGGAGCTGCCGTTTGTCGACGTCGATGATCGTTCCCACGAGCACGGCGTCGGCGCTGGACTTGTTCGAGACCCGGTAGGTGCCGTCGGACTGGAGCTTGATGAGGACGGCGTTGGTGACGAGGCTGGAAAGACGCGGCTCCAAAGTCTGGTTTTTGAACGGGGGGACGTGGAGCTTCTCGATCCCGGCGAAGGCGGCGGGCTTCGCTGCGCCCAACTGGTATCCCGCGCAACCGGAGAGAAGCGCGCCGGAGACAGCGACGAGGAGAAGGCTGGGGATGGGAAGCTTCATGGGGATGGAGTCCTGCTGCGGGAGGGGGGAACCCTCCGCGGAAGGGGGTTCCAACCGGAATGCTAGGCGGGAATGGAGAAAAGACAAGCCGGAAGCTGCGTTCCCGACGGCGGTCAAAATCCCTTCCGCCAGAGGAAGTCCAGCCCGTAGTCCGGGTAGTGGGCCTGCACGATGAAGGCGACGAGGAGGTAGTCGACGACGAGATGCACGATGAGCACCCAGAGGAGGCCCTCGGACTTCTCGAACATGGCCCCCTGCGTCCAGGCGAAGAGGAAGACGATGAGGACGCCGCAGCCGGTGAAGGCCATGTCGAAGAGCACGGCGGTGTAGAGCACGGCTTGGATCGCGTTGGCGACGCGGAAGGCGAAGAGGGAACGGAGCAGGGCGAAGGCGGTGTTCACGAAGAACAACTCGTCCCAGACGCCGACGAGGTTGATGCCGATGAAGAGCCGCCGGATCTCGGAGGGGGCGGGTTCTGGCCCGAGGGTCCAGTGGCGGAAGAGCTCGTCGTCGAAGAGGGTCCGGTTGCCCCATTCATACCCTTTGAGGACGAGCCAGGCGAGGGGGACGGAGAGGATCGTGTAGACCAGGTCGATCTTCCGCCACCGCAACGGGAGGAAGCGGTAGCGGATGACGCCCGGGTCGCCGAGGCGCTGGAGGAGGGCGGGCAGGGCGATGACGAGGGTGAAGGGGACGCCGACTTGGAGGAAGTTCGCGTTCGAGAGCGAGGGGTTGATGTCGCAGGCGGCGAGGACGGCGACGCAGCCGAGGAGGATGCCGAGGCGCCGCCGCAGCTTCGGCTCGGGGTCGGTGGCGACGAACCAGGCGCAGAGGGCGAAGGCGGGAATCCCCGCGATCCAGAGCGAGGCGGGGATGAGCAGGATCGTCGCCACGGCGAAGGAGGCGAGCAGCGCGAGGCGGCGCGGGGTGGTTTCGAGTGGAGGTTCCGTTTTCAGGGCGAGGGAGGTCCGGGAGGCCGTCGGGAAACATTCTCCTCGGGGCCTCCGTTGACAAATGGCATGGAACTTGCTTTCCTTACGCTGCGGTTACTCAACCCGAAGTTCGTCGCCGCAGGCGCAGGACGCTCAGGCAGTTGCAGGGCTTCGAATCCAAAAACAAAAAAAACTAGAACATGGCAAGAATCAAACTGGAATACATCTGGCTGGACGGATACGAGCCGGTGCCGAACCTCCGCGGCAAGACGAAGATCGTCGACGGCGACCCCTCCGCCTTCTCCCTCGCGGACTGTCCGATGTGGGGCTTCGACGGCAGCTCCACCCGGCAGGCCGAGGGCAAAAGCTCGGACTGCTTCCTGAAGCCCGTGGCGCTCTACCCCGACGCGACCCGGACGAACGGCTTCGTCGTCCTCGCCGAGGTCCTGATGCCCGACGGCGTGACCCCGCACCCCTCCAACATCCGCGCCACCATCCCCGACGATCCGGGCCTCTGGATCGGCTTGGAGCAGGAGTATTTCCTCTTCCAGGACGGGCGCCCCCTCGGCTGGCCGCAGGCCGGCTACCCCGATCCGCAGGGCGAATACTACTGCGGTGTCGGCAGCAAGCAGGTCGGCGACCTCGCCCGCGCCATCGTGGAGGAGCACCTCGACATCTGCATCGCCGCCGGCATCAACCACGAGGGCATCAACGCCGAGGTGGCGAAGGGCCAGTGGGAGTTCCAGGTGTTCGGCAAGGGTGCCCAAACCGCCGCCGACCAGATTTGGGCGGCCCGCTACTTCCTCCAGCGAATCGCCGAGAAATACGGCGTCGATGTGGTGCTGCACTGCAAGCCTTTCCAAGGCGACTGGAACGGCTCCGGGATGCATTGCAACTTCTCCACCGACTACATGCGCGAGACGGGCGGTCAGGCCTACTTCGAGTCGCTCATGGGCGCCTTCGAGAAGTATCGCGACGAGCACATCGCCGCCTACGGACCGGACAACCACCTGCGTCTCACCGGCCTTCACGAGACCCAGTCCATCGACAAGTTCAGCTACGGCGTGGCCGACCGCGGGGCCTCCATCCGCGTGCCCCACTCCTTCGTGAACAACGGCTACAAGGGCTACCTCGAAGACCGCCGTCCGAACTCGCAGGCCGACCCCTACCAGGTCGTCGCCCGCGTTTCGAAGACGATCGCGACGGTCGCGCCCTGATCCCTCGGAAAGCACTGATCTTTTCCGGAACGCCGCGGTCGCAAGACTGCGGCGTTTTTCGTTGGGCCCGGCAGGGAAATTCGCGTTCCTGGCGGTGCATGTCAGCGGGAATGATGGGTGGTGCGTGGAAGAACGCGCCAGCTGCTGTAGCCGCGCTCAGTGAGCGCGGACCGGACGTCCCTGCGACGCCCGACCGAGATCGAAGACCTCGGCTCTACAAGGTTCCGCCTTCGATGATTTCACCCATCATTCTTGCGGCTGATATGAGCCACGAGTTTTTTTCAGACGCGAATGACCGCAAATCTCCGCGAATCAGGTCCAACGAAAAAATAGCCACCCCTCCTACGCCTCTCGCTCGACGAACCGCACGACTCGCTCGTCCAGCTCGACCCTGCGTCGTTTCGCCCGGCGCAGGAGCTTCATCGCTTCGCCGCGGCGTTGAAACACCTCCGCTTCCAGCCAGATCGCCTTTTCGTAGGCCTCCGCCTCGCCGGGATGGGCGCGGAGGATCTTCCGGTACTCCGCGAGGGCTTCCTCGTAGCGGCCCTCGTTCACGTAGTGGGCGGGGAGTTTCAGGTTCAGGATCGGCTTCTCCAAACGCCCGCCCGGCGAGAAGAGCGAGTCGACCATCCTCAGGAGGGGTTTCGTCGCGAGGTGGAGGATCATCGGCCAGAGCATCGCGATGCCGGCGACAAAGGCCGCCGCTCCGAGGAGAAGGCGCGGCACGTCGATGGGGTCCTCCGTTTCCTGCGGGATCACCAGATACCAAGCCAACCCCAAGAGAACGAGGCCGACGAGCCAGCGGACCAAGGCGAGGAGGAGGTCGCGGGACATGGCGTCGATCCCGGGGTTGCCGCTCCGTCTACCACCACAGCGCCGCGCACACCGCGATCACCAGCCCGTAAGCCGCGCCCGCGAGCGCGCCAGCCCGGTAGCGGCCCTCCTTCGCGAGGACCCACTGGATCTGGTCGCGCAGCAGGTAGGGCATGCCGACCCAGAACATCCCCTTCACGGCGATGGCGTAGGCGAAGGCCACAAGGAGGAGACGGGTCTGCGGGTCCTTGAGGAAGGCCGACTCCAGCATCGGCGCCGCCGCGAGGATCATGAGGAAGCCGAGGGAGCGTACCGCGAGGAACTCCTTCACATAGACGATCACCCCGACGCACATCCCGGCGATGAGGAGTTGCACGGGGCGCTCGACCTTGAAGAACTCCCCGAGGTCCATGCAGGACCAGATCACGAAGGTCCAAGCGAAGGCGATGACGGCGAGGACGGGGCCGATCTTCTCGTTGCGGGGGAAAGCCCTCAACCAAGGCTGGACCACCCCCGGCTTCAGCAGGGCGAAGAGATGCGTGGCGAGCAGCCAGAGACCGACGAGCAACCCCGTCAGCTTCAAGGGGAGGCCCGGCTCGTAGAGCAGATTGTAGAGCGCCTGCATGGAGGGGAGGAGAGCGCTCAGGTTCCGACCGTTTCCGCCATTTGCAAGGCCGGATGCGCCTTGGCCGGATGCATGACGGAGGCGCCGTAGAGGGTGTAGCCCGAGCATTCCGTGATGTGGATGTCGAGCAGTTCGCCCGCGAGCCGTCCCGCGTCGCCGTCGAAGATGACGATGCGGTTCGTGCGGGTGCGGCCGGAGAGGCGTGCCGCGTTGTAGCGGCTCGGCCCTTCGCAGAGCACTTCCTGCGTCGTGCCGACCTGGGCGTGGTTCTTGCGCTCGACGATGGAATCGACGAGGGCGAGGAGGTCCTGGTTGCGCTCCTCCTTGACCCGCTCGGGGAGCTGGTCCTCCATCGCCGCGGCGGGCGTGTCCTTGCGCGGCGAGTAGCGGAAGACGAAGGCCTGATCGAACTGCACCGTCTCGACCGCCTTCTTCGTCTCCAGATAGTCCTCCTCCGTTTCGCCGGGGAAGCCGACGATGATGTCCGTGGTGATGGCGATGCCGGGCCGGGCCGCCTTCATCCGCTCGCAGATTTCGAGGAATTTCGACGCCTTGTAGGGGCGGCGCATGAGCTTGAGGATGCGGTCCGAGCCGGACTGCATCGGGAAATGGACGTGGTCGACGAGCTTCGGCAGGTAGGTGAAGGCCTCGATGACATCCTCCTTGTAGCCGATGGGGTGGGGGGAGGTGAAGCGGATGCGCTTGATCCCGTCGATCTCGTGGACGGCTTCGAGAAGCTGCACGAAAGGGCTCTTCCCGTCGATCTTGGGAAACTCGTGCCGTCCGTAGAGGTTCACGATCTGTCCGAGCAGGGTCACCTCGCGCACCCCTTGGTCGGCGAGGCGGCGGCATTCCTCGACGATCCCGGCGATGGGACGGCCTCGCTCGGGGCCGCGGGTGTAGGGCACGATGCAGAAGCTGCACTTCATGTTGCAGCCCTGCATGATGCTGACGAACTCGCTCACGCCGTGGGCCTTCGCGACATGGTCGCGGATCGTGTTCTGCGAGCCTTCCTCCTCCTCGACATCGACGATGGGGCGGCGCAGGTCGTCCATCTCCGACTCCTCCTTCGCCCGCATCAGTTCGACGCAGTGGTCCACGACGCGGTGGTATTTCTGCGTCCCGGCGACGAGGTCGAGATGGGGCACCTCCTCGAGGAGCTGCGGGCCGCGGCTCTGGGCCATGCAGCCCATCATGCCGAAGACGAGGCGCGGGTTGCGCTTCCGAAACTTGCCGAGGTGCCGCATGTTGCCCAGCGCCTTCTGCTCGGCTTGGTCCCGCACCGAGCAGGTGTTCATCAGGAGGACGTCGGCGTCGTCCGGCTGTGGCGTGATCGTGAAGCCCCGCTCGACGAACATCTGCGCGACCTGCTCCGAGTCGCGCTCGTTCATCTGGCATCCGAAGGTTCTGAGATAGACTTTCGGCATCGGGGGCTTAGGAGACTGTTGAAAAACCCCGCAATGAAAAATCTGGCGATGTTTTTGTCTGGGAAGTCAGCGGCTTCGCCGGTTGCGTCGTGGACCGACCCTGCGGGCTGCGGCCCTTTTCCCGCCTGGCTTCGTTGCTCCTCAGTCGTGGAGCCCGCTCCACTCCTTCGTCGCGCCTCACCAAGCGGGAAAATGTCTCGCAGTTTTTCATCACGGGGTTTTTCAACAGTCTCCTAGGAGCCGTGGGGGCGCTTCTCGATCACGGCGTAGGCGTTGTGGTTGTGGATGGATTCGAAATTCTCCGCCTCGACGCGATACCAAGCCAGTCCCCCCTGCTGGTCGGAGGCGGCCGCGACGTTGCGGACGAGATCCTCGACGAAGACGGGATTGTCGTAGGCCTGCTCGGTGACGTGCTTCTCGTCGGGCCGCTTCAGCACGCTGTAAAGCTCGCTGCTGGCGCAGCGCTCGACGAGGCGGACGAGGTCCTCGATCCAGACTGGCTCCCCGGAGAAGCGGACCGCGTAGGTGACGATGCCCCGCTGGTTGTGTGCGCCGCGGGCGCTGATCGCCTTCGAGCAGGGGCAGAGGGTCGTCACCGGCACGAGCACGGTCACGGTGAACTCGGTTTGCTCGCGGGTGGCGTCCACGTCGAAGACCACCTCGTAGTCGATCATGCCGACCCGCCGCGTCACCGGGGCGGATTTCTTCAAGAAGAAGGGGAAGCGGAACTCGACGTGGGCGCGCTGCGCGTGGAGCCGCTCCAGCAGTTCGGCGGGGATGCGGGAGATGGTGTGGACGTCGAGGACGGGGCCGTGCGAGTTCAGCACCTCGACGAAGCGGCTCATGTGCGTGCCCTTGTATTGCTCCGGCAGATCGACCGCCATGGAGATCGTCGCGACGGTGCCCTGCTCCGAGTTCGCCTTGTCGCGGATGCGGAGAGGGTAGCGCAGGTTCTTCACCCCGACCCGGTCGATGGCGATGCGGCGGGAGGAGGGTTGGCTCTGGATGTCGGTGAGGGTCTCCATGCAAGACGAAAAAGACGGACAAGCCCCAAGAAGGCGGGCTTCGGATTTCGAGCTTCGGGTTTCGGATTTCGAACCTCACCAAGCCGGATCCAGGCTCCACTTGGCGGCGAAGGGCTCCAGCTCGGGGCGCATCGGCCAATGGTCGGGCTGCGGCTCGCGGCCCTCGTGGCGGACGCTGGCCCCCTTGAGCTCCATGCAGCCCTCGTTGTTGCCGATGTCGAAGATCTGCCGCACCTCCTCGGGAGTGAAGGTGACATCGGGCAGGGCGGCGAATTCCGAGACCTTCTCCTCGATGGGGCGGGCGTCCTCCCCGGCCTCCTGGATGAAGGTCGGCCCCACCGACTTCACCGGGGCCTGGCTCAGGTTCCAGGCGCAGGCGAATTGCAGCATCGTCAGCCCGTATTTCTCCGCGATGGGGCGCATCCGTTCCAGCTTCTCGTTGCCGTGCTCGATCCATCCGGCGGGACGGTAGGTGCGGTGGTCGCCGTCGCGGAAGAAATGCCCCGGCTTCACGTCGTCGTGGAAGATCCCGCCGTAGTCGACGACGCGGGCGAGGATGTCCACGCCGAACTCGTTTGCCACCGGCAGCACGTAGCGGCCCGGCCAAGGCTCCATGGGGTTGAGGATGATCATCGCCCAAGAGAGGTGCTCGTGGAAATGCTCCAGGCAGTAGGCCATGTCGATGGCGAAGCCGTTCGCGGGTCCGGGGGCGATCCCCGTCATCTCCGCGAGGCCTTTTTCGCGCAGCCCGGCCATGGCCTCCCACACCGCCGGGGAGGAGTAGCCGATGGAGTCGGGATTGTGGAGCATGACCACGTCGAAATGGTCCGTGCGGCAGCGTTCCGCGCATTGCGCCGTGGCCCGTTCGAGGTATTCCGCGTAGCCGTCCGGGCCGCGCAGGGCCGGGTCGGTGAAGCGGGCGTAGCCCTTCGCCCCCGCCCGCATCCCGTCGTAGATGTCGTGGCCGATCATGGCGACGAGACAGTAGCTGTCGCGGTCGTAGCCGGCGAGGGCCTCGCCGAGCAGCTCGTCGCCCTTGCCGATGCCGTAGACGTCGGAGGTGAGGAAGGTGCGCACGCCCTCGTCGTAGGCGCGGCGGGCGAGGTTCTTCCAGCGGTCCTCGTCGAGGCGTTGGCCGAAGTGCATGAAGCGGCCCCCGCTCCAGGAGCCGAAGGCGGTATTCGTCGGGTTCATGGGGAACCAAGCGCTAAAAAGCGTCCGGGGTCAAGTTGCGGGAAGGAGGGGACGGGATTTGGGGGCTTGTTCTTGAGGCACCATTACTATCCGATGAGGGGTGCCGGGTAGGGCGGTTCGGCTCGAACCGCCGGAAGGGCGCTCTTGGATCCTTGTGAGCCCAACCCCCGACCGGGCCGGTCGGGTCTACCTGCCAGCCGTTTTCGGAATCTGCAAGACCTTGGAAGGTTCCAGGTAGAATCGATTGGGGTGCCGCTTGACTGCTTCCATGCGGCGCAAATGGTGCTCAATGCCGCCCCTCGATTTCCTTGCGGAGTTTTTCTGAAAACCCTCTACATTTGCCCTCGTGCCAGATCCTTCCGCATCCACTTGCCTCCGTCTGGGGCGGTCCGCCGCAGGGGCGGCTTTTGCGTGCCTGTGGTGCGGGCTGGCTGCGGCCCAGGAGCAGGGAGGAGGTGTCTCCGCCGGTCGGATGGAACCCCGCTCCTCCGTCGAGCAGGCCCCGCCCGCCGTGTTCAGGGGCGATCGTCAAGTGAGGTTGAAGGGGGGCGATCCCTACACCCGGGCGAAGTTTTCCGTCTTCCTTGAGGAGCTGCGCGGGGACTTCCGAGACCTCCTCTACAAGCGCCGCCCCGGTACCCCGACCCCTCCCGACTTCTGGAGCGTGCCCGTGCAGGTCAGGCTGTGGGGAGGCTTCGGGGATGTCCACGTCGGCGAGGAGACCCTCACCACCCTGAGGCTGGACCAGCATTTCGCCATCGAGATGGAGGTGCAGTTGCACGACCGCTTCGACGAGGACGCCTTCCGGCTCGCCGTCGTCCGCGCCCTCCTCCTTGAGATGGTCCTCGCGCCTTGGGTGGAGAACCCCGGCGGCTTCCCCTTGGAGGATGACGCGAAGCTCAAGGCACCCGAGTGGATCGCCCACGGCTTCGACCAGATCCTCCTCCACCGTCGCGGGGGCGGCTCCGGTGCCTTCTATCGCGGCCTCCTCGAAAGCGGGCAGACCATGGCCCCGGTCGAGATCTTCTCCCTCGCCGATGCGGCTTCGCTCGATCCCGTGCGGCTGGGCATCTTCCGTGCCTCGGCCGCGGCCATGGTCGAGGCCCTCCTCGGCCAGCCGGACGGCGACGCCGGGTTGCGCGGCTTCCTTGGCGATCTCGGACGCCCCGCCCCGCCCGCCACCGAGGCGCTGCTGCGCCAGCATTTCCCCGCTTTCCGCGAGCTGGACCAAGGGCTTGAGAAATGGTGGGCGCTGGAGCTCGCCTCCCTCGGGCGGCGCCAGAGCCTCGACTACCTCGACCGTGCCGAGACCGAGAATCTCCTCGACGAGGCCCTCGCGATCCGCTTCGACGGCGCTCCGTCAGCGACCCCCGACGGCACCCCTATCGCGACGCCCGTGGAGAGGGCAGGATGGCGGGTTTTCCCCGGCTTTCCCAAGTCCAAGTCGAAAGGAAAAGCCGAGTCCCCCGCCCCTGCGGCTTTTGTCGGCACCCTCGACCAGTTCGACCTCTACCTGCGCCGCGACGGCGTGAGGGAACGGCTCTCCGAGGCCCACGGACGGCTCCAGGTCCTGAAACGCTCCGGTTCGCCCCTCTACCGCCCCGTCTTCGCCGCCTACGAGGGGGGCATCCAGCGCCTGCTGAAAGGCGACACCAAGGATCTCGCCGCCGAGTTCGCCTCCATCGCCGAGATGCGGAAGAAAGTCGGCGAGACACTGGCACGAGCCGAAGACTACCTGAACCACTTCGAGGCCGCCCGCGCCCCGCGCCGCAGCGACGCCTTCGACGGCTACCTGAAGACGCGCCGCGCCCTCGATAAAGCCAAGCCGAAACGCCAGGACGCGATCAGTCGGCACCTCGATTCGCTGGAATGAGGGCGAAGCCTGACGGCGCGTTTTTTCAACCAACCGGGAACCACCGTTCCTCCCCCTTCAAAAACCGGGCGATCTCCCCGGCGGCCTCCAGTCTTCCGCGTCTTCGCTGCTCCTTTGTCGCCCCGCCGATATGGGGCGTGAGGATGACGTTTTCCATGGCGAAGAGGGCTTCGTTCACGACCGGCTCCTCCTCGTAGACGTCGAAGGCCGCCCCGGCGAGATGGCCGGAGCGCAGGGACTCGACGACGGCGGCCTCGTCCATCACCTTGCCTCGGGCGACGTTGAGGAAGAAGGCTCCGCGTTTCATCTTGGCGAGCCGTTCCGCGTCGATGAGGCGGCGGGTGTCGGGAGTCAGGGGCACGAGCACGACGACCGCGTCGGATTCGGCGAGCAGTGAGTCGAGCGAGCGGTAGCCGGGATGCTCGTGGGGCGTCGCCTTGGTGTGGACCACCTCCATGCCGAAGGCGCGGGCGCGGGTCTCGACCATCTGCGCGATGCGTCCGTAGCCGATGATCCCGAGGGTTTTTCCGCCGAGGAGCGTGCCCTCCCATCTCAGAGGCTCCATTCCCCGCCGCGCCCAGTCGCCGGTGCGGACGAAGCGGTCGCCCTCGGCGATGCGCCGGGCGAGGGCGAGCATCAGCCCGAGGGTGTGGTCGGCGGTCGATTCGGCGAAGGCGGCGGGGGTGTTGCTTGCGGCGATGCCCCGGCGGCGCAGCTCGGCGAGGTCGAGGTTGTCGATGCCCATGGCGGCGTTGGCGACGAACTTCAGCGACTTCGCCGCGTCGAGAAGTTCGGCGTCGACGCGCAGTTCGCCTTGGGAGAGGACGGCCTCGCAATCGCCGATTTGTTCGAGGACTTGCGCCCGTGGCGCGGCCTTGACCCCGTTGTCTGGCATGACGATCTCGGCGAGGCCGTCGAGTGGGGAGAGGTGTTCGCGCGGGATGGAAACGGTGACGAAGACGCGGGGCATGAGTTACTAGGGTTCGGGTTTCAGCGACCTCCGCGTGCTGAAAACTAAGGCTTCAAAATCACCTTCAAGAGTCCCTCCGTATTCCGGTGCAGCCGGGCGAACCAGTCCGCGCCGTCCTCCAGCTTGGCGACGGCGGAGATGAGCGGCTCGACTTGGATTTTCCCGCTGGCCACGGCTTCGACAGCCTCGGCGTATTCGCCGGCGGAGGCGCAACTGCCGAAGACGCTCAGTTCGCGGGTGACGAGGGCTTGGAGAGGGAAGGGGACCTCGGCCTTGAGATTGCCGACGCAACTGATGCTGCCGCCCTTGCGCACGGATGCGACGGCGAGCTGGATGGTGGGGCCGAAGCCGACGACTTCGAGGGCGTGGTCCGCGCCGTCGGGATTGCCGACGAGTTCGCGCACCTTTGCGGGCACGTCGTCACTGGAGACGAGAGCGGCGTCGGCACCGAGTTCCTTCGCGAGGGCAAGGCGTTTTTCGTCGATGTCCACGGCCACGACGAAGCCCGCACCTATGGCCTTGAGGGCCTGCACGACGAGCAGCCCGATCAAGCCCGCACCGACGACCACGGCCGAGTCGCCGGGTTTCAGGGGGAGGCGGTTGACCCCGTGGAGGGCGATGGAGACGGGCTCGGCGAAGGCGGCGTGCTCGTAGGAAAGGCCGCCGGGGATGGCATGGAGGATGTGCTCGGGCACGCGGACGTATTCGGCGAAGGCCCCGTGGCGGCGGTAGTCGCCGCAGGAGACCCCGAGGACGTTGCGGTTCGGGCAGAGGTTGACCTGCCCGGCGAGGCAGGAGGGGCATTTTCCGCAATAGACGGTGGAGTCGAAGGTGACGCGGTCGCCGACCTTCCATTTCCGCACCGCGCCGCCGACCTGCGCGATCTCGCCGGAAGCCTCGTGTCCCATGATGATGGGCGGGATGCGGCGGCCCGAGCTGCCGTCCATGCCGTGGATGTCCGAGCCGCAGATGCCGCAGGCCTTGACCGAGACGAGGACTTCGTTCTCCGCGATCTCGGGATCGGGCGCGTCGCCGTATTCGAACTGCTCGTAGGCGGTGAGGGTGAGGGCTTTCATCGGGAGGGGAAATTGGGACTTGAAGCGAACCTCTAAGCGCAAGAAGGTGGCGCATCAATCCCCAATCGACCCCCGAATCCCCCCTTTGGCCACCCCTTTCATGACGCCTTGGCTCCGAGTCATCTGCCCGCTTGCCGCCGCCGCCCTGCTCTCGCAATGCGAGACGATGGACACGGGCACGACGGGCGGAGGAGGCGGCTCGACGCGGACGGTCGTGGGCACGGAGTTCTATCTCGACGAGAAGGGCGTGACCTATCGGGTTCCGGCCGGGGCGCAGGTCATCGGGGCGGGAGGGATCGACTGCGTCTTCATCATCGAGGGAGGGGGTTCCGTCGTGGCCCACTCGGGCACGCGCAACAGCTACCGGGTCAAAAGCGGCGGGCATTTCCGGGGCTTCGCCCATCCCGCGACCGATTGCACCGTCACCTGCGAGCCCGGGGCCATCGTCGAACAGGAGCAGACCGGGCCAGGGACGAGGTTTGTGGGTCCGTGAGGCGGGTGCGGGATTTGTGTGTCCTCGGGTAGGGCGCTTCGGGGTCGCAGGACGCCCGGTCCCCGACCATCCAAGTCTCCCTTTCTCCTAGCGTTCGCAGAAAAAGGTCCATGGCCAATCGTCCCCTTCGCGCACCAGACCTGCCCGCAGGGGATTGTTGAACAAATACTCGGCTTTTTTGTGCCAGTTCTCGTCGTTCCTCAAACGGTGATCGAACCAGCGAGGTTGCCAGGAAATGCCATGCTCCTTCGCGGTCCAAGCTTTCCAGTTTCGCATCGTCTGTTCCATCGGATGTGAGAACTGGATCAACCCGTGAATATGGTCGGGCATCACGACGAAGGCGGAGCACCACCATGCCGTCGTTTCGTTCCGATGTCGTACGGAATCGATCAGTGCCGCGGCGACAGCAGGGGTTGCGAGCTGATTATCGCCGCGCTTCGCACAGCAAACAGTGATGAAGAAGATCGCTTCAGATTCCCTCACCCAATGAGGCGTTTTGTGGGACAAGAGCTTTCGGCGCGGATAGGATTGGTTTTCGCCGGAAGGATTCATAGGTGGAAAGGTGCGATGAACACGAGCGAATTCTAGCATCCATTGGCCGCACTGCGATGGGCGCTTCGGGGTCGCAGGACGCCTAACCCCGACCGGGCCGGTCGGGTCTACCTTGGCGGGTCCGGGTAGGGCGGTTCGGCCCGAACCACCACAAAGGGCGTGTTAGGGGCGCTGGATGCTCAACCCCCGACCGGGCCGGTCGGGTCTACCTCACCGACTCGGTGATCGCGAGGATGCCGGCGAACCAATTCGTCTCCTCGACCGGTCCGGTGAGACCGCGAAGGTGGATGTAGGAGATGTCGCCGTCGAGATAGAGGGCGTCGGGACAGGCGAGGTGGTCGCGGAAGAGTTCGGCGAAGCGGTAGAGATTGCTCATGCCCTTGTCGCGTTCGAGGACGGAACAGACGAAGACGACTTGGCCATCCTTTGTCACCCCGACGCCGTTGCGGTAGCGTTTGCTCGTCGAATCGGGACCCAAGGCCGGGTGGATGCGCCCACCCTCGACGAGGAGCGGGCCGGATTGCGTCGCGAGCACGGGACTTTCGCCCGACTTGGCGTATCGGGATGATTCAAGGACGGCGGCGCTGCTGTCGGCGCGGAGGAAAAAGACGCCGTTCGGCTTCAGGAAGAAGTTCGGGGTGAGCTCTCCCTCGCTGCGCTTCACGAAATCGTCGAGGTTGAGCGCCGTCATCGTCCGGCCCTCGGCGATGTGGAGTCCGGTGGGGCGGAAGTTCCCCTCGAAAATGCCCGAATTCATCGCGAAGACGAGTCGGCGGCCTTGTGCCTCAAGCCGGGCCGAGAGCTTGGGGAAGGTGTTCGGCTCGCCCGCTTTTTCGGGAAGGTGGAGTTCGATTTTCACCGCCTTCGGATCGACGCGATGGACCCAGAAAGTCGCGCCGCCATGTTCGATGGTCTCAGAGTGGAGCGGGGCGGTGGCGAGGAGGAGACCGAAGAGGGTGGTGCGGGTGAGCATACCCTCTTATGCCGGACGGGGGATGGGGCGTCAAGTTTGGCGAAACTGGGGTGTGATTTCTTGCTCATACTCTTTACTCCTTACTCTTACTCCATCCGAGCGTTGAGAGACTGAGATGCAACGGATTTTTGG
>DDTJ01000009.1 GCA_002344525.1 Akkermansiaceae bacterium UBA2367
CCGAAGCTCGAAATCCGAAGTGGCCGACCGCTGATTGACGCTGATCTTCGCTGATTTTTTTGAGGCTTCGGATTTCGAGCTTCGGATTTCGGGTTTGACCAAGGCAGGGCGGGCCGTTGGCCCTCGTTGCGGGGGACGACGGGCGGTCACCGGGGCGATGCCCCGGTGACCGCTGGTATGGAGCGGGCCTTTGGCCCTTGAGACGATGCTCCCTCTCCGGGTTGAGGGCCGAAGGCCCGATCCATCCCTGCCTCGCCCTTCCTCCGCAACGGCTCACGGGACGATTCGCCCCACCCGGCATGGGGTTTGGTATGGTGCCGCTGATTGGCGCTGATCTTCGCTGATTTTTTGGACTTGGAAAAATCAGCGGGAATCAGCGAAGATTCGCGGTCGTCGGAGGCCCATCGTGACTTCGGATTTTTGCGGCCATTTCCCTCCATTCGCGAAGATTCGCGGCCATTCGCGAAAATTCGCGTCCCCCATTTCTTTTGACGCAGATGGCCGCAATTATCCACGGATTCCCGCAGATGAGGCGACCGCCCCAAATTTCGAAATCGCAATGCGGGGAAGTCTGTTCGATCACGATTTCCCGCTTTTCAGCAGATCGCGGATCTCGGCGAGGAGCTTGACGTCGGCGGGAACTTCAGGCTCGCCGGTGGCGTCGGCTTTCTTCTCCATCATGCTGCGGAGCTTGTTCATCGGCTTGACGAAGACGAAGAAGACCACGGCGGCGAGGATGAGGAACCGGAAGATGGCGCTGCCGAGGCTGACGCCCCCGTTGACGAGCGCATCCTGCAGCGCCTTGCCTTGGGCTTCCAGCGCGGCGGCGTCGAGTTCCGCCCCCTTGGTGATGGTCTTCTGGATGATGGCGACGACGGGTTCGATGATGCCTTTGACGACGCCGTCGACCAGCGTGCCGAAGGCGGCGCCGATGACGACCCCGACGGCGAGATCGATGACATTGCCCTTGAGGGCGAACTCGCGGAATTCAGACAGCAGTTTCTTCATGGTCTAACAATGGATGTGGGTGGATTCGATTCGGGATGAACACGCCAGTGTTCCAAAAGGCGTCCCCTCGGACGGACGGAAACCTTTGGACAGGCCCGCGACCATCGCGCCGCCATCATGGTGAGAGCGGCTCCCGCCCGCAAGCCCAATTCGTCCGGTCGCAGGAATAATTTCGCCACGAATGGCAAGCGGGGGCAAAAGGCCGCCCCCGCCCTCAACCCGCCTTCTGGAACTGCTCGACCGCCTTCCACACCGCGAGCGCGGCGAGGAGGAGGATGGAGATGACGCTGATCCAGAAGCCGAGGTCGTAGCCCGGCGAGGGTTTCAGGGACGCCGGGAGGCGGCGGTAGCGGAAATGGACCGCCCCGACCACGACGAGCAGAAGGATCGCCGCCGTGATCGCCCCGCCCGCGAGGACCATGAAGACCGGGTCCTTGAAGAAGAAAAAGAGCACCGCCCACAGAGCCGGGAAGAAGAAGGAGAGGATGGCGATCATCCTCCCCCGCGAGACGGGGTCGCGGTAGTCGATCCACCCCACCGAGGAGAAGGCGTCGGAGAAGAGGCGGCTCCACGCGGCGAGTGCCGCGAAGAGGGTCGAGAAAAGCACGAAGAAGGCCCCGACGAGGAAGGCCGTCTCCGCCCAAGACCCGAGGGAGTCGGTGTACATGCGCGAGAGGGTCCGCACGGTCTCGAAGCCCTCGGGCCGAAGCCCCTGCGCGTGGAGGATGGCCGCGCCGAGGAGGTAGAAGGCCACCGTCATGAAGGTGTAGACGAGCATGGAGAGGAAGGCGTCCCAATACATCACCCGGATCCAGCCCCTCGCGCGGAGGGTCCACTCGGGCGTGTCCTCGCGCGGCCCGGTGCGGGCGGCGTAGCCTTTCTCCAGCAGCCAGTAGTTGTAGGCCATGATCTCGTCGCCCCCTACCCCGGTGATGCCGAAGGCCGCGATGGCCACTCCGACAACCGCGACAGGGATGCCGTTCCAGAAGGAGAGCCCCTCGACGATCTGCTCCCGCGTCATCGCGAACTCGGTGAACTGCACCCCGGCGACGCAGGCGAAGGTGAAGAGGGCGAAGGCCCCGACCATGAGGAGCGAAAGCTTCTCGATGAACCGGTATTTCCCCCGGAAAATCATCAACGAGACGGTCGGCGCGGCGAGGCAGACCCAGACCCAGACCGGCACGGCGGGAAAGAGCAGGTTCAGGATCAGGCCCACCCCGCCGATGATGCCGCCGACTTGGAGCGGCTTGATCGTCATCATCAGCAGCCAGAGCCAAGTGGCCCAGTTCCCCTTCCCCAATTTCGGACCAGGAAGCTGGTTCAGCGCCTCGAAAGTCGTCTCGCCCGAGTGGATCGCGTGCTTCCCGAATTCGAGCTGCACGAAGACCTTGACGAGGCAGCTCGCGATGATGACCCACATCGCGACGAAGCCCGCTTCCGCCCCCAGCGCGGTCGTGGCGATAAGCTCGCCCGAGCCGACGATGGAGGCGGTGAGGATGAAGCCCGGCCCCAGATAGCGGAGCATCCCCCCAAAGGACCGGGGAGGGTCTGCGATCATGGACCCGTCGTTGGCCATGGGCGGGCGGGGCGGCGGGACGCCGCCCCGGTGAAAGGTGAAAAGTGAACGGTCGGCTGGTGAGCCGTTTCACTGCGCGGGCTTCGCCGCGTTCGCCGGATCGGTGATCTGCGGCCAGTCGTCGGTGCGGAAGGGGATCACGGGCAAGCCATTGCGGCCCCGCAGGTTCGCGACCGGGTTGTCGGCCCAAGCGTAGCGGACCGCGACGGGATTGGCCACGGCGGAGCTGGAGACTTCGACCTTGTCGGGGGCGACGACCATTCCGGTGGCCCAATGCCAGACCTTGTCCTCTCCCGCCACGGCGAAGCCGGCGACCGCCTCCGTGTCGAAGGCGTAGAGGCCGCCCGAACCGGCGTTTTCAAACGTGAGAATGGCTTTTCCTCCATTGACTTCCAGCGACTTGTGGCTGGGGCTGAGATATTCGACTTGGGACTGGCCATAGTCGCGGGCGAGAGCGAGACGAGCGAGGCGCTTGGCGACATTCTGCTTGTCGCGGGGATGGATGTCGCGGCCCTCGCCAAGGTCGTAGATCACGGCCTGCCCGGTGTTCGGCAGGGCGAGGGTGTTGGTCTGCGCCTCGCGCAACTCGGCCCAGTCGGACTCGCCGGGTTCCGGCTTCTCCGCCTTGAAGTCGGCAAGCTGCACCCAGTAGAAGGGAAAGTCGCCGATGCTCCAAGCTTTGCGCCACTCCGAGATCATGAGACCGAAAAGGTCGTCGTACTGGTAGGCGCGACCGGCATTCGATTCGCCTTGATACCAGATCGCCCCGCGAATGCCGTAGCCGATGGTGGGATGGAGCATGCCGGCCCAGATGTTGCCGGGGCGGGCGTTGCCCGTGAGCAGATTGCTGGGTTGGCGCGGCGCGGGCTTCCCGGCGGCCTTGGCCTCCTCGGCTTTGACCTTCCAATCGGCCATCGCCTTCTCGTGGTCGTAGGTCGCCTCGATCTTCTTCCAGTTCTCCATCACCGAGGCGAAGCGGGTGTCGGCCTCCATCGTCTCGCGGGACACCCAAGCCTCGGCGGCGGACCCGCCCCAGGCGTTGTCGATCAGGCCGATGGGGACGTCGAGGGTCTGGTGGAGCTGGCGCCCGAAGAAATAGCCGACGCCGGAGAAGTCGCCGACGGTCTCGGGGGTGCAGGGATCCCACTGCCCCTTGAAGTCGTCTTGCTTCTCCTGGGTGCCGACCAAGGGCACGGTGATGAGGCGGATATTGGGATAGTTCGCCGTGGCGATCTCCAGATCGGGATCGTCGGACTGCTTCACCGACCACTGCATGTTCGACTGGCCCGAGCAGATCCAGACCTCGCCGACGAGGATGTCGGAGAGGGTCAGAGTCTCGTCCTTCGAGGAGATCGTCATGCTCAGGGCCTCGCGGGACACCGGGAGAGGAGTCAGCGCCACCTTCCATTTGCCGTCCTCCCCGGCTTTCGCCTGGTGCGTCTGTCCGGCGATGGCCACGGTCACGTCCGCGCCCGGATCGGCCCAGCCCCAGATCGGGTTGGCGAGGTCGCGCTGCAGGACCATGTGGTCACCGATGATGGCGGGGAGTTTCAACCCGGCTTGCAGCCCGGTCGCCGCGAAGGCGGAAAGGAGGAATGTCAGGAACAAGGGATTTCGTTTCATCGGCACGGGTTGTAGCGAAATCCGGGCGGAGGCGCAACCGCTTTTCTTCGCGGATTCGCGGGGGCGTCCCCCAATGTGGAACCCTCCATCGGACCGCCACCGTTAAACGGGTTTGACAGTCGCCGGAAACAAAGCAGGGTTTCAACCATGAGGATCTTGCTTCTGGTCGCCCTGCTTCTCGCCCCGTCGATCACTTGGGCTCACCTTGAGGCGTCGCTCGAGGAATGCGAGGCGAAATACGGGGCCACGCAGGGAGGACAGGATGGCACCTACGTCTTCTTTGTGGGCGAGCTGGTCTACGTCTGCGAATTCAATCAGGCGAACGGGCGGTGCAAGGCGATGACCGTTGCCACCAAAATCAAGCTGCCTCTGACCAACGCCGAGGTCGCGGCGATTCTGAAAGACAATCCCGGCGAAGGCGAATGGACTCCCGAGGGCGGGAGCACTTCGCGATGGAAGCATTCCGCAGGCAAGTGGGTCGCTGCCGTGGTCAACGGCAACTTGGTGATCCAGCGGGAATTCCGATAGGACTTGCCTCAGCCGGACGTCCGCAAGGCCGCGAGCACCAGATCGACGTGCTCGGCAGGCTTTACCTTCGGGAAAACGGCCTTCACCACCCCTTTCTCGTCCAGCACGAAGGTGCTGCGCTCGGTACCCAGGTAGGTCCGGCCATAGAGCGACTTCTCCACCCAGACGCCGTAGGCCGTGGCCATGGTCTTCTCCTCGTCGCTGAGCAGGGGGAAGGGCAATCCGTATTTCTCGATGAACTTCGCGTGCCGACGGACCGGATCGACGCTGATGCCGAAGACCTTCGCCTTCCTCGAAAGCTCGCCCCAAGCGTCGCGGATGCCGCAGGCCTGTGTCGTGCAGCCGGGGGTGTCGTCCTTCGGGTAGAAGTAGAGGACGACTTTCGACCCTTTCAAGTCGGCCAGCTTCACCCGGTCGCCCGGCGCGGAGCCGCCCCCGACCACGGGAAGGTCGAAGTCCGGGGCTTTCTTTCCGATGGCGGGAGGACTGGGCATGGATGGGTATCGTGGGGTTTGGCGCGGCTTTCGTCAAATGCTGCGTCCATCGATTCGGTGGGGTTCGAGTTTTAGGAGGTCGCTCTCTCCATACTCCTACTCTTACCTCCTTACTCTTACTCCTGCGGGCAAGGATCAAGCGGCCTTGCCTATGATGCATGGGGAGGAGTAAGAGTAAGGAGGTAAGAGTAGGAGTAGAAGGGCACCACCCCAATTTCCCCTTTCCACCCTCCCTCCCCTCCCCTATCGTCCGGCATTCCCTCTCCTGCCCCCATGCCCGACTCTCCCGCCCTCCAAGAAGACGACGTCGCCGCCATCGACCATCTCCGCAAAGCCTACGCCGACCTCCGCACGGAGCTCGCCCAAGTCATCGTCGGGCAGGAGGCGGTCGTCGAACAACTCGCCATCTGCCTCTTCGCCCGCGGCCACGCCCTTCTCATGGGCGTGCCGGGCCTCGCCAAGACCCTTCTCGTCTCCCGCCTCGCCGAGACCCTCTCGCTGAGCTTCAGCCGCATCCAGTTCACCCCCGACCTGATGCCCATGGACATCACCGGGACCGAGATCCTCCAAGACGACGGCTCGGGCCGACGCAACTTCGAATTCGCGAAAGGACCCGTCTTCGCCAACATCGTCCTCGCCGACGAAATCAACCGCGCCCCCTCGAAAACGCAGGCCGCCATGCTCGAGGCGATGCAGGAGCATCGCGTCACCGTCGCGGGCCACAGCTTCGACCTGCACCCGCCCTTCTTCGTCCTCGCGACCCAGAACCCCATCGAGCAGGAGGGCACCTATCCCTTGCCCGAGGCGCAACTCGACCGCTTCATGTTCATGGTCGGCGTGGACTACCCCTCGCGCGAGGAGGAGATCGCCATCGCCCGCACCACCACCGGAGAGACCCCGCCGAGGCTGAAGCCCGTTCTCGATGGCGAAGAGGTCATCCGCTTCCAGAAGCTCGTCCGCCGCGTCCCCGTGCCCGATCACATCTACGAACTCGCCGTCGACCTCGTGCGCCGCACCCGGCCCGAGGAGGGCGAGGCGCCCGGCTGGCTCAAACCCCTCATCGGCTGGGGCGCCGGGCCTCGCGCCGTGCAATACCTGATCCTCGGCGCCCGCGCCCGCGCCGCCCTCCACGGCAGCTACATGGTGCGGCAGGAGGATCTCGTCGCCGTCGCCGCGCCCGTCCTGCGCCACCGCCTCATCAAGACCTTCACGGCCCAGTCCGAAGGCGTCACCGCCCGCTCCGTCATCGCCCGGTTGATCGAGGAGCTGACGACATGACAAAATCCGAAGCTCGAAATCCGAAGCCCGACTGCCACCCGTGACTCGCGACCCGTGACCCGTGACTCCAAACGCGATTTCCTCGACCCGGCGGTGCTCGGCAAGCTCCTCGCCCTCGAGCTGAACGCCCGCCATCCCATGGTCGGCAGCGTCGCGGGCCGCCACCGCAGCCCCGTGCGCGGTTCGGCCCTCGAGTTCGCCCAATATCGAAAATACGTCCCCGGCGACGACACCCGCCGCCTCGACTGGCGCACCTGGGGCCGCACCGACCGCTACTACATCAAGGAGTTCGAAGCCGACACGAACCTGCGCCTCTGCCTCCTCCTCGACACGAGCGGCTCGATGGGCTACGGCGAACCCGGCGAGACCCGTCTCGACTACGCCCGCCGCCTCGCCGGCACCCTCGCCTACCTCGCCGCGCAGCAGGGCGACGCCATCGGGCTCTACAGCGGCGCGACCGGCTTCGACCAGGAGACCCCGCCCCGCCGCGGACCGCGCCATCTCGGCCTCGTCCTCGACCAGATCGCGGACTTGAAGGCCGACGGCGAAAGCGGACTCGTCAAAGCCATCCACGAGGTCGCCGAGAAAATCCGCCAGCGCGCCCTCGTCGTCATCGTCTCGGACCTCCTCTTCCCTCCCGAACCGTTGCGCGAGGCCCTCCAGCACCTCCGCTTCCGCAAGCACGACGTCTCCCTCTTCCACCTCCTCGACCGGCAGGAGATCGAATTCCAGTTCGACCGCCCCACCCGCTTCCTCGACTTGGAGGGCGGCCCCTCCCTCCTCGCCGACCCGACCCTGATCCAGCGCCGCTACCGCGAGGCCGCCCGGCAATACCTCGCCACCCTCGACGACATCGTGAACCATTCCGTCGTCGACTACCACCGCGTCTTCCTCGACGAAGCCTACGACCAGGTCCTCGCCCGCTTCCTCCTCGGACGGAATCCGAAGACCTTCTCCCGCACCGCGCGATGAGCTTCCTCCAGCCCATCCTCCTCGTCGGGCTGCCCCTGGCCCTGCTGCCGGTGATCATCCACCTCATCAACCAGCACCGCCACCGCACCGTGCGCTGGGCCGCGATGATGTTCCTCCTCGACGCGAAGAAGATGACCAAGGGCCTCGCCCGCCTTCGCCAGATCCTCATCCTCGCGATGCGCGTCCTCGCCGTCGCCGCCCTCGTCTTCGCCGCGAGCCGTCCCCTCGCGGGCGGCTGGATCGGGCTCGCGGGCGGAAAGGCCGACACCCTCCTCGTCCTCCTCGACCGCTCCGCGAGCATGGAGCAGCACAATCTCGAGACCGGCGAGTCGAAGCGCTCCGCCGCTCTCGACCGCATCGCCGGACTCATCGAGACGACGGGACATCGCGGCGAGATCGTCCTCATCGACAGCGCCACCCTCGCGCCGACGCCCTTGACCAGCGCCCAAGCCCTGCGCGACCTGCCCGCGACCGCGCCGACCGCGACCGCCGCCGACATTCCCGCGCTGCTGCGCAAGGCTATCGACTGGCTCGACACCCGCGGGGCCGGACGCGCCGACCTCTGGCTCGCCTCCGACCTGCGCCAACCCGACTGGAACCCCGGCTCGGGCGAATGGGAATCCCTGCGCGCCGACCTCGCCGCGAGGGAGACGGCGCGACTCTTCCTCCTCGCCTTTCCCGGGACCGAGGCCGACAACGCCTCCATCGCCGTGCGCGAGGTGAAACGACGCCGTTCCTCCGAAGGCCCCGGCCTCGTCATGGATCTCGTCATCCGCCGCCACGGCCCCGAGGTCGAAGGCACCGAGGCCGTCGTCCCCGTCGAGATCACCGTCAACGGCACCCGCACCGCGGAGCAGTTCACCGTTTCCGGCGGCGAACTCGTCCTCCTCGGCCATCCCCTCGCCCTCGGACCCGGCAACGAACGCGGCTGGGGCCGCCTCGACCTGCCCGCCGACGACAATCCCGCCGACAACAGCGCCTTCTTCGTGTTCGACGAACCCGCCTCGCGCCAAACCGTCGTCCTCAGCGACGACACCCTCGCCGCCGAGGCCATCCGCGCCGCCGCCGCCGCCGCGACCGAAGCGGGCGTCCGCTACGAGGCCATCGTCCTCGGCACCGCCTCGGCCGCGCAGATCCCCTGGGAGGAGACCGCCCTGCTCTTCTGGCACGCCCCCCTGCCCGCGCCGGACAGCGTCGAAGCCACCCTGCTGCGCCAGCACGTCGTCGCCGGGCGCAGCCTCGTCCTCCTCCCCCCGCCCGACGAAGGCGGCGGCGAACTCTTCGGCGTGCGATGGGGCGAATGGATCGAAGGAAGCGGCGACGACGCCCTCCCCGTCGATTGGTGGCGCACCGAGACCGGGCTGCTCGCCAACACCCGCAACGGTGCGCCCTTGCCCGTGGCCGAGCTCGGCATCTTCCGCGCCCGGAACTTCGAGGGCGGCACCCTGCCCCTCTTGAGATTGAAGGACGACCATGTCCTCGTCGCCCGCGCCATCCCCGAGAGCGCGGCGGGCGCGGACGACAGCGCCTCCGGCCCCATCCACATCTGGGGCACCCTGCCGAGGGCCGACCATTCCAACCTCGCCACCGAAGGCGTCGTCTTCTTCGCCATGACCCACCGAGCCCTCGAAGCCGGTGCCGCCGCCGTCTCCCGCGCCCGCTCCCTCGAAGTGGGCACAGGAGTGTTGTCAGGATTCCCCGGAGCACGCCCCCTCGACGAAGCCGCGACCGATTCCAGCGGACTCTCCGCCGGCGCTTGGGAAATCGGCAACGACGAGGCCAGCCGCCGCCTGCTCGCCCTGAACCGCCCCGAACGCGAAGACGACCCGCGCGTCCTGAATCCCGAAGCCCTCGAAGCCCTCCTCGCCGGAGTCGACTACCGCCGCATCGACGACGCCGTCGGCAGCGGCTCCTCCCTCGCCTCCGAAGTCTGGCGTCTCTTCCTCGTCGCCATGGCCCTCGCCCTCCTCGTCGAAGCCATCCTCTGCCTCCCCCCAAAACCGGACGAAGAACCGCAACCCAACCCTGTCAGGTCCGGGACTTGACCCTGTCATGCGCACCAAAATGAACGCCTCCCCAACCCACCGACCGGCCTCACTGAGGCCGGCTACAGGCGTTGCCGCGCCCTCCTGTAGCCGAGGTCATCGACCTCGGCCGCCCAAACCCGCACCCATGACCCGTGACTTCTGACCCGTGACCCTCTCCGACAGCGAACTGACCTTCTCCTCGACCCCGACGACGATCGTCTTCGGGGTCGCCGTGCTCCTCGTCACGGCGGTCTTCTCCTTCCTCATCTGGAAACGCAGCCGTTTCTCCCTGTCGAGCGGACTGCTCGAAACCCTGCGTCTCCTCGCCGTCGCCGCCGTCACCCTGACCCTGAACCAGCCCGAATGGCGCGAGACCTACCGGCCCGACCGCAAGCCCGTCCTCGCCGTGCTCCACGACGCCTCCGGCAGCATGAAGACCGAGGACGTGCCCGTCGCCGAACCCGCAGGCTCGCCCCCCCGCTCCCGTGCGAGCCTCGCCGCCGAACTGAGCGCTCCCGAAGTCTGGACTCCACTCGCGGGACAATTCGAGATCGTGACCGAGCCCTTCCCCGGCCCCGAGGCGGACGCCGCCGGCACCGACCTCGGTGGCGCCCTCGCCGGATTGCTCGACCGCCACCCCCAACTCGCCGCCGTCGTCCTCGTCTCCGACGGCGACTGGAACACCGGCGATCCCCCCTCCCGCGCCGCGACGCGCTACCGCATGGCCGGGATTCCCGTCTTCGCCGTGCCCGCGGGCAGCGAGACGCGCCTGCCCGACCTCGCCGTGACCGCCTTCGACGCGCCCACCTTCGGACTCGTCGGCAAGCCCGTGCGCCTGCCCTTCACCCTCACCAGCGCCCTGCCCCGCAACCACCCCGCCACCCTCGAAATCCGCACCAGCGAAGGCGAAACCCTCACCGGCGAGGTCGTCCTGCCCGCGATGGGCCGCCTTCAAGAGACCCTCCTCTGGACCCCCAAGGCCGAAGGCGACTACGAACTGACCCTGACCCTGCCGCCCGCCGAGGAGGAGCGCGACACCTCCAACAACTCCCTCACCGCCCCCATCGCCATCCGCAAGGAGCAGCTCAAAGTCCTCCTCATCGAGTCCTACCCCCGCTGGGAATACCGCTACCTCCGCAACGCCCTCGAACGCGATCCCGGCGTCGAGGTGCGCTGCCTCCTCTTCCACCCCGAGGGTCACGGAGTCGGCGGAGGCCCCGGCTACCTCGACGCCTTCCCCGAACCCGACGCCCTCTCCTCCTTCGACGTGATCGTCCTCGGCGATGTCGGCGTGGCCGAGGGCCAGCTCGGCCTCGATCAGGTCACGGCCTTGAAACAGCAAGTCGCGGCGCAGGCCGCGGGGCTCGTCCTCATGCCCGGCTTCCGAGGCCACCAGATCACCCTGCTCGACACCGTGCTCGGCGACCTCTTCCCCGTGCAGCTCGACACCGCCCAGCCGCGCGGCTGGGGCTCGGCCACGCCGGGACAGTTCGAGCTGACCGAACTCGGCGCCCGCAGCCTCCTCACCCGTCTCGAAGACACCGAGAACGCCAACGCCAACGTCTGGTCCTCCCTCCCCGGCTTCCAGTGGTATGCCGGCGTCGTGCGGGCCAAGGCCGGGTCCGAAGTGCTCGCGACCCACAGTTCCGAGACCAACCGCCACGGACGCATCCCCCTCATCGCCACCAAGACCTACGGCACCGGGAAGATCCTCTTCATGGGCACCGACGGGGCTTGGCGCTGGCGCAAGGGGGTCGAGGACAAATACCACTACCGCTTCTGGGGCCAAGTCGCCCGCTGGATGGCCTACCAGCGCAACATGGCCAGCGACGAGCGCATGAGGCTCTTCTACTCCCCCGACCGGCCTCGCAGCGGCGACACCCTCACCCTGAACGCGAACGTCATGAGCGTCGGCGGCGAGCCGCTCCAATCCGCCACCGTCATCGTGCAGATCGCCGCGCCCTCGGGCCGGATCGAGACCGTGCGCCTCCAGCCCGGTGGCGAGGAGCAATGGGGCCTCTTCACCGGCACCTTCACCCCCGCCGAACCCGGCGAGCACCGCCTTTCCATGACTTGCGCCGAGAACGGCGGCACCCTCGACACCGCCCTCACCGTGCAAGGCACGACCCTCGAACGCGTCGGCGAACCCGCCCGCCACGACGTGCTCGACGAGATCGCCCGTCTCACCCGCGGCGAATTGCTCGCCACCCTCGATCCCGCGCAGATCCGCGAGCGCGTCGCCGCCCTGCCCGAACCCGATCCGGTCGAGCGCCGCCTCCGCCTCTGGGCGCATCCCGCGTGGATCGGGACCATCGTGGCCTTGCTCGCGATGTTCTGGATCGGGCGGAAGATGGCCGGGGCGGTGTGAATCCGCCGACGCGAAACACTTGCGCCGTGACGGTATCCCGCGATACCTTTCCTCAAATTCCCCTTACTCCCCATGAGAGCGCTCCTTCTTCTCTCCTTCGCCCTGTTCCTCACCTCCTGCGCCACCAACTCTGAGCGGCGCATCCAGAGAAACCCCGAACTCTACGCCTCCCTCTCGAAACGCGACAAGGATCTCGTCCAGCGCGGGGCGGTCGCCGAGGGCATGTCCCGCGACGCCGTCTTCCTCGCTTGGGGACGGCCCGGCCGGGTCATGAGCGGAAGCCGCAGCGGGCGCGGACGCGAACGCTGGGCCTACTTCAGCACCGCCCCGGTCAGCAATATCTCCGTCGGCTACGGCTACGGAGGCTACGGGCCGCATCCCTTCTATTCCCGCTTCGGCGTCCATCCGCTCTACGGCTATGGCTACGGACCGGGCTGGGGCTACGGCAGCGGGGTCGATTTCGTCCCCGTGATCGACCGCACCGTCGAATTCGAGAACGGCAAGGTCGTCGCGTGGGAACGGCTCCGCTGACTCCCATGGAGGATCTCTTCGGCCATCGCATCAGCTACCTGCGCGTCTCCATCACGGATCGCTGCAACGAGCGTTGCGAATACTGCATGCCGCAGACCGATCTGGACTGGCTCCCGAAATCCGAAGTGCTCAGCTACGAGGAGATCCTGCGCGTCGTCCGCGTCGGGGCCGGACTCGGCATCTCGAACATCCGCGTCACCGGAGGCGAACCGCTGACCCGCCGCGACGTGGTCTGGTTTTTCGAGCAGCTCTCGCGCATCCCCGGTCTCCGCGACCTCGGTCTCTCCACCAACGGCACCCTCCTCGCCCGCCCCCTGCCGGACGGGCGCACCACCGCCCGCGCCCTGCGGGACGCGGGAGCGAGCAACGTCAACGTCTCCCTCGACACCCTCGACCGCGCCGTCTACGCGAAGACGACGGGCCGCGACCTGCTTCCCGACGCCATCGCCGGGATCGAAGCCGCCCGCGAGGCGGGCTTCGGGCGGATCAAGCTGAACACCGTGCTGATGCGCCACCGCAACGAGCACGAACTGTGGGATCTCGCGGCCTTCGCGCAGGAACGCGGGCTGCTCCTGCGCTTCATCGAACTGATGCCGGTGAGCACCTCCGAAGTCCTCACCGAAGACAACTTCCTCTCCGTCGGCGAGGCGAAGCGGATTCTCGAATTCCGCCTCGGCAAGCTCCTCCCCCGCCCTGACATCCGCACCAACGGCCCCGCCTCCTACTACGAGGTCGCGGCGACCGGGCAGATCCTCGGCTTCATCGGGGCGATGACGAACCTCCATTTCTGCGAGACCTGCAACAAGCTCCGCCTCACCTGCGAGGGCAAGCTGCGCCCCTGCCTCGGGAGCCATCTCGAATTCGACCTCCGCGCCGTCCTCCGCGACCCGGCCATGGACGACGCCGACCTCGCCCGCTTCTTCCGGGAGGTCGTCGCCAGCAAACCGGAGAAACACGACTTCCGCGAGAACTACCAGCCAAGGCGGCGCATGGTCGCGATCGGGGGGTGAGAGGGCTTGGTTTCGGCCTTCCTTGAATCCCCCACTCACTCCCTCTCCACCACCACCTCGACCTCGGCGCGGATCTGGTGCTTCTGCGCCGACGCCAGGACGAGGCTGCGGATCGCGCCGACCGTCTTGCCGCCGCGCCCGATGACGCGACCGCTGTCCTCGGGGTGGAGGAAGACGCGGTAGCAATGCACCCCCTCGCGCTCCTCGTGATCGATCTCCACCGCCTCGGGATGCTCGGCGAGGCCGCCGACGACGTAATCAAGGAATTCGTGGATGGCGAGGACGGGTTCCATGTCGGGATCGGGGGTTCGTGGCACGAAAAAAGGGGACATGCCCGACGGCATTCCCCTTCCTTTGATACCGCCCGAGGCGGCGTCCGTCACGAAAAAACGATCAGGCGGAGGCCTGACGCGCTTTTTTGATGAGGCTGCGGACCGTCTCGGAGGGCTGCGCGCCCTTGCCGATCCATGCGTCGGCCTTGCCCAAGTCGATGTTGAAATTCGTCTTGTCCTGGAGCGGGTCGTAGGTGCCGATCTGCTCGATGAAGGCCCCTTCGCGGCGCGAACGTTGGTCCGCCACGACGATGCGGTAGTAGGGGCGGTTCTTCGTGCCCTCGCGTCTCAGTCTGATTTTAACCATAACCCGTGCTTGATTCTTGAGTGGGGAACCCGCCTTCTTTCGGCGGGAAAGGAACTGGATACTTTGGAATCGGAAAAAATCAAACGCTAGTTTTCCAGGAATTCTCCGGATTCAGAGGCCAGCGTCACGGCCCCTCCAGAAGCCAGCCCACGAGATCGCGGAACTCGTCGGCTTTCAGAAGCTCGCCGAAATTCGGAGGCATCAGCGACAGGGCCGAATCCTCGCGCGAGGCGATCTCGCTCCGCAAGACCCGGTGCGGCTGCCCCGCCACGTCGAGGAGCGTGAGGACTTCCCCTCCCTCGTTCGCCACGAAGCCGCCGAGGACGACGCCGTCCGTCTTCTCGATCCTCGTCAGCCGGAAGTGCGCGTCCACGTTGCGGTTCGGATCGAGGGTGTCCTCGGCGAGACGGGCCAGCCCGCGCGAGCCGATCCCGTCGAGCTGCGGGCCGATGAGGCCGCCTTCGCCCCCGATACGGTGGCAGACGGCGCAATGGGTCGCGAACAGGGCTTTGCCTCGTCCCACATCGACCGCCGCCGGGTCGTAGGCGGCGACGCGTTCCGCGACGAGGCGGGCGAGGCGTTCGCGCTCCGCAGGCGGGAGGTCGAGCGGCGGAGCAGGCGGAGGCGGGGGCAGGTAGGGAGCGAGCCGATCGCGCAAGCCGACAGGGGCCGTGGTCGCGAGGAGGCGGGCGAAGCGTCGCAGCATCTCCTCCTCCCGCACGCCACGGGCGAAATCCGCCAAGGGCAGCTCGACTCCCTCGACCGCACCGAGAGCGAGCCAAGCGTAGGCGGAGCCTCCGTCGCCATCGACTATCTCAAGGCGCACCTCCCGCCCGGCGATCTCGGGAAAACGCCATTCGACGAGCACCGCTTGATCCTTTCGCGGCGGCAGGGCGAGGGCCAACTCGCGCCCGTCGGCGGCATCGACGAGAAGGACGAAATTCTTCCCGTTCGCCTCCTCGCCGGGGAAGCCGAGATGCCCGCAGAGCCGGAAGGCGAGGCGCTCCGGCATGGCGAAGGCGCGGGAGACGAGCCGGCCGGTGTGCTGCTCGGCCCCTTTCCTGCCGCGAACCAAGCTGGAAAGGACTTCGACGGATTCGCCCCCGTCCGTCTCCCTCATCTGCGCCCCCCAGCCGCTGGGCTCGCCCGTCTCGACTCGCCAGACGGGATCGCCAGCGCTTTCTCGGCGTTCCAGAAGCTCCGTCGCGAAGGCCGTCGCCTTTTCGTGGATGCCCGCCTCGCGGATCACGCCATGCCGCGCCTCGAAGGCCTCCACGACCGTGAGGAAGACGAAAGCTTCCACGGCCCTCAGGGAGGGCGAGCTTTCGCTTTCCACCGGCTCGCCTTCCAGCAAAGCGAGCACGGTCGCGACGTCGCCATGCAGGGCGATGTGGCGTCGGCGGAGATCGGGGAAGTCCGGCGGCAGCCCTTCGGAGCCGCGGAACCCGAGCAGCCAGTCCGCCGCTTCGGCGGTCGGCACGGCGAGAGCGACCGAGGCGATCTCCGCGTCCGCATCGTCCAGCGAGGACCAGGCCCCCGGCAGCGAAAGGCAGGCCCGCAGGGCGATCCGCAGCGCGTGGCGCAGGTGGCTGTCCTCCGGCGGCGTCTCCCCGAGCGCCCGCCGCAGCGGCGCGATGGCTTGGATCGAAGGCTGGTCCAGCAAAGCCACCGCCGCGCCGCGCCGCGCCCAAGGCGAGGGATCGGCCAGAGCCGCCACCGGATCGGACGGGGGAGTCGGCGGCTCGAAGGGCTCCGTCTCGGGACGCGGCCCGGTTTTCACCACCCGCCAGATGCGCCCCCGCTCCCGGTCGCGGCCCGGATGGTCGAGCGGCACCTCGTAGTGGCCGATGATGCGGTTGTAGAAATCGGCGATGTAGAGCGCCCCGTCCGGCGCGAGGGCGAGATCGACGGGGCGGAACCACGGGTCGCCGCTGACGACGAAATCCGCCTTCTCCTCCGCGCGAGGCGTCGTGCCGGTGAAATGGACGCGGTCGAGGTTCACCCGCGAGGTCACCGGATTGCCGATGAGGACGTGGTCGTCCCATTCCCCTCCCCATCGCCCGCGATCCACATAGACGATCCCCGCGATGCCCGTCGAGCCGTGGCTGTGCTCGATCATCGCCGGGCCGAAGCCCAGCCCATCGTGAGGCTTGCCGAAGCTCGGGTAGTGCGCCCCGCGCAGGAGCTGGTAGACCGGGGCGCTGTGGCAGTCGGCGCTGTAGAGGTTCCCCCTCCGGTCGAAGGTGAGGCCGAAAGGGTTCACCTGCCCCCGCGACCAGACCTCGACCCTCGACCCGTCGGGACGGAAGCGGAAGACGTTGCCCGAATGCAGCTCGACCTCGCTCCCGTCCTTCGCCCGAAGACGGCTCGTGTTGTTGAACCCGTGCGTCGCGTAGACCCATCCGTCCGCCCCGAGCCGGAGGCTGGAGACCATGCCGTGCGTGTCCTTCTCGTAGCCGAGCGGCCCGAAGAGCACCTCGCGATGGTCCGCCCTGCCGTCGCCGTCCGTGTCGGCGAAATACCAGAGGTTCGGGATGCTCCACGCGATGCAGCCGTCGGCGTGTTCGGGCCGGTGCCAAGGCAGGACTCCGGTGGGGATGTTCAGCCCGTCGGCGAAATCGGTCGCTTTGTCGGCCCGCCCGTCGCCATCCGTGTCCTCCAAGATCTTGATCGCATCGCGGCTCCCGCGCACCCGCGACCCCCGCTCGTCCTCCCATCGCTCCTTCTCCGCCGCGTAGGGATATTCGACCGTCGAGGAGACCCAAACCCGGCCCCGCCCGTCGATGGCGAGGTTGATCGGTTTGTTGACCATCGGCTCGGCCGCGAAGAGCTCGATCTCGAATCCCTCCGGCACCGACAGAGCGGCTTGCTCCGCCTCCGGGGCGAGCGCCTCCGTGTCGCGTACGAGGGTATCCTGAGCGAAGGCCGCCGCCCCGCCCAGCCAACACGCCAATCCGATGCCGATCCGTCTCATGGATGGCAGTGTGGCAAATCCAGAGCGTTTTGTCTCTCCCCTTTTCCAGCCATCGGCCCGGATCGACCCAGCTTCCGATTTCCCGAAAGAAGCGCTTTTCCAGTTGAATCGAACAAGGCCCATGCGCATCGTTACCTTATGAAATCCCTCATCCCTCCAGTTCTCTGCGCGCTCACCTGCCTCGCCGCAGCCTTGACCTTCGCCTCCTGCGCCTCGAAGGGCGGCGACGACGGCTACACCCCTCCGGCCAAGCTCTCCCCGGTCGATGCCACGACCCGGCTCCAGGACCAATACCGAAATTGGTGAAATTCTCGCGCCTTTCGCTTCCCATCGGCGCGAAGATTTGATATTCATGGTCCCGCAAGGGGGATCATGGAAAAGCACAGCATCGTCGAATCCGTCCTCGACAACCTCCCCGTGGCCGTCTTCGCCAAGGACGCCACGGACAGTTTCCGTTTCGTCCTCTGGAACAAGAAGCAGGAGGAGGTCACCACCCTGCGGGCCGGGAAGGCCATTGGGAAGAACGACTACGACCTCTTCTCGCAGGAGTCGGCGGACTACTTCCGCAGCGTCGACAAGGCGGTGATCCAGCGCGGCAGCCTCATGAAGGTGCCCGAGGAGATCATCGAGACGAAGAACGGGCGCGAGGTCCATCTCCGCACCGTCAAAATCCCCGTCCACGACGAGGAGACCGGACGGCTCCTCGTCGTCGGCATCAGCGAGGACATCACCGAGCAGGTGAAGTCGCGCGAACAGCTCGAACGGCTCAACCGCCACCTCGTGCAAGCGAACGAGGAACTCCAGCGGACCCAGCTCCAACTCATCCAAGCGGAGAAGCTGGAGTCCATCGGACGCCTCGCCGCCGGGGTCGCACACGAGGTCAAGAACCCCCTCGCCCTCCTCCTCCTCGGCGTCGACTACCTCTCCCAGGGCATCGACCCCGGCGACCCCAACGTCGCCACCATCCTGACCCAGATGCGCGACGCCGTGGACCGGGCCGACCGCATCGTGCGCGGCCTCGTCGATTTCTCCTCGCAGCGAGCCCTCACCCGCGAGGCGACCCAGCTCGACCGCGTCGTCGACGAGGTGCTCCTCCTCGTGAAGCACGAGCTGACCCGCTCCAATGTGAAGGTGAGCGTGCGCATCGAGAAGGATCTGCCCATCGTCTTCCTCGACATGTCGAAATTCGAGCAGGTCCTCATCAATCTCATTATCAACGCGGTCCACGCCATGTCCGGCGCGGAGTCGAAGCAGCTCAAAATCCGCGCCCGCGCCGAGACCCTCGAAGGGGTCGTGCGGAACGAGGGGGCGCGAACGCGCGAGCTCTTCCGCAGCGGCGACCGTGTCGTCGTCCTCGAAATCCTCGACAACGGCACCGGCATCGCCCCCGCCGACGCGGGGCGGCTCTTCGACCCCTTTTTCACGACCAAACCCACCGGGCTCGGCACCGGGCTCGGCCTCTCCGTGGCCCGGCGCATCGTCGAGCTGCACGGCGGCCTCCTCATCCTCGAAAACCGGGGCAAGGAGCCCGGTGCGGTGGCGAGGCTGCTCCTGCCCACCAAAATCGAAACAGGGAAGGTGCGCACCGTCGCCCAGCCTGGAAAAATCGACGAGCCTTCGAAAAAAGTTGACACCAAGACCAAAAAACTGGCACCCTAGAGACGAAGCGAAACCCACACCCATCCCCGAGCCATGGCCCGAAAAATCTTACTGGTCGACGACGAAGCGGGGTTCACCGAACTCCTCAAAATGAATCTGGAGCGGGCCGGAGGCTACGAGGTCCGCATCGAGAACGACTCGACCAAGGCGCTCGCCGCGGTGCGGTCCTTCATGCCCGACGCCATCCTCCTCGACGTGGTCATGCCCGGCATGGACGGCGGCGACGTGCAGGCGCAGTTGCAGGCCAATCCCCTCCTCGCCCGCATCCCCATCGTCATGCTCACCGCCCTCGTCGATTCCACGGAATTGTCGGAGGGCGCCGTGGCCCAAGCCGGATCGCAGATGGTGCTGCCGAAGCCCGTCAACCTCCCCCTGCTGCTGCGGGTGCTCGACGACATCCTCCCGGCGGAGACGGCGGCTTGAGCGGGTCCCGCCGACCGCCGACTCTTTTGCTTGTCCCCCGGCCCGGATTCCGCTAACGATCACGCGGCATCCAATGGTCTCCCTCTCCATCCGCGGGCTTGTGAAACGCTTCGGCGACCTCGTCGCCCTCGATCGGCTCGACCTCGACATCGCCGGGGGCGAGCTCTTCTTCCTCCTCGGCCCCTCCGGCTGCGGCAAGACGACCCTGCTCCGCGCCATCGCCGGATTCCACTTTCCCGACGAGGGTTCCATCCGCTTCGACGGCGAGGACGTCACCCGCGTGCCTCCCCACAAGCGAGACACGGGCATGATGTTCCAGAGCTACGCCCTCTGGCCGCACCTCAACGTCTTCCGCAACGTCGCCTTCGGCCTCGAAGAGCGCCGCGTGCCAAAGGCCGAACTCCGCGCCCGCGTCGAGGAGGCCCTCGCCATGGTCCGCATGGAGGGCCTCGGCACGCGCAAGATCCACCAGCTCTCCGGCGGCCAGCAGCAGCGCGTCGCCCTCGCCCGCGCCCTCGTCGTGCGCCCGCGCTGCCTCCTCCTCGACGAACCCCTCTCGAACCTCGACGCCAAACTGCGCATCGAGATGCGCGGCGAGATCCGGCGCATCTGCAAGGACTTCGGCCTCACCGCGGTCTACGTCACCCACGACCAGAAGGAGGCCCTCTCCATGGCCGACCGCATGGCCGTGCTCGACGCCGGACGCCTCGCCCAGGTCGGCACGCCCGAGGAACTCTACCGCCGTCCCGCCTCCGCCTTCGTCGCCGGGTTCGTCGGCGAAACGAACCTCGTCCCCGGCGTCCTCGTCGCCGTCTCCGGCGAGGACCACCTCGTCAGCACCCCCCTCGGCGAACTCGCCGGACGCGTCGTCGCGCCGGACTGGAAACCCGCCCCCGGCGAGTCCGTCCTCCTCTCCATCCGGCCCGAATGCCTCTCCCTCTCCCCCACCCCGCCGGAGCAAAACGCCATCGCCGGAACACTGGAGGAATCCGTCTACCTCGGCGAGATCGCCCAATACACCCTGCGCACCGAAGGGCACGACAAGCCCATCCACATCGCCGAACTGAATCCGAGGCGAGTCCTGCGCGACACGGGCGCGGTGTTCTACGCCGGCGCGAAGGCGGAGGATGTCGTGGTGCTGCCAGCAGGATGAGCCGATCGAAATGACGAACAGCGCCCAACCTCCCGAAGGATTCGCGGTGATTCGCGGCCATTTGCGATCATTCGCGTTGAATCCTTTTGGGGAACGCGAATGGCCGCGAATGGGGCGAATGGCCGCAAATCCAAACCGTTGCACCCTCCGTTGCTCCGTAGTTGGCTGAAGCCCCCACACCCACTTCCCGACCTTTCACTTTTTCCTTTTCACCTTTTACCGGGGCTGCGGCCCCGCTCCCATGTTGGCCCGCCTCCTCATCGTCGCAGCCCTCCTCGCCGCCGTTCTGGTAGCCCCCTTCGCCTTGCGCCCGAAGGAGGAGAAAATCCCCGCGAAAGCGGAGCGCCTCGTCATCATCACCCCGCACATCGAATCCATCCAATCCGAGTTCGCCCGTGCCTTCCGCGCCCACATGCGCGAGGCGCACGGGCGGGAAGTCCTCATCGACTGGCGGCAGCCCGGCGGCACTTCCGAGATCGCCCGCTTCCTCCGCTCCGAATACGCCACCCGTTTCGAAACGCTCTGGCGGGAAAAGAGCGGCCTGCCCTTCACCCTCGCCATCCGCGACGCCTCCACCAACCCGAAGCTGGACCCTGACAAAGACGCCATCCAAGAGGGGAAGACCTTCGACCCGACCCTCTTGAAGGACGCCCCGCCCGAGGCGCAGGCCGCCGCCGCAAGACGCCTTTTCCTCGAATCCGGGATCGGCTGCGGCATCGACCTCTTCTTCGGCGGCGGAGCCTTCGACTTCGAACGCCAAGCCGCCGCCGGACTGCTCGTCGCCCGCGACGCGAGCGGACGCTTCGGCCCCGGTGCGCTCGCCGAAGAGCATCCCGAATGGTTCTCCGACGCCGTCATGCCGCAGTCCTTCGGCGGCGAGCCCTATCGCGACGCCGGGTTCCGCTGGGTCGGGGCGGTCGTCTCGGCCTTCGGCATCTGCTACAACCGCGACGTTCTCTCCCGCCTCGGCATCGAGGAAGCGCCCGACGAATGGAGCGACCTCGAGGATCCCCGCTACCTCGGCCAGATCGCCCTCGCCGACCCCACCAAATCCGGCTCGACGACCAAGGCCTTCGAGATGCTCGTGCAGGAGCGCATCCAGACCCTCGCCCGCGAGCGCGGCCTGCCCGAGTCCGAAGCCGTCGCCGCCGGATGGAACGACGCCATGCGCCTCATCCTCCGCATCAGCGCGAACAGCCGCTATTTCACCGACTCCTCGGCCAAGGTGCCTCGCGACGTGGCCATGGGCGACGCCGCCGCGGGCATGTGCATCGACTTCTACGGACGCAGCTACAACGAGCTCCACCGCGACCCGGCCACGGGCGAATCGCGCATCAAGTTCGTCATGCCCGAAGGCGGCACCTCCATCGGGGCCGACCCCATCGGGATGCTGCGCGGAGCGCCGAACCCCGAGCTGGCCCACCGCTTCATCGAATTCGTCCTCTCGCCCGAGGGCCAAAAGCTATGGAACTACCGCCCCGGCGCTCCCGGAGGCCCCGTCCGCCACGCCCTGCGCCGCCCGCCCATCCGGCGTGACGTCTACACCGAAGCGAACTTCGCGCACATGACCGACCCCGGCTTCGACCCCTACCGCGCCGCCGCCGGGTTCACCTACCATCCCGAATGGACCGGCTCGCTCTTCACCGCCCTGCGCTTCGTCATCCGCGCCGCCTGCATGGACCCGCACGAGGAGCAGATCGTCGCTTGGGAGGCGCTGCTGGCGGCGGGCTTGCCGGACGAGGGTCTGGCGCGTTTCGAGGACGTTGCCCCGATCTCGTATGAAGCAGTCGTCAAGAACATCGCCCCAGCCCTGCGGAACAGCGACAAGGTCGCGCAAGTCCGGCTGGGGCGGGAGTTGGCGGAGGGGTTTCGCGAGCGGTATTTGCGGATTTCGGGGGAGTACGGGAGGCAGTGAACGCACGGTCGGAGAGGTTGCCTAGGCACCCTCACCCCTCACCGATCCCGCCAAAGAAGCGTCGACAAGCGTTGCCCCGGAAGCCTCACCTTTTCCTTTTCTTTCACCTCTTTGCCTGCAAATATCCGGAAGCCCGACACTCTCATCCCCCCTGCATCGCCCGCCGCAAGTCCGCCCATATGAATTCGCTAGGATGGATCATCGCCATCGTCTTCTTCGTCGTCACCATGATTCTGTTTGTCGGAACCGTTGCCCTCGTCACCAAGCTCTCAAGAAGAGGACGCCATCCGATCGGCAAGGATGTCAAGCTGCTACGACAACCCGGCGAAGGGCTGCGCGAACGCCTCGAGGTCATCGACGAGAGTTCTTTCGACGAAATCATCAAAGGGCTGGTCGTTCCATCCCTCGCCTTCCTCATTCCCCTGCTGGTTCTATACTGGCTCCCTGCCGGGCGTCATTTTTGGGCGGTGGTGGCATTGGCCGGGGTGGCCTACCTCTTTAGCGTCGGCTACCGCAGCTGGAGGCTTTGCCGACTGATCACGGAACGAAGGGCCTACAAATTGGGCCTCGTAGGCGAGCGGGCCGTCGCCGACTGTCTTGAACCTCTGAAGCAGAGGGGCTACTACGTGTTCCACGACGCCCCGGCGCAAGGGGCGAAAAAGGCGTTCAACCTCGATCACATCGTGGTGGGACCTACCGGCCTATTTTGCATTGAAACCAAGGCTCGTCGAAAAAACGCTGCCAAGGACGGCGGTGACGACTACAAGATCGGGTTCGACGGCGGAGCACTGACTTGGCCACGTGGGCGGGACGAAGCCCCCGTGCGTCAAGTCTTGGAAAACGCCAAATGGCTCCAGAATTGGATTCACCAGCGATTGGGGAGGAGGATCGAAGTGACTCCCATGATTACCATTCCGGGGTGGTACACCGACGAGACCCTCCGAGGCAATCTTCGCGTGCTGAGCCACAAACGATTGAGGTATTATATCCAGCAAGGCCCTCCGCTGGACGCCGAGAGCGTGAAACTGGTCACCCTCCAACTGGATTCCCTCTGCCGCGATGTCCCCTGCGAGAGTTGAACCATCCAGAGCTTACCCCCATTGCCAGTCCGCAGATATCGCGAGACTCTGCTGATGTTCGGTAAGCATCTCGACAACGGCGTTCCGGTGTTTCGCCCCTTCCCCCTTGCAATCCCGCCGATCCCGCGCTCCTTGCTCTGGCCGCTTCCTCCTCCCATGTCCCGCCCGCTCGCCCTCGCCATCTACGCGCTGACCGCGGCCTTTTTCGCGTGCTTCTTCGTCTATCCGATCTGGCACACGGTGCGCGAGGCCTTTGTCACGCCGGAGGGCGGGGTCACTTTCGCCTATGTGGAGGAGCTTTTCCGCAATCCCATCTACCTCGAAGGGTTCGCGAACTCCTTCTGGATGGGGCTCTTCTCCACGGTCCTCGCGATCCTCATCGCCCTGCCTCTCGCCCTCGCAAACCATGCGTGGAAGTTCCCCGGACGCGAGCTGCTGAACGCGCTTGTTCTTGTCCCGCTGATCCTGCCTCCCTTCGTCGGGGCGCTGGGCATCCGGCAGTTCCTCGGGCAGGCGGGGGTGCTGAACACCTTCCTCATCGAACTCGGGCTGATGGACGCCGCCGCTCCCTTCGACTGGCTCGGGGAAGGGCGGCTCGTGGGCATCGTCTTGATGATCGCCCTGCACCTCTATCCCATCGCCTACCTCAACCTCACCGCCGCCCTCGCCAACCTCGACCCGGCGCTGGAGGAGGCGGCGGAAAATCTCGGCTGCCACGGTTTTCGGCGCTTTGTCCGGGTGACCCTGCCGCTGATCACGCCGGGGCTCTTCGCCGGAGGCACGATCATCTTCATCTGGGCCTTCACGGAACTGGGCGTGCCGTTGGTCTTCGACTTCGACCGGGTCACTTCGGTGCAGATCTTCGAGGGGATCAAGGACCTCAGCGGCAACCCCTTCCCCTACGCCCTCGTCGTGGTGATGCTCGTGGCGACGACGCTGTTCTACCTCGCGGGGAAATGGTTCTTCGGACGCGACAGCTTTGCGGGTTCGGGCCGGGCCTCGACCGGGCGCCACCTGCGCCCCGCCTCGCCGGGGCGGGCGGCGCTCTGCGTTGGGATGTTCGCCTTCGTCACCGCCCTCGCCGTGCTGCCGCACCTCGGCGTCGTCCTCCTCTCGCTCTCGAACGACTGGTATGGCACGATCCTGCCCACGTCCCTGACCGGGCAGCACTACCTCGACGCCCTCGGTCATCCCCTGACCCTCTCCTCCATCGGGAACTCGCTGAAATACGCGGCCCTCGCCACGGGACTGGACCTGCTCCTCGGCATCGGGATCGCCTACGTCGTCGTGAGGACGAAACTGCCGGGACGCGAACTGCTCGACGCCATGGCCATGCTGCCGCTCGCAGTGCCAGGACTGGTCCTCGCCTTCGGCTACCTCGCGATGACGCGCGAGGGCCAGCCCTTCGCCTTCCTCGTCCACAGCGGCGATCCGCTGCTCATCCTCGTGATCGCCTACGGGGTGCGGCGGCTGCCCTACGTGGTGCGGTCGGCGGCGGCGGGCTTCCAGCAGACCAGCGTCAGCTTGGAGGAGGCGGCGCAGAATCTCGGCTGCCCGCCCCTGAAGGCGCTGCGGCGCATCACCCTGCCGCTGATCTCAGCAAACCTCATCGCGGGCGGATTGCTCGCCTTCTCCTTCGCGATGCTGGAGGTCTCCGACTCGCTCATCCTCGCGGAGCAACAGCAGCATTACCCGATCACGAAGGCGATCTACGCGCTCGTCACCTCGTTGGGCACGGGGCCGAACCTCGCCTCGGCCCTCGGGGTCTGGGCGATGGCCTTCCTGACGGTGACCATCGTGGGGGCGGGCCTGATCCTCGGGAAGAAACTCGGGGCGCTCTTCCGGGTGTAGGGGCACGGATGGAGAGGCGGAGGTGGATGACAAAATGGCAGGGGATAAAATTTTATTATTTACAATTTTCATAATTTCCATATATTTTCATCATTCCCTTTGTTTTCTGCCCCAAGCCTGATGAGCCGCCTTTTCCTCCTCGCACTGATCCCGCTCCTTCTCCCGTCCCTCGGGAGGGCGGACGAGGCCGTTCCGAACCGTGCCCCGATGGCGCATCCTTGGGACGCGAACGCTTGGGAGCCGGGCAGCGGAGCAGCCTTCTGGCGTCGGACGGCTCCGACCCGTGCCTCCCGAGGGAACAAGACCAATCTTCAAAAAGACGAGCGCACCGCCTCCCCCGCCATGCCCGCCCGTCCGGCAAAACCTTTTTCCAACAGACAGACCAGGAAGTGACCAGCTCGTGCGCCTTTGGCCGAGCCAGGACCGACGAAGCCCCCGCAGCGACCCTGCGGGGGCTTTTCGTTTCCATGGGCAGCTCTCCAAACCGAGCCGTAGCGAAGTTCGTGAACTTCGACGAAGGTCCGTTAAAACGCCGTTCGGGAGAAGTGCTCACGAACTTCTCTACCGTGTCTCGGGGCCGAGCCACAAATCACGCCGCCGCGTAGTCCCGCATCGCCGCGACGATGATGGAAACGCTCACCGCTCCCGCGTCGGGTTTGCCGAGGGAATTCTCGCCGAGCGTCTTCGCCCGGCCCATGGTCGCGATCATGCCCTCGCTCGCGTCGCGACCGGCGGCGGCCGCCTCGGCCACGGCGGCGAGAGCCTCGTCGAGGGGCAGAGTGGCGACCTCGGCGGCCTTGTCGGCGGCGGGAACCAAGGCATCGACCATGGTCTTGTCGCCCGGCTTCGCCCCGCCCCGCGCCATCACTTGGTCGGTGCCCTCACGGAGCAGCGCGGCCAGTTCCTTCGCGGTGAAGGCATCCCCCTCGCCCACGGCCTTGCCGCCGGAGCGGAAGAGCGTGCCGAAAATCGCGCCGGAGGCCCCGCCCATCGACGACATCATCGCCGTGCCCACGGCGACGAAGACCTTGCCCGCCGAGGGGAAGTCCTTGCCCGCAAGGGCCTCCTTCACCGCCGTCATGCCGCGCTCCATCCCCACACCGTGGTCGCCGTCGCCGAGGGCGCGGTCGGCGTCGGTGAGGATGGGTTCGGATTCGATGATCTTGTCGGCGGCCGCGAGCATCATGTCGCGGACTTCGGAGATGGTGAGAGAGGCTTTTCCCATGGTGGCGTTGGTGTTGCGGAGACTAAAGAGGGTCGAGTCGAGGATGCAACCCTGTTGAATGCGTCGGAAGCGAGCTTTCAGCCCCCGTAGCGGCCCTCCATCTTGCTGAAGCAGACCGACTGGCAGGGCATCTCCCAGTATTTCTTCAACTCCTCGTCCAAGCGGGTGATGGAGAAGGAGATGCCCGCCATCTCCTGGCAGGTGACGAGCGGCCCGACGATCACGTCGTGGACGCGGATGCCGCGCTCGACGAGGACAGCCTTGGCTTTGCGCAGGGCGATGAGGAGCTCCATCATCGTGGTCGCGCCGAGGGAGTTCACGAAGAGGAGAATCTCGTCGCCCGGAGCGAGGGCCGCGACCTCCTCGTCCTTTTCAAAATCGGCGAAGATCAGGTCGAGCATCTGCACGCTGAGATCGTCGGCGGTGGCCATGGGGATCTCGCCGACGCCGGGTTCGCCGTGGATGCCCATGCCGAGGCCGATCTTGTCCTCGTCGATGTCGAAGGTGGGCTTGCCCGTCGCGGGGATGGAGCCGGGGGACATGGAGACGCCGACGGATCGGGTCTGGAGCACGGCCTTTTTCGCCAAAGCCTCTAACTCGTCGAGGGACGCGGCGGACTGCGAGGCGGCCCCGGCGATCTTCACGATGGGGACGAGCCCGGCGATGCCGCGACGGTTCTTCTTCTCCGTCGGCGGGGCGGAGCAGACGTCGTCCCAGATCAGGATGGTGCGCACCTCGATGTCCTCGTCCGAGGCGAGCTCGGCCCCGAGGTCGAAATTCAGCACGTCCCCGGCGTAGTTGCCGTAGAGGTAGAGGACGCCTTTGCCCCGGTTCACCGCCTCGGTCGCCTCGAAGACGATATTCGGCGGCGGGGCCGCGAAGATGTCGCCGCAGGCCGCGCCGTCGGCGAGGTTGCGGCCGACGAGGCCGTGGTAGATCGGCTCGTGCCCGCTGCCGCCGCCGACGAGGAGGGCGACCTTGCCATCGGGGATGTCGTTCTTCACGATGGAACGGGTGCCGACGTGGCGGCATTCGCCGTTGTAGGCTTCGACGAGGCCCTCGACGAGTTCGTCGGCGACTTTCAGGGGGTTGTTGATCAGCTTTTTCATCGGGGGAAGGGAAAACCGGGGGTTCTGTTGTCTCAGAGATTGAGGGCGACGGCAAACGGAAAATGCCGGGGCCACGATTTTGCGGGACACAATCGGCGGAATCCGATACACTCCCCCCATGTCCACCGCCACTCGCGCCTTCCTGTCCCTGCTCGTGATCGCGACCTCGCTCCCGCTCCGGGCGCAACAGCAAAGCCTCGTCGCCGATCTCGACGTCTTCGTGACCTTGCCCGACGCCTACGAGCTCACTCCCGACGATCTGGAGAAGCGCTACGAGAAAGGCAACTGGAGCCGCAACCCCTACTTCGAATGGCTCACCGAAGACCGCTCCCGCGCCATCTTCCAGAAAAAGAACCACCGCAACCTGAAGGTCGATCTCACCCTGCTCAAGGGCACCGTCCCCGCCGAGGAGCTCATCGTCGATTTCAAGGACGGCAAGTTCCTCGGGGTGACGATCTCGATCTTCAACCGGGGCGACGGGGGTGCCATCGCCGTGGACGACTACGAAAAACGCTTCACCGCGATGGGCCGCCATCTCGGCGAGCAGCTCCAGGCCCGCCCCACCCAGCGCGCGGGGAAGCCGTCCCAAGGGCTCCTCACGGAAGGCTATTCGTGGATCTCGGCGCGCGGCAAAGCCCTGCTGGAGCGAAACGCCCCGGCGCAGGACAAGGTCGAGTTCCTCCGCATGCGCCTCGCCCGCCGCGATGCCGGGGGCGTCTACGAGGCTGCGATGCAGGCCCGCGCGGGAGCCTCGGTAAAGCTCTCCGAACTGTCCCTCAACGTCAGGAAAAACGGCGACGACGTCTTCATCGGCGGCCTGCCCATGGTCGATCAGGGCGCGAAAGGCTACTGCGTCGTCGCCTCGGTGCAGCGGCTCTTCGAATACTACGGCATCGCCTGCGACATGCACCAGCTCGCGCAGATCGCCGGCTCCGATCCCGACCGCGGCACCAGCAGCCTCGCTATCAACACGGAGCTCGGACGCATCGACCATCTTTTCAAAACGCGCTTCTCCTGCCTGATGGTGCGACAGGGCGAACGCCTCGTCGAACTGCTGGACGGCCAATACGTCGGTCCCGAAGTGCCCGAGCGGAAATACCACGAGGCGATCCGGAAACACATCGACCAAGGCATCCCCCTGCTCTGGTCCCTCGAAGTCGGGCTTCATCCGGAGGAACCGCCGCTGCAGGAGCAGGCCTCGGGAGGCCATATGAGGATGATCATCGGGTACAATCTCGCGAAGAAACAGATCCTCTTCTCCGACTCCTGGGGAGCGGGGCACGAGTTGAAGCGCATGGACGCCGACGACGCCTGCCAAGCGACGCACGGGCTGTTCGTGATGAAGCCGACGACGCGGTAAAGGCGGAACCGCCGCTCACCGCCTCCACTTCGCGAAGAAGCGCCCCGTCCTCGCCATGTAGTCCCGATACTCGTCGCCGAAGACCCCGATCAAGAACTTCTCCTCGTCCGCGGCCTTGACCGAGGAGCAGACGAAATGCAGCACGAGGAGCGCGAGGGAGACCCCGGTCGGCAGCAGCAGCGCGGCCCCGGCCAGCATCGCCATCTGGAAGGAATAGATAGGGTGCCGGATGCGGCGATACGGCCCCGTCTGCACCAGCTTCGAGGTCCCGCGCCGATCGATCCCGATGCGCCACGCCGCCCCCATGGCCGCGTAGCACCACAGGGTCGCGAGCCAGCCGAGCACGATCAGGGCCACGCCCACGACCCACGCGGCGGGGGACACCAGCGCCGGGATCGGCCCGAGCCATCCCCCCGCCCCCCGGAGCCAGAGCGGCTGCAAGACCCAGCCGAGGACCACGAGCGTCCATCCCACCCAGAGAACCCGCTCCTTCGCGCCCTTCGGATTCAGGTTCGGGGTGCGTCCGATGCGACGGCGGACCCTCCGCAACTGCACCGCGACCCCGATCCAATAGACCAAGCCCGAAATCGAAACGACGGCCCGCTGCCAGAGGAAGCCGTCCCCAGCGGCTAAATCCGCCGCAAACCAACTCGCGAGCCCCGTCATGCCTCCCCTCCTTTCTCCAGAACGAGGTCGAGGAAACGCTCCGCGACGCCCTCCGCCGCTTCCTTGGGGATGACCGCCTCGCGGTGGGTGAAGCCGAAATGGATACGCCCCTCGAACCCGGTCACCCCGACGATGAAGGGCACGGCCGGCCCGGTCGAGACGGCCCGGTAGTAATCCGTGACCGGACCCGGGGCCGCGCCGCCGAAGCCATCCATCCTGAAATTGGTGACGCCGCCCCACACCGGATAGACTTTGTGGTAGAAATGAGGCCGCTTCTCCTCCGACTGCCTCTCGAAGACGAGGCGGGCCACGAAGAACTCGGCTCGCGCGGCGAGGTAGAATTTGATCCGCTTCACTTCCTCGGTCTGCCGGTGGATGTCGTCAAGCAGCCCGGCCAGACCGAGGCCGAGCGGTGCCGCGTGGCTCACCGAGAAGGAGCCGAGGAACAGGCCGAAATCCTCCCGTCGCCTCGTCGGCAGGTCGCTCCGCAGGTTCACGACGCAGCCCGCGGAGAGGTTCCGTCGACGCTCTTCCTCGAAACGCCTCTCTGCCACGGGGGAGAGGGCGAGGATCATGGCGGCGAGGGAGAGGTCGTTCACCGTGGCCCCGTGGCGCTTCGCGAGGGCGAGGACGGAGGCGGTCTCGCGGGGATCGAGGGAGCGGCCGAACCATCCGCTGCGGAAATCGCCCGCCCGGTTCCCCGGCGGGCGGTGGCTCCGTCTCATCCGCCCGCGCTTGCGGCACGAGGCGACCATGCGGCGGGCCAGCGAAACCGGGTCGCCCAGCGGCAGTGGCGAATTGCCCCGGCGCGCCAAGCCGCGGTCGCGGAGGGGGCGGGGAGCCTCGTCGGAGCAGGCCGAGACCACTTCGCGGAGGAGGCGTCCGACGGACTCGGCGTCGGCGACGGCGTGGAAATAGGACAGGCCGATGAAGCACTCCCCCTCCCCGCGAACGAGGAACCAGCGGAAGGGCTGGAAGGTCCCCTGGCAAGGAAAAGGCTCGTTCACCTGGCGCTCCATCTCCCGGTGGACCACGGCGAGGGGGGCGTCTCCGCCCTCCAGGACGAGAGGCTCGACCTCGACCGTGCCCCCTTCGTAGCGATAGGCACCCCGCCGCTCCTCGACCGAGTAGTTCGTCAGACCCGCCTCGTCCAGGACGTGGGCGGCGCGGGCGGCGAGCCGGGCGGGATCGATCGCCGCCGCGATCCGGGCGACGTGGACGGCGTTGTAGGGATGGAGGCCGTTCCACTGGAGCATGGCCCGCTGGAAGGAGTTTAGGCGTCCCGACACTGGGCCGCCCTCCCGCTCCCGCTGACCGCTTTCCACCATCCCGAGCTTCCTTCCCTTCCCGAAACCCGGTCAGCGGCGGCGCTTCCCGGATTTCACGGCGGCGCGGACCGACGCGAGGACGTCGTTCTGGATCGCGTCGACCTTCTCGATGGTGACGTGGTTCGCCCCCCGGTATCGGGTGGAGACGTCGATCTCGGTGATCTTTCCTCGGAAGCCGTCCCCTTTGGTGTAGTGTCCGCCCATGTGGGTCCGGTAGTTGACCGCTTTTTTCGCGCCTTTGGTGAAGGTCCGCCGTCCCGTCGGGTCGAAGCCGACGACCAGCTCCGTGGCGATCCCGTTCCGCCCGAGATAGTTGGCGAACTCGGGCACGACATCCGCGCCGAAGGAATGGCCGAGGACGACGATGGGATAGGAGACCTTCTTTTTCTTCGAGCGCTGCACGATGTCCTCGGCGATGCCCCGCCACGCGGTGAAGCTGTGGGCCGAGGCCTTGATCTTCTGCCCCCTCAATTGGGCGGCCATCTGGTTCATTCCAGTCGAGAAGACATCGAAGCCGCCTCGGAAGAAGTAGACCTCCTCGGCGGAGGCGGGGGCGGCGGAGAGGGCGAGAAGCAGGGTGGGAATCAGGAGGAACGGTTTCTTCATGTTGGGCAAAACAGGGGCGGATCGCCGGCGCGACCCTGTCCAAGGCCGACCGCGAGCGCCCTTTCCTTTCCCCCGTCGCCGGGGATTGTCAACAGGGAAAGGAAACGATGCCGCGCACCCGTCTTATTGCGCCTTCCCGAAGGATTTCAGGATGTATTCCAAGATCGAAGCGGTCGGTTCGCCGGGGGCGCCGGGATGGAACAATTCGCACACCACTCCGCTCGCTTCGCAATGCTCCTTCAGCTTCACGCCGAAGTTCGCGCTGTGGGTCGGGTCCTTCTGCTCCTGCCCGAGGGCGGGCGGGGCGCTGTAGTAGAGATAGACCGGCGGATCGTCCTGAGAGACGAGGGCGTAGGGCGAATACTCCGCGATCCACGGCAGGATGGTGTCGCGCTTCACAAGGAACTCGGCGAACGAGGAAAGCTTCGCCGCCGGGTCGCCCTTGAAGCCGAAGGCGTGGCCGCCGTAGGTGCTGTTCGGCGTCCATTCCTTCATCTGCGCGGGGTCGAGACTGGTCTGCGCTCCGGTCACGGCGGCGAAGGCGAGGCGGGTCGATTCGCGGGCCACGGGGTCCTCGCTGGCCGGGTCGGCGAGGTCGTCGTGGAAGGCGAGCCAGAGCGAGGTGCAGGCCCCCGCCGATCCACCGCTCGCGCCGATGCGGGTTTTGTCGATGCCCCATTCCTCGGCCTTGCTGCGGACGAGCTGCAAGGCGCGGGCCGCGTCGTGGAGCGGTCCTTTCACCGGAGGCTCGATTCCGTCGACGGTGGCTTCGTCGGTGAAACGGTATCCGACCGAGGCCACGGAGACGCCCTCTTTCAACAGGGTCGCCAGCATGCCCGACAAGCCGCTGAGACGACCGCCGCCCCTCCAGCCTCCCCCGTGGACGAAGAGGAGCACGGGAGTCGGCTCGGCGGATTCGGCCTTCCAGAAATGGATCACCTGCTTCGGATGGGGGCCGTAGGCGACATCGTAATGGGTCGGCTCGGGCAGAGGCGGGTTTTTCGCGAGGACGGCGGTCGCCTCCTTCTCCCCGATCTCGCGGATGAAGACATTGCGCCAGCGGATCTCGCCGCCGTGGGTCTGGAGCATGAGCGGCCCTGTCGCGGGCAGGGGCGCGCCTTGGTCGAAGTAGTTGGCGTAGGTCGCGCCCTCGACGACGAGACGACCGTTCAGGGTCACCCAAGTGCGGTCGCCGACTTGCTTGATCTTGAACTCGTTCCACTGGCCGAAGGGCTTGTCGACGCGCATGATGGGATCGCGCCCGAGGGTCTTCACGGGATTGTTGAAGAGGCCGCCCGAGCCGAGGTGGGGGCGGCGGTCGGGCTTGGCCGGGTCGAAAACTTGGTTCATATCCCAGATCTGCACCTGCGGATTGCCGCGCAGGTAGATGCCGCTGTCGGCCCCGGCGACCGTCTTGTATTCGAGATGCAGCTCGAAGTCGCCGAAATCCTCTTCCGTCGTCGCGTAGGGTCCGGTGCCCGCGTTGACCAGCTCGCCGTTCTCGACGCGCCAGTGGTTGGCGAAATCGGCGCGCTGGGCCTTCAGGTTCTCCGCCAGCTTCTCGCCTTCGAGCTTGGCTGAGCTGTGGGGATTCCAGCCATACCAACCGCTGAGATCCTTGCCGTTGAAGATGGCGCGGAAGCCTTCCGGCGGAGCCGGGTCGGCGGACTGCGAAAAGAGCGGCGCGGCGGTCAAGGCGACCGCGAGAGTCAAGGACAGGCGGAGGTGCATGGCGGCAATCCTAGCCGTTTCCCGTCCCGCGTCGAGGGCGGGGTCGCGCCAGTCGGAGACAGGTTTCAGCGCCGCCCCACCGGGAGCACGATGGCCGAGGGATGCGCCGCGTCGTGGAGGATCGTGTTCTCCGCAACGACCTTGCGCCGATGCTCGCTGAGCGGTTCGCCCGTGTTCGGATTCACGTCGAAACGGGGGAAATTGCTGCTGCTGACCTCGACGCGGAGACGATGCCCCTTTTTGAAGACATTGCTCGTCGGATAGAGCCGGATCGTGAAGGGATAGACCGTCCCCGGCTCCATCAGCTTCTCCTCGGCGAGCGTCTCGCGGAAGCGCGCCCGCAGGATGCCCTCGGTGATCTTCAAATCGAAGCCTCCCGGCCAGTCGTCGGAGGCGGGGTAGACATCCACGAGCTTGGCGGTGAAATCCGTATCGACCGCGCTGGACGAGGCCCACAGCTTCACCTCGATCTCCCCGGTGACCTCAATATTCTCCGCGAGCGGCTCCGTCTCGAAGACGACGATGTCATTGCGGGCGCTCAAGGCGACGGGCTGTTTCCAGTTCCAGACATGCTCCCCTCCCCGCTGGTCCCACGCGCCTTGCAGAAGGATGTCATTGCCGCTGGAGATGCTGCCGCCGATCGTCGGCACCGGGTCGTCCGGATCGAAAACGTAGGTCGTGCTCCCGCCGTCCTCCGGCGGAGAGGTCTTCGTCAGGGCGCCGCCGCAGCCGAAGTAGAAAGGCGTCGGCTGCGACGAGGCCGGCGGCCAAGCGCTTTCGTCCCGCCATTCGCCGCCGTGGAAGAGCTTGCCATCCTCCGTCTTGCGCCCGTCGCCCGTGCCCATGGTGAAGAGGCGGACCTTGCTCGCGAAGGGCGCGGCCTTGCCCACCGAGTTGTCCTCGCCCTTCAGCCAGTGGTTATACCATTCCAGCCGCCACGCCAGCTCGTCGGGAATGGCGGCCTCCTTCCCGAAATCGACCTGCCCGTGTGCGGAGGCACCCTGCATCCCGTGAATCCATGGCCCCATGATGAGGTAGACGTCGCTTTTCAGCGCCTTCGACAGCACCCCGTAGTTCGCCGTCGTGTTCCCGGCCCAAGAGTCGTACCAACCGCCGACGAGATAGACCGGGAGATCCTGATAGGATTCCGCCTGCCCGAGGATGTGGTTCTGCGCCCAGAACTCGTCGTTCTTCCCGTGGCGCATCGCCTCGATCAGCCAGTCCTCGTATTCCGGGGCGAACTGGAGCGGGGTCATCCCCCGCCGCAGCGGCAGGTGCGGGAGGTAGTGGATGCGATTGTCCGCGAAATCCTTCAGCATCGCCGCCGTCGCCGGGTTTTTGCCCGCCTGCGAACCTCTCGCCGCGTTCAGCAGGATCCAGTTCCAGAAGCGTAGTTCGAAGGCCCCGCCGTTGCGCATCGACTGCACCCCGCAGTTCGAGACCGCGTCCACGGGGATGACCGTGGCCAGCTCCTTCGCGCCCTCCAAGGCGAGGGCGTGCTGCGTGCCGCCGACGTAGGAGGTGCCGATCATCCCGATCTTTCCGGCGAACCAAGGCTGCCGCCCGATCCACGCGGCGCAGTCGGCCCCGTCCTGCCCGTCGTCCGTCATCCAGTGCCAGACGCCCTCGCTGCCGTAGCGTCCCCGGCAGTCCTGCGCGACGAAGACGTAGCCATGCTTCGCGAAATACTCGCCGTGAGCCTTCGCCCCGGATTTGTTGTAGGGCGTGCGGGTGAGGATGACGTGGTATTTCCCGTCGATCTTCGCGCCACCTTTCGCGGGAAAATAGAGGTCCGTGGCGAGTTCGACGCCGTCGCGCATGACCACCATCACATCGGCCTCGACGACAGGCGCGTCGGGAGCCTTCGTCTGGTCGGCATGGAGGGACGCGGCGAGGAAGGTGAGGAGCAGGAAGGCTGGAAAACGCATGGGCCAGTCTGCAACGGGAACGCCGCCCTTGTCAAAGCTGGGCCTCGACGAATTGACGGGATGCCGCACGCAAATCGCTGAATTCCAGAAGGAAGCCCAAGGAGGGCCGGATGACTACTGCCAAGGGCGATCAAGCGCCGATACAGCCTCCGACTCGAACCATTCGGGGATCTCGGCGTCCATCAGGCGTCGGCATCGCCATTCCTGATGCTCTGATTCATCGGATTCAACGATCAAAAGGTCGCCATCGAACGAAATTCGCCGGACCCACCCTTTGCTTTCCTTCCCCGCTCGCAGCCGATAAATCCCCTCCGCTTCGATCTCTCCCCATAACCGATGCGGAAGCCATTGCCGCCCGGCTTTGGGATCATCATACTCGATGATGGAAAGGTAGCGGAAATCATCCAAGATTCGAAAAATGCCGTTCTTGGACGGGGCGGAGGAAAGCTCCCCATACCAAGTTCCTATCATCCTATCTGCGTCGAAGCTCATTCGAGTTGAGCGACGATACCATCGATCCCCTCACCGCGTCCACGGATTACCGTTTACTGGGGTGATCGCAAAACTCCTTCTGCCAGACCGGATTCGCGAACATTCGCGGCCATTCGCGTCCTAAAAAGACGACAAACGCGAATTTTCGCGAATGGAACGCGAATCGCCGCAAATGGAAGAAGGCTTTGCAACCGGCTACACCGACCATCAATCACCGTTTACCGCCTACCGCTCCCCTCTCCCGCTTCTTAAAAAGCTTCTTCAACAACGGCACCTCCACCCTCTCCGGGTCCGACTTGGCCACGGGATCGGCGGAGGCTTCGGGCATGGGCAGGGCTCGAGTCTGGTCCCAGCCTCCGCCGAGGGCCTTCACGAGCGACACGGAGGCGACCATGCGGCGGCCGGCGACACGGGCGACGGCTCGCTCGGTGTCGAGGGCGGTGCGATTGGTGGTGATGAAGTCGATGTAGGGACTCGTGCCCGCCTCATACTGGGTGCGGACGAGCCGGGCCGCCTTGGAGGCGCTGCCTGCGGCTCGGGAGAGGGCCTCGGATTCCTTCGCGAGATGCCGCAGGCCGGAAAGGCTGGTCTCGACGTCGGCGACGGCCCCGAGGAAGGACTGGCGGTAGGCGGCGAGGGCTTCGTCGTGCCTCGCGTGGGAGCGGGAGAGGTTGTAGCGGTTCTTGTTGCCCGAGAAGACGGGCACGCGGATGCTCGGTCCGTAGCGCCACATCAGCGAGGCGGGGTCGAAGAGCAGGTCGAGGTCGCCGCTCTGGTAGCCGGCGCTGCCCAGCAGGGACACGCTGGGGAAGAACTCGGCCTGCGCCACGCCGATGCGGGCGGTGGCGGCGGCGAGCTGGCGCTCGGCGGCGGCGACGTCGGGGCGGCGTTCGAGTAGGTCGCTGGGGAAGCCCGCCGGGATCTTCGGAGGGCCGGGCAGCCCCCGGGCGGTCGCGGGCAGGGCGAAGGACGAGGCGTTCGCGCCGAGGAGCAGGGCGAGGGCGTTCTCAAGCTGGTCGCGCTGGGCTTGGAGGACGGAGATTTCGGCCTCGGCGGAGGCGACTTCGGTCTCGCCCTGCGCTTCTTCGAGGTCGTTGGCGGCTCCGGCGCGGACGCGGGCGCGGGCGATTTTGAGAGCCTCGCCGCGCCAGCCGACGGCCTCGCGCACGATGGCGATCTCGGTGTCGAGGGCGCGGATCTGGAAGTAGGTCGAGGCGACTTCAGCCTGGATGCCGAGGAGCACGTTGTGGACCGCGTCGGCGGCGGCGAGGGCCTCGGATTCGTTGGCTTCGAGGCTGCGGCGCAGCTTGCCCCAGAGGTCGATCTCCCACGAGAAATCGGCGGCGATGTTGTAGGCGGGGCCTTCGTAGCGGAGCCCGTTCATGGGGATCGGCGAAGGCTGGTTCTCCGAGGTGCGCTGCCGTTCGGCGGAAAGGGGCACGCCGAGGGTGGGAAACAGGTCGGAGCGCGACATGCGGGCCGTGGTGCGGGCTTGGTCGAAGCGGGCGATGGCCCCCTTCAATTCCTGGTTGTTCGCGGTGGCGCGGGCCTGCAATTCGTTCAGCTTCGGATCGCGGTAGATCTTCCACCATTCCCCCTTGGGTAGGTGGGAGGAGGGATTGCCGGTGCGCCAAGCCACGTTTTTGAAGCGCTCCGGTAGCGGGGTCGGCGGACGCTCGTAGTCCGGCCCGACTTGGGCAGCGGCGCTGGTGGCGAGGAGGAGGATGGGGAGAAGGAATCTCATGGTCAAAGGGGTGTCCGCATTCGGTTCGGCTTATATTGCATCGCTTGGAAGATTGGCGAGAACCTCGTCTGCCGTATCCCATCGCTGGAGCGTCGAGACCACGCACGGCAAGGCGTCTGAAAACAGGCCCTCGATGTCGCTTTCCCCGTCCAAGCTCGGAGCATAGGGCAAGCGCTCGACCGGGGGGCAGAAATCCGATGCGACACCGTCCTTGTCGCCGCGCGGGTCGATACGATACCAACCATGACGGCGGAGATGGACCGCGACCAATCCGTGGAGAAAGAAAGCGGAGCCCGAAGGGTCGAAGGACAAGCGCTGGTAGCAGAGGGCCGCCGGTATCCCGCGAGCGCGAAGCAGGGCGGCAAGCAAATGGCTCTTGGCGTAGCAAAAGCCCGCACGATGCCTCAACACATCGGATGCGGTGCAGGTGACGACGGGAATCCCGTGATCGGAACTGTGACGCACGGAATCCCTGACCCACAGGAAGCATCGACGCGCGATCTCCTCGTCGTCCATTGCATCGCCGACGATCTCCGCCGCCGCCGCCACGATGGTCGGATGGTCGCAATCGATGACTGCGGTGGATTGAAGGTATTCTTGCATCGTCGTTTTCCGAATACGGAGGGTCAGCGGATTAAAAGAAGCGACCGCTTCGGAGGCAAGGGGAAGAGGAGCGCGGGCACTCCTGCCCGCAACGAGTCCGGCGTTGCTGCGACGAGGCCAGATCCCGACCCGGAGGCGGACAGGAGTGTCCGCGCTCCCTTCCAGCAGCCGCCGGCACCATGTAGCATGGGCTTCCAGCCCATGCCTCGTGAAGGGACGACCGATCCCACGGCGGACGGCTGAGCCAGCCGTCCCTACCGCGCTTCGCGCCAAAATCTGAGAGCTTGTCTGCATGTTGTCAGGCGATTATCTCTCCGGCAGATCAATCGGGTAGATTCTCAATCGGGCGGGGTATTTGCCATCCAGATGCAACGGGCGCAGGTTGGTCAACCGCCATGCTTTCCAGCCGGATTCCCAGTAGGTGGCGCAGGCCTCGTTGATTTCATTCTCCTTCCATTCCTCCACCGACTCCACATCGACGATGGCCACGGCTTCGCCATCGGGATCATCGGTCACGCCGTCACCGCTCAATCGGATCTGGTTCTGGACAATGACGAGATCGTGCAAAGGAACCAAATCAGGACTCCACCGACGAATTTCGAGGGTCTTCCTTCCTGATCGAATCCAATCGCCCGCCGGGGCGACGACTGATAGAGCGGGATGCGATTTCATACTCCTACCGGACATCAGCCATTGTTGAGTTCAAAGAGGGAGACCTTTTCCCCGGAGTAGAGCCAGCGCTCGAAGTTCGCCTTGCGCGAGGGCCAGTCCTTGTCGGTCATGGCGAACCAGTCGGTGTCGCGATTGCGTCCGCGCACCCTCATGTGCTGGCGGAAGCGCCCCTCGAAGACGAAGCCCATGCGTTGCGCCGTCGTGCGGCTGGCATGGTTGAGGCTGTCGCATTTCCACTCCACCCGGCGGTAGCGGAGATCGTCGAAGAGATGGCGCAGCAGCAGATACTGCGTCTCGGTGTTCATGGGAGACTTCTGCACGGCGGGCGAGAACCAGACGTGGCCGATCTCGGCGCGGCCATGCTCCGGCACGATGGCGGCGAGGGCTGTGGTGCCGACCGGATCGCCGCCGTCGGCGCGAAAGGCGGTCCAGAGCAGGAGATCGGTCCGGCCGCCGAGCGAGTCGCGGTAATGGGCGAAAAAATCCCCGGCTGAGGCAAAGGGACCATAGGGCAGGTGGTTCCAGACCGCCTCCTTCTCGGGGGAGCCGTGGGAGACAGCGAAGAGGGCGGGCGCATCGCGCTCCGCGTCGGATGGACGCAAAAGGACGAAGCGCCCCGAGAACTCTCGGATTTCCGGGCTGATCCACGAGGAAGGCATGCTCACCTGTGAGGGCATGGGCGGTGGAGGTGGTTGATGGGGTATTGGGTTAGGACTAACAGGGGCGAATCCATAGGTAGCATGGGCTTCCAGCCCATGCATCGTGAAGGGACTCCGGACCTCCGTTCGCTCCGAAACGATAGTTATCCGGTCTTCGGCGTCTTGGCACGGTGCATGGGCTGGAAGCCCATGCTACATGATGCTCGTTGATTGCATGGTAGGGACGCCTCGCTGAGGCGTCCGCCGTTCCTGTGGATAGGCGGCCAATTCCACGGCGGACGGCTGAGCCAGCCGTCCCTACCGCGCTTCGCGCCGAAACGGGAGGGCTTGTTTGGAGTTTGTCATGTATTGCAGTCATTGGTCTCCACTGAGTTGAATCGGTACCGCAAGGAGTGCCGCCGTTGATATCGCTGCGAGACCGAGAAGGACAACTGTATGAAAGGCGACAGCGACGAGCGAAACGAATAGGCGGCGATAGCGAGGCCAAGAACGAACGAAAAGCTCCAAGAGGACGAACACGAGAACAACGACGCCAATAATGAACCCCACGTAATGCCCAAGGAAATAAGAGGCGTCCATCAGCCACTGCGCTTTCGAGTCAGTCAAATTGGTATGCTCCCATAGCAATTGAAGTCTCGGAAGTAAGATTACATTCGAGAAAATCCAGATGATCAAGGCTGGCAGGATCGTCGCAATCGCCTTGAGATAAGTTCCCAGTGCCGTCTCGGGCCGCAGAAGCGGAGGTGGGACTGAATGGCTCATTTCAGTTTTCGTGAGAGGCACAAAACAGGGTCAAACAGGCGACTCGACAGGGTCAGGCGCATCGATTGCTTCCTCTGCTGCCTCCGCCACCTTCCTCCTCCCCGTCAGCTTCCTCACAACAAAGTAGAACACCGGGGTCAGGAACAACCCGAAGAAGGTCACGCCGATCATGCCGGAGAAGACGGCGGTGCCGAGGGCGCGGCGCATTTCGGATCCCGCTCCCGAGGCGAAGGCGAGCGGCACGACGCCGAGGATGAAGGCGAAGCTGGTCATCAGGATCGGTCGCAGGCGCAGGCGGCAGGCCTCGACGGCGGCATCGACGAGGCCGTAGCCGCGGTCCTCCAACTGCTTGGCGAACTCGACGATGAGGATGGCATTCTTCGACGCGAGGCCGACGAGCACGACGAGGCCGATCTGGGTGAAAATGTTGTTGTCCATGCCTCGCGTCATCACCCCGACGAGGGCGGCGAGGATGACGAGCGGCACGATGAGGATGATGGCGAGCGGCAGGGACCAGCTCTCGTACTGCGCGGCGAGGGCGAGGAAGACGAAGAGCACGCAGAGCGGGAAGATATAGACGGCGCTGTTCCCGGCGAGGATCTCCTGCAGGGTCAGTTCGGTCCAGTCGATGGTGAATCCGGCGGGCAGGACCTGCTCGGCGAGCTTCTCGATCTTGGCGATGGCCTGGCCGGAGGAGACGCCGGGCGCGGTGCTGCCCATGAGGTCGGCGCTGGCGGCGAGGTTGTAGGTGCTGGCAAGGTCGAGGCCGGTGGTCTCGCGCACCTGCACGAGCGAGCCGAGGGGGACCATGCCGCCCTGGTCGTTGCGGACTTTCAGCCGGGTGATGTCGGAGGCGTGGACGCGGTATTTCGCCTCGGCCTGGGCATAGACCTGGTAGACGCGGCCGAAGCGGTTGAAGTCGTTCACGTAGGCGGAGCCGAGTGCGGTTTGCAGCGTGTCGAAGATGTCGGCGAGGCGCACGCCCATGCTCTTGGCCTTGACGCGGTCCACGTCGATGACGATCTGCGGGGACTGCGGCCGGATGGAGGTGAAGACGCCGGTCAGGCCCTCGGTCTGGTTCGCGGCCATCATCATGGCGAAGGCGGCTCCGGCGAGGGCGTCCTTTCCCTGCGCGGTGGTGTCCTTGATCTGGAGCTTGAAGCCGCCGGCGTTGCCGAGGCCGTCCACGGCAGGGGGCGGGAAGCAGAGCACGTAGGCCTCCTGGATCTGCGCGTAGGCGCCGCCGAGCCGTCCGAGGATGGCGCCCATCGAGAGATTCGGGTCCTTGGCCCGCTCCTCGAAGTCGTCGAGGATGAGGAAGAGGGTGCCGGCATTCGGCGAGGCCGCGCCGCCGGCCATGAGGTTGAAGCCGGGGATCTCGACGGCGTGGGCGACGCCTGGAGTCTCCAGCGCGATCTCGGCCATGCGGGCGGTGACCTCGCGCGAGCGCTGGAGCGAAGCGGCGTCGGGGAGCTGGGCGAAGGCGACGAGGTAGCCCTTGTCGCTGCCGGGCACGAAGCCGGTGGGGACTCGCTGGAAGATGCCGCCGGTGAGGAAGAGGAGGCCGCCGTAGAGGAGCAGGGCGAGGATGGCGAGGCGCAGGGTCCGCCGCACCGCACCCGCGTAGCCGAGCGAGAGCTTTTCGAAGATCCAGTTGAAGCCCTTGAAGAACCAGCCGAAGAGGAGGTTGATGATGCGCTGGAACCAGTCGGGCTTGGCGTGGTGCGGCTTCAGCAGGATGGCGCTGAGCGCGGGCGAGAGGGTCAGGGAGTTGAAGGCGGAGATGACGGTGGAGACGGCGATGGTCAGGGCGAACTGCTTGTAGAACTGCCCGGTGAGGCCGGTCATGAAGGCGGTGGGCACGAAGACGGCGGTGAGCACGACAGCCACGGCGATGACGGGGCCGCTCACCTCCTCCATGGCGCGCTTCGTCGCCTCCTTGGGCGCGAGGCCGAGGGCCATGTTCCGCTCGACGTTCTCGACGACGACGATGGCGTCATCGACGACGATGCCGATGGCGAGGACGAGGCCGAACATGGTGAGGTTGTTCAGCGAGAAGCCGAAGAGCTTCATCACGAGGAAGGTGCCGATGATGGACACGGGCACGGCGAGCAGCGGAATGATGGAGGCGCGCCAGTTCTGGAGGAAGACGACGACGACCACGACGACGAGCAGCAGGGCCTCGATGAAGGTGTTGATGACCGCGTCGATGGACTTGCTGGTGAAGACGGTGGTGTCGTAGACGATCTTGTACTCGAGTCCGGCGGGGAAGTTCTTCTTCAGGTCCTCCATCTTGGCGATGACGGCCTTCTGGGTCTCGAGCGCGTTGGAGCCGGGGAGCTGGAAGACGCCGAGGGCGGTGGTGGGCATCCGGTCGATGTAGGACTCGGAGGAGTAGTCGCGCCCGGCCAGCTCGACGCGGGCCACGTCCTTCAGGTGGGTGACCTGGCCGCGCTCGCCGCGCTTGATGACGATGTTCTCGAACTCGGCGGTCTCGACGAGCCGCCCCTGGGTGGTGACGGTGTATTGGTAGGGTGTGCCCGCCGGCGCAGGCTCGGCGCCGAGGGTGCCCACGGCGGCCTGCACGTTCTGCTCGCGGATGGCGTTGGTCACATCGGCGACGGTGAGGCCGCGGGCGGCGATCTTGTCGGGGTCGAGCCAGACGCGCATGGAGTATTCCTTGCCGCCGAAGTTCATGACCATGCCGACGCCGGGCAAGCGGGCGAGTTCGTCCTTGATGTTGAGCAAGGCGTAGTTGCTGACGAAGAGTTCGTCGAGGGTCTTGTCGGGCGAGACGAGGTTGACGATGAGGGTGAAGTTCGGCGACTGCTTCACGGTGGTCACGCCCTGCCGCCGCACGTCCTCGGGCAGGCGGGCCTCGGCGATGGAGACGCGGTTCTGCACCTGCACCTGCGCCACGTCGAGGTCGGTGCCGAGCTTGAAGGTCACGGTGATGGTGCAGACGCCGTCGGAGGTGCTGTTGGAGGAGATGTAGAGCATGTTCTCCACACCGTTGATCTCCTGCTCGATGGGGCGGACTACGGTCTGGGCGAGCACCTCGGGGTTCGCGCCGGGATAGCGGGCGGTGACGAGCACGGTGGGCGGCACGACCTGCGGATACTGCTCGACGGAGAGCGTGGGCAGCGCGATGGCCCCCAGCAGGGTGAGCAGGATGGAGAGGACCGCCGCGAAGATGGGACGGTCGATGAAGAACTTGGCAAAATTCATGGAGTCCGTCTCAGAGTTTCACCTCGGCCGCCTTGTTGGCTTCTGCCCCGCCGTCCGCGGCAGGGGGATCGACGGGCTGCACGGGCATCCCGGGCTGGGGCAGTCGGGCCATGCCGTTGACGACGATCTTCTCTCCGGCGGCGACGCCGCTGCGGACGATGCGTTTCCCGTCATCGACGGACGGCCCGACGACGATGGGCTTGAAGACGGTGGTGCTGTCGGGGGTGACGCCGATGACGTATTTGTTGGCCTGATCGGTGAGGATGCTCTGCTCGGCGACGAGGAGAGCCTCGTATTCGGTGGTCATGGGCAGGCGCACGCGGGTGAAGAGGCCGGGGGTGAAGCGCCCGTCGGGGTTGGGCAGCTCGCAGCGCAGCACCATGCTGCCGGTGGCGGGGTCGAGGCGGTTGTCGAAGGACTCGATGTAGCCGCGGTGCGGGAATCCGGTCTCGTCGGCGAGCTGGACCTCGACGGGGACGCGGCCTTGGTCGTCCAAAAGGAGGCCTCCGTCGCGCCGCAGCGCTTGGAGGCGGAGGAGGCTGTGCTCGTCGATGTCGGCATAGACGTGGACGGGATCGACGCTGACGATGGTGGTCAGCAGGGTCGAGCCGGCGGTGACGAAATTCCCTTCGGTGGTGATGGCGCGGCTGATGAGCCCGGCGATGGGGGCCTTCACCTCGGTGTGCTCCATCTCGATCTCGGCGCCGAGCAGGGCGGCCTTGGCGGCCTCGACGGCGGCGACGCTCTGGAGGTGGGCGCTCTCGCGGCTCTCGGCCTGCTCGGGGGCGATGGCGCGGGCGGCGAGGAGGGCGGCGACGCGGGCGTTCTCGCTTTTGGCCATGGCCTCGGCGGCCTCGGCGCGGGCGACCTCGGCCTTGGCGGCGCGGAGCTTGGCCTCGAAGGGGAGCTGGTCGATGGTGAAGAGGACCTCGTCTTTCTTGACCATCGTTCCGGCCTTGAAATGGACCTTGGTGATGTAGCCGGAGACGCGGGGGCGCAGCTCGACGGTCTCGGTGGCCTCGACGCGTCCGGTGAACTCCTCCCACTCGACGAGCTGGCGGGTCTCGACGGTGGCGAGGGTGACTTGGGTCGGCGGCGGCATTCCCCCGCCGGCTTCGGGCGGCGGTCCCTGCGGCGCATCGCAGGCGGCGAGGAGGAAGAGAGGGGCGAGGAGGGATCGGAGTTTCATCTGGGAAGGGAAAGGGATTGCCCACGGAATCCACGGAATTTCACGGAAGAGGAATCGGGGAAAGGATTTTTCCGTGGATTCCGTGCGTTCCGTGGGCCGCCGCATCTGGATTGGATGTTACGCATCCTTAGTGGAAAAGGCTGGAGCGGGCTTGGTGGCTCGTTTGGTGGCGGACCTGGATTTGCTCCTGGGTTTCGGGGTCAGCGTCCTGCCCGCGAGCAGATAGAGGGCTCCGGCCTCGAAGTCGTCGAGGGGGGCGAGGTCGTTCTTCATCCGGGCGTGGAGGAGCAGGCCCTCGCTGTAGGCGAAGACCATGCGGGCGAGCATCTGCGGATCGCCGGGGACAACGCTGCCTGCGGCCTGTCCGTCGCGGATCGCGGCCTCGTAGTAGGAGACGAATTCGTCGAGGATCTCCTGGAGCCGGTCGCGGAGTCCGGGGTCGGTCGTCGCGATCTCGGCCCCGAGCGAGTGGACGGGGCAGCCGAGGACGCGGCCATGCTTCGCCCGCAGCTCCTCCTGCTCGCGGCGGAAGTCACGGAAGCAGGTGAGGATGCGCTCCAGCGGATCGACCTCGGGCGCGAAGACGGCGTCGAGTTCCTCGCGGTGCTCGGCCCAGCTATGGTCGAGGGCGGCGAGGGCGAGGGCCGACTTCGACTCGAAGAAGTAGTAGAAGCTGCCCTTCTTGACCCCGGCGTGCTCGCAAATATGATCGACCGAGGTGCCGCCGTAGCTCCCCGTCCAAATCAGCTCCATCATCGCGTCGAGGAGCCGCACCTTCGCATCGCTGACACGTCCCATGATCGGGACTTTGGCGAAAGTAGACGAACGGTCAACTATTTTTTCGGGCGAACGGTGGTCGCCGTAAAAGGTGAAAGGTCCGGAGCTTGGCGGCCTTGGTGGCCGCAGTGGGAGAGGTTCCATTCCGAAGCGCTCTTCTTCCTCTCAACTATCAACTCATCCTCCCACGATCACGGACTTTGCGAAAGCTAGACGAACGGTCAACTATTTTCGGATGCGGACTCCGTGAAGATGCGTTACAGGGTTCGTTGCTTTTCCCCGAGGAAATTCCCTCGCCTCCATGAAGCCCTGCTCCCCTCCCCCTCCCCATCTTTCCACTCCTTCCTTCGCGAATCTCGCGCTCTGCGCGGCCTCCGCGGGATGCGCCTGCCTCCTCGCCGCTTGCGGCCCCAGCAATGCGAAGCCGGACGCGCAGGACGCCCCTCCCCCACCCGCCGTGACGGTGACCACGCCCGTGGTGCGCGAGACTATCGACTGGGACGAGTTCACCGGACGCCTCGCCTCGCCCGAGACCGTCGAGATCCGTCCCCGCGTCTCCGGCTACATCCAAGAAGTGCATTTCAAGGAAGGGGCCGAGGTCGAGGCGGGCGATCTGCTCTTCACCATCGACCCGCGCCCCTACGAAGCCGTGGTCCAGCGCATGGAGGCGCTCGTCGAGAGCGCCCGCAGCCGCTCCGAGCTGACCGCCCAGGAGCTGGAGAACGTCGCCAAGCTCCAGACCAACGGGGCCATCTCCGCCGAGGACTACGAGCGCCGTGCCAAGGCCGCCGCCGAAGCCGCCAGCACCCTCCGCGCCGCCGAGGCGGAGCTGCGCCAAGCCCAGCTCGACCTTGAGTTCACCCAGATCCGCTCGCCCATCGCCGGGCGGACCAGCGACGCCCGCGTCACCAAGGGCAACCTCGTCACCGGCGGAGGTTCCGATCCCACGCTGCTCACCACCGTCGTCTCGCTCGACCCGATCTACTGCTTCATCGAGGCAGACGAACGCTCGGTGCTGAAATACCGCCAGCTCCACCGCGAGGGCAAACGGATGAGCGCGCAATTCGGTCGCGTCGAGGCCGAGATGGAACTGGCTCTCGAAAGCGGCTTTCCCCACAAGGGCTTCATCGACTTCGTGGACAACGCCCTCGATCCCGCTACCGGCACGATCCGCGCCCGCGCCGTCTTCCCCAATCCCGACAAGCTGATGGCCCCCGGATTTTTCGCCCGTGTCCGGGTACCCGGTAGCGGCACCTACCAAGGCCTCCTCATCCCCGACCGGGCCATCGCCGACGACCAAGGCACCAGTTTCGTCTGGGTGCTCGGGGCTGACAACACCGCCACCTACCGCAAAGTCTCCACCGGCCCGCTCCTCGACGGACTGCGCGTCGTCCGCGGGGGCCTCCAGCCCGGCGAAACCGTCGTCGTCGATGGCGTCATGGCCGTACGCAACGGACAGAAGCTCGACCCCAAACCGCTCGAAGAGCCAAAAGCCGCCGAACCAGAGGCCGCCGCGCCCGCGAACTGAATCCAAAAATCAGCGAAGATCAGCGCCGATCCGCGGTCCACTCCTCCCCAACCATCAGCGGTCCCGTTTTTCCAAGAATGAATCTCTCCCGCTTCTTCGTGGACCGGCCCATCTTCGCCGGAGTCATCAGCATCCTCATCGTCCTGCTCGGGGGACTCGCCTACATCGGCCTGCCCATCTCGCAATACCCCGAGATCGTGCCACCCACCGTCGTCGTCAGCGCCACCTATCCCGGAGCGGACGCCCGCACCCTCGCCGAGACCGTCGCTACTCCCTTGGAGCAGGAGATCAACGGGGTCGAGAACATGCTCTACCTCTCGTCCTCCAGCACCAGCGACGGGCGAGTCCAGATCACCGTGACCTTCCGTCTCGGCACCGACCTCGACCAAGCCCAGGTCCTCGTGCAGAACAAGATCAACGGAGCCATCGCCCGGCTCCCCGAGGAGGTGCGCCGCCAAGGCGTCACCGCGCAGAAGCGCTCCCCCGACCTCACCCTCGCGGCCCAGTTCTACAGCCCCGACGGCTCCCGCGAGGTCGGCTACCTCTCCAACTACGTCACCCTCCAGATCCAGAACGAGATCGCCCGCCTCCCCGGCGTGGCCGAGGCCTCCTCCCTCGGCGGGCTCGACTACTGCATGAGGATCTGGCTCGACGCCGAGAAGATCGCCTCCCGCGACCTCACCGCCGGCGACGTCGTCCGCGCCGTGCGCGAGCAGAACGTGCAGGTCGCCGCCGGCAGCCTCGGCCAGCCCCCCGCGCCGAGCGGGGCTCAGTTCCAATACACCCTCACCGCGCCCGGACGGCTCCGCACCCCGAAAGAGTTCGGCGAGATCGTGCTGAAGACCGGAGGCAAGGGCGAGGTCGTGAAGCTCGCCGACGTCGCCCGCATCGAGATCGGCTCCCGCGACTACTCCAGCAAGACCTACATGGACGGATACAACGCCGTCTCCCTCCGCGTCTTCCAGCTCCCCGGCAGCAACTCCATCGAGACCGCCGACGCCGTCTACAAGAAGCTCGCCCAGCTCAAGGAGCGCTTTCCCCCCGGCGTGGACTACCGCATCAACTACGACACCACCAAGTTCGTCCGCGCCTCCATCCGCTCGGTCCTCAACACCCTGATCGAGGCCGTGATCCTCGTCGTCATCGTCGTCGTCGTCTTCCTCCAGACCTGGCGGGCCTCCATCATCCCCCTCGTCGCCGTGCCCGTCTCCCTCATCGGCACTCTCGCCGTGATGCAGGCCTTCGGCTTCTCGCTGAACAACCTCTCCCTTTTTGGACTCGTCCTCGCCATCGGCATCGTCGTCGATGACGCCATCGTCGTCGTCGAAAACGTCGAGCGCAACATCGCCAAGGGACTCTCCCCCCGCGAGGCCTCGATCAAGGCCATGGGCGAGGTGAGCGGAGCCGTCGTCGCCATCTCCCTCGTCCTCTGCGCCGTCTTCATCCCCACCGCCTTCATCAGCGGCATCACCGGGCAGTTCTACAAGCAGTTCGCCCTGACCATCGCCACCTCCACCGTCATCTCGGCGATCAACTCCCTCACCCTCAGCCCAGCGCTCTGCGCCCTGCTCCTGAAACCGCACGGGGAGAAAGGCGACGCCTTCTCCCGCCTCCTCGACTTTCTCTTCGGCTGGTTCTTCCGGGGCTTCAACCGGGTCTTCGACGCCTCCTCCAGAGCCTACGCCGGACTCGTGCGCCGGATTCTCCGCCTCGCCGTCGTCGCCTTGGTTCTCTACGCCGTCCTCGTCGGGGGGGCCGTGCAGCTCTTCCGCACCGTGCCCACCGGCTTCATCCCTTCGCAGGACATGGGCTACTACATCGTCGTCATCCAGCTCCCCGACGGCGCCTCCTTCGAACGCACCGACGCCGTCGTGCGCCAGGTCGACGACATCGCCCGCGAACTCCCCGGCATCGCCCACACCTTCGCCATCTCCGGCTACTCCTCCGTGCTCCAGGCGAACCAGTCGAACGTCGGAGCCGCCTTCCTCGTGATGGACGACTACGCCGAGCGCACCGATCCCGCCCTGCAAGGCGAGGCTCTCCTCTCCAGCATCCGCGATGCCTTCTCCGTCATCAAAGAAGCCCGCGTCCTCGTCCTGCCCCCCGCTCCCATCCGGGGCCTCGGCAGCGCCGGCGGCTTCAAGGTCCAGGTGCAGGACCTCAACAACGCCGGCCTCGGCCCTCTCGAAGACGCGACCAACCAGCTCCTCGGAGCCCTCCGCGAGGAGCCCGGCTTCACCTCTCTCATCACCGGCTTCCGGCCCAACGTGCCGCAATACCACATCGACATCGACCGCGCCCAAGCCAAGACCATGGGCATCTCCCTCGCCGAACTGAACGAGGCCCTCCAGGTCTATCTCGGCTCCGTCTATGTGAACGACTTCAACCTCTTCGGTCGCACCTACCAGGTCACCGCCCAGGCCGAGGCCAACCAGCGCACTCAGCCAGAGGACCTGATGCGCATCAAGATCCGCAACCAGAACGGCGAGATGGTGCCCCTCGGAGCCCTCGTCACCATCTCGAAGCGCGGCGGGGCCGACCGCGTGCAGCGCTACAATCTCTACTACTCCGCCGACATCAACGGCAACACCCTCCCCGGCGTCAGCTCCGGCGAGATGATCGCGTCCGTCGAGCGCCTCGCGCGCCAGCACCTGCCCAACGGCTTCGCCATCGAGTGGACCGACCTGACCTACCAGCAGATTCTCGCCGGGAACACCATCGTCTACATCTTCCCGCTCTGCGTCCTCTTCGTCTTCCTCGTGCTCTCCGCCCTCTACGAGAGCTGGAACCTGCCGCTGGCCATCATCCTCATCGTGCCCATGTGCCTGCTTTCCGCCATCGGCGGCGTCTGGATGCGCGGCATGGACAACAACGTCTTCACCCAGATCGGCCTCGTCGTCCTCGTGGCACTGGCGGCAAAGAACGCCATCCTCATCGTCGAGTTCGCCAAGCAGGGGCAGGACGAGGGCAAGGACCGCTTCAGCGCCGCCGTCGAGTCCTGCCGCCTCCGCCTGCGCCCCATCCTGATGACCAGCTTCGCCTTCATCCTCGGCGTGCTGCCCCTCGTCCTCGCCCGCGGCGCCGGGGCGGAAATGCGGCAGGCACTGGGCACGGCGGTGTTCTACGGCATGATCGGCGTGACCTTCTTCGGGCTGCTGTTTACGCCGGTCTTCTACGTGGTGATGCGGCGCTTGGCCGGGGACAAGTCGCGACCACCGGAGGGATGATGCAGGGTACCCGCCAACCCCCTCCTACTGCCGGCATCCTTGGAGCAGGACGCTGAGGAAGGTCGCGATCCCGAGCAGGGCGGACTTGTGCTCGCCTTCGGGCAGGATGTCGAGCCGGGCGCGGGCACGGGAGACGAGATCCTCCCCGGTGTCGACCGAGGCCTCGATCGCCCCCACGTAGTCCGCGATGTTCGCGAGAGCGCCCAAGTCGATGGGCTCGCGCTGGAGGAGGAGACGGTTGAGCTTCTCCCGCTGGCGCTCCGAGGCCGTGGCGAGGAGGTTCAGGATGGGCAGGGTGAGCTTGCCCTTGTTCAGGTCGGTGCGCAGGGTCTTGCCGTATTCCTGCTCGTCGCCGATCAGATCGACGCAGTCGTCGTAGATCTGGTAGGCCGTGCCGAGGTCGAGGCCGAAATCGCGCAGCGCCTCGCAGACGGCGGGCGGCTGTCCGTTGAGACGCGCCGCCAGCTCCATCGCGGCGGCGAAGAGGGCCGCCGTCTTCTTGCGGATGATGTCGAAATAGTCCTCGCGGCTCAACTGCATGTCGAAGCGACGCTGCGTCTGGATGATCTCCCCGGCGCAGACCTCGTTCGCGGCGATGGCGACCTTTTGCATCACCTCCCGGTCCTCGAACTCCGTCGAGAGCATGAGGGCGTGAGTGAAGAGGCAGTCCCCGAGGAGGACGCTCAGGGCGTCGCCCCACTTCGCGTTCGCCGTGGGGGCTTGGCGGCGGATCTCGGCTCCGTCGATGATGTCGTCGTGGACGAGGGTGGCGACATGGATCAGTTCCAGAATGACGGCGAGCCGATGGTGGTCGTCCTCCACCCCGCCGGTGGCCCCTCCCGCGAGGAAGGCGAGGGCCGGGCGGATGCGCTTGCCCGAGGTGTTGAGGATGTAGGCGACGTAGGGCTCCACCGCCGGATCGAAGGCCGAAGCCTGCTCGCGGATGCGGGCTTCGACCCGGTCGAGGTCGGGTCGCAGGAAGGCGAAGGGCGAGAGTTCGCTGCCGTTCGAAGGGTCCAAAATCGCGGAATTCGCTGTCATGAGCAGGGTTCGGGTCACTGAATGGCTGGGGGCGGGATTGTCAATCCACGATTGGATACGTCCGGGCCACCGGAAAGGCTTCGCGGCGGTTCCTCGGAAGCTACCTCTCCCCGGCCTCCGGTCTTTCCCTTCGCCCGCTTTTTCACCTCTCGACAGGGATGGCGCGATCGCGCCACGCGAAGAAGTCGAGCGGTCTTGGGAAATACCTTTTGCATCGCCCCTTGGCTGGACCTACGCTCTCCTATGGAAAGATTTTACCTCGGTTTCGGCTTGGGCATGCAGGAGATGATCGTCATCTTCCTCATCGTCCTCCTCCTCTTCGGCGCGAAGAAGATCCCCGAGCTCGCCCGGGGCATCGGCAAGGGCATGGGCGAGTTCAAAAAGGCCAAGAACGAGTTCGAGCGCGAGATCCACATGGGCGAGGAGGAAGGCAAGCGCGAATGGGACCGCGTGACCGAGGAGCGCCAAAAGACCTCCTCCGACACCGCCCCGAAGGACTGACGCCCAAACCGGCCCTGTCGCCATGATTTCCGCGAAGACCGCTCGGATGCTCCCGGCGGTCTTTTTGCTTTGGTTCTCCGTCGCCGTCCCCCTCCCCGCCGACGAAGCCGCCCCCGTCACCCTCGCCTTCTACAACCTCAAGAACTACCTCGCGATGGAGCGCCGCGTCGGCGGCGAGATCGTTCCCGACGCGCCCAAGCCCGAGCGCGAGGTGAAGGCGGTCGTGGCCGGCCTGACCGCGATCCAACCCGACATCCTCGGGGTCTGCGAGATCGGCGACGAGAGCTTCCTCGCCGACCTCCAGAGCCGCCTCTGGGAAAGCGGGATCGACCTCCCCCACACCGAACTCGTCCGCGACTCGGCGGGGTGGAACCGCAACCTCGCCCTCCTCTCCCGCTTCCCCATCGTGGCGCGGAACTCGCGGGACGACTACACCTACGAGCTCGCCGGGACGAGGCACGCCTTCCAGCGCGGCGTTCTCGACGTGAAGCTCGCCCTTTCGCCGACCTACCACTTGCGCTACGTCGGCCTCCACCTGAAATCGAAGCGCGAGGTACCCGAGGGCGACGAAGCCCTCATGCGGCTGAACGAGGCCCGCCTCGCGCGGCAGCACCTCGACCGCCTCCTCGAAATCGAGCCGGGGGCGAACCTCATCGTCGTGGGCGACTTCAACGACCTCCGCGGCGAGCCTCCGGTGAAAGCCCTCCAAGGCACCTTCGGCGGACAGGGTTACCTCACCGCCCTGACCCTTTCGGACCCCTTCGGTTTCCGCTGGACCCATCATTGGTCTTTCGCCGACTCCTATTCGCGCTTCGACTACGCCCTTTACAGCGAAGGGCTCAAGGATGAGATCGACCGCAACGGCTCCGGCATCCACCATTGGGAGGACTGGGACAAGGCCAGCGACCATCGGCCTATCGTGGTGAAAATCGTGCCGGTGGACCGGTAGGGCGGATATTCCGATGAACGGCTTCGGAGGGATAGTGCGGCATCCGGGAAGGCAGGAGGTGTTGTTGAAGGAAGAAAGGAGGAATCGAGGGAGACATGGCTTAGTTGACCACCGACAAAGGTTGAAATAATGATATTTTAAGAAAACTCCATGAGATATGAGAGCAGCTTGATTTTCAAAAGGCCAAAGCCTTAAATCCAAGGCGTCGCAAGAGGCGAAAAATACTGAAAACCCTTGATCTGATGGGGAAAATCCGGTTCAATGCCCCAAGCTGGCAGGAGCCGCAAGCAGATGCGCCGCTGATAGCAAAGCTGGCTAATACCGCTGTTAGGCAGAAAATACAATGAACGAATTCCTGACTATTTTTGGCACCATCGTTACGGTTCTAAGTGCCGTTTACGCCGTATATGCGAACCGAAAGACAGCCAAAATCGTCGATTACAATCGAGAGCAGTCTTGGGAGCTATACAGAATGGCATCGAATGTTTTGGCGCGTTGCCAAGCACTTGAAGGAGCCGAGCATCCCAACCCTCAGTTCATGGTCGATTCCGCCAAGGCCGAGGTTGCTGCGACAGAACTGACGATGAGCACTATACGAATGATCAAACGATTCGAGGAGGATTTCAGCAAGAAGAGGATACAGGCGTGGCTTGAGGAAGGGAAAGTCGTCAATGAGTCTCACCTTAAACCATTCTTGAACCTGGCAAACAAATGAAGAATGAGCCTAACAAAGCGGTGGAGCCAACTCCGGTAGCTGTCACGAATCGTGCTTATCCTCCCTTCGGTCGGGCACGATTCGCGCCATCTACCTCCGTGGCTCACCTTTGACGTTGTGCCTAGAATATGAAAGT
>DDTJ01000063.1 GCA_002344525.1 Akkermansiaceae bacterium UBA2367
ATTTTGAAAGCGATTTGGAATTATCCGGACTCGCTCGCGAGTTTGGGGATCGCGGTTCCGCGCGATCCCTTTGCCAAGGATTCCCTTCGCTACATCACGGAGGGAACTGGTTATCGTCTTTACTCCGTGGGGTGGAACCGGCGTGACGACCTCGGGGTGGTGTCGCGGGACAAGGCGGGTCAGGTGGACCGGGAATCGGGCGATTGGGTCTGGGGAGCGCGCGACCTGCCGAGGGAGGGGATGCTTGAGGCGCGCAAGAAAGTGCTGCTGCACATCCGTATCGAGGAGGAGCGGGGCGTCGTCCTGAGCTCCCATGAGTTTTGGGAGATCTGGTCCGGGCAACAAGCTGCCGATCCGGTGGCCAAGGAGTTCCGTCGCGAGCGCCTCCTCAAGCGGATGAGGGAGAAGGCCAAGAAGGACGCGGCGAAAGCGGCGGGCGAGGCGGATTGAGGCCGGATCGGATGTCCAAACGACGTCCGTGCGAGGTCGATGACCTCGCCTACAATCCCGCGCCCATCCTGTAGTCGCGAAAAGGCTCGAAAAACGCAAACAGCGGTGCCTATTCCACCTGCCGTAGTTGCAGGGTGTCGATGACCTTTTCGTTGGCGAGAGCGTTGGTGATGACCACGAGCCATTCGCCGGGATTCACCCAGCCGCTCCGCTTCAGGTAGCTCAAGGCGTCGAGGGTGGTCTTTTCAGGATCGTCGTCGGTGAAGGGCATCAGGAAAGGCTCCACGCCCCAAGGCAGGAGCAACTGCCGGAAGAGGTGATCGACATCGGTGAAGGCGTAGATCGGAATCCCGTGCGCTCTCAGAGCCCCGAGCACGTAGGCAAGGAAGCCGCTGCGCGTGAAGACGACGATGCCGGAGTTCCCCTTCCCGTTCCGTTCCAGTTCGCCCGCGAGCACAGCGGCGGAGCGCAGCATCATCGCCTTCGGCTCCCGGAGCACGATGTGCGGGTTCAAGCCGCGATCCACCGTGGGTTCGATGCTCTGGATGATGTTTTTCAACACCTGAACCGACTCCAGCGGATAGTTTCCGATCGTCGTCTCGCCCGAGAGCATGATGGCGTCGGCCTGCTCGCGGACCGCGTTCGACACGTCGCTGATCTCCGCCCGCGTCGGCATGGGAGAGGAGATCATCGACTCCAGCAGATGGGTCGCGATGATGACTGGCTTTCCGTCCGCTTGGCAGGTACGAACCATCTCGGTCTGGACCAGCGGCAGCTTGTGGTAGTCGATCTCGATGCCAAGGTCTCCCCTCGCCACCATGATGGCGTCGGCGGCCCGCACGATGGAGGCGAGGTTCCGCACCCCGGCCTGATCCTCGATCTTCGCGATAATGCGCGCCTGTGAGCCGAGTTGGTCGAGCAATTCACGAAGGAGCCGCACGTCCTCGGCCTGTCGCACGAAGGAAAGCGCGACGAAGTCGATCCCGCACTCCACCCCGGCGCGGAGGTCGGCCATGTCCTTTTCCGTGAGCGAGGGCAGGTTCACCTGCACGCCGGGCAGGTTGATGTGGCGCTTCGACCCGAGCTCGCCGGGAGTGAGCACCTCCAAGCGGAGGCGCGAAGCGTCCTTCTCGAAGACCTTCATGCGGATGAGGCCGCTATCGACGAGGACGACGTTCCCCACCTCCAGATCGGCGGGCAAGCCGGGATAGTTCACCGAGACCGAGGGCAGGTCGCCGGTCGGGTCGGCCCCCTCGATGTGGAATTCGATGCGGTCGCCGACCGCAAGGCTGATGGGCCGCTCCACTTTGCCCGTGCGGATCTCCGGCCCCTTCACGTCCATCATCACCGCGACGTGGCGCCCGACCTCGGCGGAGACTTCACGGATGAACCACATCGCGTCCTTCACCCATTGGTGCGTGGCATGGGCCATGTTCAGGCGCAGGATATCGACTCCGCTGCGGATCAATTGCGCGAGCATCTCCTTCGACTCCGTGGCCGGGCCGAGGGTGGCGATGATTTTGGTGTGGCGATAAGGCTCGGACATGGCTTGGCGATTCTGGATCAACGAGGCGCAGCGATCCAACAAAGCAGGAAAAGGGCCAGTTCCAAGCGGCGGTATCGTCACCCTGTCGGAAAAAAATCGCCATCTCCATCAAGAGCCGGGAGGCCAAGCCGTCCTGCCCGCGGCGGGAGCTCAACCATTCCATCCAGCATTGGTTGAGGATCGAATCGAAAGACGAAATGCAAAAGATCGAAAAAAGATTGCATATTTGATTTGACTCGTTCGTCAATTCAACATACTATCGAAAACAATCTTCCATTTCTTCAACCATGACGACAACCCATCTCCTTGCGCAAAGCGCCGCGGCCCTCCTCGAGGTCCGTTGGTTGGGCGATGGGTGCCTCGATCATCCCATGCCCGTCCGCCCCGCTGCGATACCGACCCTGCCGAGTTCCCTCGAAAGACGGAATGGCTTTATCGGAAAATATGAAGGGAGGGCGCGGTTCACATAACAACCGAGATCAGTTGTTTTTTATGTGAACCCCGCTCTCCGAAAGGAAGCGGTTTTTTTGTTTCCAGTTTTCTCCTAACTCATTGAAATTCAACCCATAACAATGGCCCAGCGAAACGCCAAGGCCACCTTTTCCAGAAACTCAATTTCCCCAAAAACCAAGCGACCCGTCCCCGGCGGCAACCGGGGACGGGCCTGACGAGAGACATCCCGACGGTCCGAGGACTGCGGACATGCCCGCTGACAAACCGAGCATAACCGCACATCCCGGAACGGTCAAGCAAGACGAAGCGAACCCCCATTCGCCCCGTCCACCGGGACACCATTGCATAGTGGTTCGCCAACTATCGAATTTCTCTCGTCGAATGGATAACAAGATCGCATTTCCATACCATCACAGACGAAAGGCTTCCCCCGGGAGGTGTGCCTGCGAAACACCGAAACGTCCGCTGTAAAAACCTGCGGCTGCCTCTGCGAGAGCGAGGCAAGGGTGTTCGTTCTTTTCATCGAACGGGTCGGGAAGACGCCGCGCACCAGCGTGCGGGCAGGTCTCCAAAACCAGCCAAGCTCGGGGCGGCACCGAGGCGGCGTGTTCCCGATCCCGTTTTCATCATGGGCCTGGAGTGTCGGAAGTCTGCACGGCTGCCTTGCAAGCAGCAGGACCGGGAGCGTTACCCGGCGGGTCCATTTCATTTTTTCCAAACGCGGTGAGGTCGAAGTAGTGGAGACGGGTGCCTTGGGAGCATCAGAAAGCGGGCGCGACTCCCGCCACCGCGACCAATTTTTATTCAATCGCAAGCCTGGAAGTCCAGATCTGGGGCTCATAACCCTGGAGACCCGGAGCATTACCGGGGCTTGCCACCAGTTTCAAAAGGACGCCGATCCGGATCGCGGACTGTAAACCCGCCGTCGTAAAACCGTCCGGAAGCCGACGAGTGGAGCGTTACCACCGGCGTCCACCATTTTCCATTCGCCCGTGGGGTAACAGTAGCCCACCGGATTGTTAATCCGCGAGGTCTTGGTGCGAATGCCCTTTTCCAGATCGGGTTCGCCCGCGAACCCCAAATCCGCATAGACGGAGCAAAGCGAAGTCAATCCAAGCGGGCGAGCCATTTTCCTCCCTTCCGTAGCTCAGCAGCAGAGCGCTCGACCGATAATCGAGAGGGCGCGGGTGCGATCCCCGCCGGAAGGACTCTTTTCCCCTCTTCATCGAGGCCGGGTAGCTGAGACAGATCAAGCGCGCCGCTGAAGCCGGCGAGGGATCGGAGCGTTACCGATACCGGCCACCATTTCCCGTATCCCCGTGGTGTAGGAGAGGCACACCACCCTGCGAAGGTGGAAGACCGGGTGCGACTCCCGGCGGGGATGCCTTTCATTTTTGGTCCCGAAGAGGAACAGCAGACTCGCCACCCCGTCAAGGTGGAGACAGCCGGAGCATCACCGGTCGGGACCGCCTCTTTTTCCACTCCCTCGAAGCATTGAAGCGATGCAGCGGTCTTTTAAACCGCAGAGGCAGGAGCGTTACCTGCCGGGGGAACCACTTTCCACCCAGACATTGGCCGTGTTGTAAGAGTCAGCATTCCACGTTGTGAGCGTGGCGGAGCGGGTGCGAACCCCGTCGGCCAGTCTTGGGGAGTTGAGAGTCGGTAGTTGAGAGTTGAGAGGCTGGACATGAGCGGCTTGCGCCGATGTCCGAAGCGTGAGCTGCCACATGGAGGTAATCCATTGGGTCCGACTCTCAACTCTCTGCTCGTCCCTGACGGAGCTAGTGAACCGGCTCGTCTGCAAAACGAGTATCGGCGGGTGCGATCCCCGCAGGGACGTCCACTTTCCAACGCGCCATTCGTCCAACAGCCAGGATTCCTCGCTTCCAACGAGGAGGCCCCGGGGCAGCACCGGGATGGCGCACTTTCCGGGGGCTTGGTTCAAAAGCAGAGCGCCTCTCTTACAAAGAGGAGACGGGGGAGCATTACCTCCAGCCCCTATCGCGGCATTGGTTCAACAGCAGAACGTCGGCCCGCCAAGCCGGAGACCCCGGAGCGTCACCGGGATGCCGCACCATTTTCCTTTCATCGGCTTCCCGTAGCTCAATGGATCAGAGCGCCGGGCTTCGAACCCGGAGGTTGCGGGTTCGAGTCCCGTCGGGAGCACCATCTTTCCGCCCGCGTAGCCCAAGAGCAGAGGTGCCGGTCTCAGAAACCGGAGGTTGGGGGTGCGAATCCCTCCGCGGGTATCTTTTTCAACTCCTCCGTGGCAGAGACAGAAATGCACTCCTCTCGTAAAGGAGATCATGCCGGTGCAACGCCGGCCGGAGGAACCGTCTTCAATGGAGCCAGCAACCGGACAAGCGTGTCGGCGTCGCCTGCTAAGCGATCGGTTCCGCCTCGCGCGGGATGGGGAGCATCTCCTCGCGGCTCCGCCATTTCCCTGTCCCCGTCGTCTATGCAGTAGGACACCAGGCTTTCAATCTGGCAAACCGGGTGCGAGCCCCGGCGGGGATGCCATTTTTCCAAACTCCCGAGTCGCACAAGCAGCAGTGCGCCAGACTCTGAATCTGGAGGTCGCGGTGCAAGTCCGTGCTCGGGCGCCACTTTCCTTCGGGAAACGATCCGGCAGCGAGGCTGGAGCTACTTCGACTGATAATCGAGTGGTCGCGGGTTCGAATCCCGCCGGAGACGCCTTCCTGTCTCCGTAGCTCAGCGGGTAGAGCGCTGCGTGCTCCAGCCGTTTTTTCTCCGGATCGCCTTTCCATGCACTCCCTCATTTCCAAACCTTTTTTGCGGCAGTGAGAACGCGGGTTCCTTCGTAGCTCATTGGTAGAGCAGGTGACTCAAGATCACTTGGTAGCCGGTTCAAATCCGGTCGGCAACAAGCCAAAAACCCAGTTCGTTTTCTCCGCAATCCCCCTTTTCCGGAGCAGTAAGGCGCAGGGCTCCTTCGCCAACACGATAAAGCCAATCCCCGCCCGGTTTTCTCTCCGGAAAACCCTTTCCCATCCACCAACCCACCCTGACAAAACCATGAAGTTCAACCAACTCCTCAAGCGCCAAGCCCGCGCTCCCGACACGCACAACCTCGCCGGCGGCGAGGCCCACGCGATGTCCGCCGAGCTTGAGCTAGCCATGCTGCTCCTCACCTCCTTCCTGGAGGACCAGTTCTACCGCAAGGCCGACGCGACCGCAGCCCGCCTCCGCGAACTCGTCGCCGCCGTGCCGGACAAGGCCTTCGTGGCCAAGGCCGCGCTGTATGCCCGCCGCGAGGCGGGGATGCGCTCGGCGACCCACCTCGTCGCGACCGAACTGGCCCGCCGCGTCAAAGGCGCCGAATGGACGAAGCGTTTCTTCGAGCGCATCGTTCTGCGCGTCGACGACGCCACCGAGATCCTCGCCTGCCATCTCGCCCTCCACGGCAAGCCTCTGCCCAACGCCCTGAAAAAGGGCCTCGGCGCGGCCCTCGCCCGCTGCGACGCCCACCAACTCGCGAAGTATCGCGGGGGCGGCGGCGCGGTGAAGCTGGTGGACGCGGTCAACCTGCTTCACCCTCCCCATAGCGAAGCCCTCGCCGCCCTCGTGCGCGGCGGTCTCGCCCCGGCGGAGACCTGGGAGACGCGGCTCACCCGGGCCGGACAGGAGGCCACCGACGAGGTGGACAAGGCGGCCCGCAAGGCCGAAGCCTGGACCTCCCTCGTGCGCACCCGCAAGATCGGCTACTTCGCCCTGCTGCGGAACCTGCGCAACCTCCTCGGGCAGGCTCCCGAGCTCATCGACGCCGCCGTGGCCATCCTCACGGACCAGACGGCGATCCGCCGTTCCCTCGTGATGCCCTTCCGCTTCCGCACCGCGCTCGACGCGATCGAAGGCGTGAAGGCACCCGACAAATGGAGCGATTCGGGCTTCATCGGTGGGCTGAGCCCCGCGCTCGACGCCCTCTATCCGGAGACGGAAGGGGCCTCCCACGGCGACTTCCAGAGCTCGCGCCAGAAGCTCATCGAGGCGCTCAACGTCGCGGCGGACCTCTCGCTGGCCAACGTGCCGCGCTTCGAGGGTCGCACCCTCGTGGCGGTGGACACCTCCGGCTCCATGGCGGGCCACCCCCTCAAGATCGCCTCGCTCTTCGCGGCGGTGATCTACAAGGCGAACCGCGCCGACCTCATGCTCTTCAGCAACGACGCGCGTCCCGTGGTCTACAACCGCGCCGACGCGACGCTCATTATCGCCCAGCGCATCGAGGAGCAGGCAACGCTCGGTGGCACCAACTTCCACTCGATCTTCGACAAGGCGGCGGATGCCTACGACCGTATCGTCATCCTATCCGACATGCAGGCCTGGGTCGGCTACCACACGCCGGCCGAAGCCCTCGACCGCTACGTGGCGCGGGTGCGGAAACGTCCCCGCATCTTCAGCTTCGACCTCGCCGGCTACGGAACCCTCCAGTTCCCGCAGGCGGGAGTCTATGCGCTCGCCGGATTCAGCGATAAAACTATGGAGACCCTGAGTCTCCTCGAACAGGACAAAACCGCGCTCCTCCGCGAAATCCAGCGGGTCGAGCTGTGAACGTTTTGGCTTGCCATTCATCATACTCCTTACTCTTATCTCATACTCTTTACTCCTCCGTTTCGCGTAGTGCGTGCCCTTGGCGTGGGGGAGTAAGAGTAGGGAGTAGGGAGTAATGAGTAAGAGATTTTTCCCATGAACACCCTCATCAACAACCCCATCGTCCTCGTCCTGAACCGGAACTGGCAGGCGATCAACGTGCGCACCCCGGCGGAAGCCTTCTGCCAGATGGCCACCGACGTCGCCACCGCCCTCGACATCCGGGAGGACGAATCCATGATCCCCACCAAATGGGAGGATTGGAAACACCTCCCCGTCCGCGAGCGCGACTTCAGCGTCGGCACGGCCCACGGACCCGTCCGCGTGCCCACCGTCGTCGTCCTGTCGCGCTTCGCCAAGGTGCCGATGAAGCGGCCCAAGTTCAACGCCCGCAACCTCTGGGAGCGCGACGGCGGCCGATGTCAATACACTGGACGCCCCCTGCGCCCCGGCGAAGGCAACATCGACCACGTCGTGCCGCGTTCGCGCGGGGGTGAGACGAGCTGGGAGAACTGTGTCATCGCCGCCCGCGAGGTGAACTCGCGCAAAGCCAACCGCACTCCCGAGGAGGCCGGTCTGCGGCTCATCAGCCCTCCCGCCGCCCCTCGCGAGCTGCCCGCGACGCTGCTTCTGCGGAATGTCCACGGCATCCCCGACTGGGAGCCCTTCCTGCGTTCCTGACAAAACCATTTTCCCCGCCGCGCGGCCTCGAAGGTTTCCCGGAGAGGTCCCGCTCCATCGGCGCAGGAAACACCGGACAGCAAATCCGGACCGGGTTCGACTCCCGACCGACTGTGGATTGGTCTCCTAAACCACCTCCCTCCCCGCCGCCCGCCCGGTCGATCCATCGGCCAAGCAAACCGCGAAGGGGCCTTGCGAAGAGGCTCCTGCCGCCAATTCCCGCCTCGGAGCGGTGGCGGCTGGGACGGGAGGACAGGTAGCATGGGCATCCTGCCCATGCATCCCGCTTGGACGCCGGAGTCCCTCGCCTGACCGCTCGCTCTTGCGGCTCGTGCCTTCGTCCTGTCGGCGGAAGTTGTCCTCGTTCCCCCACGTCTTCTCCGTCGAAGGCATGGGCAAGAATGCCCATGCTACGTCCCGCTCGATCACAGGGTCAAGCCGTCCACCCAACCCTGTCCACCCCCAACGAAAAGAACGAACACCCTTACCCGCCCATTTTCACTCTAACAAACCCACCTATCCATGAACGACACACCCTTGCTCATCCTCATCGCCGCCTTCGGCTTCGTCGCCGTTCTCCTCACGGCGAAATGGCTCGTCGCGCGCGTCCGCACGACCACGATCTGGCAGCACCAGACCGGACTCCACTTCAAACATGGCCGCTTCGTGCGCGAGCTCGGATCGGGCCGCCATTTTCTCTTCGGCAGCGGCCACGAGGTAGTGACCCTCGACCTGCGCCTCACCGAGGCGGTAGTGCCGAGCCAGGAGCTGCTCACCGCCGACGGCGCTTCGCTGCGTCTCACGGCCGTGGCCCAGTGGCGCATCGTCGACCCGCACCGCTTTCTCGCCGCGTCCGACAATCCACGTCAGGCCCTGCACACCCGCATCCAGCTCGCCCTGCGCGAACTGCTCGGCGGACAGGCCTTCGACGCGGTGCTGGAGGGCAAGACCGGCTTCGGCCCGGCCCTGCTCGAACGCGTCCGCGAAAGCGCCGCGACCGATCTCGGCATCGAAGTCGTCTCGCTCGAAATCCGCGACCTCCTGCTCGGACCCGAGCTGAAAAAAGCCCAAGCCGAGATCCTCACGGCCCGCAAGGAGTCGCTCGCGAAACTCGAAAAGGCTCGCGGCGAAGCGGCGGCCCTGCGCACCCTCGCGAACGGCGCGCGCGTCCTCGAAAGCCATCCGGACCTCGTCCGCCTGCGCTTCCTCGAGCTCGTCAAAGACGCCGGACGCGGCCACCAGTTCGTCATCGGCCTCTCGCCGGATCTGGTCGGGCTGACGAAAAAGGACTGACACGAGCCGAGGGGACCGTTTCCCGCAGCCTCGCTGAAGGGAACGGTCCCCGCACCGGGCATCGCGCCGTCCCTACCGGTTTCCGCCCTTGCCTTGCGTCGCCCCGCATCCATCGTGCCCCAAACATCCCCCCATGAGCCGCATAGAAGACAAGATCCGGGCCAAACTCTCCGCTCTGGAATCGGAAGCGGGATTCCGCATCCTCTTCGCTTGCGAATCCGGCAGCCGGGCCTGGGGTTTCGCCTCGGCGGACAGCGACTACGATGTGCGCTTCGTCTTCGCTTGGACGCCGGACCGATACCTCGCTGTGTCGCCCTATGCGGAAACCATCGACAAGGGAATCGACGAGGACGCCATCGACCTCTCGGGATGGGAACTGCGCAAGGCCCTCGGCCTCTTCCGAAAATCCAACGGTGCCCTTTGCGAATGGCTGCGCTCCCCCATCATCTACCGGGAGGAGGCTCCCCTGATGGACGAATGGCGCCGGCTTCTCGACGAGGAGTTCGCGCCGAAGGCGAACGCGATCCACTACCTCGGCCTCTGCCGCAAGATGTGGTTCCGCATCCGCGAAGAGGAGACCGTCACCGCGAAGCGCTACCTCTACGCCTTGCGCGCCCTGCTCTCGGCCCGCTTCGTGATCGAGCGCGGACGCCCCGCGCCGGTCCCTTTCGAGGAGTTGCGTGCATCGCTGGAGACGCCCGCCGACGTCGCCGTGGCGGTCGCGCGGATGATCGCGGAGAAATCCGGTGGCGCCGAAGCCGACGGCATCGTCCGCAAAACCGTCGTCGAGACCTATCTCGAATCGGAACTGGAACGCCTCAACGAACTCGCCGACACGCTGCCTGACCGGCTCGCGGACGGCGACCGACTCGACGCCTTTTTCCGGTCCGCCATAGGAGCGACATGAACGCGAAGATCGACCTGGAATCGGCGAGATCCCCCGCCCACCTCCTCTTCGAATGCGTGACGGGGAGCCGCGCCTACGGCACGGAGACGCCCGATTCGGACACCGATCTGCGCGGCGTCTTCGTCGCCCCTCGCGCCGCCTTCTTCGGATTCGGGGTTCCAGATCAGGTCAGCGACGCGAAGAACGACGAGACCTACTACGAAATCTCCCGCTTCATCGGCCTGCTCGCGGCGAACAACCCGAGCCTGCTAGAAATGCTCTTCGCTCCCGCCGACTGCGTCCGCCACCGCCATCCGCTGATGGACCTCATCCGCCCCGAAGAGGTGCTCTCGAAACGGTGCCGCGACACCTTCGCCGGATACGCGGCGACCCAGGTGCGCCGCGCTCGCGGTTTGAACAAGAAGATCGTGAATCCCCTCGACGGCCCCCGGCGCGGCGTCCTCGACTTCTGCCACGTCGTCTCCGGCCAGGGATCGACGCCGCTGCGGGACTGGCTGGACTCGCGGGGAATGGCGCAGGAGCAATGCGGCCTCGTCAAAATCCCCCACATGCGGGACGTCTTCGGCATCTACCACGATCCGGACGGGTCGAAAGGCTACCGGGGCATCCTGCGCCGCGAGGATTCGACGGAGCTGAACCTCAGCAGCATCCCCAAGGGCGAGGTGCCGATCGGATGGATGAATTTCAACAAGGATGGCTTCAAGAAACACTGTCGCGAATACCGCGAATACCACGACTGGCTGGCCGAGCGGAACGAGTCTCGCTACCTCGCCAACGTCGCCCACGGGAGGAACTACGATTCGAAGAACCTCATGCACACCTTCCGGCTCCTCGACATGGCCGAGGAGATCGCCGTCGAGGGCATCCTCCGGGTGCGGCGTCCGAACCGCGAGTTCCTGATGCGCATCCGTCGCGGAGAATTCGACTACGAGGAGCTCATGCGGATGGCCGAGGAGAGGATCGCCCGCATCGACGCCGCTTTCGCCGCCTCCTCCCTCCGCGACGAACCCGACCACGAGGCCCTCGAAGCGGCCTTGATCTCCATCCGCGAGGCCCGCTACCTTGGAGACCCATGACCACCCTCGTCCTCCCCGACATCCACAACCACTTCGCCGAGGCCGAGGAGCAGATCGCCCGCTATCCGGCGGACCGGATCGTCTTCCTCGGCGACTACTTCGACAGCTTCGGCGACAGCTTCGGCGACAGCCCGGCGATGGCGGCGGCGACGGCGGAGTGGCTGAAGGACTCGCTCGCCAAACCGGAGCGGCTCCATCTCTGGGGAAACCACGACCTCTGGTACCGCTTCCCGAGGAATCCGCAGATCTGCTGGTTCGGCTCCGGCTTCACGCCCGAGAAGCTCAAGGTCATCTCCGGCATCCTCGGCCCGGAGGATTGGGCGAGGCTGAAGCTGGTCGAGTTCATCGGCGACATCGCCCTGAGCCATGCCGGGATCGGGAAAGGGGTCTTCGCTTCGCCCATCGACGGGATCACGCGCGAGCGCGTCGAGCGCCTCTGCGCGGAGGCTTGGCCCGATGCCGAGGCAGGCCTCGCCCATCCCGTCTTCGGCGAGTCGGGCATCGTCTGGCTGCGTTGGTGGAACCTGCGTCCGCTCCCGGCTTTCTCCCAGTTCGTCGGGCACACTCCCGACCGCGAGTTGCGCCTCGACCGGGGCAAAACGACGATGAACGCTTGCCTCGACTCCTTCGGCCGCTACCTCGGCTGGATCGAGGGCGGGCGCATGGCCGTGATCGACGACCATCGCGGGGGAGCCGTCTGGAAGATGGAGACGAAGTGAAATTGACGCGATTTTGCGTTTTTTTGGTTTTTCCTTGCCAATTTCGGGTGGTTCTTCTATTAAATCCGCACCATGATCCGATTCAGCCTCATCCTCACCGCAAGCGCCGCTCTCTTCACCTCGGTGGCCGTCGCCGACGACGAAACCATCAGCAAAGTCATGAAGGACGGCTTCAAGGGCGACACCAGCCCCATCGCCAAAGTCCTCGACGGAAACGCCAGCGCCGAGGAGATCAAATCCCTCGCCGAACTCATCAAATCCCTGCACGGGACCAAGGCCCCTCTCGGTGAGCAAGCTGCCTACGACACGAAAATCGCCGAGCTGATCGAGGCGATGGACGCGGTTGCGGGTGGCGACAAAGGCGAGGCCTCCATCGAGCGGCTTGAGAAAGCGCAGAACTGCAAAGCCTGCCACACCGACCACCGTCCGAAGAAATAAGGATTCCGAGCCGGGATTGTCCGCCACTTTTGGGGCGGGTGATTTCGCAGCAAACCCCGTCGGTGCTCCCGGCGGGGTTCTTTTTTTGCGAGAAAGGCCGCCTTCGTGGGACGGCGGACTCGTTCCCGCTTGACCCGACCCTTGAAAATCCCCACAATCGGGACATGCCCTCGCATTCAACCCTCCTAGCCCTCGCCTGCCTCGCCACCTTCGGCCTTTCCTGCGCTCTCGCCGAACCGCAGACCGTCGCCACGCCTTTCACCAATCCCGCGCTGTTCACTCCCGGTATCGAAGGCCCCGCCTGCGACAAGGACGGCAACCTCTACGCCGTCAGCTTTGGCGACAAGGCGAACATCGGCAAGGTGAAGCCGGACGGGAAGGGCGAGCTTTTCGTCACCCTGCCCGAGGGCAGCACCGGCAACGGCATCCGCTTCGACCGCGACGGCATGATGTATGTCGCCGACTACACCGGGCATAAAGTCCTGAAAATCGACCCGGCAACCAAGGCCATCACCACGCTCGCCCATGAGCCTCGTATGAACCAGCCCAACGACCTCGCCATCGCCGCCGACGGCACCCTCTACGCGAGCGATCCGAACTGGCAGGAGAAGACCGGCCAGCTCTGGCGCATCGACCGGGACGGGACCACCACCCTGCTCGCGGCGGACATGGGCACGACCAACGGCGTCGACCTCAGCCCCGACGGCAAGACCCTCTACGTGAACGAGAGCGAACAGCGCAAGATCTGGGCCTTCACCCTGAAGGAGGACAAAACCCTGACCGACAAGCGGCTCCTCAAGGAATTCCCCGATCATGGTTTCGACGGGATGCGCGTCGATGTCGAGGGCAACCTTTACGTCACTCGCTACGGCAAGGGCACGGTCGTCGTCGTGTCTCCCCAAGGCGAGATCCTCGACGAAATCGCCCTGCCCGGGGCCAAGCCGAGCAACCTCTGCTTCGGCGGGCCGGACGGGAGGACCGTCTACGTCACCGAGGTGGAGAACACGCAGGTCGTCACCTTCCGGGCGAATCGACCGGGGCTGGAGTGGGCGCGGTGGGGGCGGTAGGGCTGTCGGGGCGTTTGTGGAAGACGGGCGAAGCCGCTCCGATCGTCCATCCTATGATGTCTGTCAGCGCCGCCTTTCCCGTTTGCGAAATCGGGAAAGTCCGGCACCTTCCCTCTCAGCCCCCAAGGGTTGCCGATTCCGTGCCCGATTCCCTCACCATTGCCAAGACCTGCGCCAAGTTCGCCGACGAGATCCACGCCGAGGACATCCTCGTGCTCGATCTGCGTGGGATCTCGAACCTCGCCGACTACTTCGTGATCGCCACGGCGACCTCGGTCCCGCACCTGAAGGCGGTGGCCCGCGATGTGCGCCACAAGACCGAGGAGGCGATCGGGGAGCGGCCGCGCTCCACCGAGGGCGACGCGGCGAGCCTCTGGGTCGTGGTCGACTACGTCGATGTCGTGGTCCATCTCTTCCACGAGGAGCTGCGCGAGGTCTATCGCTTGGAGGATCTCTGGTCCGACGCGCCGCGCGTGCCCCTCGACTTCCTCCCGACGCCGCCGACGGCGGCGGCTTGATCCGGGACCTCCCGGCCATGCCCTCCATGCGCCTCGAAGTCGTCAACACGGGCACGGAGCTTCTCCTCGGCAAGGTGGTGAACACCCACGCGGCCTTCATCGGAAGGGAGCTGTTCAAGCTCGGTTTGCGCGTCCAGCGCCAGACGACGGTCCCGGATGGGGAGGCCATCCGCGAGGCCCTCGCCGAGGCCTTTCCCCGTTGCGACGCCATCCTCGTGACCGGCGGGCTCGGCCCGACGAGCGACGACATCACCCGCGAGATCGTCGCGGAGATGCTGGGGCGGCCCCTGCGGCTCGACGAGGGCGTCCTCGCGACGATCCACGGGATGTTCCGCGAGCGGGGGCTGAGGCAGAACGCGGCGAACGACCGCCAGGCGATGGTGCCCGAGGGCGCGGTGGTCTTGGAGAATCCGCATGGCACCGCGCCGGGCCTCCACCTGCCCGCCGACGGGCGGGCCGGGTCGCCGCATCTTTTCCTGTTGCCGGGGCCGCCCCGGGAGTTGGAGCCGATGTTCCGGAATCTCGTCCAGCCGGCTTTGGCGGAGTTGGCCAGGGAAGGGGAGGCACCGCCCGCATGGCGGAATTTCCGTCTCCACGGGGTGGGGGAGTCGGGCCTCGCCTCGATCCTGGAGCCGCTGCTGGCGGGCTTCGGCGGGCTTGAACTCGGCTACTGCGCCCGGCTCGGCGAGGTGGATTTGAGGCTCGTCGGCGCGGTGGAGTCGGTCGAGGCGGCCTCCCTCGTCGTGAGGCGCGAGTTCGCCATGCAGATCGTGGTCGAGAGCGAGACCCCCATCGAGGAGGTCGTGGTGGGGCTGCTGGCGGAGCGCGGCGAGACCGTGGCCACGGCGGAAAGTTGCACCGGCGGACTCATCGCGAGCACGATCACCGATTTCCCGGGTTCGAGCGCGGTTTTCCACCGGGGCTACATGACCTACTCGAACGAGGCGAAGTCGGATATCCTCGGGGTGCCGCCCGCCTTGATCGAGGCCCACGGCGCGGTCAGCGACGAGGTCGCGCTGGCGATGGCGTCGGGATGCCTCGCGGCGAGCGGGGCGACGCATGCCATCGCCGTGAGCGGCATCGCCGGGCCGGGCGGGGGATCGGAGGAGAAACCCGTCGGCACCGTCCATGTCGCCCTTGTCTCTCGGGGCGGGGCGGCGTTCGCGAAGCGCTATTTCTTCCCCCTCGACCGCATCAGCTTCAAGCAGCGCGTCGCGCGGCTCTCCCTCGATCTGTTGAGACGGCGTTTGCGGGGGATTCCATTGGATTGAGATGGGAAAAACCTTGGATCGGGTGTAGAATTTCGACTTGCCGCCACGCTCCGTCGCCGATGATCGGAGCCGCGGCCGGAATCAGTCGAAGATGAAGCGGTCCCCCCACAGCGAACGCCGCCGCTTGGCGGTTGCGGTTTTGCTGCCCTGCCTCCTCGCGGTCGCGACGTCGCAGGCCCAGCTTTTCAAAGGCGGCCTGTTCAACCGCAAGGAGGAAGCACCGCGCAACCTGACGGAGGAGGAGATCGGCGTGCCGGTGCCGGTGACGGGCCGGGTCGAGGCGCTGAAAGGCCACGAGATCACCTTCGAGATCCGGGCCGAGTCGAAGACGCCCGGTGCCACCGTCGAGTTCCTCATCCGTGCCTTTCCCTCCGCCGGGAAGATCGTCTCGATGGTGAGCAAGCCGAACGAGCGCAACAAGGCCCTCGTCACCTACTGGGCCGACCCCTCGTCCAGCGCGACGAACGACGTCTTCTCCTTCGCGGTGCGCTACCGGGGCGGGCGCTACTCCGCGGAGACGCGCTACGACATCGACCTCGTCGACCTCAAGACGGAGATCCAGGTGCCCTCCGAGATGGATTTCGGCCAAGTCATGGTCGGGGGCGAGGCGGTCCGCGAACTGACGGTGCGCAATCTCGGCGGCGGCCCGATGGAGCGGCAGATCTTCCTCGCCCCGCCGTGGCATCTCCTCGATCCCGCCGACGGCAAGGTGAACCTCGGCCCGCGCGGTGCAAGGGTCTTGAAGGTCGCCTTCCGCCCCGAGCTGATGGGCGAGACGAGCTATTTCCTCAGTTTCAGCCGCAGCAAGGAGGGCACGACGAAGCTCCTCGGCACCGGCGGCGACCCTTTCCAAATCGTGACCGAGACGATCGAGCTCGTCCTCGACCCGGTCAGCGGCGAGCGGCGCGGCGAGATCGAGCTGGGCAATCCGGGGGAGAAGGCGGTCATCGTCGAGGCGCGGGCGAGCACGCGCCTGCAGGCCGGCCTTTTCGACGAGTACGCTCTCGCGCCAGGGCGGCAGGCCAAGGTGGCGGTGAAGCTCGGTGCGACCGACATCGCGCCCTTCGATGGCACGGTCGAATTCTTCCTGAAAAACGGCTACTCCAAATCGGCCCGCGTCGTGGCCCCGGTCGTACCCGCGCGGCTCACGGTCTCCGTGCCCGGCGCGATCTCCGGCGAGGTGATCAATTTCGGCCAGGTCGAGGCGGGGCGCTCCACCGAGCGCGGGATCGTCGTGACCAACCGGGGCGGCGTCGCCGTGCCGCTGGAGTTCCATGTGCCGGAGCCTTTCCGCCTTCTCACCAATCCGGGGCCGCAGCTCGCCCCGCTCACCTCGATCCAGCTCTCGATCGGCCTTTTCCCGGCGGCGGCGCAGCGTGGTCTGGTCGATGTGACGATGAACGTCCGCAGCCATGAGCAGACCTTGCCGATCCGCCTCCTTGGCAATGTGGTCACTCCCGCAGGAGGCTCGCGAGCTCCGACCGGCCAGCCTGCTCCGAAAGGGTTCCGTCTCGGCGGAGGGGGGGCGAAGCCGGTCCCGGTGGCTGCGGTGGATCCGGCGAACGGGGCCTCTCCGGCCACTTCCCCGGTCTCGTCCCCGCCAAGGGTCGGGGCGGGGGACGGCGCGGATCGGCTGGAACCTTCCGAGCTTCCCGGACGGAGGATCGACCCGACCCTGCGTCGGCCGGAGGATCTCTCCGTGTTGAAGACGGGCAGCGAAAACCTCGAAATCGGGTGGACCGCCCCGAGGGACTCGGACGGGGCGGACTTCGAGATCGAGTTGCGCGGATTTCCCCTCGACGCGGGCCCCGGCGAATCCGGGGGCGACTGGACCCCCCATTCCGCTGTGGAGATCGAGCGCATCGACCGCCTCGTGAAGGCGAAGGTGGAGAGGCTCCGCCCGATGCGGAGGTATGAGCTCCGCGTCGTCCTCGCGAACGGGGACGGTCGCGTCTCGCCGCCTTCCGAGACCATCGTCGCCACCACGTCGCGGAAGATGGATTGGGCCTACGTTTATCCGGTTCTCGGAATCGGCGTGCTCGTCGTCCTCGGTTTTGCTATCCGGGGGATTCGCGCCGGGAGGCGCTGAAAAATCCGAAATCCGAAGCTCGAAATCCGAAACTCGGGTGGGCTGATCCTCGCTGATTTTCCCAAGCCCGAAAGGATCAGCGGTCGGCGGAGGCCAAATTCGGACTTCGGATTTCCACCGCCGTCAGGCGGTCTTCCGACAGGTTTCGCAGTATTCGTTCCCGTCCGCCGCGACGCGGAATTCCCGTTGCGGATGCGACCTCTCCGTGGCTCCGCAGGTGGCGCATTCGTGAAAGGTCCCGTCCGCGACGGTTTCCTGTTCGAAACGTTGTCGACGGACCTTCGTTTCCGATTCGAGACGACGGGCCGCGAAGAAGCCCGGTGCGAAGACGAGGAGATAGGGCAGCAGACCGACGAGGACGATGACGCCGAGGATCAGGGGGGCGGAGCTGGACGCGACCACCATCCCCAGCATCGCCGCGTTCACCCAGCCGAGCCATTTCGCCTTGATCGGGATGATGCCGAAGAGATGGATGACCTGCTCCGGGAACGAGGTCGCGAAGGCGAGGAAGACCGAGGAATAGAAGAGCGAGTTGAAGACCGCCCCGGCTCCTTCCGTGATGGGGAGGAGACCGGGCAGGGAGATCGAGGCGATGCTGGCGAGGACGTAGAGGTTCAGGCGGAAGCTGCCCCACTCCGCCTCCAGCCCGTCGTTGATGAAGAACAGGAAGAAGAAGGCGAAGAGGACAAAAAGCGGATTCTGCGATGCCGGATGGAGCGCCCAGGTGAAGAGCCGCCAGACCTGCCCCGAGAAAACGGCCTGCCGGTCGAAGACGATCCAGTCGAGGAAGTCTTTGGAGAGCAGAGCGAGCAGCCAGGTGAGAAGCTGGAAGCCCGCGACCCAGCGCAGGGCTTTCGGCAGGGCGAGGCCGCCGAAGCTCCGCTCCAGCCGGTCGAGGATTCGGTTGCCCGTGTCGTAGGTCATCGTCGGGGAAGGTGATGGGGATCGCGGGGATTTCAAACGCAAAGGGCCTGCACCGGACGATGGTGTGCCGGAAAAGCAAACAGGGTCGGGTGGGGCACCCGACCCTGTTGGGTTCGAAAGGGGATTTCCAAAAAACGCCGGATCAGCGTTTGGAGAACTGGAAGCGCTTGCGGGCGCCGGGCTGGCCTGCCTTTTTGCGCTCCTTCTTGCGGGGGTCGCGGGTGAGGAGGCTGTCTTCGCGGAGGGCATCCTTCAACTCGGGGTTCGACTTGAGGAGGGCGCGGGAGATGCCGAGCTGGATGGCGCCGATTTGCCCGGTCACGCCGCCGCCGTTCGCGCTGATGGTGACGTCGAACTGGTTGGAGGCGTTCGCGGTCTGGAAGGGGTGCAGCACTTTGTTCTGGAGGGAGAGGGTGCCGAAGTAGTCCTCGAAGGGCCGCTTGTTGATGGTGATCTGGCCCGTGCCCGGCACGAGGGTGACGCGGGCGGAGGCGGTCTTGCGGCGGCCCGTGGCGGAGTAGGTTTCGCTCATAGATCGAGGGGAGGGTGGGGGGTCGGATTAAAGCTCGTAGGGCTTCGCCTGTTGAGCTTCGTGGGGATGGGCCGGGCCGTTGTAGACCTTGAGCTTGCGGTAGATGGCACGACCGAGGCGGTTGTGGGGGATCATGCCGCGGACGGCGCGCTCGACGAGGAGCTGGGGGCGGCGGCTGCGCACTTTGGCGACGGATTCGCGCTTCTGCCCGCCGACGTAGCCGGAGTAGCTGGTGTAGATCTTCTTGTCCTCCTTCGCGCCGGTGAGGCGGATTTTGTCCGCGTTCACGATGACGACGTAGTCGCCGCAATCGACGTGGGGGGTGAAGAGAGGCTTGCCTTTGCCGCGAAGCAGGTTGGCGGCGGCGACGGCGACGGCGCCGAGGACTTGGCCGTCGGCGTCGATGACGTGCCATTGGCGTTCGATTTCTTCGGCTTTGGCAGAAAAGGTCTTCATTTCCGGTGGGTGGGTTTCCCGCGTCGGTTCGTCGGGAAGGGTCGCCGTGGTGGCAGGACCGGATTTCGGGGCGGGGTTTCCGCTGGGGATCCCGAGGCGCGACGCGAGGGACGGGAATTTATGGGGATCGTCCAAGATGTCAAGGCCGGGGAAGCGGGAAATATCGGGCTTCGCGAGCTGGAACCGGAATTTTCTTCGCGAAGGTGAGGGATGGGAATGATTAAGGATTGTAAATCATCTGGAGTGCCTTATAATTATAGTATGTTGAGCAATCATAATTGGGTGGATTTTTCGGGGAGGCATGTCGCTCCGGGCGGATCAGTCAATCGGATGCATCACCATCCGGGGCTGGACTGGATGGCCCCGCTCGCGGAGACGAACGAGATGATGGCGACGCCGCAGGAGGCGCTGCTGATCGGGCGGGCCGACCAACACCGCCTCGGGGAGATGCTGATGCCGCATGTGCTGGGCCGTCTCCTCCATTTCTCGAAGATCCGCTGCGCGGGCTTGGTCTCGGCGGACTTCACCGATTGCGGCGGCCATGTGGTGCGGAGCTATGGCGAATGCGCGAAGGAGATGCGCGGGGCGGGTCTGCGGCTGGTGCATTTCGGCGGGGATGCCCTCGCGCTGGATCTCGTCGAGGGATACCGCGAGGCGGCGGGCGAGGAGGAGGCGGAGTGTTTCGAGGGCCTCGTGGGGATCAGCGGGCGGGCGGAGCTGTTGCGCTATCTGCGCCGTCGCACGGGGCAAGGCTCGGAGTTCGCCTATGTCCTCGATTCTGCGGAGGAGTTCGCGGGCTGCGTGTCGGGTTTCCATGCGGTGGGCCTCTCCGAGCCGTGGCGGCTGGGGGCGGCGGCGAAGGAGCGTCTCGTCGGCATCCTGCGCCGGGCGCAGTTCGTCGGGGTGCGCGACCGGAACGGGGCGGAGTTCCTCGAAGGCGAGGGCGTCAGGGTGGAGCGGATGCCCTGCGCCCTGACGGTGCTGCCGCAGGTCTGCGCCCGTCCGCTGCGCGAAGCCCGCGACCGGGAGTCGCTGGAGTCGGTGCGGAGGCGTTTCCCGAACGGATGGATCGCGGTCGAGACGGGGGGCGTGCGTGAGCGCGACGCGGGCCGCCTCGCCGCGGCGTTGCAGGAGGTGAGCGAGCGGACGGGGCTGGGCATGGTTTTTTTCGAGGCGAACGGGTTGGCGGGAGGGGGCAGACGCCGTCTCCGGCGCTGGGTCGAGGCTTTTCCCGAGTGGCAGGCGATGGAGTTCGGCTCCGTCAATCTCTGGGAGACGGCCTCTCTGCTGCTCCATTCGCGGCTCTATTGCGGGAGCGATCTCGGGGCGCGGACGATCTGCATGTCGGGCGGAGTGGGGCGCATCCATGTGCCGACGGGGACGGCGGAGACGCGCTCGTATTGCGATCTGTGGGAGCATGGGGACGTGCCCGTCGAGTTCGCCGAGGATGGGGATTGGAGCGAGGCGCTCGTCGGGGCGCTCGCCGTGGGCTTCCCGCTGCTGCAAAAGCATTCGGCTTGGCTGCACGCCCGCTACCAGGAGTCGCTGGACCGTTTCTGTCGGAGCACTGGCATCGAGGCCCGGCTGGTCGCCGCGACGGATCACGAGCGGGCCGCGCGGCGGAGGCGAGAATTCCAGGAGGGATGGCTGGAGGAGGTGGCCGGTAGCCGTCGAAAGGGGGGCGTCGTCGTCCGGTCGTTCTGAGCGGAGGTCGGCGGAGGCCATCCGGCGAGTCCGACCTTGCCCTTCGGGCGGCAGGCTATATTTTCGAGTCAATCAAGCCTCCGGCCCCGTGCGGCGGGGCGGAGGCGTGCTCTATTCTCCATGCGACGCTATTGGACCATTTCGCTCTCCATCGGCGGCGGCGCGGCCGCCGTGGCGCTGGCCTTGCTCTGGACGGGAGCCTTCGAGGCCGCGTCGGAGTGGCTCTGGAGGCTCTGGGTCGCGCGGGGATGGGCGGAGGAGGGGGGGGCGATGTGGCTCCGTCCGGTGGAAATCCTCACGGTCTGTTTGGCTGGATTCGGGGTGGCTTGGGGGATCGTCGAGGCGACCCGGATCTGGCAGAAGGCGTTCGTCGCGGCGCTCGCGATGGCGGCGGCGGCCCTGCTCGCGCCAGCCTTGGCACTCTACGGTTTGCGTTTCGATCCTTTCGCCACGTTGGCGGCGGCGGCTTTGGCGGCGGCGGGTGGTTTTTTCTTCGCTCGGACGGAGGAGGGGCGGCGCAAGCGGCTCCTTGAGGACGCCCTCGGACTGCGGGTTTCGGCGTCGGTGTTCGCCGAATTGCTGGAAGCGCCCCCCCGCGATCCGGGAATGACCGGGACGGCGCGGGAGGTCACGACGCTCGTCTGCCGTCTGTTCCCGCCGGAGGGGGCCAAGGCGTCCGAGAGCCCCGTCGATCTGATGAAAGTGGGGAGCCTCTTCGCCCGCAGCGTCTCGGCCTTCCTCGTGGCGCGGGGTGCCTATGTCGAGGAGGTGGGGCCGGAGCGGGTGCGGGCCTCCTTCGGAATGCTGCGCGACGAGGAGGACCACGCGGAGCGGGCCTGCCGCGCCGCGCTCGATTTGCGGGGGCGGCTGAAAGGGCTCGCCAAGGAATGCGAGTCGCGCTGGTTCCTCCCGCTGCGCGGCGGGATCGGGATCGGCTCGGGGACGATGGCGGTGGGGCTTTGCGGAACGCCGGGCCGCCATTTCCTCGCCGGACTCGGAGGCGAGGCGGATTTCGCCGACCGTCTCGCCCTCGCCAACGCGCGTTTCGGATCGGACGTGCTCATCGGGCCGGGCGTCTACCGGCTTGTCCGGGAGCGCTTCGAGGTGCGGCCTCTGGAGATGCTCTACGATCCCATGGCGCAGGCTCTCGCCGAGATCTACGAGCTGCTCGCCCCGGCGGAGTCCTTCGCCGAGGGCGAGAAAAGCCGCCGGGACTGCTTCTGGCGCGGGGTCGTCCATCTGCGGGCGGGGGATTGCGAGGCGGCCTTGGAGCAATTCAGCCGGGCGAGGGTTCCGGGCGGGGAGGACGCGCCGCTGGCCTATCTGACCGGGTGCGCCCAAGAGGGGCTCGGTCGGCCGGAGTCGCGCCCCTCGCGGCTCCTTCGCGAATTCACCGAGGAGGGCCACGCCCGCCTCGCGCAACGACTCTGATTACCCCCGGACCGACCGATTCCCCCTATGGCGAGCGTGGACTATCCCGAACCGGTGCGAAACCTGATCTCGCAACTGAAGCAGCTTCCGGGCATCGGTCCGAAGAGCGCGGAGCGCATCGCCGTCTGGCTGGTGCAGCGTGGTCCGGACGCCTCGCTGCCATTCTCTGACTCGCTCGCTGCGGCGGCGAGGGAGGTGACCGAGTGCGGGGTCTGCGGCTTTTTCGCGACGGTGGAGCGGGGCTGCGCCATTTGCGACAGCCTCCAGCGCGAGGGCGACTTGCTCTGCATCGTGGAGCAGCCCACCGACATCCTGCCGCTGGAGCGCTCCGGCGCCTTTCGCGGGCACTACCATTCGCTGCGGGGGCGCATCTCCCCCCTCGACGATGTGGGGCCGGAGGATCTCCGCGTCGGCGAACTGGTGCGGCGGGTCGGGGAGGGGAGTTTTTCGGAAGTGATCCTCGCCCTGAGTTCCGACGTGGAGGGGGAGGCGACCTGCCATTTCCTCGCCGAGCTGCTCGGGGCCTTTCCGGGGCTGCGCGTCTCGCGCCTCGCGCAAGGGCTGCCGGCGGGCGGGGGCCTCAACAGCGCCGACGAGCTGACCCTGCTGCGAGCTTTGCAGGGGCGGGTCGGGGTGTGAGTGCGAATGCGGGTGCCACCTGCGGGAAGTTCACCGCGCCGCCGCTATCTCGGCGAGGCGGTGCCGTAAGAGTTTATTCTCCCGCCATCGCAAGAACCTGTCTTTCAAGCCCCCGCGAAATGAAGAACCCCGCTTCGTCGCGCAGCCTCGTCATTTCCATTTTTAACGACGCGATGGATTCTGATCGCTTGGCGGAGAGCAACACGCCGAGCACACCGATTGCCCGGATGCCAAGGGCTTCCACACGTCGACGGCCATCCCTCTCGTCCATCAGCACCCGATCCGCCGAAATCGCAAGGGCGAGTCGCAGGGTTTCCGTCTCGCCGGGATCAAGCCCCTGCAATTCGTGGGGATTCGGAACCCCGCCCGGAAGTGGCTTCTCCACAAGCCATCCTTCGCCAACCGCCATGCCAAGCACTAGCCGCGCGGCTTCGTCAGGAAGAACCGGCAGTTCGCGCGATACGGCTGTCGGTATGAGTATCTTGGTGAATTGCTCGCGCAACAGATCCAAGCGTCCGATGAGCGCCAAGTTCGACAAGGCGGAGGAGTCACTCACCACGAGCATAGGCGAGGTCCGAGGCGAGTTCCTCCTCCGTGTAATGGCGCGGGATGCCCCGTTCACCGACCTCCTTGCCGAAATCCATCCTCGAAAGGCCCGCAAGCTCAGCCGCCTTGCCGAGACTCAGCAAATCGCGCAGGTAGAGCGAGCACGCGATCTCCAAGCGCAAGTATCTCTCCCGCTCGGATTCGGGCACCGGGATAGCCGCCAGAACCTCCTCCGGGATGTCGAGAGTCATGCTCATTGCTGGAACCTATGCCTCCGCCGCACCACCGTCAAGCACACGGGCGCGTTGAGTCTCACCGAGGTCGATGACCTTGGCTACAGATCCCCCGAAGGGAGCGCCAGCGTTGTAGCCGCGCTCAGTGGGCGCGGACCGGACGGCCAAACGATGCCCGACCGTGCCCGCCACTCCACCTGTCCATCCCCTCATCGCGGGACCGGTCTTTTCGTTTTCGGGGATGGTTCGGCGACGTGTTCCTGTGTAGGATGCCGCCCTATGGTGAGATCATTCCCCGCTTCCTGGTTCGCACTGGCCGCCGCCGTGCTGACCGGCTCCTCCGCCCTGGCCCTCGACGCCGAGCCCACCCTCTTCGAGCCCACGGGCAGCATCCCCTATCTTCCGGTCGAGGAAAGCTTGGAGCGCTTCCGCCTGCCCGAGGGCTACCGCCTTGAACCGGTCGTCACGGAGCCTCTGGTGGCGCAGCCGGTGATCTGCGTCTTCGACGGGAACGGTCGCATGTATGTGGCCCAGATGCGCACCTACATGCTCGACGCCGATGGCACGGGCGAAGACGACCGAGTCAGCCAAGTCTCGCTGCACGAGGACACGGACGGCGACGGCGTCTTCGACCGCCACACGGTCTTCGCGGACCATCTGCTGCTGCCCCGCATGGTGCTGCCGCTGGACGACAGGGTGCTGATCCAGGAAACCCACACGAACGACATCCACGCCTATCGCGACACGGACGGCGACGGGGTGGCGGATGAAAAAACGCTCTGGTACGAAGGCGGCCCGCGCGGCGGCAACATGGAGCACCAAGCCAGCGGCCTGATCTGGGGTTTGGACAACTGGATCTACATGGCCAGCAACAGCTACCGCCTGCGCCACCAACCCGACGGGCTGGCCGTCAAGGAAAGCATCCCCGGGAACGGCGGGCAGTGGGGGCTCTGTCAGGACGACCGGGGCAAGCCTTGGTTCGTCAACGCCGGTGGCGAGATCGGCCCGCTCAACTTCCAGCAGCACATCCTCTACGGAGGGCTCAACCTGCCCAACCAGTTCCCCATCGACTACCGCGAGGTGTTCCCGCTGGTGGGTCTGCCCGACGTGCAGAGCGGCGTAGGCCGCTTCCGTCCCGATAACGGTACGTTGAACCACTTCACCGCCACCTGCGGCCAGGAGATTTTCCGGGGCGACCGGCTGCCCGAGGACTTGCGCGGCGACCTGCTCTTTTCCGAACCTGTGGGCCGGCTCATTCGCCGCAGCAAGGTGGAGGTTCGCGACGGCGTCACCTACCTGAGCAACGCCCATCCCGGCAGCGAATTCATCCGCTCCACCGACCCGAACTTCCGCGTCGTCAACATGGCCAACGGCCCTGACGGCTGCCTCTACCTCGTGGACATGTGCCATGGCATCATCCAGCAGGCCAACTGGACCCGCCCCGGCTCCTACCTGCGTGGCAAGATCGATGAATATGGCCTCGACAAGAATGTGGGCAAAGGCCGCATCTACCGCCTCGTCCACCGGGACTTCGAGCCGGATACCCGGATCCCCAAAATGCTGGACCAGAGCGCCGCCGAGCTGGTCGTCCATCTGGAGCACCCCAACGGCTGGCGTCGCGACACCGCGCAAAAGCTGCTCGTGCTGCGCCGCGATGCCTCCGTCGTTCCCGCGCTGGAGACGCTCTCCATCGGCAGCGGGTTCCCCTTGGCCCGCCTCCACGCCCTGTGGACCTTGGAGGGTTTGGGGGCGCTCCGGGCGGAGCTGGTTCGGAAAGCCCTCGCCGATGCCGATCCTGCCGTGCGCGAGGCCGCGATCCGGGCGGGCGAGAGCCTGATCCAAGCCGGCGACGACACCCTCCCCGCCGTCCTCGCCGGCATGGCCGGGGACGCCGAGCCCTCCGTCGCCATCCAGGCCCTGCTCAGCGCGAAGCGGCTGAACCTGCCCGGGCACCGCCAGCTCATCGAATCCACCTCCAAAGCCACTGGCAGCGAGGGCCTGAGAACCTTCGCCCATTCCATGCTGCATGGCGGGGCGCAAGCGCCGGCCAAGCTCTCCGTCGCGCAACTGGAGCAATACCGTCGTGGCCAAAGCATCTACGAGACGCTGTGCTTCGCCTGCCACGGAGCCGACGGACGTGGGATGCAGTTGCCCGGCGGCGACGGCACCATCATCTTGGCGCCCTCCTTCATCGGATCTGAAATCCTGACGAGACACCGCGAACTCGCCACCCGCGTCGTGCTGCATGGGCTCACCGGCCCGGTCAACGGCAAGACCTACCCCGGCGAGATGGTGGCGATGAAATCCAACGACGACGCCTGGGTCGCCGACGTGCTTTCCTACGTGCGCAACAGCTTCGGCAACCAGCTCGGCTTCGTCAGCGAGAGGGAAGTCGCCGATGTCCGCGCCCGCACCGGGGGCCGCGAGACGCCTTGGACCTACGACGAGCTCATGCTCAGCGTGCCCCCGACCTTGGGCGGCAAGACGCATTGGAAGCTCACCGCCAGCCATGGGGAAAAGGATCTCGGGCGTGCCATCGATGGAGATCCCGGCACCCGCTACACCACTGGGCGGAGCATGGAGCCGGGCATGTGGGTGCAGGTCGCCCTGCCCCAGCCCCAACTCCTCATCGGCATGATCCTCGACTCCACCCAATCGGCGGGTGACTACCCGCGCGGCTACCTCGTGGAAGGGTCGCTGGACGGCGAAACTTGGAAAGAGGCCGCCCAAGGCCAAGGCTCCACCCCGAAACTGGAACTCGAATTCCCCGCCCAAGAGGTCCGGTTCGTCCGCATCACCCAGACAGGTCGGCACGGCCTCTACTGGAGCATCCACGAACTCGACCTCCTCGCCCCGCCCGAGGTTCCGTGAATCCGAGCGCTTCGCCCTTTTGCGGAGGTGGCTCGGGATGCGATTACGAACGCGGCTCCGCCACCTTCCGGAACATTCACCGCGCCGCCACCATCTCGGCGAAGCGCGGCGTCATGGTGAGGGTCTCTTCGGAGAGGCCGCGCAGCACGCGCACCGTGGTCTCCGCGCCGACGGGGAGGTTCTGGATCGTCTCGATGAGGTCGTCGACCGATTCGATCTCGGCCCCGTCCAAGGCGAGGACGACGTCCCCGGGCCGGAAGCCGGCATCTTTGGCGGGGGAGTCCGCCGCCACCTCGATCACTTCGGGGGTGGATGATTCGCCGTGGACGACGAGGCCGACCCAGACGGGACCCGAGCGCTGGTGGCGCTTCACGTCTTCGACGAGCTTGCGCACCCGCGCGGCGGGCACGGCGTAGACCTCGTCGTCCGCCTCGGGGCGGCGGCAGACGAGGAGGCCGATCAATTCGCCACCCTCGCCGAGGAGCGGGGTCCCGGCGAGGCAGTGGGGACCCGTTTCGGAGACTCGCAGACGGAGGAGGGGGTGGGGGAAGCGTTCGCCTCGATAGGACCAGTCCTTGCCGGCCACGGCGGTGCGGCAGGCCGACTTTCCTGAGACGCATTCGGCTTTGGCCCCGGCCTTGGGCGAGGCGGCGGCGGAGAGGGGGACGGGCTGGACCGGGCCGAGGCCGGAGGAGGTCTCAAGCAGGCAGAGACGCTGCGCGGAGTCGAAATGGAGGAGGCGGCCCTCCGTGGTGCCCTCCGGCCCCCGCAGGGTGGTGGAGCGGAGATCGCGGGTCTCGACCGAGGCGGGGACGACGCTGACGAACCAGCTCCCTTTCTCCACGCAGACGCCGGGGCTTTCCGCTCCGCCGGGCCAAAGCACCGTGACCGGGGTGGCCGGCTCGGCGAGGAGCAGGGTAGTGGCGGCGGACCCGAGCGCCAGCAGCGCGAACGGTAGCGGAATCGCGGGTCTCATGGCAAGGACGGTCAAAGTTCGCGGAGGCCGCCCCGGACGCTCGCGGGCACGAGCGAACCGCCGGGCGAGGGCTGGCCGACGAAACCGGTGGCGTGGACGGGTTGCCGGGGGAGCTGCAAGTGGATCTCGTCTTCGGCGGCCTCGACCGACGGCACGATTTCCGCTCCACCCAAGTCCGCCACGGGGGCCGCGACATAAGTCTCCGGGGCGGGGCGATTCGGGGAGGCGGTGGCGAAATAGAGGCCCGCGCCGACGGCGGCGGCGGCCATGGCACCGACGGGGACGAAGCGCTTCGCGCCACCGCTTTCCTCAAGCCACATCGCGACCCGTTCGAAGAGCAGGTCGCGGGCGGAAAGGCGCAGCATCTCGGAGCGTTGGCGCTCCTTGAACTCGTCGAGGAAGGACGCGTAATACGCCTCGCCGGGGGATTCGTATCGTTTCAGGCGGATCAATCGCTGCGCTTCTTCGGGATCGTTCATCGGCATTTTCAGGGAACTCGTTAATTAACGGGACGGACGCGGGTTTTTCAATCCCGATCTCGTCGCGATCCCGTCGGGTCATTTCCGGAAGTCCCCGAGCCAAGCCTGCAACTGTCGATGGGCGTAGAAAAGCCGCGAACGAACGGTGCCCTCCGAAATCCCCAAGATCTTGGCGATCTCGGCGTGGGGCATGGCCTGGATGTCGAACATCGTGACCACCGTCCGATGGTCTACTGACAGCTTCTGCATGGCCTCGTTCAATTTTTGCTGAAGTTCCGAGATGTTCGCCTCGCGCACCGGGTCGCTCTTCGAGGTGGCTTCGATGAAATCCCGGTCGTGCTCGATGGCGAGATCGACGTCGTCGAGGCTCATGGTGCGACGACGGTTCCTCTTTTTGAGGAAGTTCAGCGTCATGTTCGTCGCGATGGAGTAGATCCAAGTGTAGAAGGCCGACTTGCCCCGGAAGCGCTTCAGGGCGCGGTAGGCCTTGGCGAAGACCTCTTGGAGGATGTCGTTGGTGTCCTCGCGATTCGAGGTCATGTGGTAGACGAGGCCGTAGAGCTTCGGCGTGTATTTCTCGACGAGCTCGTCGAAGGCCCGCGTGTCGCCGTCGCGGGCGCGCTCCACCAGCTCCGCGTCCGGGTCGGGCCGGCGCGGGAATGCCCCGGCGATACCGTCCTCCGCCACGGGGGCCGACGGGGCCGGGGTGGCCGCAGTCGCGGTCGGGCTGGTGGACGGAAGGCTCCGGTCCGCCTCGGGCATCACGGCGAGGGGGTGTTCTCTTTCCATTTCCGGAGGGCTGTTTCAGGCGACTGCATCACATCGTTGCGACCGTTCGGGGTCACCACCGACCCGTCCGGCGCGAGCACGACCAGCGCGGGGATGCCGCGGATCTGGAATCGTTCGGCGAGGGCTTGCCCCTCTTTCGAGCGCGCCCCGGACACGGAGAGCCACTTCATCTCCGTTTCGCGGATGTAGCTTTTCTTCTCCCTCTCCGAATTGTCGAGACTGACGAAGACGATTTCAAAATCCTGGTCCACGTGTTCGTTGCGGAATTTCACCAGGCTCGGAGTGAAGGCCCGGCACGGAGGGCACCAATGCGCGGAGAAATAGAGGGCGACATGCTTTCCGGCGAGTGTGCTGGTATCGACTTTCTTGCCCTTCGCGTCCTCCAGTTTCGCGGGGAGGAGATCGGCCAAGGAAGCGGGTTTCTCGGCATGGGAGAGCACGGGCAGGGCGGAGAGGGCGAGGGCTAGAGCGAGGATCGTTTTCATAGAGGGAGCGACATGGGTTTGACGCACGGGGCGGGGGTTCCTTGCATCCTTTACGTCGCGAGCGGTGGGAAACTTAGGATAATTGCCGTTTCCGCGCCGTCCGTGACAGCGGAATGACGGCACCGAAGAGGGTTGATTCCCCGGCCCGACAGGGGCTAGTTTCCCCTCATGCCCGACGCCCAGCCCCTTTCCGCCGTCTCCGGACGCCGCGCCTTCCTTGCGGGCTCCGGTCTCGCCCTCGGTTCCCTCGCGCCGGGCCTCTCCTCCACCGCCACCGCCCAAGAAACGACGATGACCGGGAAACGCTTCCAATACTGCCTCAACCTATCCACCATCCGGGGTCAGGAGGTCGACGCCGCCGCCGAGATCGAGGTCGCGGGCCGGGCCGGCTACGACGCGATCGAGCCTTGGTTCCGCAAGCTCAACGAATATGTCGAGAAGGGCGGCAAGGTCGAGGATCTCAAGAAGCGCATCGACGACTATGGGCTGACGGTCGAGAGCGCCATCGGCTTCGCCAAGTGGATCGTGAACGATCCCGCCGAACGCGCCGCCGGGCTGGAGGAGGCGAGGCGCGACATGGACCTGATCGCCCGGCTCGGCGGAAAGCGCATCGCCGCGCCGCCTGCGGGCGTGCCTGCCGGGGAGAGCGTCACCCTCGACGACGCGGCGGAGCGCTACCGCGCCCTCCTCGAGCTCGGCGATGAGATGGGCGTGACGCCCCAGATCGAGATGTGGGGCGGCAACCCCGTCATCGGCACGGTCGAGAAGGCGCTCTACGTCGCCATTCGTGCGGGCCATCCGAAGGCCTGCTTTCTCGGCGACGTCTACCACACCTACAAGGGCGGATCGTCTTTCGATTCGCTCCTCCTCCTCGGGCCGCAGGCGATCCAAGTCTACCACATGAACGACTACCCCGCGGATCCGCCGCGCGAGACGATCAAGGACGCGGACCGCGTCTTTCCCGGCGACGGGATCGCCCCGCTCACCGCGATTTTGCGGAATTTCATCGCCGTGGGTGCTTATCCGGCTCTATCGCTCGAACTGTTCAACGCCACCTATTGGGCGATGCCCGCCGACGAATGCGCGAAGATCGGGCTGGAGAAGATGAAGGCCGCCGTCGAGGCGGCGGGGTGACGGGCTTTCCTTCCATGCTATCCTTGCCGAGATGAATTCGAAATCCTACGCCGCACAGAGCGCCGCCGCCGCCCTTGCCCCCCTCGACATCCCCCGCCGCGAGCCGGGCGCGTCCGACGTCGAGATCGAGATCCTCTATTGCGGCGTCTGCCATTCGGACTTGCACCAGGCGCGCAACGAATGGCGGAACACGGTCTACCCCTGCGTACCGGGGCACGAGATCGTCGGGCGCGTCGCGCGGACGGGGCCGGGCGTGACGAAGTTCCAGGCGGGCGACCTCGCCGCCGTCGGCTGCATGGTGGACTCGTGCCGCAGCTGCGCCAACTGCGAGGCGGGGCAGGAGCAATACTGCCTCTCCTTCCCCACCTTCACCTACAACAGTGAGGACAAGCGCCTCGGTGGCCACACCTACGGGGGCTACTCCACCGATATCGTCGTGGACGAGGCCTTCGTCCTGCGCGTGCCGGAGGGGATGGACTTGGCCGCCGCCGCCCCGCTCCTGTGCGCGGGCATCACCACCTACTCGCCCCTGCGCCATTGGAAGGTGGGGCCAGGCCAGAAGGTGGGCGTCGTCGGCCTCGGCGGGCTGGGGCACATGGGGGTGAAATTCGCCCGCGCCTTCGGTGCCCATGTCGTGCTTTTCACGACCTCGCCGCGCAAGATCGAGGATGGCCTGCGGCTCGGGGCACACGAGGTCGTCGTCTCCACGGACGGGAATGCCATGGCGGAGCACCGGAGCAGTTTCGACTTCATCCTCGACGCCGTTTCGGCGCAGCACGACATCGACGCCTACCTGAACCTCCTCAATCTCGACGGTACCCTGACACTCGTGGGCGCGCCCGAGCATCCCCTGCCTGTCTCCGCGTTCAACTTGATCCTGCCGCGCCGCAATTTCGCCGGCTCCGCCATTGGTGGGATCGCCGAGACGCAGGAGATGCTGGATTTCTGCGCCGCGCACGGCATCGGCTCCGATATCGAACTGATCTCGATTCAGCAGATCAACGAAGCTTGGGAGCGGCTCCTGCGGCAGGATGTCCGCTACCGCTTCGTTATCGACATGGCCTCGCTGAAGTAGTCCGGCGGGGAGGGGCTTACCTCACGCAGCGGTAGACGAAGGCCGGGGGCAGGTTGCGCCAGGCGGTGCGGGTCCGTTCGACGGAGGAGAACTGCTCTTTCAGCAGCCTCCGGAACCCCCGCGATCCAGGCAGGAGGAGTCCCTGCCAGTAGGCGAAGGTGGCGAAGTGTCCGCCGGGAGGGAGAACTTCGAAGGTCGCGGCGAGGATCGCCTTGGTGAGGTCGGGCGGGAAGGAGGCCCAAGGCAGGCCGCTGAGGATGGCGTCGACTTTTTCGATACCCCGTTCGCGGCAGAGTTCCGGGATGCGGGTGACGCAGCCTTCGATCACTTCGAGGTGGGGGCATCGCCGCCGGGTGATCGCGGCGAGTTGCGGGTCGCGCTCGATGGCGAAGAAGCGGACGCGACCGTGGAGTCGCTTGGCGACTTCCTCCGTCACCACGCCCGTGCCGGGTCCGTATTCGACGACGCAGCCGACCGAGTCCCATGCGACCGTGTCCGCAAGGATGCCGGAGAGCTCGGAGGAGCTGGGGGCGATCGCGCCGACGTGCGAGGAGTTCCGGAAGAAGGCTTTGAGAAACTCGGCGTGGTGGGAGGCCGGGGCGACCGGGGCGGTGGCGTCGGGGGTGGAATTCATGGGGTGGGCCAAGTCGGGTGGCGGCGGTGGAAACGGGTGGATATTCGCTCAAGTGTTGGTTTTCGCCAGCGAAACATCGAGGTTCATCCGCACGAGCTGGCCCATCGTCTCGCAGGCGGAGAAGGCGGTGGTCTCGTGGTAGTGGTTGAGTCCCTCGCGGAGCCGCAGGACGTGTTCCTCGGGTGCGATCTCCTCGTTGCACATCGCGGTCCAGAGGGCGTCGAGGCGGACCCGGGCGATCTGGCAGCGTCGCTCGATCAGGGTGCGCTCCTCGTCCTGGTATTGGCGCATGGTCTGGTAGTTGAGCCGGGCGGTGCAGAGCTCGACGACGGCTTGGTTCTCGGGGAAGGTCTGGGGCAGGTACATCTCCTTGGCCCCCTCGTAGCTCTGCTGGTCGAAGTCGATGGCCCGCACCCGGTATTGCGCGTCCTCGAAGTCGGGGGTGATGTCCACGACGTAGTTGTAGCTGCGCATGTCGCCGAGGAGCCGGATGAAGCTGCGCTCGTTGAACTTCACGAACTCCTTTGCCACCCGCACCGGGTTCGTCTCGGGCCGGTCGAAGTGCTGCTGGATGAAGACGTCGCCCGGTACCCCGGCGACGTGTTCCTCGATCAGGGTGTTCCCGTTGACGAGGTAGTTGATGCGGTTCGGCGAGAGGACGTATTCCAGCTCCAGTCCGTAGATACGCGAGGCGTCGGCGATCTTCACGTAGAAATGGTCGTAGTTGTCGTTGAACTGGTTGACGACGCGGATGCGGAAAGGTCGCGAGTTCCCGAAGTCGCAGAAATCGACGCGTTCGAGGATGAGGTGCTCACGCGAGCGGAATTCGTTCGTCTTGAGCAGGGAGTAGATCTGGATGAGCTGGCGCGAGAGCTCCTGCCGGATCGAGCCGTCGTAGTGGGCGACTTTCCAGAGGGTGTCGTGGCCTTCGCGATCATAGAGGGGGTAGAGTTCGGAGAAGCGGTGCAGCTCCTCGTAGATTGGCGGCACCGCGAGGATGCGCTGGTAGTCGCCGAGGTAGCCGAGCAGGTTCGGGCCGACCGGGTAGAACTTTTTCTTTTTGAGAGCGATGGACACGGGCTATCGGTAAATCCGAAATCCGAATCTCGAAATCCGAAATCCGGACCCTGACAAAAAATCGGCGAAGATCAGCGCCGATCAGCGGTCGCCCTCCAATCGGGGCGTCCTCCCGCCTCGATCCGCTTCGCGCATCCTCTACGGCTCCACCTGTACGATCCCGCGCCGGATCGCCTCGGCGGTGGCTTGGGCGCGGTCGTTGACGCGCAGCTTCTGCAGCACGTTGCTGATGTGGCGCTTCACCGTGTCCTCGGCGATGCCGAGGGCGGAGGCGATCTCCTTGTTGGCGCGGCCCTTGGCGATCAGCGCGAGGATCTCGCGCTCGCGCAGGGTGATGGCCGGCCCGAGGCGCAGCCCGGCGAGGCGGGTCGCGATCTCCGGCGCGAGGTAGCGCTCCCCGTCGGCGACGCGGCGCAGGGCGGAGAGGAGTTCGTCGCGTCCGGCGGTCTTTTGCAAGTAGCCCTTCGCCCCGCCGTCGAGCGCGGCTTGGATTTCGTCGTCGCGGGCGAAGGTGGAGAAGATCAAGATCTTCGCCCCGGGATCGGCTTCGAGGAGCCGCTCGGTCGTTTCGATCCCGTTCCAGCCGGGCAGTTGCAGGTCGAGGAGGACGACGTCGGGCCGCGTTTCGCCATAGGTGGCGATGGCTTGCTCGCCGCTCTCGGTCTCGGCCACGACGGAGAGGCCGTCCTCCAGCTCGAGCGAGGCGACGAGTCCGCTGCGGACCACGAAATGGTCGTCGACCACCATCACGTTCATGGCGCTTCCTCCTTCATGGGTGGGTTTGGCAGGGTCACGACGACCGTCGTGCCTTCGCCGGGGGCGCTGCGCCATTCGATCTCCGCGCCGATCTTGCGGCAGCGCTCGCGCATCCCCATGCAGCCGAAATGGCCGGGGTCCCTCCTTTGGCCGGCGGTCTCCGCCCCGGCGTCGAAGCCTGTTCCGTCGTCGCGGATCGTCATGACGAGTCCATCCTGCTCTGTCGCGAGGGAAAGGACAATGCGTTTCGCTCCGGCGTGTTTGATCGCGTTGGTCACCGATTCCTGCGCGATCATGCGCAGGTGGTGGACGGTGCGCGAAGGCAGCGGTGGCAAGCCGTCGGGGGGAGGGGCCAGCGAGAGTTCCGGGCCGACACCGTGACCGCTTTGCTCGATCAGTTCGGCGAGGGTGCCGACGAGATCGGCGGCTTCGCCGGGGTCCTGCCGCAGGTCCGAGACGAGGTTGCGCGTCTCCGTCTGGATGCGCGAGACGAGGTTGCGCGATCCTTCGAGGAAGCCGCGAAGCTTCTCGTCCCCGCCTCGCGCGGCCGCCGCGTCGAGTCGCAGGGAGAGGCCGGCGAGTTGCTGCTCCAGCGTGTCGTGGAATTCGCGGGCGAGGCGCTGGCGCTCCTCCAGCACGGCTTCGTGCTCGATGCGATGGCGCAGGGCCGCGGTCTGGCTGGCCATTTGGCGGCGCAGCAGCGCGATCCAGAGACCCGCGAGGAGGGTGGCGACGAGGAAGACGACGAGCGCGACGGCGAGACGGCGCGTCGTCCACCACGAGGGCGCGCTCAGCACCGCGAGATCCTCCGGCCCGCGCAGGTGCAGGACGATGTGATCGGGCACGGCCCGGTATTCCCCCGAGCGCCGCACCGACTCGACCACGGCGATGCCAACGACGCGGACTTTCGCGCCCGCCTCGAGATCGGCGGGCAGGGAGGGCGTTTCCGCGCGGATCACATGGCCCCCGTCGCGCAGCATCAGGACGGCTCCCCGCTCGTTGCGGTAGAGCTCCGCCAGCTCGGCCTCGATGGAGACCAGATCGCTGTCGTGCGCGCCTTCGAGCAGGTCTGCGGGCGCGGAGGGCAGGGGAGGGGGGTGCTCCCCCTCGGCGCGGCGCGAGACGAGCGTCGCGTCGACGAGCCGGGCACTGAAACGGGCCATCTCGGGAAAGCCGAGCACCTCGACGCGGTCGCCGACCTCGGGGCGGAGCTCCGAACCGAGGAGGCGCACCCCGATGCCCGCCTCGTCGCTGCGGAGGAAGACCTCGCCCTCCCCGAAGCTCGCGAGGACGACGCCGGCGACACGGGCGCGGTGGCGCATCGTCCCGCCGACGGCGAAGTTGAGAATCTGCACGGGCGAGACCTCGGGGATGTTTTCGGGGGGCTGCGGGGTGGCGAGGATTTCGAGATCGTCCCAGTCGCGGCATCGCAGGTAGGGCTCGACGAGCTGGCGACGGTGGTTCAGTTCCCCGGCGGCGAGACCGACGGCGCGGATCCGCGCGTCGACGAGACTCGTCCCGTGCTCCGGTGTCGTCTCGACCCGCACGGAGACGACCCGCGAGCCGAGGTCGAGACGGAGGAGGGTGGCGGCCTCGCCGTCGAGCGCGACCGTCCTGACGATGCCCTCGACGGAGACGTGCTGGTAGTGGTAGCGCCCTGAAAGAAGGTCCTCGAAATCCACCGGGATCGCCTCGGGCAGGCCGGGATGGCCGAGGATTTCGAATTCGGCCCGCTCGATGCCTGGCAGATACAAGCCCTGCTGCGAGAAGCCGCGCACCCGGACCTCGTCGCCCGGCGCGGGAGAGGGGCGGCGTTCGAGGCGGAAGAAGGCGCCGGCGGTGGCGTCTTGGAAGAAGACGGTGCTCGGCGGATCGGAGAAGACCACGACGCCCCGCAGTTCCACCGGCACGCCAGCCTTGGCCTCGTCGAGGGAGAGCGAACGCAACTCCAGCGCGGTGCGGAGCTGGGCCGTCGCATCGCCGATCACGAGGAGCAGGACGAGCGCGAGGGATCGGAGGACGGAGGCGGGCATGGCGATGCGGGAAAGGGTGCCCCTCGCAAGGCCGCGAGGCAAGCCGTCAATGTCAAGGCTCGAACGGGTTTGGGGGACAACGGATCGACGCTGAAAAACTTGGGCGATTCATCCGCTTTTTCGCATTTTTGTGCGAATTCTGCTTGACGTGGATGCCTTGTTGGTTAAGGAAGACAAAAGATTTTCCCGATTTCTACGGAAAGAGGAGAAACCACCCCGATACAACCAGCCAAATCATCAAAGGAGCCGAATGAAAAAACTAAGAAATATCGCCCTGATCGCCGTGCTTGGCGTGTTGGGAATCAATGTGGGTTATTCGCAATACGACTACTTGCACTATTCTTTCTATGGTCCCAACCTGCCATCCCCGCAGGATTCCACCTACCGGATGATTGAGAACCTCATCTCCCGGATCTTGTCGCGACAAAGTGGCGCAGCGACGGCGGGAGGCTATTACGGATCCCCCAAGGCTCCCCTCGACAAGACGCCCGTCCCGGCTTCCGTGATTCACACTCCGTATTTCGAATATGGATACCATGACATTCACAGCGAGTTGCCCGGTGCCAGCGGTGGTCATATCCACTCCTATTCCGTCGGATACGACTTGGCTTGGGAGAGCGGTCTCATCCTTGGCCTGAGCTATGAATACGGGAACCTCCATTATTACGATGTTCCCGCAAACGGCGACTCCCACACCGTCTCGGTCTACGCTGCGGCACCGCTGGCCTACGAATTCAACGGTCTGATCATCGGTGGTTACACGGATGGTACCATCACCCCGCCAGCTGCTGCTCCGATCAATGGTGATGCTTGGTTTATCAACCCCGGCATCTCCAGGAGTTGGACCCGTGGAGATTTCGTGTACACTACGGCCCTCTCCTACCTCCATACCGATTCGGGTGTGTGGGATTGGGGGACGCTCATCCCTGAGGTGGGTGTCCGCTACAATGTGAGCGATTCGGTCTTTGTGGGCGCATCCGTCTCATATAATTCCGTTCTGCATGACAACTTTGTTGTCCCGATTGACACCGATTGGTGGAGCTATACCTTGGAAGCTGGTTGGCGTTTGCGCTCCAACTGGGAGGTTGTTTTGGGCTTCGACCACGCCTTCAGCCACGATGTCCAAGAAGTCTTCACGGGCCGGATTGGTGTGAGCTACGAGTATTGATTTTCTTCATCTCGTTTTTGGTTTGACGGCGCGACCAGCGGCGTGACGAGGCGAGAGTCTCGGCACCCGCTGGTCGCCTCATTTTTTGTGGGCATGACTCGGTGTATCCCCGACATGTCGCCCTTCGGAAGCGGAAACCTGCAACCGAGGTCCACTGGCCTCGGCGAGCTTCGTGGTTCTTTCTGCCTACAAGCGCTGGTGCGTTCTTATTCCAATTCGCTTTCAAGA
>DDTJ01000003.1 GCA_002344525.1 Akkermansiaceae bacterium UBA2367
TCGAATCCCACTCCCTCCGCCATCGAACGAATGATCAAGGGGATCCTTTTCACAGCCCCGCCTGCTCGCACTGGGATTCGAGTGTGACCGCGACCTCCGGATGACAGGAAGTCCCCCGAACGCGCCCCGAGCAAATCCCTTGCCTCCCGTGAAAAGCGCGCCCATCCTGCGGGTCTCACCCTTTCACCCCACCCTCCCGATCATGTCCTCCCCCGTCAAAATCCTCGTCGTCGGCTGCGGCCACATGGGCAAGTCCCACGCGAAAGCCTACCATGCCATGGACGGCTTCGAGATCGTCGGCGTCGTCTCCCGTGGCGAAGCCTCCCGCCGCGACCTGCTCGACGCCCTCGGGGCCGAGTATCCCCAGTTCTCCAGCTACGAGGAGGCCCTCGCCGCCACGAAGCCCGACGCGGTCTCGATCAACACCTACCCCGACACCCACGCCGACTACACGAAAAAGGCCTTCGCCGCAGGCTGCCACGTCTTCCTTGAGAAGCCCATCGCCGAGACCGTGGAGGAGGCCCGCGAGATCGTCGAAGCCGCCAAGGCGGCGAACCGCAAGCTCGTGATCGGCTACATCCTGCGCGTCCACCCGACTTGGGCGCGCTTCATCGAGGTCGCGCAAACCCTCGGCAAGCCGCTCGTGATGCGGATGAACCTGAACCAGCAGTCCTCCGGCGAGATGTGGCACACCCACCGCATGCTGATGAATTCGATGTCGCCCATCGTCGATTGCGGCGTCCACTACGTCGATGTGATGTGCCAGATGACGCGCTCGAAACCGCTCCGCGTCAGCGCCATCGGCGCTCGCCTCACCGAGGAGCTCGTGCCGGGCATGTACAACTACGGACAGCTCCAAGTGACCTTCGAGGACGGCTCGGTCGGTTGGTACGAGGCGGGCTGGGGTCCGATGATGAGCGAGGTCGCCTACTTCGTGAAGGACGTCGTCGGCCCGAAGGGTTGCGTCAGCATCTCCGGCGTGAAGGAGGGCGAAGCCTCCAGCGACAACATCGACGCGCATTCCAAAGCCGCCGCCCTCAAGGTCCACCACGCCGATCTCGGACCCGACGGGAAGTTCGCGAAGCCCGACGAAATCCTCGACTGCGCCGACGAACCCGACCACGACGGCCTCTGCGCCCGCGAGCAGGAGGTCTTCCTCAACGCGATCCGGAACGATGTCGATCTCTCCGACCACATGGAGGACGCGGTCAACAGCCTGCGCATCGTCCTCGCCGCCGACGAAGCCTTCCGCAGCGGGCGGACGGTGGAGTTGTGAGGGAGCGCGGGCAAAATCCGAAATCCGAAGCTCGAAATCCGAAACCCGTTTTGCCGACCGCAAAACGTCTCCCACTGGACCGGATTCGCGAAGATTCGCGGCCATTCGCGTCTGAAAAAGAGGAAGCCTTCGACGAAGCGGGTCGTGCCATCCTGTTCGGGGGTAGGGACGCCTGGCTCAGGCATCCGCCATCGATGCCTTGCGCGACCTTGCGGCGGACGCCTGAGCCAGGCGTCCCTACCCGGACACATCCCGAACCGGGTCAAGTCCAGGACCCGACAGGGTTCAGTCGCCAGCCGCCTTCTTCTCCGGCAAGCCGGGGCGGGAGGCGGAATCGGAAGGTTCGAGTTCGATGGAGATTTCCTGTCGGCTCTCGAACGCGCCTCTCCTGTCCGGGGAGAATCCCCCGTCGTCGGTGAAGTCCTCCCCGACGCTGTAGACGATCCGATACTTGGCGTTGTAGCGCAGGGGCATCCCGTCCATCGGATCGGTCGGGACGGCTTCGAGGTAGGCGGGGACGAGCAGATCGAGCGTCGCGGGCCGCTCCCCGTGGTCGAGCCGATATCGCTTCATCGCGACGAAGACCCGCAGCAGGGAATGTTGCGCCTGCACGGCAAACGATCGCTGGAACGCCCCCTTGGATGGTTCGTTTCCAAGGGAGCATAGTTCGAAACCGATAGCATTGCCCGTGAGGACGTTCGACCATTTCGCCCACTGTCCAAGGGGAATGGCCCCGTCAATCTCCGCGATGAAGCTCCGGCAATCGCCGTCGCTCGCACGGACTGCCGCTCGATAGAAATCGCCCAACATTGAGCGGGTTCGATTGGACTTGTAGGCGAGAGGCAGAGGAAGCCAAGCAGGGGTTTCGGACAAGGTGGGTCTCACCACCCGCTCGAAAGTCGCCCGGTCCATCGCGGTAGCGGCGATGAATGCATACTCCGTGCGGAGCACCGATTCGAGATCGTTTCGGGAAAAGACGGGATCGTCGAGTTTTGCGGCCAAGCAGGCGAGTTCGTCACCGGTGAATTCATGGTGTTGCAGCAGTCTAGCCACTCCTTTGGCTCCGATCCCCGAAATCGAGTCGGCCATGAGGGCAGTCAGTAGCGGGCCGCCCGACGCACGCAACCCAGCGGCGAACTTGAGGACGGACACAGCGCTTTCGATCGCCGCCTCCCGTTCCCCTCGGGAAGCGAGCCAAATCGATTCCGCTCGCTTCAATATGGCCAAGCGGATCCAGCCGAACAGATAATTGAAGTCCATATTGGAGCCCACAGGCTCATCCTGCCACCAGTCCCTCATCGCGGCGTAGCGTTCGAAGCGCTCAAGGACCTCCGCGTTCCGCTCCAAGACGCTCTGGACAAAGGCTTCCTCGAAGACCTCTTCGCCTTCGACCATGCTATCAAGCCGCCCGATTTCCTTCACCCCCTCCTCGCTCAAAGAGAAATCCCGGATCTCCGGATACGGGTTCTGCGCCGGATCGACCTTGCGCTCCGGCAAGGCGAGGTCCGAGTCGTCGACGGGACCGGGATCGAAGAACAGGGCGATCAGCAGCCACGCGAGGAGCAGCCCTCCGAAAGCGGCCAGGAGTCGTTTCCAGATTCGCCGATGGCTCATGGGAAGCGTGAAGTCGTGCCGACCTTGGATCGATCGACGGCGGGCAGGAGCACCAGCGCCTCCAAATCGCCGTCGATCACGGGGATCGTCGGCAGGATCTCGCGGAGGACGCGGGCGTTGCTCGCGCGGGAGGGGTCGTCCTCGCCATCCAGCGTGTTGAGAAAAACGCCGTCGCATTCCAGCCCGGACGCGGCGATGGCCCGCACGGTGAGGAGAACATGGTTGAGCACGCCGAGGCGGTTCGCCGCGACAAGGAGCACGGGCAAACCGAGCGAGGCGGCGAGGTCGGCCATGGTGCGCTCGCGGTCGAGCGGAACGAGCCAGCCGCCCGCGCCCTCGACGATCACGAAATCGTGACGCTCCGAGAGGCCGCGATGGAGGGCCTTCACGGTCTCGAAATCGATCCGCGGCGCCTGCTCCACGGCGGCAGGGGCAAGAGGCTCGGCGAGGGCATAGGGATTGACCTCGTCGAGTTCGATCGCCTTGCCCGCCGCTTCGTGGAGGGCGGTCGCGTCCTCGCGTCCGCCGCATTCGACCGGCTTCATCCCCACGGCGTCGAGGCCGCGCTCGCGGAGGAGACGCAGCAAGCGAACGGCGACCCAAGTCTTTCCCACCCCGGTGTCGGTGCCGGCGATGAAGAGGCCACCTTTCATGCCCCGATCTCCTCGCGGATGGCCTCGGCGATGGCGTCGGCCTCGCGGGCGATGAAGTCCGCGTCGCGCCCCTCGACGAGGAGGCGCAGGAGCGGCTCGGTCCCGGAATAGCGCAGGAGGACGCGCCCGGATTCGCCGAGGGTCGCCTCCAGTTCCGCGATGCGCGGCGCGGCGGCGAGGTCCGCGAGCGCGGGCTTCGTGGCGACGCGGAGGTGGCGCTGCGCTTGGGGGAATTTCACCATGGCCTTGCGCAGTTCGCTGAGCGGCTCGCCGCTCTCGCGCATCATCTTGAGCACCTGCACGGCGGCGAGGATGCCGTCGCCGGTGGTGTTGTGGTCGCGGAAGATGAAATGGCCGCTCTGCTCGCCGCCGAGGTTGTAGCCGCCCTCGCGCATCGCCTCGACGACGTAGCGGTCGCCCACTCCGGCCCGCACGACGCGGCCCCCGGCGGCGCGGACGGCTTCGTCGACGCCCGCGTTGCTCATCACCGTGGCGACGAGGGTCTTGTCCTTGAGCGTTCCGGCGCGGATCATGGAGAGGGCGGCGATGGCCATGATCTCGTCGCCGTCGAGGACGGAGCCGGTCTCGTCGCAGAGGAGGACGCGGTCGGCGTCCCCGTCGTGGGCGAGGCCGACGTCGGCCCCGGTCTCGCGCACGAGGGCACCGATCACCCCGGGATGGGTGCAGCCGCAGTCGAGGTTGATGTTGATCCCGCTGGGATGGTGGTGGAAGGCGGAGACCTTCGCGCCGAGGGAGCGCAGGATCGCCTCGCTCGTCTCCGAGGCGGCCCCGTTCGCCGCGTCGAGGGCGAGGTGGAGGCCGCGGAAAAGCTCGCGGTCCTCGCCGACGCTGGCGCGGATGAAGGCGACATAGCGATCCGCGGCATGGTCGAGCGGGGCGACGCGACCGACGGGAGCGCCGTCGGCGCTTTTGTCAGGATGGTCGATCCGTTCCTCAATCTCGGCTTCGAGGGTGTCGTCGAGCTTGTAGCCGTCGGGGCCGAAGAACTTGATGCCGTTGTCCTCGAAGGGGTTGTGCGAGGCGGAGATCACGACGCCGAAGGCCGCGCCCTCCTCACGGACGAGCATGGACACGGCGGGCGTGGGCACGACTCCGGCGAGCCGCACGTCGATGCCGCGCGAGGTCAGCCCGGCGGCGATGGCGCTTTCGAGCATGTCGCAGGACTGGCGCGTGTCCTTGCCGATGACGACGGTGGGCCAGGCGAAGGAGTCGCGGCGGCGGGCGAGGAAGGCCCCGGCGGCGGCCTGCCCGAGCCGCGTCACGAAATCGGGCACGAGCGGGGGGACGTTCGCCTTGGCGCGGATGCCGTCGGTGCCGAAGTAGCGTCGGGCCGGGGTGCTCATGGATGATCCGCCGGGAAAGGGACTCAGTTCGGGACGACGCCCGCGCCTCCGGGCACGGGGATGGGCACCGGCGCGGGCAGGGGCGGGGGAATGAAGGGGCCGAGAATGGGGTCTTCCGCCGCCGGGGTGCGGGCGGGGGAGACGGGGCCAGTGCCGGGCACGGGGACGTCGCGCCTCGTCCCCTCCAAGTTCGACTGGATCAAATGCCAGATCGCGAAGGCGATGGCGAGGGAGACGAGCTTCGCCAGCCAGCTCTCGGTGAAAAAGCGCTTAATCGTCTGCATCCTCGTCCTCCTCCTCGTCGGGTTCCTGGTTGCTGAGCAGTTCGTCGAGGCGGCTCCGCAGTTCCCCGCCTTCGAGGTCGCGCTCGATCCGGCCGTTGACGGCGATGGAGATGGCTCCGGTCTCCTCGGAGACGACGAGGGCGATGGCGTCGGATTCCTCGGTGATGCCCATGGCGGCGCGGTGCCGCAGGCCGATGCCCTGGTCGTTGATCTCGCGCTGGGTCAAGGGGAAGACGCAGCCGGCCCCGGCGATGCGCTCGTCCCCCATACGCACGATCATGCCGCCGTCGTGCAGGGGCGTGCCTTTGTGGAAGATGGTGTAGACGAGATCGGGGGCGAGCTGGCCGTCCATCTCGGTGCCCGTCTCGAGGTAGGGCTTGAGGTTGATGGACCGCTCGATGGCGATGAGAGCCCCGACGCGCTTCCGGGAGAGGTTCTCGACGATCTCGATGAGGAGTTCGGCGAAGCGCCGCCGGGTGCGCTCGTTCATCGAGGAGAAGATGCGGTGGCTGCCCAGCTCCGCGAGGGCACGGCGGAGCTCGGGCTGGAAGATGACGACGAGGGCGACGGCGAGGAAGACGGAGACATATTTCAGGAGCCAGCCGATCACGGCGAGTTCGAGCCAGCGCGAGAGCAGGCTCATGCCGATGTAGAGGGCGACGAGGGCGGTGAAGATGCGCGCCCCGCGCGTCGCTTTGAAATAACGGTAGGTGTTGTAGATGATCACCCAGAGGATGATCACCTCGACCGCCTGGCGCCAGTGGCGCCCGATGAACTGGGTGGTTTCTTCCATGAAGCCGTCTCCCTCGGCACTTGGGGCGCCGATGACGGGGCACTCTAGCACCCGGAAGCGCGTTTGCACCCGCGCGAGGGGAATTTTCAGATTTGGGGCGAGGTGGTGGAGAGGGGAAGCGCCCGCCGCCTCGCCCACACGCTCGTCTGCGAGGTGCTGAGCTGGAATTTCCGCCGATGCTCGCGGAGGAGGAAGGGCAGCTCGGCCACCGAGAGCAGCTCGAAGTCCCCCGCGAGCCGCTCCTTCAGCCAATCGAGGGTCTCCCCCTCCGGCTGGTTCTCCCAAGGCGTGAACTCCTCCATCCACGTCGCCGGCGTCGCGAGGACGAGCCGGCCGCCGGGCTTCACCAGACCCGGCAGGCGGTCGAGGAAACGGCGCGGCTCGGGGAGGCGGCAAAGCAGGTTCGCGGCGTGGACGAGGTCGAAGGAACCGAGATCGGGGCGCAGCTCCATGGCGTCGCCCTGCTCGTAGAAGACGCGGCCCGGCCGGGCTCCTTCGGGCAGCCGCGCCACGAGCGGCTCGGGGCGGTGACGCTCGCCGTAGCGGCGGTAGGCGACCGCTTCCCCCCGGCGCAGGGCTTCGGCCGCAGCGATGAAGCTCGCGGAAAAGTCGATGCCGACCGCCTCCCCCGCGATTTTCGAAAGCTCGAAGGTCGAGCGACCCGTCGCGCAACCCACGTCGAGGGCGCGGGCGATGCCGCTGGTGATTCCCGCCGCCTGCACCGTGGCCACGGGGAATTCGAGGCAATGCGGCGGCAGACGCGCGGGATCGAAACCGATTCCGTCGAGAATCTCCCCGGCGGACCCGTAGTGGAAGAGCAGGTAGCCGTCCCGCAGAAACTCGCTTTCGTAGTCCATCGGCATCCGACGGTCAATACTCCAGCAGGGCGACGGTGCGCGTCGCGGGATCGAGGTTCGCGCGCCCGCCGAGGAAGGCGAGCTCGATGAGGAAGGCGAGGCAGATCACCTCGCCGCCGAGCTGCTGGATCAGCTTCAGCGCCGCCCCCGCCGTGCCGCCGGTGGCGAGGAGGTCGTCCACCACGACGACTTTCTCCCCCGGATGGACGGCGTCGCGGTGGATCTCGACATGGGCCTCGCCGTATTCCAGCGAATAGGAGGCGCCGTGGGTCTGCCAAGGCAGCTTGCCCTTCTTTCGCACCGGCACGAAGCCCGCGCCGAGTCGGTCGGCCAAGGCCGCGCCGAAGATGAAGCCCCGCGCGTCGATCCCGACGATTTTATCCGGGCGCTCCCCGCCGACGGCGAAGGCGAATTCGTCGATGGCGAGACGGAAGAGCTCCCCGCTGGCCAAGACGGGCGTGATGTCTTTGAAGACGACGCCGGGTTTCGGGAAGTCGAGGACGTCGCGGATCGCGGCCTTCAATCGGGAAAGGGATGCCTCGTTCACGCGGCACCTTGCGCGGGGAGGGCGGTTTGGTCAAGGGGGGACTCTTGGCCCCCCACCTCTCCCAATCATTTCTTCCGGCCCGGCCTTGTCGCCGACGCTGGCAGGGTGACACATGCAGCAGGCGGGGAGGGCCCGAGGTGCCCACCGCCAAGCGGCGCTTGATACCGGTTTTCGAGGGCCAGCTCCGGAAGAGGCAGGCCGGAACGACCGCCCTGCAAATGGCAAGTCCGGGGGTTTCCTGTAGGGCAAGCGCCTCGCTTGCCGTCCCGGCGGGGGGACGCTTGCTCACGTTCCTGCGATACCCTCACCCCCGCCGGATCTCCTCCGCGCTCACGATCCTAACAAACCCACCATCCACCGTCTCCAGCAGCAGTTCCCCGTCCTCCCCGATCCCGGCGCCGAGGCCCTCGAACCACTCCCTCCCGCTGCGGATGGAGAGGGCTTGCCCGAGGAGGAAATCCCGGGGTCGGATCCAGTCGAGGACGGGCCCGAAATCGGCGGTTTTTTCCGGGAAATGCCGCAGGAATCCCTGCACGATCTGCCCAAGGAGGAACCAGCGGCTCGATTCGCAGCCGATCCATTCGTAGAGGGAGGTGGCGATGGCGCGGAGCTCCGGGGGTAGCTCCTCGTGGCGGAGGTTCACGTTCAGCCCGATCCCGACGATGGCGAAGGGGGTGGGGGAGAGCACGGTCTCGACGAGGATGCCAGCGAGCTTGCGGCCTTCGAGGAGGAGGTCGTTGGGCCATTTCGCCTGAAGACGGGGACCGGGTCCGAGGACGGACTCGACGACGGTGCCGACGATCCACGCCGCGAGATGGGGCAGCCGGGGCCAGAGGTGCCTGTCCTCGTTCAAGGGCAGGGCGAGGGAGAAGAGCAGATTGCGCCCCGGCGGGGCCTCCCAGCGGTCGCCGCGCCGTCCCCGTCCCTGGGTCTGGAAATCGGCGGAGACGAGGTCGTAGGGACAGGCTTGGCCGGAGCGCACGAGGGCGAGGAGGTCGTCGTTGGTCGAGCCGGTTTCCCCGACATGGCGGAAGTGCTCAAGGGGGAAACGGGCGGCCTCCTCCTCGGACCAGCCCCGGATGATCTCGGCGTGGATTTTTTCGGTCATTGGAGGGGGCCGAGGGCAAAGGGCACGATACGCTCGAATGATGGAAGACAAGTGTAACAGCAGAGTCCTCGCGGGAGCGCCAGCGATTTGTTCGCCTTCGTATTGTCAGCAAGTTCAGTCAGCGAGATGCTTGAGAATATAAGAATAAAGCGCGTTTCGGAAGTGAGATCTATTCGAAAGATACAGAGCAAAGAAGTCGGCCTCGATCACATCATACTCTGCACTGAAGTCCTCTTCGAGTTGGGCGTCGCGGATGCGCTCCAAAATCGGATCCCAATCAGCAACGGTGATGGGATACGGCGGCTGAACATGAAGAGCCAACGCTCTGTCGGCATGAATCTCAAATTCTGGCAACCCAACTGCCCGTAATGCGATCGGAACAAATGGTGCAAGACGGGCATGGCACCAGTCAAACCAAGTCCTGACCCCACCATCACACATCGCGCCAAAAAAGGTCTCGACGCAGAGAACATCACGAATCCAGCCAGTGATGTCCTGTACTGATCCGAAGTAAAAGGTGTCGTCGCAGACCTCGCAAATCAGGTGACAAGCTTGCTCTGCCGTCAGCTTATCGCGTATTGCCGCTTTCTGCTGGTCTGTAAGACGGACGATTGCCATTGGGTATAGGCGAAGATCAGCGGTCCCCAATCCTATCCGCAGCGACCAGATCCAGCCCCAGATCGACCGACCGCACGGAATGCGTCAGCGCTCCGACGGAGATGAAATCGACCCCGGTCTCGGCGATCCCGGCGATGGTCGTCAGGTTCACCCCGCCGCTGGCTTCGAGAAGGGTGCCGGGCGAGATCTCGTCGCGCAACGCCACCGCGTGGGCGAGCTGCTCGTTCGTCATGTTGTCGAGGAGGATGCGGTCGATGCCGCCGAGCCGGAGGAAGACCTCGACCTGATCGAGACGGTCGGCCTCGAACTCGATGAGGATGCCGGGATGCTCACGCCGGACTTCGGCGAGCCGGACGGCGAGATCGACGGGATCGGAATTGGCGACGAGGTGATTGTCCTTCACCATGATGGCATCGTGGAGGCCCATGCGGTGGTTCGTGCCGCCTCCGTGGAGGACGGCGGCCTTCTCCAGTTCGCGCCAGCCGGGGGTGGTCTTGCGGGTGTCGAGGAGCCGGGCGCGGGTGTGGGCGATGGCGGCGGCGTAGGTCCGCGTGACGGTAGCGATGCCGCTGAGGCGCTGGAGGAAGTTCAGCACGGTGCGCTCGGCGGCGAGGACGAGGCGGGTAGGACCGTGGATCGTGGCGACGAGATCGCCTTTCTCCGCCGCCGCTCCGTCGGGGAGGTGGATCTCGTAGCGGAGGGCGGGGTCGATGGCCAAGCAGACTTGGTGGGCGATGTCCTGACCGGAGACGACGCAGGATTCGCGGCTGACGACGCGGCCGTGGGAGCGATGGCTGGCGGCGACGAAATGGCGGCTGCTCAGGTCGCCCGTTTCTCCGAGGTCTTCGGCCAAGGCGAGTTCGACGAGGATGCGGCTGAGTCGGTTCATGGCTCGGGGGTGGAGGTGGGGCCGAGGGTGAGTCGGCGGAAGAAGAGGCGGTCCATCTGCGGATCGAGTCGGCGGTAGAAGTCGACAAGGACGTGGACCTTCTGGTCGATGCGGGGGTAGCGGCGGCAGTAGTCCCAGAGGTCGGGATTGGTGAAGAGGTGGGCGGCGGTCTCGTTGAGATCCTGCTCGATGGAGACGCGGTTGTAGGGCGTGAGGAAGCCCAGCTTCATCAGTTCGGTGTCGACTTGGAGGAGGCTGCTCCCGGAGCCGCCCGTCTTCTCCTGCTCGGCGGCGAGGACGCGGGTGGCTTCGCTGCGGTCGCCGTCCTGCTCCTCGACGATCCCCCCGGCACGGTAGGCGAAGGCGGGGTCGTTCGCGGCGGTCCAGCGGTCGCTTTCGAAGAGGGTTTCGTTCTGCTTCAGAAGGATGGAGGAGAACTCGTGGTGGAAGCGCTGCTCGAAGCCGCGGGCGTCGAAGCTCTCGCGGTAGACGAGGACGATGCGGCGGCTGTTGGCCATGTAGGTGCCCCCGTAGCCGACGTCGTAGAAGCGCAGCGATCCGACCACGGCGATTCCGCCGAGGTAGCGCTGGCGGAGTTTCTCCGGGTATTTCGCGACGGCGGCATCGAGGATGCCGAGGGCGGCGGGGCGGAGCTTGGCATCGAGGGGTTCGATGCTCGCGTGGATGGGAGCCTCGGTCCAGCTTTTGGGGAGGAAGGAACGATCCTCGGGGAAAGTGACGAGGGGAGCCGCCGCGATGGTGCTGGCGACGGCCAGCACCATCGCGGCAGTAAAAGGTAAAAGGTAAAAGGTGAAAGGTTTCATGGGGGCTCGTGCTCTTACTCCTTACTCTCTACTCCTTACTCTCTACTCCTTACTCTTACTCCAAACCGGACGTGGCGCGATCATTCGATGGAGTAAGAGGTAAGAGTAAGGAGTAGAGAGTAAGAGTAGGCGTAAGAGGTCATCACCTCATCTTCTCCAACCAAACGGCAAGCAGCGACACATCCGCAGGGGTGATCCCACTGATCCGCCCGGCCTGACCGAGAGTCCGGGGACGGATGGACTGGAGCTTCAACTGGGCCTCGCGCTTCAAGCCGGAGATCGCGAGGTAGTCGATCTCGTCGGGAAGACGTTTCTCGTCGGCCCGCCGGGTCTTTTCGACCAGCTCGCCCTGACGGCGGATGTAGCCTTCGTATTTGATGTCGATCTCGACCAGCTCCCAGATCTCGGGATCGTGCGCGGCGCGGAGGTCGGAGGGAAACTCGCTCCAGCTCGCCTCGGGCCGACGCAGCCATTTCGCGAGGGAGCCCTCGGCGGTGTGGGTCGTTTCGAGAAGATGGCGGAGGACCTCGACTCGCGCTTGTTTAGCTTGTGACGTGGTAAAGAATTCGGACGCGATCAACCCCGCTTTCCTCGCCGCCTCACAGAGCCGCAGGTCGGCGTTGTCGTGGCGGAGGAGGAGCCGGTGCTCGGCCCGGCTCGTGAACATGCGGTAGGGTTCGTCGGTGCCCTTGGTGACGAGGTCGTCGATCATGACCCCGATGTAGGACTCGTCCCGACCGAGGACGAAGTCGGGTTTGCCCGCCGCCTTCAGCGCCGCGTTGGCCCCGGCGACGAGACCCTGACCGGCGGCCTCCTCGTAGCCCGAGGTGCCGTTGATCTGCCCGGCGAAGTAGAGTCCGGAGACCGTCTTCGTCTCCAAAGTGGGATGGAGCTGGGTGGGGACACAATAGTCGTATTCGACCGCGTAGCCGGGCCGGATGATCTCCGCGTTCTCCAATCCGGCGATCGAGCGGATGAAGCGATGCTGCACCGCAAAGGGGAGGGAGGTGGAGACGCCGTTGATGTAGTATTCCAGTGTGTGGCGTCCCTCCGGTTCGAGGAAGACCTGGTGGCGATCCTTGTCCGCGAAGCGCACCACTTTGTCCTCGATCGAGGGGCAGTAGCGCGGACCGACCCCTTCGATCTTGCCCGAATACATCGGCGACTGGTCAAGGTTGGCGAGGATCGTCTCGTGCGTCGCCGCGCCCGTGTAGGTGATCCAGCAGGGGAGTTGTTCCACGTGGAACGCCGGGTCGGACCAGCGGTTCAGGGTGAAGATGTCGTTCTCATCCACCGGCTCCAGATGCGAGCGGAAGGAGAAGCGCGGGGGAGGGGTATCGCCGTCCTGACGATCGCATTTCGAGAAGTCGATGGAGCGTCCGTTGAGTCGGCAGGGCGTCCCGGTTTTGAAACGCCGCACTTCGAAGCCGAGGCGGCGGAGGTCGTCGCTTAGGGTTGAGGGGGCGTCGCCCATGCGTCCGCCCTGCTGGTTCTGCATCCCGACATGCATCAGCCCCCGCATGAAGGTGCCTGTGGTGATGACGACGGCTGCCGCCTCGTAGCGGACCCCGAGGACGGTCTCGGCTCCGCGCACCGCGTCGCCTTCGACGAGGAGGGAGGCGATGTTGCCTTGGTGCAGGTCGAGATTCGGCTCCTTCTCGAGAAGCCACTTCATGCGGAACTGGTAGGCCTTCTTGTCGCATTGCGCGCGCGGGGCGCGGACGCTGGGTCCCTTCTTCGCATTCAGGATGCGGAACTGGATCGCGGTGGCGTCAGTATTCAGGCCCATCGCTCCGCCGAGGGCGTCGATCTCGCGGACCATGTGACCCTTGCCGAGCCCCCCAATGGCCGGGTTGCAGGACATCTGTCCGAGGGTGTCGAGATTCTGGCTGAGCATCGCGACGCGGGCACCCAGACGCGAGGCCGCCAAGGCCGCCTCGATTCCGGCGTGCCCACCGCCGACAATCAGCACATCGTATTTTTCGGGATAGACGAACATCTTGAAAAGCCGAAACGTTCCACGTGGAACACGGAGGGAGGCATGCTCGGATTGAAAAAATCGCCCTTTTCCCGGTTTCCTTCGGGGGCACTTTAAGCTACCGTTTGCGCCCTTCCAACTCCGGAGGGATTTTTTCTTTTCCGATGGCATCGAACACCGCTACTCCGCCCGCCATTCCCTTCGCCGACGCGCCCGTCAACGCGGCGCTGACAGCGGAGGAGAAGATCGAAATGCTCCGCACCATGGTCCGCATCCGGCGCTTCGAGCAGACCTCGCTGAAGTATTACAACGACAACTATATCGGCGGCTTCCTCCACCTCTACATCGGGCAGGAATCCGTCGCCGTCGGCAGCATCTCCCTGCTCGGCGAGAACGACCATATCATCACCGCCTACCGCGACCACGGGCACGCCCTCGCCGTGGGCATGGGCATGAACGAGTGCATGGCCGAACTCTTCGGCAAGAAGACCGGCTGCTCGAAAGGGAAGGGGGGTTCGATGCACTACTTCGCCCCCGACAAGAACTACTGGGGTGGACACGGTATCGTCGGCGGCCAGACCCCCTTGGGCGCCGGCCTCGCCTTCGCCGTGAAATACAAAGGTCTCAAAGGCTGCTGTCTCTGCTACCTCGGTGACGGGGCCATCAACCAAGGCGCCTACCACGAGGCCCTCAATCTCGCCTCCCTCTGGGACCTGCCTGTGATCTACATCATCGAGAACAACGGCTACTCCATGGGCACCTCGCAGGCCCGTTCCTCCGCCCATCCGAAGGAGGGTCTCGCCGCCCGCGCCGAAGGCTACGCGATGGACTGGGCGAAGATCGACGGCGTCTCCCTCTACGAGATCCGCGCCGGGGTGCAGGAGGCCATCGAGCGTGCCCACAAGAAATCGCGCCCCACGATCCTCGAGATCATGACCTACCGCCACAAAGGCCACTCCGTCGCCGACGCCAACGCCGATAAGTACCGGACCAAGGAGGAGATCCAGAGGTACATGGACGAGCACGATCCCATCGAGTTCTGGAAGCGCACCCTCATCGCCGAAGGCGTCATCACCGAGGACGACTACAAGCAGATCAACAAGGAAGCCGGAGCCGAAGCCGAAGCCGCCGCCCAGTTCGCCATCAAGAGCCCCTTCCCCGACGAGTCGGAGATCTTCGACGACGTGTATTGGGAGGTGGACAACAACACCGAAGCTGGACGCACCGGGCGTCATTTCTTCCACGGCTGAGATTCATCCCTCCCACTCTTACTCTTATCTCCTTACTCNNGAGTAAGGAGATAAGAGTAAGAGTAGGAGACGAAGAACGGAAAGCGCCCATCTCAAGAGACCTTTTACTTTTCACTTTTTACCGCGGCGGAACGCCGCGCCGAATCATGCCCCGAGAACTCACCTACCGCGAAGCGCTCCGAGAAGGACTCGACGAGGAACTCGCCCGCGACGAGAACGTCATCCTCATCGGCGAGGAAGTCGCCCAATACAACGGAGCCTACAAAGTCACCGAAGGCCTCTGGAAGAAGTGGGGCGACAAGCGCATCATCGACGCCCCCATCTCCGAGGCCGGCTTCATCGGCATGGGCATCGGCGCCTCCATGCTCGGCATCCGTCCGGTCATGGAGCTGATGTTCTACAGCTTCGCCTACGTCGCCTTCGACCAGATGATGAACAACGCCGCGACCTGCCGCTACATGTCCGGCGGACTCATCAACGTGCCCATCGTCGTGCGGGGACCCGCCAACGGAGGCACCAACGTCGGCGCAACCCACTCGCACACGCCCGAGAACATCTTCGCCAACATGCCCGGCCTCAAGGTCGTGACCCCCTCCGACGCCCACGACGCGAAGGGGCTCATCAAGTCCGCGATCCGCGACAACGACCCCGTCTATTTCATGGAGAGCACCGTGCTCTACGGGATGAAGGGCCTCGTCCCCTCCAACGACGAGGTCGAAGGCGGCGAATTGATCGTGCCCATCGGCAAGGCCAAGGTGAAGCGCGAGGGCAGCGACATCTCCCTGATCGCCCACGGACGCGCCGTCGTCACCTCCCTCGCCGCCGCCGCGATCCTCGAGGAGCAGCACGGCATCTCCGCCGAAGTCGTCGATCTCCGCAGCATCCGCCCCCTCGACGAGGAGACCATCCTTGAGTCCGTCCGCAAGACCCACCGCGCCATCTACATCGAGGAGAACAAGCCCTTCTGTGGAGTCGGTGCCCAGATCTCCTCGATGATCATGGAGCAGGCCTTCGACGACCTCGACGCCCCCGTGCTCCGCATCACCAGCGCCGACGCGCCCGCCTTCTACAGCCCCCCAATCGAGAAGCTCCAGCTTCCCGTGCCCGAGGAGATCGTGGCGCGCGCCCTGACGATTTGTTGATCTGTTAGAGTCCTGGCTCCCAGCTTCTAAATTCCAGCTCCTAGCTCCCACCTTCCCATGTCTTCCTACCTGAAAATGCCCAAGCTGAGCGACACGATGACCGAGGGGACCCTCGCCAAGTGGCTCAAGAAAGAGGGCGACCCCATCGCGGTGGACGAGGACGTCGCCGAGATCGAGACCGACAAGGCGACGATGACCATGCAGTCCTTCGAGGAGGGCATCCTCCACAAGATCTACGTGAAGGAAGGGCAGGCCGTCCCCCTCGGCGGAGCCCTCGCCCTTATTCTTGAAGAAGGCGAAGAACCGCCCGCCGACGCCGACCAGCCCCCGGCCGCCGAGACCAAGGCCGCTGCGCCCAAGGCTGCCTCCGACCAGTCCGGCTCGTCCGCCCCGTCTGACTCTCCCTCAAAGGCCACCCCCGCCCCCGCCGCCAGCGCATCCGCCCCTGCACCCGCCGCGAGCAGCGCCCGCATCAAAGCCTCGCCCCTCGCCCGCAAGATCGCGCAGGAGAAAGGCATCGACCTCGCCCGCGTCACCGGCAGCGGACCCGGCGGCCGCATCGTCAAAAAAGATGTCGAGAACGCCCCCGTCGGCGGTGGCGGTGGTTCCCTCGGTCTCCTCCCTCCCGCCCTCGCCAAGCCCGACCAGAGCCTGCCGCTTTCCGGGATGCGCCGCGTCATTGCCCAGCGTCTCCTTGAGAGCAAGACGACGATCCCGCACTTCTACCTCAACATCGAGATCGACACCGAACCGCTCATGAACCTGCGCGAGCAGGTCAACGCCGCGAGCGTCGCCAACGGCGGGCCGAAGTACACCGTGAACGACTTCGTCATGCGGGCCACCGTTCTCGCCGCTGGAACCGTCCCGGCGGTGAACGCTTCCTTCCAAGGCGACGCCATCCTCCAATATGGCGAAATCCATCTCTCCGTCGCCGTCGCCGTCGAGGACGGCCTTGTCACTCCCGTCATCCGCTCCGCCCAGAGCAAGTCCATCCGCGACCTCGCCGGTGAACTGAAGGACCTCGCCACCCGCGCCCGCGACAAGAAACTGACGCCGAACGAAATGACCGGTGGCACCATCACCATCTCCAACCTCGGGGCCTTCGGCATCGCCAACTTCGACGCCATCATCAACCCACCCCAGGCCGCCATCCTCTCCATCGGCACCATCACCAAGCAGCCCGTCGTCAACGAGCACAACCAGATCGTCCCCGGCCAGCGCATGTGGGTCGGCATGAGCTGCGACCACCGCGTCATCGACGGAGCCGTCGGAGCCAAGTTCCTCTCCGAGCTGAAGCGCTTCCTCGAAAATCCCGTCCTTCTGATTTCCTGAACCCGCCTCTTCCAAGCGTTGGATTTCGACCACGAATGGACACGAATTCACACGAAGCCAGAACCAACCAGTCCCGGCCCATCTGTGTTCATCCGTGAAATCCGTGGTCCAAAACCATCCCTAACACTTTACTAAAAAACCCACCATGGCCACCTACGACCTCATCGTCATCGGCGGCGGACCCGCCGGCTACGTCGGCGCCATCCGCGCCGCCCAACTCGGCAAGAAAGTTGCCTGCGTCGAGAACGACCGCGCTGGCGGCACCTGCCTCAACTGGGGCTGCATCCCGACCAAGGCGCTCCTCAAAAACGCCGAGATGTACACCACCCTGAAGGACAAGGCCGACGAGTTCGGCCTCAGCTTCGACAACCTCAGCTACGACTGGTCGAAGGTCATCGGACGCTCCCGCAACGTCTCCAACAAGCTCGCCGGTGGCATCGAGTTCCTCTTCAAGAAAAACAAGGTCGACTACCTGCGCGGCACCGGCGCCCTCGCCGGAACCGGCAAAGTCTCCGTGACCGACGCCGAAGGCAAGACCGAGACCCACGACGCCAAGAACGTCCTCCTCGCCACCGGCTGCCGCGCCCGCGACCTGCCCTTTCTCAAGTTCGACGGACAGCGCGTCATCGGCGCGCGCGAAGCCATGCTCATGCCCGAGCAGCCCAAGGAGCTCCTCATCATCGGAGCCGGAGCCATCGGCGTCGAGTTCGCCTACTTCTACAACGCCTTCGGCACCAAGGTGACCATCGTCGAGATGATGGACCACCTCCTCCCCGTCGAGGACACCGAAGTCAGCCAAGCCCTCGAGAAGTCCTTCAAGAAGCAAGGTATTAACTTCCACACCGCGACCAAGACCACCGCCGCCCAGGTCGCCGATTCGGGCGTCGAGCTGACCATCGAGCCCGCCAAAGGCGGCGATTCCGTGACGCTGAAAGGCGATGTCGTCCTCGTCGCCGTCGGCGTCGGCGCGATCCTTCCCGAAGGAACCGAGAAGCTCAAGCTCACCGACCGCGGCTTCGTCGAGACCAACGACCGCTACCAGACCAACCTCCCCGGCGTCTCCGCCGCCGGCGACCTCATCGGCCCCCCTTGGCTCGCCCACGTCGCCAGCTTCGAGGCCATCCACGCCGTCGAGTCCATGTTCGACCCCAAGCACAAGAGCAAGAAGGTCGGCCTCTTCCCCGGCTGTACCTACTGCCATCCCGAGGTCGCCAGCATCGGACTCACCGAACGCGCCTGCAAGGAGAAGGGCATCGCCTACAAGGTCGGCAAGTTTCCCTTCCAAGCGAGTGGCCGCGCCCTCGCCGCCGGCGAGCCCGAGGGCTTCGTGAAGCTGATCTACGGCGAGAAATACGGTGAACTCCTCGGAGCCCACATCATCGGAGCCCAGGCCACCGAACTCATCGCCGAGATGGGTCTCGCCATCACCCTTGAGGCCACCCACGAGGAACTGGAAAGCACCATCCACGCCCACCCTACGCTCTCCGAAGCCATCCACGAAGCGACCAGCGACGCCTTCGGGCACGTGATCCATATTTGAGGGGATTGCTGCCTCAGCACTTTAAAAGGGCGCCTCGTCGAGGCGCCCTTTTCATTTCAACCCAACTCCGAAAAAGATCTGGATGATGGTGGAGTGTGCGGAGCAATCAACGGCTCACTGGGACGCTTGGACGATCTCCTCCTCGATCTGGCGAAGGGCCGCCTTGCGTTCCCGCTTGGCCACCCGGCGTTTGTTCAACGGACGCAGGTGCTTCCACCATTCCGGCGGGCTGGTCAGGGTGTCTTTCCGGACATGGGCCATGGATGCAGTGGTCTGGATTGCAGCAAAAAGTCGTTCTCGCCGCGCCGGATGTCAACGCGCAGCGCTGGAAGGAGGATTCCCGTTGATCCCTCCCTTTGCCGCCCTATCTTGACGCATGAGCCGACAATGGATCTGGGCGCGATCGTCCATTCCGCCGAAGTGCAAGCTGGACAAATGGCAGAAGGACGCCTTCGTGGCGAAAGCGGAGGAGTTCGCGAACGAGTTCTACCGGCCTCGGTTGGAATCCCCTCCCGAAAACCCGGAGTTCAACTACCCCGTGGCGGTCTCCGTGCGCTGGCAGGGTTCGTATCTCCGCTTCACGGTGAAATTCGCCTGCCCGTCCTCGAACGCCATTTCGCCGTTCTTCGAGCGCCACTTCGCCCGCTTGGGATATTTCGGCCCCGACCGCTTCAACCTCTGGGCGCGCCGCCACAACGACGAATGGATCGTGCTCGCGGAGGAGCTGTCCTTGCAGAGCTGCTTCGACGAAATGCGGAGCAATCCCTGGTTTCTGATTTCGTAGGAAAAAGAGCGGACGACAGGGAAAGGACATTTGGAGCTTCGTGAGCAACGGAGAGGCCGCGCGAGCCGCACGGCCCTACTCCGCTGGCGCGGAAGGGTAGCCCCGACCGGCTCGGTCGGGGTTTGGAGCGAGGTCGCAGAGGGCAGGGCAGAGCCAGGCAATCGCCAAGCGTCCTCCGGACAACATCACCGCCCCAACTGGAGCGCCACTTCCCGGAAGCTGGCCAAGCCGGCTTCGAGGTTTTCGATGATCTCCTCGGCGAGATCGGCGGGTTCGGGGAGATTGTCGAGATCGGTGAGGGAGTCGTCCTTCAGCCAGAAAAGGTCGAGGCTGGTCTTGTCGCGGGCGAGCAGATCCTCGTAGCGGTATTTCCGCCAGCGGCCTTCGGGGTTTTTCTCGGGATGCCAGGTTTCCTTGCGCTTGTGGCGGGCTCCGGGTTTGTAGCCGTCGATGAACTCGCGGAGGTTCTCCAGACGCAGCGGGTTGCGCTTGAGGGTGTGGTGGATGTTGGTGCGGTAGTCGTAATACCAGACCTCCTTGGTGGCGGCGCTTCTCCCGGCGGCGCGGTTGTCGAAGAAGAGGACGTTGGCCTTCACGCCCTGCGCGTAGAAAATGCCGGTGGGCAGGCGCAGGATGGTGTGCAGCTCGGTGGTCTCCATCAGCTTGCGGCGGACGGTTTCCCCGGCTCCGCCTTCGAAGAGCACGTTGTCCGGCAGCACCACTGCGGCGCGACCCGTGGTCTTGAGCAGGGAGCGGATGTGCTGGAGGAAGTTGAGTTGCTTGTTGCTCGTGCTGGCCCAGAAGTCCTGCCGGTTGTAGGTGAGGTCGTCCCGCTCCTGCTCACCTTCCTCGTTGGTGAAGGTCATGGAGCTTTTTTTGCCGAAGGGCGGGTTGGCGAGGACGTAATCGACCGTTTGCGATGGCTGGGCGACGAGGGCGTCGGCGGAGGAAATGAGGCTGTCTCCGTCGATCTCGCCGATGTTGTGGAGGAAGAGGTTCATCAGGCAGAGGCGGCGCGTGCCCGCGACGATCTCGTTGCCGGAGAAGGTGCTGTTTTTGAGGAAGACCTTCTGCTCCTTGGTCAGCGAGTGGTGTTTCGTGAGGTAGTCGTAGGCGGCGAGGAAGAAACCGCCGGTGCCGCAGGCGGGATCGGCGATGGTTTTGCCGGGTTCGGGCGCGACGCATTCCACCATCGCGGCGATGAGGGCGCGGGGCGTGAAGTATTGGCCCGCGCCGGATTTGGTGTCCTCGGCGTTCTTTTCGAGGATGCCCTCGTAGATGTCGCCCTTGGTGTCGGAGTCGAGCATCACCCACGAGGTGGCGTCCACCATCTCGATGAGGCGGGCGAGCTTGGCGGGATCGGTGATTTTGTTCTGCGCCTTGGTGAAGATCTGGCCGAGCATCCCCTTCTGCTGGCCGAGTTCGCGCAGGGTCTCGACATAGTGGACTTCCAGCTCCGCGCCTTTGAGCGGCTTCAGCGAGGCCCAGTTGTGCTTCCTGGGCACGCCGACCTCGCGGTGGTAGGGCGGGCGGCCGTATTCGTCGGCCATCTTGAGGAAGATGAGGAAGGTGAGCTGCTCCAGGTAGTCGCCGTAGCCCACGCCGTCGTCGCGGAGCGTGTTGCAGAAGGACCAGACTTTGGAGACGATGGATTCGGTGGACATGGGTAGCGGTTTTTAACCACGGATTGCACGGATTGCACGGATTTTTGGGAAGTGCGCTTGCGGGCGGGTTGGGGGGATTGGGCGCGTTCGGACTGGATGCGGGCGAGGAGGGCGGGGGCGGGTTCGTCGGTGGGGTCCTGGGGGACGAGGCGGCCGGTGAAGGCCTTTTTCAGGATGGACTGGCGCAGGGCTTCGCTGAGCTTCAGCGCGGCGTCGATCTCAAGCTCGTTCCGGGCGATGGCCAAGGGGTGAAAGAGTGAGGGTAAACTGAAAATCTTTTAATCTATTGTAAATCAATGACTTGGAAAACATTGGGTTGCGGTCTTTGCAGAGGTTTAAAAAAATTAAGGATTATTTGCCACGGAATCGGGGTTAAAACCGAGCGCTCCCTTGGCTGAAAGGTGATAGGCCATTCCCCGCTTCTCTCCGACCGCCTCAACAAGACCGTCGTCACGGAGCGCATCGATCACCTCCTTGAGTTGCTTGCGGCTGATCTCCGAGCCGACCCGCTCGTGGATGAGATCGATTCTCTGGGCTTCCGCGAGGGTTGGTCCATAGGTCTTGAGATCCATCAGGAGAAGCTCCCGCAGACGATGGCTTTCGATGTTCTTCAAGGTGGTCCTTCCTTTGAAATCCATTGTCCTGAGCACTTCGGGATTCACGAAGTAGGTTTTGCCCCGTGTCTTGCCTTTCGACAGGATGATCTCCCTCGACTCAAGGTTGCCCAGCCAGCTCCGAATCCGTGTGTCCTCGTTCTTGAGGTCCAGAATCCGCGAGAATTCGAGCGCGGTCAGGCTTTCCTGTTGGGCGACCAATCCCAAGGCGATCCGCTCGCGCTGGGTCAAGTCCAGCTCGGTGGAGGCCTTTCCCAGAAAGTCGAGGATGTCGGGCTTGACGATGTTCCGTCTCACCGTCACCACGATCCGGTCGTCCAGCTCGTCGGGTTCCGGGAGCGGCTTTGCTTGGAGAAGCTGGGTTTCGTAGATCTTGTCGTAACCCGACCCCTCGCGCTCCATCAGTTTGAGGTCGTGGAAGACCTTCGCCAGATGATCGTTCCGCCGCACCGACTGATGCAGGATGTTCGTGCTGTTCACACCCAGCGGGAACCTTCCGGGATTGTGGATTTCCAGATGATCGGGATGGAGGTTGATGAAGATGTCGCCGGCGGTGGTGTAGGGGCGGTGCACAAGGGCGTTTGCGACCAATTCCCGGATCACCACTTCGTCGTAATGGGGAATCTGCCTCCGGAAAAGCCCGTCCGGGAACTCGTCGTATCCGCTCCAATCGGGAAATTCCCTCCAGATGGCCTCGATGAGCTGGAGCGGATTCAGGGAGAAGTCGTCCCACGCTTTTTTCCCGATCTTGTTTCCTCTTGAGTCGTATTTCAGGAACTGCACGACGGGCGCATACAGCAGTTGGGCGCGGTCCCTTCGCTGCCCCACCCAAAGGACGCCGAGATTCGTGAGATGGTCGCCATCGGTGAGAAAGTAGTGGTCGAGGATTTCCGGAGCCGACTTTTCCCGAATGGTTTGCGAGACCCTGTCCGAATTCTTGATGCGCCGGATGAAGTCGGTCAACTGATCTACATCAACGCGATCCCTTGGCACTTTTCTCACGGTTTGGATTTCCCAGACATACATCTCCTTCTCCGCCAGCAACCTCGGCAACTGATCTGGCGGGATCGGCGTGCTGTGATCGCCCACCCGGTAGTAATATCTGCCATCGGTCGTCGCGGCGAGCTGCTGCCGTGTTGGATGAACACGCACATGCAGAATCTCTCCTCCATTTGGATGGGAAACCACTTTGGGCACCAATCCCACGGCGATGGTATGGCTTGCGATGTTCTTCTGGAGCAGATTGGCCAGCGATGGATCGATTTTCTGGTCCGGGTCCGGCTCGCTTTCGGCATCCTCGATCCCAAACAACAGATCTCCTCCGCGCGTATTCGCGAACGCGACGCAATCCTTCGCAAGCTCCTTCCAGCCGATCTTGTCCGGTCGCGCGAAGCAGAGGAGGGATTTTTTGTCGAGATTGTCCGTCTCAATCATGGCCTTGACAGGTTACACTGATTTTCCAGAAGTGCGCTTGCGGGCGGGTTTGGGGGATGCGGTGCGTTCGGACTGGATGCGGGCGAGGAGGGCGGGGGCGGGTTCGTCGGCGGGGTCCTGGGGGACGAGGCGGCCGGTGAAGGCCCTTTTCAGGATGGACTGGCGCAGGCTCTCGCTGCGCTTCAGCGCGGCGGCGATCTCTTGCTCGTTCCGGGAAATGGCCTCGAATTGCTCGTCGAGGAGGCGGACGATTTCTTGTTGTTCGGGGAGGGAGGGGAGAGGGACGCGGTATTGGACGAGCAGACCTTGGTTGATCTTGTAAATGCCCGCTGTCGTTCTGGCGGAACCTTCTATTTGATGGCGAACGCGATCAGAGTTCCAAAGGTGGGAGAAATACTTGGGAAAGACGAGGCTCAGATCGAGAGGCAGACGGATCATCGTATCGGGAAATGCGACATCGGCGCTCTCCCTAACGATGCCCCCCCGGCCAACAAGCTTGATGCTGCCATTGCCTCGACTTGCCAAAAAATCCCCGGATTTCACGATCCATGGTTTTGCCTCGGATTCGCTCCAATCACCTTCTTTGTGCTCCGCAAGGTCGATGATACCTTCTTTGATAGCCGTCAACCGGAGAACTTTAAATCCTCCTTTGCGGTCTTTGACGGAGCGTCCGTTGTTTGGCTTGGCAGTTAGCACATCTGCAACATCGACCTCCTTCCAAGCGGCGGCGTGGTCGTGGTTTTGGGTGCGCCAGTGGGCGGTGAGCTTGCCTTCGAAAGCTTGTTTGAGGAGGGACTGGCGATAGATGCCGAGTTGGTGGCGCGCCCGGCGCAGGCTCTCCTCCCCGGCGTCGAGTTCCGAGAAGAGTTCTTCGATCTTGGCGACGATGCGCTTTTGCTCGTTGAGGGGTGGGAGGGGGAGTTGAGTGCCGACAAGCTCGCCTTTTGTGATATGAACCATCCCTGATCCACGAGTTTTGGAGTAAAAGAGACCAATCGTGTTTTGGAGAAGGTAATACAGGTAAAATTTATCGACGCCTTGTGCTGGTGAAACACGGAAAATATGCTGATTTAGCCATGCATCGCCTCTTTTCCAAATATAGACACCAAGTGAAGCGGCCCACGCGAACAAAAGATCCCCATTATTGATCTTGAATTGAGGTTCATGTTCTTTTGGTGTGTAATTGAATGCTGATTTATGATCATTTAAATTTTGAATGCGGACAATTGGAAGTCCGGTTTCTTTCCAATCGTGCTTATTAAATGCCCGCCCATTCTGGAAATGGGCGAGATCATCTAAAGCGACAGTGATCCAGCTTTCGGGTAACTCACTCATTCCCCCACCTCCTTCCCAATCTCCCCACCCGGCGCGGCAGCGCCAACTCCGTGCATTCCGTGCAATCCGTGGTTCCCCTCTCCGCGGTTCCCATTTTTAACCACGGAATGCACGGAATACACGGAATGGGTTTCAGTTGGAGACGCGCTTGATCTGGAGTTTGGCATGTTTGAAGTTGAGGAGGAGGGCGGTTTTGAGGGCGGTGATGTTGAGGTAGCCGAGCATCTGGGCGAGGTGGCTGTCGTTGAAGGTAGAAACGACTTTGGCATCGACGATGACGCGCCCTTCGACGATGAGGTCGGGGACGAGGGTGCCGATGTGGTGGCCGTCGTAGTGGACGGGGAATTGTTTTTGGGCATCGCAGCGGAGACCTTTCTTGGAGAGCTCGATGACGAGGGCGCGCTCGTAGAGCTTTTCATCGAGGCCGGGCTTGAGAGTCCACAGCACTGTGTGGGCGGCTCCGATGATTTTTTCGGTGAGGTCGTCGTCTATCATGTTTTGATTTTTTGACCACGGATTGCACGGAATACACGGAGTGATGGGAGAGTGAACCGATTTTCATTTCAAAACCATTCTGTGTATTCCGTGCAATCCGTGGTTAAAATTTCTGTGGTCAGGCGACGAGTTCGCGGTTGAGTTCTTGGATGACGGGGGCCATCTGCTCGCCGAAGAGCTGGTGCATTCTGCCGAGGCCGCCCTTGGCGTTGAAGGGATCGAGGTCGAGGTCGTCGATCTCGAGGTGGTGGGAGTTCATGATGTGGTCGCGGATCATTTGCAGCCAGGCGGTCTGGGCTTCGGTGAAGGGGTGGGGCGCTCCGGCGTTTTTCTTGAAGATCCAGTCCTGGAAGTTGCGCTTCACGGTGTCGGCGAAGGGGGTCAATTTCTGGTCGATCCCGCTGACGCGGCGGAGGAGGGAGACGAGGGCGGTGAGCTCGTGGAGGGGGGTGGCGTTGGCGGGCAGTCCGTCGAGGCGGGCGTAGGCCTGCCAGATGTGGAGGGGCGCGAGGTGGGGGGCGTTGGCTTGCAGGTGGTCGAGGACGCTCTTGATTTGGGCGAAGGTGAGCTCCTGCCGGCGGTGGGGCTGGTCGAAGTAGATTTGCAGGGCGAGGAGCTCGTCCTTGTGCTCGGCGAGGTAGCTTTCGAAGCTCTGCTGCTGCCGGGGGGCGTCGGTGGCGGTGGTGTCCCAGCCGGCGCCGAGGAGGATGTCGATGGTGTGGTGGTCGATGGTCTGGAGGTTCTTTTTGCAGGTCTCGACGATGTGGGTGACGAGCGCTCCGGTGAGGGGCTGGATGGCTTCGGCGACGAGCTCTTTCTGGGCCTGCTCGCGCGCGCTGTCGCCGGGGTCGGTGCCGGCGGGTTGCCCGGCAAGCTGGAGGGCGCGCTGCTCGATGGTCTCGCCGTCGATGGCGGCGAAGAGGTTTTTGGTGAGCTGGGAGAGGGGGATGCCGCCGGTTTGTTGCTCGATCTCGTGTTTTTGCTCGGGGCTGAGGTGGCGGTCGATGCGGGCGAGGCGTCCGGCGAGGGAGGCGACGGTGTCGGGGTCGCTTGCGCCCATGATGACCTCCATGGCGAGGTCCTTGAAGGTGGTGGTGGGCTTGGTGATGGGGGGACGGCTGGCGGTCTTGAGGGATTTGGTGACGCCGATGGCATCGACGAGGACGTAGCGGGTTTTGGCGGTCTTGGCGGCTGAGGAGGCTTTTTTGAGGCCGTCGTGGTCGAGGGTGCGGGTGCCGCGGCCTTTCATCTGCTCGAAGTAGTTGCGGGACTTCACGTCGCGCATGAAGAGGAGGCATTCGAGGGGTTTGACGTCGGTGCCGGTGGCGATCATGTCGACGGTGACGGCGATGCGGGGGTGGTAGTCGTTGCGGAAGGAGGAGAGGACGGATTTGGGGTCTTCGCCTTTTTCGAGGAGCTGGCCGGCGGCGTCGTGGCGGTCCTGGTCGGACTTGAAGGTGACTTTTTTGCAGAAGGCGTTCCCTTCGTCGAATTCCTCGCGGACGATCTGGATGATGTCGTCGGCGTGGGAGTCGGTCTTGGCGAAGATGAGGGTCTTGGGGACTTGGAATTCGCCCTCGGCGTCGGTGCGGTCGGGGAAGATTTCGGGGAGCTTTTCGCGGAAGGTGCGGATGATGGTGCGGATCTGGGAGGTGTTGACGATGTCGGTGTCGAGTTTTTTGGCGGTGTAGGTTTCGTCTTCGTCCTGCTGCTCCCAGCGTTTGGCGCGGGTGAGTTTCTCGCGTTTTTCGACGAGGCCTTTGAGGATGGCTCCGCCCTGCCGGGTGACCTGGGTTTCGATGAGGTAGGTCTCGCCCTGGACGTTGACGCCATCGGCGACGGCGTCTTCGTGGGTGTATTCGGAGACGAGGTTTTGCTTGAAGAAGCCGTAGGTGCGGCCGTCGGGGGTGGCGGTGAGGCCGACGAGGAAGGCGTCGAAGTAGTCGAGGATCTGCCGCCAGAGGTTGTAGATGGAGCGGTGGCACTCGTCGATGACGATGAGGTCGAAGAACTCGGGCGGGACTTTTTCGTTGTAGGCGACAGGGTAGGGTTCGCGGCGCGAGGGGGTTGACTCGGCGGGGTTCTGGTCGTCCTCGCCTTCGGTCATGTCGCGGCCCTGGAGGATGGAATACATCCGCTGGATGGTGGAGATGCAGACCTGGGCGTCGGCGGGGACGTGGGAGGAGTTGAGACGGGAGACGGTGTAGAGTTCGGTGAACTTGCGGTTGTCGTCGCTGGGGGTGTAGGCGAGGAATTCCTGCTCGGCCTGCTCGCCGAGGTTGCGGGTATCGACGAGGAAGAGGATGCGTCTGGCGCGGGCGTGCTTGAGGAGGCGGTAGATGGAGGTGATGGCGGTGTAGGTCTTGCCGGAGCCGGTGGCCATCTGGACGAGGGCGCGGGGTTTGGCGGCCTTCAGCGACGCTTCGAGCTTGGTGATGGCGGCGGTCTGGCAGTCGCGCAGGCCGGCGGGGTCGAGCGACGGGATGTCGTGGAGGCGGTCGCGGAGGGAGCGCTCGGTGTGCAGGGCTTCGCGGAGGGTCTCGGGACGGTGGAAGTGGAAGACCTCGCGGGAGCGGGGCTTGGGGTCGCGCTGGTCGGTGAAGCGGGTGATGGTGCCGGTGGCTTCGTAGAGGAAGGGGAGGGGGATGCCGGTGTGCTGGACCCACTTGAGCTTGGCGGCGGCGTATTCCCCGGTCTGCTCCTCGACGGTGGTGAGGTTGTGGCCGTGGACTTCGCTTTTGGCCTCGATGACGCCGACGGGTTTTTGGCCGACAAAGAGAACGTAGTCGGCGGGGCCGGTGTCGGTGGTGTATTCGCGGATGGCCTGGCCCTGGCCGTCGTGGAAGTCGATGGACTTTTTATCCTGCACAGTCCAACCGGCGGCGCGGAGCTGGGCGTCGATCTTGTCGCGGGCGATCTGCTCGGGGTTCTGGTTGGCGGCGGACATGGCAAAAGGGTCTGGAAATGAACGCCGCAGAACCCGCAATAGCAAGGCGATGTGGATAGTTCAGGAGGAGGCGCGGCCCGCCCGGTCATGATGCGCGCGGCTCGCAAGGAGATGGGTCTGCGCACCGACGAGACGGTGACGGTCGGCGGCACCAAGCCGGAGGGACCCCCAAGCCTTTCGCCTACCAGCCGGATCTGGTGGCGGAGCACGCGAACGCCATTCCAGACGAGTTTCTGTTCAGGCAGTTCTATGCCTTGGCGTCGGGGCGGTTGAGGGCTGGGAGGCGTCAGGCTATCGGATTCTTCAATCCGCGAAAATCCGCGTTTCATCCGTGGACATCTGCGTTCCCCCATTTCTTTTGACGCAGATGGCCGCAAATGTCCGCAGATTTACGCGGATGGGGCGGTCGTCCTGAATTCCCCGGTGGTGTCGGTGCTGCGGCTGTGCGAAATTCCTGGGGAGAAGGGCGAGCGGCGCCGCCGCCGACCCGAACGACCCATGAACCGCGAATCCCTCCCGCTGGACCGCCGCCTCCGCCAGGAAATCCTCTTCGCCCGCGAGCGGGTCTACCGCTTCGGGCAACCGACTCCGCTGGAGAGGATCGACCTCCCCGGCGGCCTCGAGGTCTGGGTGAAACGCGAGGATCTCTGCGCCGTGAAGTCCTACAAGTGGCGCGGGGCATGCAACCGCATGGCCGTCCTCTCGAAGGAGGAAGCCGCGCGAGGCGTCGTCACCGCCTCCGCAGGCAACCACGCCCAAGGCATCGCCCTCGCCGCGAGAACCCTCGGCCTCCGCGCCCGCATCCACATGCCGCGCTCCACACCGAGGGTGAAGCAGTCCGCCGTCCGCCAGCATGGCGGCGAGTTCGTCGAAATCCGCCTTTCCGGCGACTCCTACGACGAGGCCGTCCACGCGGCCCGCGCGGACGAAGCGGGAACGGGTGCGACCTACGTCCACGCCTACGACGACCTCCTCGTGATGGCCGGGCAGGGCACGCTCGCCGACGAGGTCGTCCTCTCCGGCCACGGGCCTTTCGACGCCGCCTTCCTCCAGATCGGCGGCGGCGGCATGGCGGCGGGCGTCTCCACTTGGCTGAAGACCTACTGGCCGGGGATCGAGCTCGTCGGGGTCGAGGGCACCGGGCAGGCCTCGATGAAAGCGGCCTTCGACGCGGGGAATCCGGTTTCGCTGGAGCAGGTCGATCTCTTCTGCGACGGAACCGCGGTCCGGCAGGCGGGCGAGCTTCCTTTCCAACTGCTGCGAGAGACGCTCGACCGGATCGAAACGGTGACCAACGCCGAAGTCAGCCACGCCATCCGTGCGCTCTGGGAAAGCTTGCGCTGCGTTTCGGAACCCTCGGGTGCGCTCGGCCTCGCCGCCGTCCTCAAGCATCGCGAAGCGCTCGCAGGGAAAAAGGTGCTCGTCGTCGTCTCCGGGTCGAACATCGACTTCCTCCAACTCGGCCTCATCGCCCGCTCGCAGGGCGCGTCCAGCCAGTCGAGCCGCACCCTCCGCGTCCGCATCCCCGAGCGCCCCGGTGCGATGCTCCATCTGCTCGACAGCGCTTTCGAGGGGATCGACCTCATCGATTTCCAATACGGGAAGACCGACGAGGCGGAGGCTTGGCCGGTCTTCACCCTCGCCGCAGACGATCCTGCCGTCCTCGCCGCCGTTCCCGGCAAACTCGACGAGGGCGGCTTCCCTTGGGAGGACCTCACCGGGGCGCTCGATGTCGATTTCCGCACCATCCCGCTGCGCGGCGATTTGCTGAGCCATCCCGCCTTCCTCCGTCTCGACTTCTACGAGCGCGCCGGGGCGCTCCACGACTTCCTCGCCCGGCGCATCGACGGAAACGCGAACCTCTGCTATTTCAATTACCGCCAGTCCGGCGAGCGCATCGGCCGCGCCCTCATCGGCCTCGACTTTCCCTCCTCGTACGAACGCGAGGCCCTTCTCATGACCATCCCGAGCCACGGCGAGGGCTACCGCCTCTGCGAACCCGTCGATGAAGCGACCCGGCAGCGGCTGGTGGGGCGGTAGATCGACGGGTGTCCCTCGGACGGCGGCGGGGAGAAGCGCCCACGAAATTGCCTTCGGCTCTGCTCACGCGAAAACGCCCGCCCCGGACGGAGGTTCTGGTGTTGATTTCACCCGATGAAGATCCGCTGCCTCGCTCTCCTTCTCGTCTTGTTCGCCTTGTCCGCCCTGCCCGCCCTGCCCGCCAAGGCGGCGGTGTATTTTCTGGAAGCGGAGGACTTCGAGGGCGGTTGGAACGTGGTCGATGATGCCCAGGCCCGCGAAGCTTCGTCCACCAAGGCCCTAAGCGGCGCCACGGGCGACCCGGCGGCCACCGCGACCGCCACCGTGACCATCAAGGACGCGGGGCGATACTTCGTCTGGGTGCGCTATTCGAGCCATCCCACCTATCGCGGACCTTTCCGCCTCGACGCCTTCGCCCAAGACCGCGAACTCGGAGGGGCCCTGTTCGACGAGCAGTTCGCGGACGACGGGGCGGGAGGCAAGTTCCGCTGGGAGAAATTCGAGCTGGTCCTGCCCGAGGGCGAGGTCACGCTCCGCCTCGGCAAGCACGAGAACAAGAACTGCTCGTGGCTGGCACGGCTGGTGGACTGCGTGCTGCTCACGATGGACCCGGAGCAGGTGCCGGACCATAGTCAATTCGGAGCCCAGACCTACCTGCGGGTGACGCTCGGGGAGATCTACGAGCGCCCCGCCTACGTCCATCTTTTCGCCGACCACTACCGCGCCCCGTGGTACGCGCATTGGTCGCTCGGTTCGGCAGGCCCCGTCAAGGAGATCCGCACGCCCCTCGACCAGATGCTGGCGGCCGGGGAAAGCACCCCCTGGTGCAATCTCACCCCCACGATCTATGAGGACAGCGGGGCCATGCTCTACCTCACCGTGCGCCACAGCTACACCGATGTCGCGCCGCGCCTGAAGGCGGTGCTGGAGATTTCCACCACGCCGGACGGATCGGGCCTCGTGCGCCGCTACGAGATCGACAACGAGCCCGGCTCCCTCGCCTTCTACCTGCCGCCCCATCTGCTCACCGAGGAGAACCGCGACCTGCTCAAGTTCGACATCGAACTGGCGGAGGAGATCGGAAAGCAAGCCGACCTCCACCCTTGGCCGACGCACGGCAGGCCGCCGGTGAAGTTCCCCTTCTTCGTCACCGCGCCCATCGAGCGCGAGGGTTCCACCCAGCCGGACGGCCGGGTCGTCGAGCGGGAGAAAAAGACCCTCGCCTACTTCGGCTTCAACGAACCGCCCCACAGCCACATCGGCGGGGCCTGGTTCATGAAGGAGGGCTCCTACTGCCTGCCGGACCTCGACAAGATGCGGGAGAAACTCCAGCGCGAAGCCGCCGCCTTCAAGGAGGCCGGGGGCAAGGTGGAGGACATCCTCTTCTGCGAAGTCATGGACGAACCCACCGGCCAACCGCTGGAGCAGGCGGCGGCCATGCCCTCCTACACCGAAGCTTTCCGCGCCTGGTTGAAGGGGAAGAACATGCAGCCCTCCGACCTGCTCGTCGCTTCCTGGGACGACGTGGTCCTCGTCGCCCCGGCGCAGCGGGAGGCCTTTCCCGCCCTCTACTACTTCTCCCAGCTTTTCCGCACCCGCGCCCTCGGGGACTTCATGGCCACGCAGGGAAAACTGGCCAAGGACGCCTACGGAGGCGACTTCCCCGTGCTGGCGAACTTCAGCGACGGAGCCGTCTACGGCGCGAACTTCTTCCTTCAGGGAGTGGACTACTTCGAGTTGCTCGACGCCGACAACCAGAACGCCATCTGGGGCGAGGACTGGGCCAACGGCTCCTCGTCCTACCAATGCGCCAGCTTCAACGTTGACCTGATGCGCGCCGCCGCCCGCGAGCGGGGGCAGTTCATCGCGCACCACCTCATCGCCCATTCGCGGCGCAAACCTTGGGACATCAAGCTGAAGGCCACCAGCGAAGCCGCGCGCGGGGTGAAGCTCTTCAACAACTTCGCCTACGGCCCGCTCTGGGCGACCCACGAGGGTGGCCCGTGGTTCCGCACCCATCTCTGGCAGGCGCAGCCGCACACTTGGACCGCCAACGCCGCCCTGACCCGCGAGTTCGGCGCGGCGGAGGACCTGCTGCTGCCCGCCATGCCCGCCCCCGCCAAGGTGGCCCTGCTCTACAGCAGCGCCAGCGACGCGTGGACCGTGGAGGAGACCCATGCCCACGGCTTCGACCGCATGCACACCTGGATGGCGCTGGCCCATGCGCAGACGCCCGTCGATATCGTCGCCGAGCGGCAGGTGGAGCGGGGCCTGCTGGCGGGCTACGAGGTCTGCTACCTCTCCGGCCCGAACCTGACGCGGGCCGCCGCCTTGAAGCTGCGCGAGTGGGTGGAGGCGGGCGGCATCCTGCACCTCGCCACCGGAGCCGCCAGCCGGGACGAATACAACCGCCCCCTCGACCTGCTCGACGAGCTCCTCCCCGCCGAGCGAGGGGAGGCCGCCAACTTGCAGCCCTTCCGCTCCTCCGGCCGCTATCTCTCCACTTTGCAAGAAAAGGACACCGTCACATGGCCCGGAGGCGAGGCCGCCGTGCTCGGCGTGAAGCAGCCGCTGACGCCCAAGGAGGGAGCCGACACCCTCGCCACCTTCTCCGATGGCAGCGCCGCCGTGGTGCGCCGGGGCCAGGTGACGGTGAGCGGATTCCTGCCCGCGCTCGCCTACATCAAGACCGCCCTCGACCGTCGCAAGACCGCCGAGGAAGCCGAACATCCCCTGACCGAGCGCAGCAGCAATCCCTGGGAATTCCCTGCCGCGATCCGGGACCTGATCCTGCAACCCGCTTCAGAGGTCGTCCGTCCCGTGGAGTGCTCCCATCCCCTCGTCGATGCCGTCTACCTGCCCAGCGGGCGCGGCATCGTGATCCCCCTCGCCAACTACACCCTCGAACCCATCGGGCAACTCGAACTGCGCCTCCGCACCGACCGGAAGATCCGCTCCGTCGAAACCTCCGTCCTCGGAGAGCTGGACTTCCGTCAGGACGAAGCCGTGACCGTGACCCTGCCGCTCGACAGCAACGACTTTCTCATGCTGTGGTTCGAGTGAGGGGATCAAGGAGGGGAACTTTTCAAGCCCCATCGATGCCAGACGGGACTTGGAAAGTCCCGCTCCTTGGTTGATCAAAGATACGGCCCGAGCTTGCTCCTGACATCGTCCTCGAACTTGCGGATGAAACCGAGGGTGTATTCGAGGATGTCGAGCTCGGGATCGTGCGCCAGCGGGGAGAGGTCCATGCCGTAGATAAGCATATCGGCGTCGTCCACGCTGTGGGAGTCGAAGAAGGTGGCGTTGGCGCGGCGACGGCCGAGGGTGGCGAGATCGTAGCGCTTGCCCCCGGAGATCTGGGAGTCGAAGATGCCGTTCAGCGCGGCGGCGAGATTCTCATGCCCGCTGACGTTTTGTAGCACCTTGTCCTCGTCGGGCATCCAGTCGAGCCCGCGCCAGACTTCGCAGCCCCAGACGGTCTTCGGTCTGGCTTCGGCGGGCAGTTCGCGAATGGCGCGGATCACGGCCATGACTACGCCGATGTGGGAGGCGTGCTTGTCGGCGGGATTGTGGGTGTAGACGATCTCCGGACGGGTGGCGAGCAGGAGGTTTTTCAGGTCTTCCTTGAGCAATGCGTTGCCGGGGTCCTTGACGACGGAACTGGGGTGGCCCAGTTGCATCATGGAGCCGAACCGGCCGACCACGGCGGCCATTTCCTGCTCCTGGATGCGGATCTGCTTCATGTCCTCGTTGCTGAAGCGCTCGTAGGGACCGGTGCGGGCGCTACCGGCTCCGTCGGTGCAGGTGACGCCGCCGAACCACTGGTCGTCGCTGTGGTAGCAGGTCAGGATGCCGTGAAAGGCCATGAATTCGAGGTCGTCCTGATGCGCTCCGATGCCCAAGTGGGTGGTGCGGGACAGGGCGGTCTCGGTGTCCGTTCCATCGGGAATGAAAAGGCGGGCCTGGGGATGGGTGAATTGCATGAGGGAGACGGTTGGCTTAGAAAGGGAAAGGGGGTCTACGGAAAACGCGGAAGGCACGGAAGACAAGGGACCGCCGTGAGAGACGCATCGGCTTCATTTTCCGTACCTTCCGCGTTTTCTGTAGGCGGCCATTCCCGGATTCAGGTTTAGATCACTTTGGGCAGACTGGCGGCGGCCACGGCTTGACCATGGCGCTTGTCCTGCTCGTTGGGCGTGCGGAGCTGGATCTGGCGGTGCAGCTCGGGGAATTCGTCGGCCAACACTTGGGCGGCTTTTTCGAGGATCAGCTCTCCGCCGCGGCCGCTGGTGACGCGGCCGAGGATGAGCAGGTTCCTCAACTCGTAGAAGGTCGCGTAGTGGGCGATGGCGTAGCCGAAGCATACGCCGATGGTCTCGTAGATGGCGGCGGCGCGGTCGTCGCCTGCGGCCATGAGCGTCTGCACCTCGATCAGTCGCTCGGCAAAGGGCATCCCTTCGGGCACGGCAATCCCGGCGAGGGGGATGAGCCGGGCCACGCCCTGCTGGGAGAAATACTGCACCCCGCAACCGATGTCGCCCGACCATTCGTCCAGCGGAGCGTCGTCGCGATAGTCGATGGGGGCGAAGGCCAGCTCGTTCAGCCAAGGCAGGATGTGGCCGTCGGGATTGACGTAGCCTCCGGCGAGGCTGGTGCCCATCGAGATGCCCAGCACGGCGTTGTCGTTCATCGACATGGAGCCCGCGAGGGCGGTGACCTCTCCGTCGTTGACCACCTCGAAGGGAACGTCGTTCCACTCCCGTTTCAGGTCGAAGAAGATCCGGCGCACGCGCTGCTCGAAATCGGCCTCCGACACGCCGCGGAAGAGGGAGGCGGCCCGGACTTCGTTGTTGACGTATACCCCGGCGGCGCTGCCGCCGATGGCATCCACCCGGGGGAGCTTGGCCGCAGCGCGGCGCAGGGTGTCGTTGATGCCGTCGTAGTGGTATTGCGGATCGCTTTGGAAATAGGGGTCCCACACGACTTCCTCGGAGAAGACCACCTCGCCGTCGATCACCGCCGCGCATTTGCGGTCGCTGCCGCCGAGGTCGAAGCCAATGCGGCAGCCTTCCAGATTCCGGCCCAGCGGCATGGAGCTTTCACGGCCCGTAGGCACGTCGGCGATGGCGCAGGATTCCACGGTCATGGGATGGCCGTAGATCTTCTGCCCCATGAAGCCGTGGTCGAAGGCGCGCGCGCCCTCCGGGCTGTAGATACCGCGCACCATGTCCGCAATGGCCGGATCGCCGCCGATGACGATGCGGTAGCCGCCGCGTTGCCAGAGCAGGAATTTGATCAGGCGCTCCACGATCTTGCGATTGAGGGTGGCATTTTCCCCGGTGTGCGGGAGCACGTCGAGGTCGAAACGGGAAACCGTGCCGTCGGCGCGGACCAAGGCGATGGCCAGAGGGTGGGAGCCGGCATCCTCCCGGACGAGACGGGCATACTCGCGGTGCCAGAGCACGGCGGGCTGGAAACCGGGATCGAGCGGCGGACGATGTTTGGGGGCAATCTGCATGGCGTAAGGGTGAAACAAAGGCATTGTGGCACGGGAACGGCAAAGTGCATGGCCCTTTGCTCCAAACGGGGTGGTTCCGGCACGTTCCAGAGGGGCCGATGTGCTGCACGCATCGACGGGGGACTCAGTCCTCGTCGAGCCAGCCTCTCCGCTGCAGGATTGATCGTCTCTGAAGGAGGCAGATATCGCTGTTGAATTGCAGCAGCCAAGCCGTCGTCCGGCCCACGGCAGTGATGCCGACGAGGCGGACTCCATCGCGTTCGAAATGGTCCTCCCAACGGTCTTTGCGCGGATGGAAAAGGCGGACTGGCTCGTCGGTGTCGGGATCGAGGCTGTAGAGATTGGTTCCCTTGTGCAGATTGCAGTGCAGACAGGCAAGGGCGAGGTTTCCCTCGGTCGATTCGCCCCGATGCTGCTTGGCGACGATGTGTTCGATATGGAAAGGGGCGTCCGGCTCGTCCTCTGCCCGCAAGCGGCAATATTCGCAGCGATACCGGGCACGCTCCCGAACCAGTTGCCGGAGCGGCGCGTCCAAAGGTCAGGCGGCCTTGAGGTTCAGGATGAAGGCTTCCGCTTTCATCCGCAGGATCGACAGGAGCTTGGCGGTGCAGACCAGCGACTCGTACTCGCCGCGCTCCGCGTCGCTGAGGGCGCCCTCATTGGCTTTTTCCGCCAGAATCTCCATGCGGGACAGCCGCTCCGGGTTGGGCGGCATGTCCACCAAGCGCCGCGCTCCTTCCTCCGTGAAGATGGGAGCGCTGGGATCGAGCGCTTGTTCGAGTTCGGCGAAGACATTCATGGCATAGGGAACATACTGGTTCTGGAGCGGCGTGACAAGTCCTCCCGGCGACTACTGCTAGCGGAAAGCTGGTCAGGAGTGAAGACGCTCTCCGCCCATCTCTAAGCGCACCACACCGAAGCCATTCACTCCGGCGACGCCCCGGCGGATCCCTTCGCCGCCTTGCCCTTCTTCGCTGGCGTCGTGGCGGTCGGGACATCGGAGACGACCCGGTTCTCGACATGCTGGAGCAATTCCTCCTTCGACATGCGCAGGAGGGCGGCGGCGGCTTCGTCGTTGCCAGTCTCGGCCAAGGCGGTCTTGGCGAAGACCCGCAGGGCCAATGCGACGGGGGACACGCCCGCCTCCGCTGCTGCTTGGAGAAAACGCTTCGCGGCCCGCTCCAGCACGATCCATTCGCTCTCGTTGCGGTTCGACTGGTCGAAGGGCAGATCGCCCGCGAGGATGACGTTGCCGCTCGCGAGGACGCAGGCGCGCTGGATCAGGTTCTCCAGCTCGCGCACGTTGCCTGGCCAGTGGTAGCCCTCCAGCATCTCGACGGCGTCCTTGGAGAACTGCATGGGCCGGCCCCGACCGCCCTCGGTGCGCTTTTGCAGGAAATGCTCGGCGAGCAGGCGGACGTCCTCGAAGCGCTGCCGCAGCGGCGGGATGTGGATGCGGACGACGTTGAGCCGATAGAAGAGATCCTCGCGGAAGGTGCCGTGCTCGACCTCGTCCTCGAGGCGCTTGTTCGTCGCGGCGAGGATGCGCACGTCGCTGTGGAGGGTCTGGTTGCCGCCGACGCGGGAGAACTCGCCGCTCTGGAGCACGCGCAGCAGCTTGCTCTGCACCTCCAGCGGCATGTCGCCGATCTCGTCGAGAAAGAGGGTGCCGCCGTGGCATTGCTCGAAACGACCGATGCGCTGGCTCACCGCCCCGGTGAAAGCGCCCTTCTCGTGGCCGAAGAGCTCACTCTCGAGCAGGTTGCTGGGGATCGCGGCGCAGTTGATGGCGACATACTCGGCCTTGGCACGGCGGGAGAACTTGTGGATCGCGTTGGAGACGACCTCCTTGCCCACCCCGCTCTCGCCGGTGATGAGCACGGGGGCGTCGGCGCGGGCGACGCGACCGATCAGCTTGTAGACATCCTGCATCGCCGGGGAACGGCCGATGATGAGGTCGTCGGTAGGCTGCGGCGGGACGATGGGATCGGAATTCGAGCGGTTCTCGGCGGCCCGCATCTGCTCGGCGGCGGCGAGGGCGCGTTCGGCGACCGGGCGCAGTTCGAAATTCACCGCTTCGCGCCGCAGCACGTCGAAGGCCCCGAGGCGCATCGCCTCGATCACCGCGTTGGTCGAGTGGACGCGGCCGTTGAGGATGACCATCGCGTTCGGGTTGGCCATGCGGACGCGCTTGAGCAACTCGACCCCGTCGAAGGGCCTCAACTGGAAATCCGCCACGAGGAGGTCGGCGCGGCGCTCGGTAAACATCTTGAGCGCCTCCTCGGCGGAGCGGGTCGCGACGACCTCAACCGATTCGGCGTCGAGATGGCGCGAGGCCCACTCGAGGAAATCCGGGTCGTTGTCGGCCAGAACGACCGTTTGTTTTTCACGCTCTTCCATATAGGGTTGGACTCCTGCGGCCCGGACTTGCTTGCGCGTCGCGCCCGTGGAGCGGGGGGCGAGACGATACCACAATCCCGCCGACCGTCCGACATTTTTACTCCGATAATGAAATACGACGCCCTTCCTTCGGATCTGTTTGCGAACAACCGGAAGCGTCTCGCCGCGTCCCTCCCGCGCAAGTCCCTCGCCGTGATCCACTCCGCCGACCTCGCTTGGCGCAGCGCCGACGGCACGCAGCCCTTCATCCAGAGTTCCGACTTGTTCTATCTCAGCGGGATGGATCAGGAGGAAACCATTTTGCTCCTCTTTCCCAGCCATCCCGACCCGGCGATGCGCGAAATCCTCTTCGTGCGCGAGACCTCCGAGCTGCTGGCCGTATGGGAAGGCCGCAAGGCCACGCCGGAGGAGGCCACGGGGATCTCCGGCGTCGCCAAGGTCCTCTGGACGAAGGACTTCGACGCTGTCTTCCGCACGCTCGTGCGCGAGGCGGAATCGATCTGGCTGAACCACAACGAGCACGCCCGTTCCGGTGCCCCGGTGAATTTCTCCCTCGACGACCGCTTTCGGCGGCTTTGTCAGGAACGTCACCCGCATCACCGCTACGAGCGTCTCGCGCCCCTCCTGCACCGCCTCCGCGCCGAAAAATCCGAGGCGGAGATCGCCTTGATCCAGCGGGCTTGCGACATCACGGCGAAGGGATTCGATCGGCTTTTGCGCTTTGTCAGGCCCGGTGTGAAGGAGTACGAGATCGAGGCCGAGCTGCTGCACGAGTTCGTCCGCCACGGCTCGCGCGGCTTCGCCTACCAGCCCATCGTCGCCTCGGGGGCGAATGCCTGCGTCCTCCACTATGTGGCCAACGACCAACCCTGCCGCGACGGCGATCTGATCCTCCTCGATGTGGCGGCGGAGTATGCGAACTACAATTCCGACCTCACCCGAACGATCCCGGCGAATGGGAGGTTCACTCCGCGCCAGCGAGCCGTCTACGACGCCGTCCTTCGCATCCTGCGGCTCTGCATCGACGAACTCGCCGTACCCGGCAAGGCGATCCGCGAGGTCTATCAAAAGGAGGCCGCCCGCGCCGTAGAGGAGGAATTGATCGCCCTCGGCCTACTCGACGCCGCGAAGGTCGCCGAGGAACGCGCGCAGGAGGACCTGCCCGAGGAGAAGCGGGCCTACCGGAAGTATTTCATGCACGGCGTCTCCCACAGCCTCGGCCTCGATGTTCACGACGTGGCCCCGGCGGAGAACGTCTTCGTCGAGAACATGGTCGTCACCGTCGAGCCCGGCATCTACATCCGCGAGGAAGGCATCGGCATCCGCCTTGAAAACGACATCGTCGTGAGAAGCGGCGGCAACCTCGATCTCATGGCCCACATCCCCATCGAGGCGGAGGAGATCGAGGCGCGGATGGCGGGTCTGTGAGAGGTGGGTGCCTGGGAGGGGGACTTTTCAAGTCCCCGCACTGGATGGGCGGCGGTCGGTGCCGCTCCTATTTCGGAGATCGCGCGAGCGCCTCTTCGATTTCGGCCTCGCTCGGCATTTTGGCAGGAATTCCGTGCTTGGAGAAAAGCTCCCCGAATGCCTGACGCCACGGTTCGGGAAGCTTCCGTTGGGCCGACTCGAATTTGAAGAGATCGCACTCGAAACAGATCTCCACGTTCCGGCTTCCCTCGTCGTTTTGCAGCAAGATGCGATGATGGGGTGTCCAGCACAGGCTGATGTCGAGGCGCGCTGGCAACGGAACCAGATTCCCGTCCATCCAGGCGAGGAACGCCTCCGCATCCATTTCGGAAGACTCGATGATCTCCCGCCCATAATATCGCTGCAAGACCACGGTATCCGATTCCGCTGCCGCCGCGCGGATGCGATGGTGCATCCGCGTCCCAGTGATCGCCTGAGCGATCCAAGCCAGCACACCGATCCCGGCAAGCACCGGCAGGAGGACCGCGAGGATTCGCTTCGTACGTTTCGGGATGGCGATCATTCGAGCTAACTTGGCGCGGTGGGAGGAATTTGGCAAACTTCCGTCAGCCGCAGCCAGCTTTTCGCCTCTTGCTTCGACCGCCGCAGCGGATTAGAGAAAAGCACAGAATGCCCGCCATCACTCCAGAGCAGTTCGAGAAATACCTCTCGGAACCCGAGGGCGTCCGGCTCGAGTTCAAGGAGGCGAGGAACCGCTACGACTTCGAGAAGCTCAAGGAATACTGCGTCGCCTTGGCCAACGAAGGCGGCGGCATCATGATCCTCGGCGTCTCCGACAAACGCCCGCGCCTCGTCGTCGGCACGACCGCATTCGAAGAGCCGGGCCGCACCGAAGCCGGGCTGCACGAGCAGTTCGGACGTCGCATTCCCGTCGAGGAGCTTCGCTACCAAGGCAAGCGGACCTTGCTGGTCCATGTCCCGAGCCGCCTCCCCGGCTGCGCGTGGAACCTTAAGGGCCGCTACCTCAAGCGGGCGGGGGACGGGCTAGCCTCCCTCGGCGACCACGAGCTGAAGGAGATCTTCGCCGAAACCGGCCCCGACTTCACCGCCGAACTGGTTCCGGGCGCGGATCTCCTTTCCCTCCAACCGGGAGCCGTCGCCGAGTTCCGCAAACGCTGGCAGCAGAAGTCCGGGAATCCCCGCCTCGCCACCCTGACGGACGGTCAACTCCTGCAGGATTGCTCGCTGATCGACGGCGACCGCATCACCTACGCCGCCCTCATCCTGCTGGGCAGGCCCGCCGCCATCACCCGCCATCTCGCTCAAGCGGAAGTCGTCTTCGAATACCGTTCCTCCGAGGCCGCTGGTCCCGCCGCCGACCGCGAGGAATACCGCGAGCCCTTCCTGCTCTTCCACGACCGCCTCTGGTCCAAGATCAACCTCCGCAACGACCGCCAGAGCTTCCAGCAGGACTTTTTCCGCTACGACATCCCCACCTTCGACGAGACCTCCATCCGCGAGGCCGTGCTGAACGCCGTCTGCCACCGGGACTACCGGGCTGGCGGCTCCGTCTTCATCCGCCAGTATTCCCGGCGGCTGGAGATCGTCAGCCCCGGCGGCTTCCCTCCCGGCATCACCCCGGAGAACATCGCCGACCAGCAGAACCCGCGGAACCGCCGCCTCGCCGAAGCCCTGAACCGCTGCGGTTTCATCGAACGCTCCGGCCAAGGGGTCAACCTCATGATCGAGCAGGCCATCCGGCAAACCAAGCCCCTGCCGGATTTCTCCCGCTCCCACCCCCACGAAGTCTTTCTCCTCCTCGCCGGCACGGTGCAGAATCCCGCCTTTCTCCGCTTCATCGAGCGTCTCGGCGAGGATGCCCTCTCCCGCTTCCAGACCCTCGATTTTCTCACCCTCGACGCCCTCGCCCACGGACGGAAGCTAGCCCCGGAGATGAAGAACCGCCTTCCCGGCCTGATTGAAGCTGGAGCAGTGGAGTCCCAAGGGCGGGGAAAAGGCCAGCGTTTCTTCCTCTCCCGCGCCCTCTACGAGATCATGGGAACCCCCGGCGTCCACACCCGTCAGCAGGGGCTGGATTACGAGACGAATAAGGAACTCCTCCTCAAGCACCTCCGGTCCTGCGGCGATTCAGGATCCCGGATGGCGGAACTGCAGCAAGTGCTCCCCGCCCAGTCGCGGGCTTCCATCCTCCGGATGCTGAACGACTTGCGCGGGGAAGATCGCATCGGCTTGGCTGGAAACAGCCGCGCCCGACGTTGGTTTATGCTTCAACCAATCGATCCTGACGCAAAAGCTGACGCATAAATTCTGACGCATAAATTCTCAATCCATTGATAATGAGATCGTTAAATAGATTTCCGATCACATCGGAAACCCGATCCTGACGCATAAACTGACGCAAGCCACCATGCCCACCCACCCCAAATCCGCCCGCATCCGCGAAGTCTCCCTCCATTTCATCCCCATCGAGATGCGGGTGCCGCTGAAGTTCGGAAGCCAGATCGTCGATTCCGTCACCTGCGCCCGCACCCGCGTCGTCGTCGAGGGGGCGGACGGGAAAACCGCCACCGGCTGGGGCGAGACGCCCCTCGCCGTCGCCTGGGTCTGGCCCTCCGCCCTGCCCTACGAGGAACGCCTCACCGCGCTGAAGGATTTCACCCTTGCCATCGCCCGCGACCTCTCGACATGGGACGCGGCGGGCCACGCCATCGAGCTCGGCCACGACTTCATCGAGCACCGCCTCCACGCCCTGCAGGATGCCTTCAACGCCGACCGCGCTCCCGAGGCCGCCCTGCCGCATCTCGCCGCGCTGGTCTGCTTCTCCCTCTTCGACCTCGCCGTCCACGACGCCTACGGCAAGCTCCACGACCGACCTGTCTACGAGACCTACGGACCCGAGTTCCTCTCCCGCGACCTCGCCGATCTGCTCGAAGGCGACGCCGACTTCCGTGGAAAACATCCGTCCGACTTCCTCGTGGCGAAGCCCTCCCTGCGCCTCCCCGTCTGGCACCTCGTCGCCGGACTCGATCCCCTCGACCCCGCCGACCTCACCGGCAGCGAGCCGGACGACGGCTATCCCGTGCTGCTTCGCGACTGGATCCGCGAAGACGGGCTCGACTGCCTCAAGGTCAAACTGCGGGGCAACGACGCGGCTTGGGACTACGAGCGCCTCGTCCGCATCGGCGCGATCTCGCGCGAGACCGACGTGACTTGGCTGACGGCCGACTTCAACTGCACCGTCACCGATCCCGCCTACGTGAACGAGATCCTCGACCGGCTCAAGTCCGACGATCCCGTCACCTACCAGAAGCTCCTCTACGTCGAGCAGCCCTTCCCCTACGACCTCGAAGCGAACCGCATCGACGTGCGCAGCGTCAGCGCACGGAAGCCGCTCTTCATGGACGAGAGCGCCCACGATTGGCGTTTTGTCAGGCTCGGTCGCGAACTCGGCTGGTCGGGCGTGGCGCTGAAGACCTGCAAGACCCAGACCGGTGCCCTCCTCAGCCTCTGCTGGGCCAAGGCCCGCGGCATGACCCTGATGGTGCAGGACCTCACCAACCCCATGCTCGCGCAGATCCCGCACTTCCTCCTCGCCGCCCACGCCGGGACGATCATGGGGGTGGAGTCGAACGGGATGCAGTTCTACCCCGAGGCCAGCGCCCCCGAACGAGTCGTGCATCCGGGCCTCTACCGGAGAAAAGAGGGTGTGCTCGACGGCTCGACCCTGTCAGGTGCGGGCTTCGGGTATCGAGTGGAGGAGATTGGGAGGGAATTGACGGAGGCGGTGTTTGGATGAGCGGGAAACTTGACAGAAAACTGGAAGGCAAGCGGTTGAAAGCAATGGCTGGCTTTCCAACAGACTCGATGCCAAAGAAGCGTCGCGTGGCGCTTCCCATCATTCCAGCTCCGGCAGGCGCTCGGCCTTTCGATCTCAGCGGTGAGCGGTTGCTGGAGCTGGAGACGGAATCCTACGCTCCCGATCTCTTCGCTAACCCAAGATAAAAGTCGAATGGCCATTTGTTACACTATTGGAGATGCGACAAAGCCTAACGGCGAAGATCGCAAAATTATTTGCCACGTTTGCAACGACATTGGCGGCTGGGGCGCTGGGTTTGTCATCGCTCTTTCGAAACGTTGGAAGTTGCCCGAACAGCGATACAGAGAGTGGCATGCAGGACGCACCGACGATATGCCTTTTGCATTGGGTTCCGTCCAATTCGTTCACGTTGATCCAGACATCACCGTTGCAAATATGATCGGGCAGCATGGGATTCGTCGCAGTTCCAATGGCTCTCCACCTGTTCGTTACGAGGCCATTCGGGCCGCCCTTGGTATCGTTGCAGACTACGCCATCGAACATTCGGCATCCGTTCATATGCCACGCATTGGAGCTGGGCTTGCCGGAGGAGATTGGCCCACCATAGAGCAAATCGTAGAGGATACTCTTTGCGCTCGATCCATCAGCGTCACGGTATACGATCTACCGCCCAAATAAACTCAAACCACCAACTCAAGGACTAACCCTGACAGACCTCTCGGCTGTGAACCGAACTCTGCAACAAACAATGGGATTTGCTCCATCTCCCCCTTTCCTCATCATCATGGGCGTCTCGGGCTGCGGCAAGACAACGGTCGCGGACCTTGTCGCGACGGAGATCGGTGGAATCTTCCTCGAAGGCGACGCCTTCCATCCGCCTGCGAACAAGACGAAGATGGGCGCGGGCATTCCGCTGACGGACGAGGACCGCTGGCCTTGGTTCGATCTTCTCATCGCGGAGGCAAGGAAGGCCTTGGCGTCGGGCAAACCTCCCGTGCTCGCCTGCTCGGCACTGAAGCAGCGCTACCGCGAGCATCTTTTCAGCGGATTCCCCGACTGCCGGCTGGTCTACCTCGAAGGTTCCTACGAACTCATCAAAGACCGGATGGACGCCCGCCAGCACGAATACATGACCTCGACCCTGCTGCGGAGCCAATTCGACGCTCTCGAAGCGCCCCAGCCCGGTCCCGGCACGCTGGTCCTCTCCATCGAGCAGGCACCGGAGGAACTCGTCCGGCAAATCGTCGCTTGGCTCGGCACGGACTGACTCGTATGGGACGCATCCTCTTCATCCGGGGCGGGGCGGTCGGGGATTTCATCCTCACGATGCCCTCGCTGCGCCTTGTCCGCGAGACGCTGCCGGACAACGAGATCGAAATCCTCGGCTATCCTTCCATCGCCTCGCTCGCCGTCGCCGCCGGACTGGCGGATCGCGTGCGCCCGCTGGAGGACCCCCGCCTCGCGACCTTCTTCGCACCGGGAGCAAAACTCGACGAGGAATGGTGTGCCTACTTCGCCAGCTTCGATGTGGTCGTGAGCTGCCTCTACGACCCGGACGGCCATTTCGCGGGCAATCTCCGCGTCGCCGGGGTGAAGACGCTGATCCCCTGTCCCTACCGGCCAGACGAGACTCCGCCCCATGTCCCGGCGGCGGTCCAGTTCGCGAAGCCGCTCGAATCCCTCGGGCTTTTCCTCGACGAGGCCGGACTCGACCTCGTCTATCCCGATCCCCCGGACGAGTCCGATTTCGGTTCCTGCCCGCTGGTCGCCCTGCATCCCGGCAGCGGCAGTCCGCGCAAGAACTGGGGTTACGAAAACTGGATCGCGGTGCTCACGGCGCTCCATCGCGAGCGACCGGAACTCCGCTTCCTCGTCACCAGCGGAGAGGCCGAGGCGGGGACCATCGGTGACTTCATCGATCTGATGGGAAAGGCCGGACTGCCCCACAAGCACCTCGCGGGACGTCCCCTCTCCGAACTCGGCGCGATCTACCGCCGCATCGAAGGCTTCCTCGGACACGACAGCGGACTCTCCCATCTCGCGGCGAGCGCGGGGGCGAAGGGGCTGCTGCTCTTCGGACCGACCGAGCCGGGAATCTGGGCTCCGGTGTCGCCACGAGTGAAGGCGCTGCGCTCGCCAGATCGGACCTTGGGCGGGTTCGAGGTGGAGGAGGTCGTGGCGGCTGCGAGAGAGTTGTTCACCGCCTTGTAGAAGAGAATTCTTTTTTCAGCAAAAGGAGATTCTTCTTCTAGGCGTGAATAACTGGGAGATGTCTTCTCAACCGATTGAACGTGAATCCGTTATGATGGAATCGGGAGGGGGCGACAACTGCGGTGGAAACTTGGAAGAACCGGGTTGATCCACCTAATAAGCAGGAGTTGTTCATGGTTCTTCGCTGTTCTTCACGAGATCTTCACGATTTTGTTGAAGGGTCCACCGTTGCTCCCGCAGGGCCTCGGCGGCGGCGCTGATCTCGGCCTCCTTTTTGCTGCTGCCGGAGCCTTGGCCGAGGGTGATGCCCTCCCAGCGGACTTCGGCGACGAAGGATTTGAGGTGGTCGGGGCCATCCTGCCCGATGATGCGGTAGGTGGGGCTGGCAGGGGCGATGGCTTGAAGGCGCTCCTGCAGTTCGCCCTTCGGATTCATCTCCTCGGGCTGGGAGAGGGTGTCGTCGATCAGGGAGCCGAAATTGCGGAAGAGGAAATCGCGGGCGGCTTCAAAACCCCCGTCGAGGTAGACCGCTCCGGCGAGGGCTTCGAAGGCGTCGGAGAGATTCGAGGGTCGTCGCCGCCCGCCGCTGGCGAGTTCGCCCTTGCCGAGGAGGAGGTGCTCGCCCAGCCCGATGCGGTTCGCGAAGAAGCAGAGAGCCTCGCGCGAGACAAGGCGGCTGCGGAGCTTGGTGAGCGGGCCTTCGCCGACTTCGGGGAAGCGGCGGAAAAGCTCGTCGGTGAGGACGAGCTGGATGACGGCGTCGCCGAGGTATTCGAGCCGCTGGTTGTCCGGCTGGGAGCGCTTCGTCTCGCAAGCGAGGCTGGGATGGGTGAGCGCTTCGGCGAGGAGGGCGGGCTGGGCGAAACGGTAGCCGATGGTGGCCTCGATGGGTTCCATGGATGGGACAAGCGCGGCTCCCTCAACCAAGGAGGGAGGGGAAAAAGTGGGGTGGCTGACGGGGATCGAACCCGCGACAACCGGAATCACAATCCGGGGCTCTGCCACTGAGCTACAGCCACCATCGCGACGGACGACCACGGGTGGGCCGCACCGGACGGGAGGGGACATTAGGTCAAAGCCCTCCCGATTTCCAAGGGAAAATGAGCGTCCCTTGCAAAATCGGGGCCTTGTGGCATGGCATCCCCATGTCCCCCGCCCTCGACCCTGACTGGAGACCGGTCGCCTTCAAGGAATGGCAGCTCGTCGCCGACGCCATCGTGGCGGGCGGGCAGAGCGTGCTGCTGCGGAAGGGCGGCATTTCCGAGGGCAAGGCGGGATTCCAGTGGTTGCACGGGCGTTTCTTCCTTTTTCCCAGCCTCTTCCACGAGCAGGCGGAGCAGGTCGCGCCCTTGCCGGACGGTTCCTTGCGCTCGTGGGAGCCGGTCGCGGGCCTCGCGGAGGATGAAGTCGCCTTCAGCGTCTATGTCGAGACGATCGCGACGGGACGGATCGTCGATTGGGACGAGGTTCTGCTCCTCGCCCCCTACCACATCTGGCGCGAGGAGATCGTGCGCGAACGTTTCGAGTGGGGCGAGGAACCGGGCCTTTCTTGGGCCACGATCCTGGCGTGGCGGCTGCGGGAGCCGTGGGTTTTGAAGGATCGCGCCAGCTTCGGCGGCTGCCGTTCTTGGTTCGGTCTGCCTGCGGACGAGGGCGGGGGTTGGCGGGACCGCCTTTCCGCCGCCGAGGCAGTCGAGCCGAGTTGCGGTTGGCCGGAGTGGTTGATTTAAGCGTTGGCAAAGCGCCGTCGGTGCGGTTTCATAGGTCGCGCCGCCACTGCGTCCGCCATCCCTCCCGCGCCATGCTCCCCGAAGTCGAGAAACTCCTCCGCGTCCAGCACCACGACCAGAAGATCAAAGCCATCGATAAGGAGCTCGCCGGCATCCCGGTGGAGGCCGAGGACATCCGTGATCGCCTCGTCGCCGACCAGCGCGCCGTTGAGACGGCGAAGACGGAGATGCAGCAGACCGAGGTCGCGATCAAGAACCTCGAACTTGACGTGGCGACCCGCCGTAGCACCATCGGCAAGCTGAAGGTGCAGCAGTTCGAGACCCGCAAGAACGAGGAATACCAGCGCATGGGCCTTGAGATCGAGCGCTACACCGCCGAGATCGCGGGCTTGGAGGACCGCGAGATCGAGTTGATGGAAAAAGCGGAGACGCAGAAAAAGGCCCTCGAGGCGGCCCGCTCCCAACTGCAGGAGAACGAAGTTTCGGTGAAGGAGGAGTTGGAAGACCTCGAAGCCTTGTCCGAAAAATTGAAGGCCGACCGCGCCGCCGAACTGGCCGAGCGCGACCGCCTCACTGCCGAACTCGATTCCGCCGTGCTCGACAACTACCAGCGCCTTTTCAAGTCGAAGGCCGGTATCGCCGTGGCCGGGCTTGTCGACGAGGTTTGCCAAGGCTGCCACATGAAGGTCGTGAAATCGACGGTCATCGAGGTGAAGGCCGAGCAGCGCCTCGCCCACTGCGAGAACTGCGGCCGCATCCTCTACTGGTGGACCGACGAGCGCGTCGGGAAAAACCGCGGGGAGTATTGATGCAAGTGAAGCTCCGCGACGGTCGCGAAGTCACGATCCGCGCGGCGCGACCGGACGACAAGGAGCGCCTCCGCGCCGCCTTCCGCCGTCTCTCGCCCGAATCCGTCTACCAGCGTCTCTTTGTCCACAAGCGCGACCTCAGCGAGACGGAGTTGAAAATCCTCACCGAGATCGATTTCGACCGCGCCGCGGACCTCCTCGCCACCGTGGTCGAGGACGGGGAGGAGCGCGTCGTCGCCTCCGGGACCTACGCCGCCTTCGACGCCCCCGGCGGAGAACGGCACGCCGAGGTCGCCTTCGTCGTGGACGAGGCTTTCCGTGGGCAGGGCCTCGCGAGTCGGCTCCTACGGGAGCTCGTCTCGCTCGCGCGGGAGCACGGGATCGTGCGTTTCGAGGCGGAGGTGCTGCCTTGGAACCGGGCGATGCGGCACGTTTTCGAATCCTGCGGCCTGCTGATCGTGGAAAGCGACGACGGAGGGACGATCCACCTCTCGATCGCCTTGGAGGACGATCCGGCGGGCGGCGCTTCTCCGGAGAGGGCCGTTTGACCCGTCCCGCCGGGGATGCTAGGCTTGCCGCCTTTCGGCTCCCCGCCGCCCTGCCCCTCCATGAGCGAATCCGACGGCTCCTCCCGCTACAAGGCGACCCTGAACCTCCCCGACACGGCCTTCCCCATGCGGGGCGACCTCGTCGCGCGGGAGCCGGAGCGCCTCGCCCGCTGGGAGAAGGACGGCCTCTACCGCCGCATCGTCGAGAAGCGCCGCGCCGCCGGATCGCCGAAATTCGTCCTTCACGACGGCCCGCCCTTCGCCAACGGCGACGTCCACATGGGCACGGCGCTGAACAAGGTGCTGAAGGATCTCGTGCTGAAAAGCAAGTCGATGGCGGGCCACGAATGCCCCTACGTCCCCGGCTGGGACTGCCACGGGCTGCCCATCGAGTTTAAGGTGGTGAAGGAGTCGCGAGGCCTCGAGTCCGCCGAGATCCGCCGCCGCTCCGAGGCTTTCGCCCGGCAATACATCGACATCCAGCGGAACTCCTTCCGCCGCCTCGGCGTCCTCGGCGACTGGGAGAATCCCTACCTGACCCTCTCGCCCGAATACGAGGCCGACATCATCCGCGTCTTCGCGACGCTGGTGGAGAAGGGCCTCGTCTATCAAAGCCAGAAACCGGTGCAGTGGAGCTACGGCGCCCAGACCGCCCTCGCCGAGGCCGAGGTGGAATATCAGGACGTGAAGGACCCCGCGATCTTCGTGAAGTTCCCCCTCGCGACCGGAGCCTATGCCGGGGAAAGCTCGATGGTCATCTGGACGACGACGCCTTGGACCCTGCCGGCGAACCTCGGCATCGCGGTGCATCCGCAGTTCACCTACCTGCGCGGCGAGTTCACCAATGCCGAGCGTGGTGTGACGGAGAATTTCATCGTCGTCCGCGAGCTGGTCGAGGTCTTCGGCCAGAAGACGGGCTTCGTGCCCTCCGGCGAATTGGCCGAGTTGAAAGGCGCCGAACTCGAAGGAGCCGAGGCGCAGCACCCCTTCCTCCCGCGCACTTCGCGGGTCATCCTCGCCGACTTTGTGACGACGGAGACCGGTACCGGAGCGGTCCACATCGCTCCCGGCCACGGGTCGGAGGACTACCTCGCGGGACAGCAGAACGGCCTCGGTCTTCTTTCCCCGGTCGATGACGAGGGCAAGTTCACCGCCGAGGTCGGCGTCGATTTCCTCGTCGGCAAGCATGTCCACGAGTCGAACGTGCCCATCATCAAGCTGCTCGCCGAGAAAGGCGCACTCATCGGCAAGGAGAACTACCTCCACAGCTACCCGCATTGCTGGCGCTCGAAGACGCCGGTGATCTTCCGCTCCGTGCCGCAGTTCTTCATCCGTATCGACGCCCTGCGCGAGACCGCGCTGAAGGAGATCGACCGGGTGCAATGGCTGCCGCATTGGGGCCGCAACCGCATCTTCGGCACGGTCGAGTCGCGGCCCGATTGGTGCATCTCGCGCCAGCGCACTTGGGGCGTGCCCCTGCCGGTCTTCTACGACGCGGAGACTGCCGAGCCGATCCTCGATGCCGACCTCGCGCGTCGCGTCGCGGACCTCACCGAGTCGGGCGGCACGAATCTGTGGTTTGAAAAAGACGACGCCTGGTGGGCGGAGCAGCTCGGCCTGCCCGCAGGCACGACGCGCTGCACCGACACCCTCGACGTCTGGATCGACTCCGGTTCGAGCCATGTCGCGGTGATGGACCGCCATCCCGAGTTGAGCTGTCCCGCCGACCTCTACCTCGAGGCGACCGACCAGCATCGCGGCTGGTTCCAGAGCTCCCTCATGCTCAGCGTCGCCGTGCGCGATGCTGCGCCCTACAAGGCCGTGATGACCCATGGCTTCGTCGTCGATCAGGACAAGAAGAAGATCTCGAAGTCCGAGGCCGCAAAATCGGGCAAGCCGGTCGATGCCGCCTATTTCTACAACAAATACGGGGCCGACATCCTGCGGCTTTGGGTCAGCAGCGTGGACTGGCAGAACGAGGTGCCCTTCGGCGAGGACCTCTTCAAGCAGACGGCCGAACCCTATCGACGCTTCCGTAACACCCTCCGTATTCTCCTCGCGAACCTGCACGACTTCGACGCGGCGAAGGACGCGGTGGCCGACGCGGATTTCCCCCTACTCGACCGCTGGATCTTGGAGCGCCTCCATCAGGTCGTCGTCGAATGCCGCGAGGCCTACGCGGCCTACGAGTTCCGCAAGGTCTTCAACACGCTGAACCAGTTCTGCGCCGTCGATCTCAGCGCCCTCTACATCGACATCACGAAGGACCGCATGTATTGCGACGCGGCGGATTCCTCTCGCCGCCGCGCCACCCAGACGGCGATGCACCGCGTCTTCGAGGCCTTGGCGAAGCTACTCGCCCCCATCCTCTCCTTCACTGCGGACGAGGCTTGGGAATACGCCGGGTACGCCGACCCGGTCCATCTCGAACTTTTCCCCGAGGCTGCCCCGGCTTTCGCGGCCGCGGAGGCTTCGGAGAAAGTCGCCCAGTTTTCGCGACTCCGCGACCTCGCCCAAGTCGCCATCGATGCGGCGGTGAAGGCCGACGAGTTCAAGAAGCGCGAGCGAGCCGCCGTCGTTTTCCACCTGCCGCCGGACGACCCGGCGCGGGCTTTGCTCGAATCCGCGCCGGAGGAGGCGCTGGAGTTTCTCATGGTCTCGTCGTTCGCGCTGGCCGACGCCGAGGGCGAAGCTACCGCCACGGTGGCGGCGACGGCCCACGAGGAATGCCTCCGCTGCCGCCGCTCGCTCCCGCTCGTGGCGAGCAGGCTGTGCGGACGCTGCGAGGAGGCCGCCGCCATTTCGTGATTCCGGGCCGCGCATGGATGGCACGCGATGAAGACATGTTTTCGATGAAGCAAAGAACGGCGCGAAGTGTGGTAGGGACGGCTGGCTCAGCCGTCCGTCGGAAGGCCGCGCCCCTGCATGATGGCGGACGGCTGAGCCAGCCGTCCCTACCGGGCCTGCCGACGAGCAAAGGCCTTATGGATTTTGACCACGAATCGCACGAATGAACACTAATGGATCGACTTCGCCGCCTTTTTGATCCGTGTCCACCCATGGTCGCAACCCTCCCAAGATGATCCGATATTTCCTCTTCCTCACCCTGCCGCTCTACGTCCTCGACCAGTGGACGAAGTGGCTCGTCGTTTCGAATTTCCCTGACCCGGAGCAGTCGCCGCTCCCGGCCCGCGTCATCGAGGTCGTTCCCGGTTTCTTCAACCTCGTCCGTGTCCACAACACGGGCATGGCCTTCGGTCTGCTCAACGGGTCCGAGCACGCGAACTGGATTTTCGGAGCCATCGGGCTCGTGGCCCTCACCGGCATCGCGCTGCTCTGGAAGAAAAGCGCCTTTCCCGACAAGATCTCGAAGACGGCGGCGGCACTGCTGGTCAGCGGGATCATCGGCAATCTCACCGACCGCATCCTGCCGGGACGCGGCTATGTCGTCGATTTCCTCGATTTCAAACTGCCGTTCTACGAACTGATCCACAAGGAATCGGAAGGGCATTTCCCCTCCTTCAACGTGGCCGACTCCTGCATCTGCGTGGCGGCGGGCCTGTTGATCCTCTCCGCCTTCCGGCAGCCGGGCCGGGCCGCCTGACCAGCCTGTAGCCGCCCTCAGTGAGGGCGGAGCGGACGTCCTCGTGACGTCCGCCAGATCGGTGGTGGCCGGGCGGCGATGCGGACAAGAGGTATCCGCGTTCCCGTGTCCGGCGCTCCCTCACCCCTCCACCGCCTTCCGAGCCCAAGCCGCCGCGCCCATGCAGCCGGCGTCTTCAGCAAGCTGGGCGGTGACGATGCGGAGGCTCTTGCGGTAGGGGGCGAGGACCCGCGCGAGCGTCGATTGGCGCACGGTTTCGAGGTAGAGCTTGGGCATAGCCTCGACGAGACCGCCGCCGAGGACGATCACGTCGGGCGCGAGGAGATGGACGACGGTGGCGACGCCGCAGCCGAGGAGGGTGGCGGCGCGGCGCACGATGTTCTCGATCTCGACGTCCCCGGCCTCGATGGCCTTGGCGAGGGCACCGCTGGTGACCTTGGAGAGGTCGGTGCCGCAGGTCTTCAGCAGGTTCGGTGCGAGGCCGCGATAGGCGGCGCGGGTGGCCTCGATGGCGATCTTCAGGCGCGAGCATTCGGTCTCCAGCGTGGTGCCGTCCTCGCCCTTGCCGGAGGTCTCGGGAAAGAGGGGGATATGGCCCAGTTCCATGCAGGAGAGGACCGATCCCTGGAGGAGACGTCCGTCGAGGACCGCTCCCGCTCCGATCCCGGTGCCGGGGAAGATGCCGACGGCGCAACGGGCTCCCTGCGCGGCCCCGGTCTGGTATTCGGCGTAGACACCGGCATCGACGTCGTTGCAGATCACGGTGCGGACGCCGAAGGCCTGTCCGAGATGGGCCTCGACGGGGACGTTGCGCCAGCCGAGGTTGGGGGCCTCGACGATGATGCCTTTGGACGGGTCGATGGGGCCGGGGCAGCCGACGCCGATGCCGGCGAGGCGCGAGGGATCGACGCCCGCGTCGGCGAGGGCTTCGTGGACGGTCTCGACCATGCGCGTGAGCCCGGCGCGGACGCCTTTGGCTCCCTGGGTCTTCTGCTTGGAGCGTCCGAGGGTGCGATATTGATCGTCGAAGACCTTGGCGAGCATCTTCGTGCCGCCGAGGTCGAAGCCGATCCAGACGCGCTCGGAAGCTGGCGTCTTCTTGGCTCGGGGGGCGCGCTTCGCTTTCGGTTTTGGTTTGGAGGGCTTCTTTGCGGTGGTGGCCTTCTTCATGTCCGTGTCGTGAGTTGCGCCGCGGTCTCCCGCGCCCATTCGTCCGCCGCCACGATTTCGTCGAGGGTGGGATGGGAAAGGGGGCGATGACGCGACATCGTCTCCGCGACGGTGTGCCAAATTCCGGGAAAGCTCAAGTGACGTTCCAAAAAGGCGCTCACCGCGACTTCGTTGGCGGCGTTCAGCACGGCGGGGAGTGTGCCGCCGACGGTGCCGGCTTCCTTGGCGAGTCGCAGGGCGGGGAAGTCGTCCCAGCGCGGGACCTCGAAGTCGAGCCGGGCCAGCTTCGCGAAGTCGAGCGGCGGCAGGGTGTTGGCGACGCGCTCGGGCCAGGTCACGGCATACTGGATGGGAAAGCACATATCCGTGGTGCTGAGTTGCGCGAGCACGGAGCCGTCGATGAACTCGACCATGCTGTGGACGATGCTCTGCGGATGCACGACGACATCGACGCGGTCCATGCCAATGTCGAAGAGCCAGCGGGCTTCGATCATTTCGAGCCCTTTGTTGAAGAGCGTGGCGGAGTCGATGGTGATCTTTCTGCCCATCTCCCAAGTGGGATGCTTCAGGGCCTGCTCCACGGTCACCTGCGGAAGCTCGGCGGCGGGCAGGGCGCGGAAGGGACCGCCCGAGGCGGTGAGGATGAGCCGCGAGACCTCGTCCGGCGAATGGCCTTCGAGGCATTGGAAAATGGCGTTGTGCTCCGAATCGACGGGCAGGACCTTCACGCCCTTGCGCCGCGCCGCCTCCATGACGGTCTCGCCGGCCATGACGAGGATCTCCTTCGAGGCCACGGCGATGTCCTTGCCCGCCTCGATCGCGGCGAGGGCGGGCCGCAATCCGGCGACGCCGACGATGGCGACGAGGACGAGGTCGGCCTCGGGCAGGGTGGCCAGTTCGACGAGGCCCTCCTCGCCGCTGTGGAGTGTGACATCGCCGGGCAGGGCGGAGCGGACGCGATCCAACCCGGTCGGGTCGAAGAGACAACCCTGTCGGATGCCGAACTCGGTCATCTGCGCGGCGAGGGCGTCGGCGCTGCGGTTCGCGGCGAGGCCGACGAGCCTCATGCGGTCGGGCAGGGCGCGGGCGACTTTGAGCGAGCTTTCGCCAATGGAGCCGGTGGAGCCGAGGACCACGACGTTTTTGGGACGGGACGGGTCGGACATCAGCTCGCCAGGCGGAGGTAGAGGTAGTAGATCGGGGCGGTGAAGATGACCGAATCGACCAGATCGAGGAAGCCACCGATACCGGGCATGACGTGGCCGCTGTCCTTCACCGCGAGGCTGCGTTTCAGGATGGATTCAGCGAGGTCGCCGAGCACGGCAGCGAGGGCGAGGACGAGTCCGAGCACGCCCGCCGACACAGGACCGAGCAGCGGAACCCGGTCGCCGAGCAGCCACCAGGCGAGGTAGCTGCCGCCGATAGCGAAGACGAGCGCACCCCAGAAGCCCTGCCAGGTCTTTCCGGGGCTGACGTGGGGTACGAGCTTGTCCTTCCCGATAGCCGAGCCGACGAGGTAGGCACCAGCGTCGGTGAGCTTCGTCACCGCGACGAGGTGGATGAGGTAGAAGGTCGGGGCCGCCGCGCCGGCGGCGGTCGTCAGCGGGAGGAGGATGATTTTCGGAACGAAGGAGAAAAGCAAAATGCAATAGACGAAGCCGAGCACGGTCGCGGCGATCTCGCCGAGGGAGCGGAAGCCCTCCAGCGGCGTGCGCACGCGGAGGAGGACGATCAGGAGCACCAACGTGGCGAGGGCGAGGGCGTCGAGCTGCCCGGCCCAAGGAATCTCGGAACCCCAGAGCGGGGAGAAGAGCAGGCCGAGGTAGGCGGCGGCCACGGCGAAACCGACGGGGCGGAAGCGCCGGAACCCGGCGTCGGGAAAGAGGCGGTAGTATTCGGCGAAGGCCCCCAGCGCGAGGGCGGCGAAGGCGAGCAGGTAGATCCACGGCTGCGAAAGCCAGAAGGCGAGGGTCACCAGCGCCAGCAGGACGACGCTGCTGAGAGTGCGTTGCCGCAGGGCGCGGCCTTTCGAAGCGGGGGCGGCGGGGGTTTCCGGCATAGGGTCGGCGGGGTTTCCGCCCGGCCACGAAACAGGCAAGGGATCGCCTTGGCAATCTCGAAATTGCTTTTCCGGCCGCGTCTCCCGTTCGCGCCGTCCGCCTCCGCCGCCCCCTTTCGCCCTAGGTCGCCCCACCTTTGAAATTCTTGCAAAACGAGGCGTCCCGCCGTCCATTGGCGGGATTCCCCGATGAAATTGTTCGACACGATGAGCCGCACGGTGCGTGACCTCGCGCCCCGCGACGGTGCCACCTACCGCTTCTACTGCTGCGGCCCCACGGTCTACGGCCCGGCCCACATCGGCAATTTCCGCACCTTCACGCTCCAGGACGTCTTCCGGCGCACTCTTGAGCTCTCCGGTCTCGCGACCTTCCATGTGCGCAACCTCACCGACGTCGACGACAAGACCATCCGCGACTCGCGGGCGGCGGGCAGCACGCTGGGGGACTTCACCGACCATTGGCGGGACCGCTTCCACGCCGATTGCGACAAGCTCAACCTCCTGCGACCCCATCTCGAACCCAGCGCCGTCGCCCACATCCCCCACCAGATCGCGATGATCGGCGAGTTGATGGAGAAAGGCCACGCCTACGCCTCCCCCGACGGCTCGGTCTACTACCGCGTCTCCAGCTTCCGCGACTACGGCCGCCTCTCCCGCCTCGACCAGCGCGAGTTGCGCGAGGGGGCCTCCGGCGCGGTCGCCGACGACGAATACGACAAGGACTCCGTCTCCGACTTTGCCCTGTGGAAGGCCCGACGCGAGGAGGACGGCGACAATTTCTGGGACAGCCCTTGGGGTCTGGGTCGGCCCGGCTGGCATCTGGAATGCTCCGCGATGTGCCGCGAATACCTCGGCGAGAGCTTCGACCTGCACTCCGGCGGCGTCGATCTCGTCTTCCCCCACCACGAGAACGAGATCGCCCAGAGCGAGGCCTGCACCGGGCATCGCATGGCCGACCACTGGTTCCACCTCACCCACCTCCTCGTCGACGGCGGCAAGATGTCGAAAAGCGCGGGGAATTTCTACACGCTCGAACAGTTGGAAAAGGCGGGCTTCTCCGCCGCCGAGCTGCGCCACGTCCTCGTCTCCGCCCACTATCGGCAGCCGCTCAACTTCGTCGCGAAGGACGCGGAGGGGAAAGAGACCTTCCCCGCCCTCCTCGGCGCTCGCCAGGCTCTGCAACGCCTCGCGAAATTCGACGTCGCCCTCGCCGCGAGGACCGGGGAGCCGGAGACGCCGGGCTACGCGACCCTGCTCGCGGGGAAGGACGGGGCCTCCTTCGCCGGGGCCTTCGAGGCTCTGGAAAACGATCTCAACACCCCCGACGCCCTCGGGCGTATCTTCACCGCGATCAAGGCGCTCGACGTCGCCTCCCTCTCCTCCGAAGAGGCGCGGCGCGAGCGGCTCGGCTTCCACCGCGTCCTCGCCGCCCTCGGCTTCGCCCTGCCCTCCGTCGCGGGGGAGGGCGGGCGGGAGGCGGAAGCGCCCGCCGACATCGCCCGCCTCGCCGAGGAGCGCCGCGCCGCCAAGCTCGCGAAGGACTGGCCCGAGGCCGACCGGCTCCGCAACGAGATCGCCGCCCTCGGCTGGGAAGTGAAAGACACCAAGGAAGGCTACGAACTATGTCCGAAAAACTGAACCTCCCCATCCGCCCGCGCCGCAACCGCAAGAACGAGGCGGTGCGCGGCCTCGTGCGCGAGACGGTCCTCCATCCCGCCGACCTCATCCAGCCCCTCTTCCTCCACGAGGCACCGCAGGACGATCCCATCGTCTCCATGCCCGGCCAGCGGCGCTGGAGCCTTGAGGGCCTCGTCGGCGAAGTCGAAGCGGCTTGGAGCGCGGGCGTCCGGGCCGTCGTCTTCTTCCCCAAGATCGAGGACGCGCTGAAAAACCCCTGCGCCGAGGAATGCCACAACCCCGACGGCCTCGTCCCCCGCGCCATCCGCGCGGTGAAGGCCGCCTGCCCCGGCATGGCCGTGATCACTGACGTCGCCCTCGACCCCTACAACTCCGACGGCCACGACGGCATCGTCGAGAGGACCTCCTCCGGCGACCTCAGAATCCTCAACGACGAAACCGTCGCCGCCCTCTGCCGCCAGGCCCTCTGCCACGCCGCCGCCGGGGCCGACATCGTCGCCCCCAGCGACATGATGGACGGGCGCGTCGGCCAGATCCGCGCCGCCCTCGACGCGAACGGCCACGAGGAGGTCTCCATCCTCAGCTACGCCGCGAAGTACGCCTCCGCCTACTACGGCCCCTTCCGCGGAGCCCTCGACTCCGCCCCGAAGGCGGGCGACAAGAAGACCTACCAGATGGACCCCGCGAACCGCCGTGAGGCCCTGCGCGAGGCCGAGCTCGACGTCGCCGAAGGGGCCGACATGCTCATGGTGAAGCCCGCCGGCCCCTACCTCGACATCGTCCGCGCCCTGCGCGAAGCCTTCGACCTGCCCCTCGCGGCCTATCAGGTCAGCGGCGAATACCTCATGATCAAGTCCGCCGCCAAGGACGGCTGGATCGACGAGGAGAAAGTCGTGCTGGAGTCCCTCCTCGGCATCAAGCGCGCCGGGGCCGACATGATCCTGACCTATTTCGCGAAGGAGGTCGCGGGGCGTCTCCCGTTGTAGGGGCGGGGCCGTGTAGAGAAATTCGCGAGGATACGCGGAGCGGATAGCCACAGGCCATTTTCCCAGTTCGAACCTTGGGCGACCTTCGTCGAAGTTCTCACGAACTTCGCTACGGGACTTGCCCCTTTGACCCATGGAAAAGCCGAATGACGCCAAGATGGGCACCGATCCCCCGACGGCAAGACGCCGGAGACGCTGGCTGCTCGGTTTCGAGTTTCCACTGATCGAGTGCTTTCTTGGCTCGGTCCTTGTGCTGTGGGGGGCGAACCTCGCGATCAAGGCGGAGCGCGATGCCGAACGGAAACGGGAGGAATCCGCTTTGAAGACCATCATCCTGCCCGAAATCCGCTTCGAGGAGACTCCATTTCCCGAGGCCATCCGACAGCTCAACACGATGATCCATCGCGCCGATCCGGCTTTGGGCGAGGAGCTCATCGAATTCCATGCAAATCTTGGCCAACTCGACGAAATAAAAATCACCATGACGTTCCCGGAGCTTCCGGCGGCGGAAACTCTCCGCTATACGATTACCCTCGCAATGATGCGAGATAGGGTTTTCGGACGGCGCATTGTGATCGTGCCTCTTCATCATAGTCGGGAATGGCACGACTGGCCACGAACCCCCATCGAAATCCCTTTCGACTGGGTTTCTTGGAAATTCTACGATTTCCGGGGATACGAATGGTCAAAATGGCAGACACGCTTCAGAAGGTGGCTGTCGGGAAGCCCGTCCGATCCCTTCCAGTGAGGATTATTCCGATGCGAGAGGGAATGTCGCGCACGGACGCTCTCAAACCGTTCGACCGAGGTCAATGACCTCGGCTACAGTGCATGGTCTCTCAACCCTCAACCATCCCCTCTCAACTCCCCCCCTCCCGCATCCGCGCCAGCCGCCAATCCGTCCGTAACCATCGACCGTCCCCGGACAATATCCCCGCGCAGGACGACCCCCGATGACTCCCTTGAAAAGCCAGCCCTCCCCCGAGTTCGAGCGCCTCCTTGAGGCGCACCGCCCGAGGCTGCACGCCTTCCTCCTCTCCCTCACCGGGAGCGGCGCGGCCGCCGACGACCTCGTCCAGGAGACCTGCCTCGTCCTCTGGGAGAAGCGCGAGCAGTTCGACCCCTCCGGCGATTTCCGGGCTTGGGCCTTCCGCGTCGCCTTCCTCCAAGCGCAGAACCACCGCCGCCGCGTCGCCCGTCGGCAGCACCGCGAACTGCCGGGGGACGAGCTTTTCGAACGCATCGCCGACGCCGCCACCGAAGGGCACGGACCCAGCGAGGCGGAGGAGCGCCGCCACGCCGCCCTCGTCCATTGCCTAAAAAAACTGAGCGAACCCCACCGCGACCTCCTCCTCCGCCGCTACCAGGACGGCACCAGCCTCGAACAACTCAGCCGCGAGGCCGACCTCAACCGCAACGCCATGGCGCAGAAGCTCTTCCGCATCAAGACGACGGTGGCTCGCTGCGTCCGTCGGCAGCTCGGCGAAACGGTCTGACTTCCCCCTTTTCCCATGAACCCACACGAAAACCAGCGCGAGTTCGAGGCCATCCTTGCGGCCCTCGGCGAACGCGAGCTCACCGACTGGGAGCGCGAGCGCCTCTGGGAGCTGCTCGGCCAAGACGAAGCCCGCCTCCGCGATTTCACCGACCATTGCTTCCTCGGGGCCGATCTCGGCACCCTGATCCACGAGCAACTCGCCGCCGCTGGGATCGCCCGCCGTCCCGCCAACGTCGTCCCCCTGCCTTGGGCCGGACCCACCGCGCCGCGCCGCCGCCCCTACGCCCGTGTCGCAGGTCTCGCCGCCGCCGTTCTCGTTCCAGGCATCGCGCTCCTCTCCCTGCGTCCTGACAAGGCCACCCCGCATCCTGCTGCCGGGATTCCCCTGGCGGCGCCCGAGGAACCTGCTCCCGTACCAATCCGCCGCGCCAATCGCTCCCTCGACGATCCCAGCGACGAGGCCGTCGCCCTGAGTGGTCCTGCCGCCCTCGCCAACAGCCGCAACCCGCGCGGTGGGTTGCCCGAGGGCGCGAAGTCCGTGCCCGAGACGATCTCCTTCAACCACCACGTCCGCCCCATCCTTTCGGAGAACTGCTTCTTCTGCCACGGTCCCGACGAGAAGATGCAGAAGGCCGACCTGCGCCTCGACACTCTCGATGGGGCCACCCGCGACCTCGGCGGCTACGCGGCCATCGTACCCGGCGACCCGGGGAAAAGCGAGGCTTGGCAGCGCATCCTCTCCGACGATCCCGACTCCGTCATGCCACCGCCCGATTCGCACCGTGTCCTGAGCGAATCCGACCGCGAGATCCTGCGCCGCTGGATCGAGGGCGGAGCCGCCTACGACGCGCATTGGGCCTTCGTCGCGCCGGCCCGCCCCCCTGTGCCGGAGCCGAAGGACGCGGCTTGGGTGAAGAACCCCATCGACGCCTTCCTCCTCGCCCGCCTCGAACGCGAAGGTCTCGCGCCGAACCCTCCAGCGCCGCCGCACGCCCTGTTGCGCCGCCTTTCCCTCGACCTCACCGGACTGCCGCAGACGCCCGCCGAACTCACCGCCTTCGAGACGCGCTATGGCAGCGATCCCGACACCGCCGTGATCGAAGCCGTGGACCGCCTCCTCGCCTCGCCCCACTACGGCGAACGTATGGCCCTGACTTGGCTCGACGCGGCCCGCTACGCGGACTCCAACGGCTTCCAGCAGGACGGCAACCGTCACCAGTGGCCTTGGCGCGACTGGGTCGTGCGAGCCTATCAAAACAACCTTCCCTTCGACCGGTTCACCGTCGAGCAGATCGCCGGCGACCTCCTCCCCGAACCGACGCAGGACCAGCGCATCGCCACCGCCTTCAACCGCAACCACATGCTCAACGGCGAGGGCGGCGCCATCGCCGAGGAGCAGCGCATCAACAACGTCCTCGACCGCGTCGACACCACCGCGACCACTTGGCTCGCTCTGACGATGGCTTGCGCCCAGTGCCACTCGCACAAGTACGACCCCATCTCGCACGAGGAGTATTTCCAGTTCTTCGCCTTCTTCAACAACCTGCCCGAGAGCGGCGTGGTCGATTACCGCTCCGGCCAAGGTTGCGCTTTCGGTTCGGGCGCGACGGTGCAACTCGCCCGCCCTTGGCTGACCCTGCCTACGCCGGAGCAAGAGGCGGAGAAGAAGCACCTCGAACAGGAGATCAAAACGCTCGGCGAAACCCTCGCCACGCTGGAAACCGAGATCGCCCCGGCGCGGCAGGCTTGGGAGTCAAAATTCACCGCGAAGGAGTTGGAAGACCGCACCCGCTTCCCCGGCTCCCTCTCCACCGTCCTCCGCACCCCGCTGGAGAAGCGCAACGCCGGCCAGCAGCGCGATGTCACCGAGTTCTACCTCCGCACCGGCGACCACGGGAAGGAGGAATGGGCCAAGATCGGCCGCGAGGCCCAAGCGCAGCGCGACGCCCTCCGCCAAGTCAATGAATCCATCGTCCAGATCATGGTGATGGAGGAGAACCCGCCCGACAAAACCCGCGAGACCTTCACCCTCGTCCGCGGCGACTACCAGCAGCCCGACAAGAAGGTCACGCCCGGCACCCCCGCCTTCCTCCCGCCCCTGCCCGCCGACACGCCGCCGAACCGCCTCGCGCTCGCAAAATGGCTCGTCGATCCCGCGCACCCCCTCACCGCCCGCGTCGCGGTGAACCGGATCTGGCAGCAGTTCTTCGGCGTCGGCATCGTCAAGACTTCCGAGGACTTCGGCGTGCAGGGCGAGCTGCCCGTCCATCCCGAATTGCTCGACTGGCTCGCCGTTGAGTTCGTCGAATCGGGCTGGGACGTGAAGCACCTCGTCCGCCTCATCGTCACTAGCACCGCCTATCGGCAGGACAGCGCCTTCACCCCGGAGAAATTCGAGCGCGACCCCGACAACCGCCTCCTCGCCCGCGGCGCGCGTTCGCGCCTGCCCGCCATGCTCCTGCGCGACCAAGCCCTCGCCGTCTCCGGCCTGCTCCTCGCCTCCGTCGGTGGCGAGCCGGTCTATCCGCGCCAGCCCGAGGGGCTCTGGGAGGAGTTTTCCTTCGGCAAGATCAGCTACCCGCGCCGCGAGGAGCGGGAGCATCTCCACCGCCGCAGCCTCTACTCCTTCTTCCGCCGCACCTCCTCCCCGCCGAACCTCTTCGACAGTTCCGCCAGACAAGTCTGCACGGTGAAGCCCTCGACGACGAACACGCCGCTCCACGCCCTCGTCCTCCTCAACGACGAAACCTACGTCGAGGCCGCCCGCGCCCTCGCCCGAAGGATGTGTAAAGAAGGCGGCCCAACGCCGGAGACGAGGCTCGCCTTCGCCTTCGAACTGGCCACGGGGCGGAAGCCGGGCGAGGCGGAGCAGCGGCTCTTGGCCAATGGCTACGAGAAGAGCCTCAACGAATTCCGCAGCTATGCCGAGGACGCCACGGCCTACGCGGCGCTCCGGGACGGGGAAGGATACGAGCCTGTCGAGCTGGCCGCTTGCGTCCGCATGGCGCAGGTGATTTTGAATTTGGATGAGACTCTGAGCCGGCCGTAGGCCGGCGTTCTTGGTTCTTTGTTCCTCGTTCTTCGTTTTCCTGATATGAACGCCAACCGATTTCAATACTTCTCCATTGGCGGAAATTCGCGGCCATTCGCGTTCCAAATCCATTTTCTCAACGCGAATTTTCGCAAATGGCCGCGAATGACCACGAATGGAAGAAGGTTTCCGCAACACTCTCGTGAACACGTCATCGACGCTCTTTTCCTGACATGAACACCCCTTTCGACCACTCCCTCCACCACCACGCCGAGCGGCTCCGCCAAACCCGGCGCCAATTCTTCGGGCGCACCGCCACCGGAGTCGGCACCGCAGCCCTCGCCTCGCTTCTCGGCAAGGACGCCCTCGCCGCCGCCGGAACCACACCGCCCGCCTTCCCCAACCACACCGCCAAGGCCAAGCGCGTCATCTACCTGATGCAGACCGGCGGTCCCTCGCACCTCGACCTTTTCGACTACAAGCCCGGCATGTACGGCCGCCACGGCGAGAACATCCCCGACTCCGTCCGCGCCGGAGTGCGTCTCAGCACGATGACGGGCGGCTACAAGGAATACCCCGTGCTTTCCCCGCTGAAACCCTTCCGACAGCACCCCGGCTCGGGCATGTGGCTCTCCGACCTCGTCTCCCACACCCGCGACATCTCCGACAAGATCTGCCTGATCAACTCGATGAACACCGAGGCGGTGAACCACGCCCCCGCCGTCACCTTCTTCCTTACCGGGCACCAGCTCCCCGGACGCCCCAGCATGGGCGCATGGATGAGCTACGGCCTCGGCTCCGCGAGCGAGGACCTGCCCTCCTTCGTCGTCATGCTCTCGCGCGACCGGGAGAACTCCTGCGGCCAGCTTTTCTATGACTACTACTGGGGCAGCGGCTTCATCCCCGGCAAATACCAGGGCGTCAAATTCCGCAGCGAGGGCGACCCCGTGCTCTTCCTCTCCGATCCCAAAGGCCTTTCCCGCGACATGAAGAAGGGCCTCATCGACGACATCGCCGCGCTCAACCGCGAGCACCACGAGGCCGTCGGCGATCCCGAGATCCAGACCCGCATCTCCCAGTACGAGATGGCCTACCGCATGCAGACGAGCGTGCCCGAGCTGACCGACCTCAGCGACGAGCCGCAGCACATCCTCGACCTTTACGGACCCGACGTGCTCCGCCCCGGCTCCTTCGCGCGGAACTGCCTCCTCGCCCGCCGCCTCGCCGAGCGCGGAGTGCAGTTCATCCAACTCATGCACGCCGGATGGGACCAGCACAACAACATCCCCACCCAGCTCGAAGTGCAATGCCGCGACACCGACCAGCCCAGCGCCGGACTCGTCCGTGACCTCGAACAGCGGGGGCTGCTGGAGGACACCCTCGTGATCTGGGGTGGCGAATTCGGCCGTACCCCCTTCGGCCAAGGCGACATCAAGAATCCCAAGGCCCACGGACGTGACCACCACGGCGCCGCCTTCTCCCTCTGGATGGCCGGAGGCGGCGTGAAAGGCGGCGTCCAATACGGCAAGACCGACGACTACGCCTACAACATCGTCGAGGGCAAGGTCCACGTGCACGACTTCCAAGCGACCGTGATGCACTTGCTGGGCATCGACCACGAGCGCCTCACCTACCGCTTCCAAGGCCGCCGCTTCCGCCTCACCGACGTGCATGGCCACGTCGTGAAGGAGCTGCTCGTCTGAGACCGGATCCTACGCAATCCACAGCTCGATCCCCGAAGCCGAGAGGAAGTCGTCCGACACCCGGTAGCGTCCCCCCGCCTCCAGCGTGACGACCCGCCCGTCCTCGGTCCGCACCCGCAGGTGCAAGGGCCGCTCGCCGGGATGGTCGGTCGCCGCGACCCGGAGCCTTTCGATCGCTGAAGGGGTGTCGCGACGGGAGTCGAGTTCCACGACGACAGGCTTCACGGCGGGCGCGGCGTGGTGGCCATTGCGACCGTTGCCGTTCGCGTGCCCGTTCAGGCCCATCGGAGGAACGTAGTTCGGATCTTGGGCGATGGCCTTGATCTCCTCGGCGGTGAGACGGTTGGTCTCGGTGCGGGTGTCCTGCTCGATCTTGGCTTTGATCTCGATCACGGCGTCTTTCACGAGGAGGGGGTTGCATTTCTGATAGGTCTCGTTCCAAACCATCACCTCGGTCGCGCCGGTGAAGTCCTCGAAGGTCAATACGGCGAAGGGCTTGCCTTCGCGCTTCGTGTACTTCACCGCGACCTCGCCGATCATCCCGGCGAAGCGCTCGGGTTTCTTGCCCGGTTTCATCTGGGGCAGGTCGGCGAGGGTGGCGTAATTGCCTTTCTCGAAAACGCTTCGGTATTCGTCGAGAGGATGGCCGGTGACGTAGAAGCCGAGCAGGTCCTTCTCGTGGGCGAGGTATTCGCTCTGGTTCCAGACGACGCGGTCCTCCTCGATGACCTCGGGCGGGGCGGCGGCGCTCATGAGCTCGTTCATGTCGAAGAGCGAACCCTGCCCCGTGGCCCGGTCGCGCTGGGCCGCGCTCGATCCCGCGACGACCTGCCCGACGCGCGAAAACATCTCGTCGCGCCGCTCGATGGTGAAGTCGAAGGCCCCGGCCTTGATGAGATTTTCGAGGATCTTGCGGTTCACCGAGCGGCTGTCGAGGCGTCCGGCGAAGTCTTCCATCGACTTGAACTCCCCGTTCGCCTCGCGCTCGCGGATGACCGCCTCCATCGCGCCCTCGCCCACGTTCTTCACCGCGGCGAGGCCGAAGCGGATGGCCCGTTTCCCCTCCTCGCGGCCCTCGGGGACGAATTTCAGCATGGAGCGGTTCACATCCGGCGCGAGGATCTCGATGCCCATGCGCTGGCATTCGGCGACGAAGGTGGAGATCTTGTCGGTGTTGTTGATCTCGTTGGAGAGCACCGCGGCCATGAACTCGACCGGGTAGTTCGCCTTGAGGTAGGCGGTGTGGTAGCTGATGAGCCCGTAGGCGGCGGAGTGCGACTTGTTGAAGCCGTAGCCCGCGAACTTTTCGAGCAGGTCGAAAATCTCGCTGGCCTTCTTCTCGGGGATCTTGTTCACCTCGGCGCAGCCCTTCACGAACTTGGCCCGCTGCTTCACCATCTCCTCCAGCTTCTTCTTGCCCATGGCGCGACGGAGGAGGTCGGCCTCGCCGAGGGAGTATCCGGCGAGGAGGTTCGCGGCCCGCTGCACCTGCTCCTGGTAGATGAGGATGCCGTAGGTCTCCTCGCTCGCCTCCTGCAAGAGTGGGTGAAGGTATTGGACCTTTTTCTTTCCTTTCTTCCGGTCGATGAAGTCGGGGATGAGGTCCATCGGACCCGGACGGTAGAGGGCGATCAGCGCGATGATGTCCTCGATGCGGTTCACGTCGAACTGGCGGCAGAGGCTCATCATTCCGCCGGATTCGAGCTGGAACACAGCGATCGTCTCGCCCCGGTTGAGCAGCTCGAAGGTGGTCCGGTCGTCGAAGCCCTCGTTGTCGAGTTCGAAGCCGGGCGTGTGGCGGCGGATCAGCTCGACCGCGTCCTGCATCACCGTCAGGGTCTTCAGGCCGAGGAAGTCCATCTTCAGCATGCCCAAGTCGGTGAGCGGACTCATCGCGTACTGGGTCACGACTTCGCCCTCCTTCCCCCGGATCAGGGGGACGTAGTTCGTCAGATCCCGGTCGCCGATGACGACGCCGGCGGCGTGGATGCCGGTGCCACGGGTGAGGCCTTCAAGGAAGATGGCGTGCTTCCACAGCTCGGCGATGCTGGGGTTGTTCTCGACCTCAGCGGCGAGTTCGGGATTCTTCTTCTTCGCGTCGGCGAGGGTGATGTTCAACTCCGTGGGGATCATCTTCGCGATGCGGTCGCCCTCGGAGTAGCTCAGCCCCATGACGCGCCCCACGTCGCGCACCACGCTCTTCGCCCCGAGCGTGCCGAAGGTGACGATGTGCGAGACGGCCCGCTCGCCGTATTTTTGCCGCACGTAGTCGATGACCTCAGGTCGGCGGGTCTGGCAGAAGTCGATGTCGATGTCGGGCGGCGAGACGCGCTCGGGATTGAGGAAGCGCTCGAAGATCAGCCCGAAGCGCAACGGGCAGAGATCTGTGATCCCCAGCACGTAGGCGACGATCGAACCCGCCGCCGAGCCGCGTCCCGGCCCCACGGGGACGCCGTTGTCCTTCGCCCACTTCACGAAGTCCCAAGTGATGAGGAAGTAGGAGACGAAGCCCATCTTCGCCATCACGTCGATCTCGTAGTCGAGGCGGCGGCGCAGCTCCTCGTCGGTCTGCGCCCGTCCACCGTAGCGCCACGCGAGGCCATCGTAGCAGACCTTGCGGAAATACTCCTCGCGCGGGCTGCCGTCGGGCGACTCGAACTGCGGATACTTCTCCGAGCTGGTCGAGTCGAGGTGGATCGTCACGTCGCACATCTGGGCGATGCGGTAGGTGTTGTCGCAGGCCTCGGGCAGGTCCTTGAAGAGCCGCCGCATCTCGTTGGTCGTTTTGAAGTAGACCTCGGGCGAGTACTTCATCCGGTTCTCGTCCATCAGGAGCGAGCCGGTACCGATGCAGATCATCACGTCGTGGGCGTCGTGGTCGGCTTGGTTGAGGAAATGCACGTCGTTCGCCGCGACGAGGCCGAGGCCGAGCTCCTTGCCGAACTCGACCATCTGCCGCGTGCATTTGGCCTGCTCGGGGAAACCGTGGTCGTGGACTTCGAGGAAGAAGCGGTCCTTCCCGAAAATATCGACGAATTCGCCCAAGCTCCTCCGCGCCGCGTCGAGGTCGTCGGCTTGGATGAACTGGTTGATTTCGCCGTTGACGCAGCCGCTCAGGCAGACCAGCCCCTCCGAGTGAGCCGCGAGGGCCTCCTTGTCGATGCGCGGCTTGTAGTACATGCCCTCCAAGTGGCCGAGGCTGGAGAGCTTCATCAGGTTCGCATAGCCCTCGTTCGTCGCGGCGAGGAGGGTGAGGTGCGAGTTGCGCTTCTTCTTCGCCTTGCCGTTCGCCACCACGGGATCGACCTTCTTGTCCGTGAGGGCTACGCCCGGCGGGGTCAGGTAGGCCTCGCAGCCGATGATGGGCTTGATCCCTGCCTTCTTCGCCTTCTGGTAGAACTCGATGGCCCCGAAGATGTTGCCATGGTCGGTCATCGCCACGGCGGGCATCTTGCAGCGCTCCACCTTTTTCATCAGCTCCCCGATGCGGACCGCCCCGTCGAGGAGGGAGTACTCGGTGTGCAGGTGGAGGTGGATGAAGGGGTCTGTCGGCATCGGGCGGGAAACAGAGTAGGCGGGCCGGGGGGGCGGGCAAGAGCTTTATCGGGGGAAATGGGGGAGGCGAACCAAGGATGGGGACTTTCCAAGTCCCCATCAGGCAAGACGGGACTTGGAAAGCCCCGCTCCAGGTCAGCCGATCCGGTTTCCAGAGATCCCCCTTATTCGATTTCGAATCACTGCCACCGTCATCTTGCGTAAGCTCCCGCAGCACCGGGATCGCGCGGTTCCCGTTTTTCCTTCTGTAAACGGCGGCTTCCGCTGTAGAATGCCGATCCGCATCCCCTCATGATCCCCATCGACTTCACCGGAAAAACCGCCCTCGTCACCGGCGCTTCGCAGGGCATCGGCGCCTGCATCGCCCGCACCTTCCACCGGGCGGGGGCGGATGTGGCCATCAACCATCCCGGCCTCGACTCCACGCGGGCCGACGCCGGAGCCCTCTCAGCGGAACTGAACGCGATCCGCCCCGGCAGCGCCCTCGCCGTCGCGGCCGACGTCTCCGACGCGGAACAGGTCTCGGCGATGATGGAGGCGCTGCGCGAATGGCGCGGGGGCCTCGATTTTCTCGTCAACAACGCCGCCATCATCCGTGACCGCACCATCGCGAAGATGAGCCGCGAGGAATGGAACGCCGTTCTCGGCGTGAACCTCACCGGCGTCTTCCTCTGCTGCCAGCACGGGCTCGGGGCGATGCGCGACGGCGGGGCCATCGTCAGTTTCGGCAGCATCGCGGCGATCCAAGGCTTCTACGGCCAAGCCAACTACGCCGCAGCCAAGGCGGGGGTGCAGGCGATGATGCGTGTCCTCAGCCGCGAGGCCGCGCGGCGCGGCATCCGCGTGAACGCCGTCGCCCCCGGCGTGATCGACACGACCATGGCCGCGACCATCCCCGAAAGCGTGCGCGAGGAGATGCTCAAAAATGTGCCCCTCGGACGTTTCGGCACGACCGAGGAAGTGGCGAATGTCGTTGCCTTCCTCTGCTCGCCGCTGGCCTCCTACGTGACCGGGCAAACCATTGAAATCAACGGGGGATGGCGCGGGTAGGGCCGCCGGAGGCGGCGTAAAAAGTGAAAAGTAAAAGGTAAGGGTCTTTCCTAGATTATCG
>DDTJ01000099.1 GCA_002344525.1 Akkermansiaceae bacterium UBA2367
GTAGCCGGCCTCACTGAGGCCGGACCGAACGTCCAAACGACGCCCGACCGAGGCCACTGGCCTCGGCTACAGGTTTCGGACCCCGACTTAGCTGGAGCGAACCACCAAGACACCGCCAATTTGCAAAGCGACCGGACTGCGCTTTGCTCGGGGGATGAAACCCTCGCCCCTCGTCGTTCTCTGCCTCCTCGCTTCGACCTTCCTCCCCGCCCAGCAGCAGGAGGGGAGCTACCCCGTCCCGCCCGAATCCGTGAAACAGGAGGGCGTCCCCTCCGGCACCGTCACGAAGGGCGTCTTCGACGGCAGCGCCATCTACCCCGGCACCACCCGCGAGTACGCCGTCTACGTGCCCGCCCAGTACGACCGCTCGCAACCCGCCGCGCTGATGGTCTTCCAGGACGGCCTCGGCTACCTGAACAACGTCCCCGTCACCTTCGACAACCTCATCCACGCGGGCGACATGCCCACGACCGTCGGCCTTTTCATCAATCCCGGCGTCGTGCCCGAGACCGGGGGGGACGCCCTCGCCCGCTACAACCGCTCCTTCGAATACGACGCCGCCGACGACCGCTACGCCCGCTTCCTCGTCGAGGAGATGATCCCCCACGCCCTGAAGGATCTGAAGATCACGGACGACCCGAACCTCCGCGCCATCTCCGGCTCCAGTTCCGGCGGGATCGCCGCCTTCCAGGCCGCGTGGGAGAGGCCCGACCAGTTCCGCCGCGTCTTCACCACCGTCGGCACCTACGTCGGCCTGCGCGGGGGCAACGAACTGCCCGTGCTCGTGCGCAAGACCGAGCCGAAGCCGCTGCGCGTCTTCCTCCAGGACGGTCGCAACGACCTCGACATCTACTGCGGGAGCTGGTGGATCGCGAACCAGGACATGCTCGCCTCCTTCGAATGGGCCGGCTACGAGGTGAACCACGCCTGGGGCGAGGGCGGCCACAACCGCAAGCACGGCAACGCCATCCTCCCCGAGGTGCTGCGCTGGCTCTGGCAGGATTGGAAAGGTGAGGGGGCCGTCGTCCGCACCCATCCCGAACGCTCCAAAAGCAGGGCCAACGATTTCCTCGTCGACGGCGAGGGCTGGCGTCTCGTCAGCAAAGGCCACGGTTTCACCGAGGGGCCGGCGGTGAACGCGGCGGGCGAGCTGTTCTTCTCCGACCTCCGGGAGAGCAAGGTCTGGCGCGTCTCGCCCGATGGCCAAGTCTCGCTTTTCCAGGAGAACACCGGAGGCGTCAACGGCCTCGCCTTCGCCCCCAACGGGAAAACCCTCTACGCCTGCGAGGCCGATCCGGGGCGCCTCGTCTCCTGGGACATCGAGACCGGGGAGAAGACCATCCACGCCGAGGGCGTGAAGCCGAACGACGTCGTCGTCGCGCACGACGGCACCGTCTACTTCTCCGAGCCGCGCAAGAAGGCGATCCACGCCATCACCCCGGCGGGCGAGGTCAAGGTCGCGTCCGACGTCTATTCGGGTGTGAACGGCGTCGTCCTCAGCACCGACCAGAGCCTCGTCTACGCCGCGGACTTCGGCGGGCGCTTCGTCTGGTCGGGCCAGCGCCGGCCCGACGGCACCCTCGCCCACGTCCAGCCCTACTACCATCTCCACCTGCCGCCCGCCTCCATCGACGTGCGCAGTCAAGCCGACGGCATGGCCGTGGACAAGGTGGGCTGGCTCCTCGTCGCCACCGCCATGGGCGTGCAGATCTGCGACCAGCCCGGACGCGTCCACCTCATCGTGCCCAGCCCTCTCGGTGAACGGCACCCCTCGAACGTCGCCCTCCACGGGAACACCCTCTACGCCACCTGCGGCGGGAAGGTCTTCAAGCGCACCGTGAAGCTGGAAGGGGCGCAAGCTTGGGACGCGCCCCTGAAGCCGGAGAAGCCGCGTTTGTGAGGCGCGCGCGGGGCCGCAAGCCATTCCGTCGCCGTCATCCCCCGCATCGCTGCACCGCCCCGATCCGGTCGAGAGGACTCGCCACGCCGCAGGCGCTGAGATTCCTCGCGACGTGGGTGTAGATCTGCGTCGTCTTCACATCCGCGTGCCCGAGCAGCTCCTGCAGGGTCCGGATGTCCGTGCCCGATTCGAGGAGGTGCGTCGCGAAGGAATGACGCAGGTCGTGCGATTTCACTCGCTTGCCGATCCCGGCGGTCGCCGCCGCTTCGCGAAGCGCCCTCGAATAGGTCTCCTCGTGGAGGTGGTGCCGTCTGCGAATACCCGTTTCCGGATCGACCGAGAGATGGTCGCCGGGGAACAGCCAAGCCCATTCCCAACGCTCGCCCGCCCGGGGCAGCTTCCGCTCCAAGGCGCCCGGCAAGGCGACCCCCGGCACGCCGGCGGCACGGTCGGCCTCGTGCAGCCTGCGCAGTTGCTCCTTCCAGCCTCCCAGTTGCCCGGCCACCGCCAAGGGCAGCACCGTGACGCGGTCCCGGTCGCCCTTCCCGCCGCGAACCGTGACCTGACGGCGCTCCACGTCCACATCTTTGATCCGTAGATTCAGCAGCTCGCTCAGTCGCAGTCCCGCGCCATATTGCAGCTCCGCCGCGAGCCGGCATTTCGACGGCAGCTTCGCGAGCACCGCCGCGACTTCGGCCAGGCTCAACACTACGGGCATCCGCTTCGGCGTACGCCTCATCGTCACTTGCAAGTCGACCTCGGCCTTGCCGCAGACATCGCGGAAAAAGAAGGCGAGGGCGTTCAGCGCCTGCTTTTGGGTGGCGAAGCTCACTTTCTGGTCCGAGACGAGCCAAGCCAGCCAATCCCGCGCCTTCCCAGCCTCCATCGTCGAGGTTTCGTCCCCGGCCCATCTTGCGAAACGCCCCGCCCACGAGGCATAGGTCTGGCGGGTCCGCAGGGCCAAGCCCCGGCGCGCCCCGGCCCGGTCCACCGCGTCGCGCACGCGCTCCTCTAGGCTCCTCGTCTCGCGGCCATCGGACTTGGCATGGTGCAGCCACTTCAAAAACCAACGGAAGGCCTCGGCCCATTGCTCGAGCTGCCAAGGCTCGCGCTCTTTCGCCCGCACCTTCACCTTCCAGAAGGTCGCCGCCGCTTCGCGCCCCGACGGGAGTCCCTGCGAGACCCGCCATTTCTCATGCCAGCCAAGGATCAGGGCGAATCCCGCCTTTTCATTCCGCTTCAAATCGCGCGAAGCGGCGAGGTCGCCCGACCAAGGATGGGTGGTCTTTTGCTCGCTGTTCATAACCGCATTATCTCTAAATGCAGAAGAAGCGCAATCGAAAAATCTAGATTTCGGCTCTGTTGAAAATTAAGATGATTTGATAAATCGATGGGATGAAAAACTTTACCGAAAAGTCGGTGCCCCTAGACTGTCAAGCCGTGAAGCGAGGCCAACTGCGGCATGAAAAAAGACCAAGGAGAGGCCGAAATCCTTGACGGCATGCGGAAAAAACGGTTTCCTTGAGGATGCCCGATTGGCGGCGACCGGTTGATGGACGCCGATATGAAAGCGGGCTAATACCACTGTTGGGCATAACAAAAACCTTCAACGATTGCACCCCCGCAAACAGGAGAGCGGTCCCGATCAGCCACATGACAAGCCAGAGGAACACATCCGAGTCATGGAGAACCCGGTATATCCGGCTTCTTACAGACGGCCCCGAAACGTGGGATGCCGAACCGGGGGATTTTACGGATGAACAGAAACTCGAATTGGAGGCCATAGCGGATTTGGTTGATTTCGGATACATGCGCGGTCGGGCGGTCAGGGATGTCAATTGTGATGTTGTAAGCGCAGCTACGTATGGTGTCACGCTTTCAGGGCGGCTTTTTGCCGAGGAGCAGGCCGACCTTCTAAAGAGGCGAAGCCTATGGGGGCGAATCAAAGCAGGCGGCGTGCTGTTCATTGGGTGGCTGTCCGGCATCCTTTCTGCGGTCATTGTCTGGTATCTCACGAAATAAGCCCAACAAGCGGGTGCAGCTAACCGCCTGACGGCGGTAGCTGACCCTTGACGTTCTCGCACGAATCCTATAAAGAAACAAAACAACCGAATCGAACAACTATGGCCTGGAAAATCATCAGCAAACGAACGGATCACCTCGAACAAGCCCTTTCTCTTGGCTTTGGAGGGGTCTATACCATATTCACAATCGAAAACGACGACACGGGCGAAGAGCGCCGAGTTACCGTTTCAGGAAGTGGTGATGACGCGATAAGACGTCTTGCGGAAAAGATCGACGATGGTGACTTCGACTAAAGTTCGGCCGCGAGAACAAGGGTCGACAGGCAACGGCTTCGCCGTCGCCTGCGACCTGACGTTCGGCAAGAAAGACGATGCTAGCGGTATTCGATAATGATGGGACGATTTGCGACACGCAGGAAGTCGAAGGGCCATGCTATGCCAAGGCGATTGAGCATGTGACAGGCAAATCGCTTTCATCGCTTGATTGGGCTTCCTATGAGGAACCCACCAGCAGTGCAATTGTTCGTGATTTGCTTGCCGGAGACCCTGCAGCTCCGGCCAAGGAGGAAGAGATCAAACGTGAGTTCACAAGGTTGCTCAAAGAGGAGCAGCCTAAGTTCCCCGGTGATTTCATTCCCCTCCCAGGTGCGGTTCAGTTCATCGAACGCCTCAAGGCGGAAAATATCTGCACGGTGGCGATTGCCACCGGTTGCTTCGATACCAGTGCGAGGTTCAAACTTCAATGCTGCGGCATAGATTTGGATGATTTTCCGCACGCCACATCGAGCGACACTCCAAGAAGGAGGGCTATCATCCCGTTGGCGGCGGCCCGAGCGGAATTCGAAATTTCAGAAGTGGTTTACTTTGGCGATGCACCGTGGGATGTCGTGGTGAGTCGCTTGTTGGAAGTGCCGATGATCGGGATTGGCCGTCGCATCGACCAACTCAGAGGGCTCGGCATCAGGAATGTCTTTCGTGATTATTCCGATTCCGACGCGATCATTCGTGTGCTACACGGACTGAAGAAGCCGAACAAGATTAGATGAGAAGGCAG
>DDTJ01000013.1 GCA_002344525.1 Akkermansiaceae bacterium UBA2367
GTCCAGAAATCCAGCTCACCTCACATTGGCTAATGGTCATCATTCAAGTCGTCTATTACCCGATTGAATACACCTACGATCATTGGGGGTGGTTCAAGGAAATCACCGACTGGATATACCATTTCATGGCACCTCCCCCCTGATGACGGTGAATCCTCGTGGATCGTGCCGACACGGGCTGCGATCCCTTCACCCCAGCAACTCGCGCGCCTTCGAGAGGATCGCTTCGGCCTCCGTCTCGCCGCCGGGGGCGGCGCCTCGGGCCATTTCGGGACGGCCGCCGCCTTTGCCTCCCGCCACGGCGAGGGACTCGCGGACGAGGTCTCCGGCCTTGGCTTTCGCGGCGAAATCGGGATGGACGACGGTGCCGAGATGCACGGTCCCTTCGTCGATCAGGGCGAGGACGGCGATGCCGCGCCATTGCCGGGCTTTCACAGTGTTCAGCGCCTCTTGCAGCAGCTCGGGCGAGTCGCCGGGGAGCAAGCCGATCCACGAGTCGCCCGCGTGCGGGGCGAGGGTCTCCTCGAACCATTGCGAGGCGAGTCCGGCGGCGGCTCCGGCGGAAGCTTTTTTGACCGCCTTCTCGGCTTGGAGCGCGGCGGCGCGGACGGTATCCCGATGCGCTTCGAAGGCGCGGAGATGGGCGTCGGCTCCGGCGAGGTCTCCGGTGACGAGGGCTTGGTCGATGAGGGCGGAAAGGGTGTCGCTGTCGTCAGTCTCGACATGCGACTGGCCTAGTGCCTTCAATTTCTCGTTCGCGGCGGTGAGCTTGTGGGCGGCTTCAGCGAACTCGGTGGCGAGGCGCTTGGCCTCCTCGGCGAGGAAGGTTTTGGCGGCGTCCCCGCAGACGGCCTCGACCCGGCGGATGCCGGCGGCGACGGCCCCTTCGCTCTTGATCTTGAAATAGCCGATGGCCCCAGTGGAGCCGGCATGGGTGCCGCCGCAAAGTTCCATCGAATAGCCGTCGAAGGCCCCGCCCGTCCCGCCGATTTGGACGACGCGGACCTTCTCGCCGTATTTGTCGCCGAAGAACTGCATCACCTTCGGGTTGCCTTTCACCTCGGCGTGGGGCACTTCGGAGACGGTCACGGTGTCGTTCGCGCGGATGCGTTCGTTCACCTCGGACTCGATCTTGGCGAGTTGTCCAGACGGCACAGCGGTGGAATTGAAGTCGAAGCGCAGACGGTCGGGCGCGACGAGCGAGCCCTGCTGGGTGGCGTCGGGGCTGACGACCTCGTGCAAGGCCCAGTGGAAGAGGTGCGTCGCGGTGTGGTGCGCCTCGATGCCGCGACGGCGCGGGGTCCCGACCTTCAGGGTCACGGTGGTGGTGGCTTTGTCAGGGAGCTTGGCGAGTTGCAGCACGGTGGCTTCACCCACGCCGAGGGCGGCAAGAACGGGGATGCTCTCGCCTTCCGCCACGAGCGTGCCGGTGTCGCCGAGCTGGCCGCCTTTCTCGATGTAGAAGGGGCTGCGGTCGACGATGGCGAAGCAGCCCGCGCCGTTCTCGATCCATTCGGCCACGGTGGCCTCGGCCTCGTCGCGCTCGTAGCCGACGAACTCGGTCTTCACGTCCGTCTCGATGGTGACGGCCTCGACCACGGCGGTGGTCCGGCCTTCGGCCCCGGTGCTCTTGTGCGCCTCGACGAGGCGGGCGACTTCGTCAGGGTCGGTCGCGAGGCGGCGCTCGTCGAGGAGAAGCTGGGTCAGGTCGGTGGGAAAGCCGTAGGTCTCCCACAGCTTCACCACGGTGGCGGCGGGGAAAAGGCCGTCGGCGGGAAGCTTCGCGGCGGCTTCGTCGAAGAGCTTCAGGCCGCGGTCTAGGGTGCGGTTGAACTGCTCCTCCTCGGCCTTGAGGACGGCGGCGATCTTCTCCTGCCGCGCCGCGATCTCGGGGAAGACTCCGCCGAACTCGGTCGCGAGGACGGGGACGAGACGGTGGAGGAAGGGGTTCTCGGCGTCGAAACCGAGGACGCGCCCGAAGCGCACGGCGCGGCGCAGGATGTTGCGGATGACGTAGTTCCGCCCGCCGTTGCCGGGCTCGATGCCGTCGGCGATGGCGAAGCTGACGGCGCGGAGGTGGTCGCCGATGACGCGAAAGGCGACATCGACGAGCTCCTGCTCGGAGAGGCTGTGGCGCTTCCCGCCCTCGGGCACGGTCGCGGTGTAGGTCTTGCCGCTCAGTTCCGTGAGCTTCGCGAAGATGGGGGTGAAGACGTCGGTGTCGTAGTTCGAGGCGAGCTTCGAGAAATCGGTGAAGCTCTTCGTGCCTTGGATCACGGCGCAGGCGCGTTCGAAGCCCATGCCGGTATCGACATGGCAGGCGGGGAGCGGGCGGAAGGTGCCGTCCTCGTTCGCGTTGAACTGGATGAAGACGAGGTTCCAGATCTCGATGCAGCGCGCGTCGCCCGCGTTGACGAGACTGCCTTTGGTGTCGCCCGCCGGGGTGAGGTCGATGTGGACTTCCGAGCAGGGGCCGCAGGGGCCGGTCTCGCCCATCATCCAGAAGTTGTCCTTTTTGTTGCCGTTGACGATGTGGACGGCGGGATCGAGTCCGGCTTTTTTGAAAATGGCGGCCCAGAGGTCGTAGGCCTCTTGGTCGAATTCGGCGGGGTCGCCCTCGGCGGGGGCGTAGACGGTCGCGTAGAGGCGGTTCGCGGGCAGCCCCCAGCGCTCCGTGAGCAGTTCCCAAGCCCAGGCGATGGCCTCGGCCTTGAAGTAGTCACCGAAGGACCAGTTCCCCAGCATTTCGAAGAGGGTGTGGTGGTAGGTGTCGTAGCCGACGTCCTCAAGGTCGTTGTGCTTGCCTCCGGCGCGGATGCACTTCTGCGTGTCGGCGGCGCGCGGCGGGTCGTAGGGGGCGGCCTCGGTGCCGAGGAAGTAGGGGATGAAGGGGTTCATCCCGGCGTTCGTGAAGAGCAGGTTCGGCGAGGTCGGCATCAGGGATGCCGAGGGCACGATGGAGTGCCCTTTTTCGGCGAAGAAATCGAGGAAGGATTGCCGGATGTCGCGGGAGGTCATGGAGCGGGGACGGTAGCGCGGCGGGGCGCGGGCGCAAGTCGCAAGGGCCGCCCCTCCCGGTCTGCGGGGCCGCTCCTGTTGACAGTCGCTGTCCTTTTCGCCACCTTCGGCCATGACCACGCCCCCGTCCCTGACTCCGCTCTCGTCCCATGGAGAAGCCAAGACCTCCGCCCAAGCGGTCTGGAGCCTCGTCCTCGGCATCCTCAGCATCGGCTGCCTCTGGCTGCTCGGATCGATCCCGGCGATCCTGCTCGGAGTCGCGGCGGTGAAGAACATCGACCGCTCCGGCGGTGCGCTGAAAGGTCGCGGGATCGGCATCGCCGGGATCGTCACCGGCAGCGTCGGGATTTTCTCGGGCTTCGTGGCGGTGGGCATTCTCGCCTCCGCGGCGATGCCCGCCTACAACGGCGTCCAGCGGCGGGCCAATGAGGCGAAGGAGATGAACGCGATCAAGCAAGTCATGCTCGCCTGCAGAGTCTACGCGGCGGACCACGAGGGACGCTTTCCCGAATCCCTCGCCGCACTTGTCGAGAAAGAATACCTCCCCGAATCGATCATCGAGCCTCCCTCCGCTCCCGGATCGACCCTCCTCTACCGCCCCGGACTCACCGATGAGGCCGATCCCGGAGAAATCCTCCTCGCTTCGCCCGTGTCCTCTCGTCGGCGTATCGTCGGATTCTCGGGCGGAAACGTCGAGGCGATCCCCGAAGACCAATTCCAATCCGACTACGCCCATCTCTTCCCCTGAGATCAAGCCAGCCGGGCATCGCAGCCGTCCCCTCCCCCACCTCGCCACGAAGTGACTCCCCGACCACTCTGGCTGCTACCCTCCTTCCTCTGTCTCGACGCGCCCTTCGCGGCGCTGGGCTGGACGCTCTGCCTCGCCCGTGACGGGAGGGTCGCAGGCGCTCGCGGGCCGGAGTCCGCTGCCCTCTTCGCGGCGGTGTGGCTGGTCTATCTCGGTGACCGGATTTTCGACGCGCGCCGCCATCGGTCGCTCCCGCCCGGGGCGCTGCCCCCCCGCCACGAATGGGCGCGGCGGCATCCTTTCGTGCTCGCCTCCCTCGTCGGGGTGGCGGCGGCAGTCGGGGCGGTGGCGCTGCCTTGGCTGGAGACGCGGGCCCTGCTCGCGGGAGGGGCGCTCGCGCTGGCGACGGGGATCTATTTCGGGGTCTTCCGTCTCTCGCGCCTCCATCGCCGGATGCCCCGCCGCCTGCCGACGAAGGAACTCGGCATCGTTTTCGTCTTCACCGCCGGGGTCGCCCTCGCCGCCGGGGTGGGACGGCCCTTTCCCGCCGCGACGCTGGCCTCGCTGGGGCTGCTGGTTCTGGGCAACTGCCTCCTCATCGCCCGGGTCGAGCGGGGCTGGGACCGGCTCGGCGACGAGGCCGCCTATTTCGCCGACACCGGAGGCCCGGACTGTCTGCCCGAGGCCGCGCTCGCCGCCTCTTGCGCCCTCGGCGCGTTCGCCGTCTTTCGGGACGGAGGCGCTGCCCCGGTCGCGCTCGCCCTCTGCGCCGCCGCGACGCTCGGGGTGGCCCGGTGGCGGGGCGAGGCGGCTCGCGCCCGCACCCAAGCGCTCGCCGACGGGCTCCATTGGCTCGCATGGGGCGCTTGGATCGTCCAGAGCGGTGTGTTTTTCTGACTGGACGCCCCTTTTGGATCGTCCTACTTGGAAGGCGTCCATCCGTCCTTGACCGATCCGGTCGCTTGAAGAACAATGCCACGCGAACCATGAAGACTCCCTCCTTCTTCGCCCTCCTCCTACCCCTCGTCTTCGCGGGGAGCGCGATGGTCCATGCCGGGGAGGCCCAAGTCTCGCTATACGTGGTGGACCGCTCCCCGGAGCATGCGGAGAGCGGCGGCGTCTGCCTGCCCTACACCCCGGCGGAGAAAGCGGGATCGCAGCGCGACGTCCTCGCCATCGCCCAAGGGTCGGCGGGTTCGACCCTTCTCCTCATCGCCTTCGACGGCGACACCCTGCATCGCGACCTCGCCCCCGTCCTCTCCGAGCAGACCGGGGACTCGAAGCCCGTCCGCTTCCCCGACGGGGAGGCCTCGTGGACCCACAGCGGCGCCACGCGCCCGGTCGAGCTCTACGTCGCCGTCTTCGACAACGCCGATCCGAATCTCGCGAGGATCGCGGAATCCGTCGAATGGCTTTCCGAGGCTTTGGAGGAAAAAGCCGAGACCGAGATCCTCCTCCATGCCGGGACGGTCAAAAAGCGGCTCTCGAACCTGCTCCGCCAAAAAAGCGCCGCGGAATACCAAGCGCAGTTCGGCGAGGGGGATGCCCCGCGAGTCGCCCCGGCGTCGAAAGCGGCGGTCACCCGCGGGCAGACCGAGGGATCGCTCCTCACCGGACCGGACAAGCACGATCCGAAAGCCACCGTCGCGGTGGTGCGCCGCAGCTTGAAGACGCTCGACGACGAATGGCGCGAGGACAGCCGGGCCATCGCCTTCGACCGCTCCTCGCCGGGCGTCCTGGTCTTCCCAGTCACCCCGCCCCCCGCCCCGTGAGCCGGGTTCCGCAGACCGACGACCGGGACGTGGCGAAGCCAGCCTTCGACCCCGTCGCCGCGCCTTGGTTCTTCCCCCTCCTCGTCCTCGCCGCACTGCTCTCCTTCCGCTGGTTCCTGCCGGGAGTCGCGGAAAAGCCGGAGTTGTTCTGGCTCGACCTCGCCCTCGACGCCCGCGCCCGCGCCGGATGGTCCGAGCCGCTCGACCCGGAGATCCGCTTCGTCCAACTGAGCGTCGACGACGAGATCGCGCGTCGCTGGGCCGTCGATGGGGAATACGCCACCGCCGCCGGCTTCCTGAAGACCCTCGCCGCTCTCGACGCGCGCGTCATCGTCGTGGACATCATCTACGCCCGCGGGCGGGAGGAGGACCAGCGCGTCCTCGCCGAGGCCATCCGCGAGATTCACGAGACGACCTCGACCCGAGTGCTGCTCTCGACTGTGATCGAGAGGCACGACGGCCAGCCCTACCTGCTGCGCTCCCTGCCGAGGGCCGGCGGGAGGGAGTTCGACGAGGGCATCGTCAACGTCCCCGCCGACCGCCATTGGCGGGAATACCAGTTCGTCCACACCTGCGAGGGCGAGACCCTGCCCTCCCTCGCGCTCGCCGCCTACGGAGCCTCGCGGCCCTCCGCCCTCGCGCCGAAGGTCGCGGGCGGGGGGGAGATGGAATGGAAGGCGCTGGAGGGCGGAAAGGCCGTCACCCGCCGCGCCGACGGCTCGCGGGTCTTCCTCAACCTGCGCCATTCCTACTACGACCCTCAGGAATACGACAAAAAAAACCTGAACCTGCCGCATCGGGCCGGCCGGGTCTGGACCCTCGCAGAGCTGGAGCAATATGCGGCCTCGAAGCCCGCCGACTCGGCCTTGCGCGACACCATCGTCTTCCTCGGCTTCGACGCCGAGACCGACGGCAAACCCACCACCCACGGCCCGATGGAGCCGGGCATGTATCTGCACGGGACCGCCCTCCACGATTTGACGCACGGCACCGCGATCCGGCCCGCCCCGCTCTGGCTCGATCTCGTCCTCCACTTCGCCGTCGCCCTCCTCGCGGTCGCCGCTTTCTCCTGGGTGCGGAGCATCGGCTGGCTCATCGCCTCCGCCGCGGCCGGGGTCGCCGCGATCCTCGGGTTCGGCTGGTTCGCGATCCTGACCCCGGGCTGGCAGGTCCTGCCCGCCGCGATTTCCGCCGCCATGCTATGGGGCGCCTCCGTCTTCCTTGAAGTGGGCAGGCGTTGGAGCTTCGAGGCGCGCGAGCGCACCCGCCGCGACGCCATGCTCGGCTTCTACTTCTCCCCGGCGGTGCTGAAGCAGGTAATGCAGGATCTCGACATGATCCGCCCACGGGGCGGGGAGGTCGCGGTGCTGCTGAGCGACCTCCGCGGCTTCACCAGCCTCTGCGAGACGGGGCGGGTCGAGCGCGTCTTCGAGTTGCTCAACCGACTCTTCGCCATCGAGACCGACGCCGCCCTGCGCGAGAACGGCAGTCTCGCCCGCTTTGCCGGGGACCAGTTCCTCGCCTACTGGGGCGCGCCCGAGCCCTGCGACGACGCGGCCGACCGCGCCCTCCGCGCCGCCCTCGAAATCCACACCGCTCTTGAAGCTCGGCGCGAAAGCCCCGACGCCGACGAGCTCGACGGCTGGCTCCGCATCGGTATCGGACTGCACCACGGGCGGGCGCTCGTCGGGCACGTCGGTTCCCGCTCCTATCGCGACTACAACATCGTCGGCGACAGCGTCAACACCACCGCCCGGATCGAGAGCCAGACGAAGAACTACGCCGCTTCCATCCTCGCGAGCGGGGAGTTCATCGCCGCCCTGAGCGAGAAGCCCCCGGCGCTCCTCGTCGACCGCGTCCAAGTGAAAGGCAAATCCCGTCCCACCGAACTCTACGCCGTCTTCGCCGGAGGCGGCGAGGAGGAGGGGCGGCGCGCCTACGAGGCGGCCTTCCGCCTCTACGAATCCGGCGATTTCGCGACCGCCGCCGCCGCTTTCGAGGCGCTGGCGGAGCATCCCCACGCCACCCTCGCGACATCGGCCCGGCTTCTTGGGGAGCGCTGCCGCGAATACGACGCCACGCCGCCGCCGCAGTGGGCCGGCGTGCATGAGTTGAGGTCGAAGTAGATGGGTGGAAACTGTAGCCGGGGTCATCGACCCCGGTCGGGTGTCGTGGGGACGTTCGCTCCGACCTCACTGAGCGCGGCTACAGCGCTGGCGCGTTTTTCACGCTCCACTCGTCAACTTTCACGGGCCGAAGAACCGCTCCACCTTGCGCATGGCTCGGAGGAAGGCCTCGACATCCTCGTGGTTGTTGTAGAAAGCGAAAGAGGCCCGCGCCGTGGCCGGGACCTTCAGGTAGTCCATCAGCGGCTGGGCGCAGTGGTGGCCGACGCGGATGGCCACGCCCTCGGTGTCGAGGATGGTCCCGACATCGTGGGGATGGGCGGCGGCGTAGTGGTAGGCGAGAATCGCGGCTTTGCCGGGGGCCGTCCCGAAAAGGCGGACGCCGTCCATTTTCCCCAGCTCCGCCGCCGCGTGGGTGAGGAGGGTGTGCTCGTGCGCCCGCGCGGCGGCCCAGTCGATGCCCTCAAGGTAGCGGAATGCCTCGGCCAAGCCGATCGCCCCGGAGATGTTCGGCGTTCCCGCCTCGAAGCGCTCAGGCGAGCGGCGGAACGTCGTGCCCGCGACGGAGACCCGTTCGATCATGTCCCCCCCGGTCTGGTAGGGCGGCATCGCGTCGAGCAACTCGCGCCGCCCGCAGAGTACGCCGACGCCGTCGGGGGCGAAGACCTTGTGGCCGGAGAAGGCGTAGAAATCCGCGTCCACCGCCCCGAGGTCGTCCAAGCCGTGGGGCAGGGCCTGCGCCCCATCGACGAGAACGAAGGCCCCGCGCTCGCGGGCGAAGGCGGTCATCTCCGCGACGGGGTTGACCGTGCCGAGCACGTTCGAGACGTGGGTGAAGGCGGCGACGCGCGTTCGCGGGGTAAAAAGCGACTTCCACTCCTCAAGGTCGAGCTCTCCGTTGTCGCGCAATCCGGCGAAGCGCAGCACCGCCCCGGTTTTTTCCGCGAGCACCTGCCAAGGGACGAAGTTCGCATGGTGCTCCATGATCGTGAGCACGATCTCGTCGCCCTCGCGGAGGAGCGGAGCGAGACCGTGGGCGGCGAGGTTGATCGCCTCGGTCGTGCCGCGGACGAAGACCAGCTCGTGCGTCGCGGGGACGCGGAGGCGATCCTTCAGGTAGGCGCGGGCCCCGTCGTAGGCGTCGGTGGCCTCGCGGCTGAGGGAGTGGACGCCGCGATGGATGTTCGCGTTCTCATACGAAAAGAAGCGGGAGAGCGCCTCGACGACCCGGCGCGGCTTCTGCGTGGTGGCTCCGTTGTCGAGATAGACGAGGGGTTTCCCGCCGATCTCGCGGGAGAGGATGGGAAAGTCGGCACGGACCGCGACGGGATCGAAAGAGGGCATTTCCGTGAGGATACGCCGGAAGCGTCGGGGAGCAACGCGAGCTTGGCTGAATTCGCGCCGCGCGTCGCCCGCTTGGATCACCGACATTCGTTTGCCATTGACCAAATTCCCGTTTTTGGGCAGAATCCGTCCATGACTCGGAGATTCCCCCTCTTTTCCGCCCGGTCCTCCGTCGGCGTGGCGCGGCGCATCCCTTCGAGCGGGGCCCTCGGCAAAGGGCGGGGACGGACGCTCGCGGCCTTCCTCCTCTGCGCGGCGGCTTGGTTCGTCCCTCCAGCCCGGTCCCAGGAGACGGCATCCGAGACGGTCCAGCCTCTCACGGAGCTGGAGAAGCGCTTCGAGGAGGCCTACGCGCAAATCCAGGAGCCGATCACCCGCTTGAACGCCTCCTATGCGGACGCGCTCGCCCGCCTCCTCGCCTCGGAGACGGCCGCCGGGAAATTCGACGCGGTGCTGCAAGTCAAAGAGGAGATCGAGGGCTTCGGCGACGGCAGCGAGTTCAGCGCCGACTCCTTCCGCAAGAGGAAGACCGCGCACCCCTCCATCGCCGCGATGCGGACGAAGTATCTTGCGGAGCGGAAGCGGCTGTGGAATGTCGGGAGGAAAAGCCGGGCGGACTTGCTCCGGAACTACCAGACGGCGCTCGCCTCGCTGGAGCAGGAGCAGACGAAGCTCGGGAATCTGGAGGCCGCCCATGCCGCCCGCAACGCCCGCATGGCTCTCGACGGGGATGCGAGGTTCTCCCCCGACGACCCCGCCGAAGGGCCGTCCGCCTTCCGGGCCAAGATCCATCTCGTCGCCAAAGGCGAGGTGGAGCTCCGCCACAATGGCTCGCGACTGTCCTGCCGGAATCTTTTCCCCGACCGGACCAAATACACCAATGGCACCAGTGGCGACATTTCGGTGAAGGCCGGGGACGTGGTCGTCGTGAGCATGAAATCGACCGCCGTCTACCGCAGCTTCATCCTGTCAATCGAGAGCGAAGACGGACGGACCGCGATCCCGGTGGCCTGCGCCGACTTCCGCTACCTCGGCTCCGATCTCGGCGAGAGAGCCCTGAACCCGGACCCCGAAGCTCTCGCCATGATCGACGACTCGCCGGAGGCCGGTACCCCCGACGCGGACATGAGCACGATGTGGCTCGGCAAATCCCTTTCGAGCGCGTCCCGCTCCGGCAGCGAGTGGGTCAGATGCGGTCCCGGCGCGGTGTGGCACAGCTACGGGGTGCTGATCCGCGAGGACATGCTGCGTCCGGGCGGACCTTGACAGGCCAGCACGCCCTCTTTCATGAGAATTCGGTTGCCTCGGAGGTCACGCGTCAGCTAGTGTCAGGTCGATTTCAGGCCGATCCCCTCCCCTTGCGATGGCGAAACGAAAGACCTCCTCCTCCCGAACCGAGAAAGCCGCCGCCGTCCCTGTCGTCGCCCTCTGCGGTCGCGCCGCGAACGGGGAGAGCCGCCCTTGGCTCGCCGAGGGGGCGGACGGCCATTTCTATTTCCTGAAACGCGACAACGTCTCCCGCGACCGGCTCGTGACGGACTACCTCATCAGCCGCCTCGCCGAGGAATGCGGCCTGCCCATCCCGCCTGTACGGCTCCTCGAACTGCCCGCCGCGCTGCTCTCCCACAGCGCCCTCGACGGGATCGCCGGGCTCACGCCGGGGATCGCCTTCGGCTCGCTGCGCGCGCCCTTCGCCGAGGAGATCCGCTCGGGCCACCTCCGCTCCATCGACGCGGAGACGAAGCGGCGCTGCCTCTGTTTCGACTGGTGGACGCGCAACCCCGACCGCCGCCTCGACCGCGCCGGGGGCGATCCGAACGTGCTCTGGGATCCGGTCTTGCGGCAGATTCTGCTGATCGACCACGACCGCTGCCTCGACCCAGGTTTCGATCCGGCGGATTTCCGGCGCGGGCACGCCTTCCGCGACGAGATTCCCTTCTTGGAGCGGGCCTTCCTCGCGAAGTGGCGCACCCGCTTCGAGTCGGGGATCTACAAGCTCGACAAGATCTGGGAGGAGATGCCCACCGAATGGCACGCCGGACCCGGCGGGAAGGCGCGCCTCACCTTCACCCGCGAGGAGGTCGAGGCCCGGCTCATCAAACCGGAGCTGCCCGTAGAGGGTCTGCTCGCCGGGTGAACCCCCTTCGATCCCGCCATCCCGACGCCCCGCCATGAACCTGATCCTCAACTACGCCGCGATCGGCTTCCGCCCCTACCCGGAGCTGGGCGAATTCGTCAACGTGGGTATCGTTGCGGTGGAGGCGAAGAGCCGCTACCTCGGCTACAAGCTCGCCTCGCCGCAGCGCACCCGCCGGGTCGCCGCCTGCTTCCCCCAGCTCGACCTCGGCCTCTACAAGGCCGGGTTGAAGCGGCTCGAAAGCGAACTCTCCGCCCTCGCCATCGAGACGAACCACTGGACCGACGAGGCCCGCCAGATCGCGAAGAACCATCCCGCCCAAGGGGACTTCTTCGTCGGCAGGGAGGAGGGCGACCTCTTCGCCACGCTCACCGCGCCGCAGGGCTCGCCCTTCTTCTACGCCGCCCGCGGCACCCGCCTCTGCGAGGACATGGAGGCGACCATCGCCGCGCTCTACGACCGCTACGTCGAGCACCTGCACCTCACCCAGGCGGACTACGAGGAGAAGCGGCTCACCCGCGACCTCCGCCGCCTCCTCCAGACCCAGCGCCTCGGCCGGCTCTACCGCGAAGCTCCTTGGGTCGGGACCGACGCCTACCATGTCGGCATCCCCCTCGCCTTCACCCCGCGTGGCGCGGAGACGCCGGAGAAGGCGATCAAACCCCTCAACCTCGCCCGCAGCACCCCGACGCCGATCTACACCTACGGCGACGAGTGGATCGCGAAAGTGGCCCGCCTCAAGCGCGTCGGCTGCCTGCCCGAGGAGTTCCTCTTCGTCGTGAAGATGCCGGAGGGCGGCGAGGAGCGCGTCGCTGCCGAGGAGATTTGCGCGGGCCTCGTCCGCGAAGGCGTCCAAGTCGCCGACATTGAAGACACCGCCGCGATCCTCGCCTTCGCGAAGATAGAGGAGCAGAGGGAGCTGAAGCTCACGGAGTGACTGCTAACCGGCCCATATGAAACTTGAGCGAATTACGAATTACAGGCCCAGCCATCCGCCCCATTGAGGCGTTGCGCGACGGACTAGGAAACGCGTTTTCGTAAGAGTCAAAGTTGGCGGTGGACATGTTGCAAGGCCAGCAGCGAATAGGCCGTCACCAGCACCGGATCGTTTTCCATCCAGCGGTTCGAGGCTTCGTTGATCCATGAGCCGTCTGGTTTCTGCCCGCCCATCAGTTTCAGGGCGAGTTCCTTTTTCCAATCGACCTTCCCGCCGTCCGGGGCGGTGAGCGACTTCGTCCCGGTGATGGCGAGAGCCTTGGCCATGGTGTGGTAGTAGTAGTAGAGCCCTTGCGCGTCGAGGCCGGGGTTCTCCTCTACGGTGTAGTTCCGCTGGAGCCAGTCCATGGCCGCGGCGATGCGCGGGTCGTCGCGGTCCATGTCAGCGTAGATGAAGGAGAGCAGGCCGGCGTAGCTCATGCTGCCGTAGCTGCGCAGGGCGGTTTTGGTCCCACCGTCAGTCTTCAGCTCGATCTCCTCCGATTTCGTGTCGCCGGGGAAGTAGACGAAGCCGCCCTTGTCCTCCTCGCGCAGGCCGACCCCGCTGCCGAGGCGCTTCACCGAGGACTCGCTGTTCTGCGTCGCGCTGACGAATTCGATGGCCGCGCCCCAGTCGAGGTCGAACTCCTTGCTCTCGTCGTAGGCGGTGTCGGCGAGGACTTTCTGCGAGTAGTAGAGCGCCTCGAGGGCGAAGTGGGTGTTCGACAGGTCGGAGTGCGCGTAGCTGCCCCCGTAGCCGATGCCGCCGTCGAAGAGGTTGTCGACGACGCCTTTCTTGTCGTAGTCCTGCTGCTGGTTCACGAGGAGGCGGCGCGCTTTCGCGATCACGGGGAGATGCTCCTCCTTCCCGGACTGGACGAGGGCCATGATGGAGAGGGCGGTGTTGTAGGTGGCGAGCCCCTTGCCGTAGATGCCGCCGTCAGCCTTGATGCTGGCGAGGAGGTGGCCGTAGCCCTTCTCCGCCTCCGTCGGAAGCCCCTCAGCAGGGTCGCGGTTGGGATCGCCGAGCAGGGAGGAGATGGCGAGGGCGCTGATGCCCGGGTTTCCCGGATCGCTCCATGAACCGGTCTTGGCGTCCTGCTGGCTCTTCAGATAGTCCACGCCTTTGGCGATGGCGCGTTCGATTTCGAGTTTCAGGGAGACGTTCGCCCCGTCGGGACCGGGGGCGAGGCGCTCCTGCGCGGAGAGGGGGAAGGCGGCGGACAGGGCGATGGCGAGGGGGACGAGGATGGGTTTCATGGAGGGTGGGTTCGGTGGAAGGGTGGAATGGGTCGGGAGGAGTGGAAGTAGAGGCGGAGGGATCGGCGCGTTCATTCCGCTTGGATGGCTCGGGGTTCGCCAGCCCGGATCGTGAAGATGCCTTTCGTCCCGATCTCAGGGATCGCGCGATGGCGGGCGCCCCAGCGTTCGTCAATGTCCGCGCCGTCGCGGGTCATGTTGAAGAGGGCGAGGGGGTCGAGGTAGATCGCGACGATGGAGCCTTCGGCCTCGGCCATGAAACGCCCGTCCTCCACCGTCGATCCCGTGTAGATCCAGCCGCCCGGCGTCATCGCCTCGGCGCTCTCCCCGTCCATGACGAGTTCGTAGCCGGGCTGCTTCGCGCGGCCCTCGGCTTGGAAGGTGAAGCTCACCGTCTCGCCCCGGTCCGCCTCCTTGCCGCCTTCCTTTTCGAGCGCCTCGGGCGGGAGGAAGCGGTTGAAGACATCCCCGTAGCCCGCGCGGTAGCGCAGCAGCTTCATCGCGATCTGGAGATGCAGGGGCGGGACCGCAGTGGTGAGGATGGACTCGTGGACCTTGCCTTTCTCGTGGACGAGCAGGTATTCGACCGGACCGCCCTCGCGCATATTCACCGTCGCGGGCAGGCGAATTTCGCGCGTCTTTGCGTCGAACTCGATTTCGCCGAGGCGGTAGCGGTGCTCGCCGATCCGTTCCACCTTCGCCTTCTCCGCTTCTTCCGCCATCGGTGCCTCCTCGGGCGGGCGGGTCGGTGCCTTCCGTTCCGGCTCCTGCGCGGGGAGGAGCAGGGGCAGGGCGGCGCAAAGGAGGAGCCATCCAGGGCGAGGCGACATGGGAATCCGAGGATACGCGAGTTTCCTCCCGCTGAAAAGGCCGTGTCTCGTGACAAAACCGGGCGCAAAACGCAGGCTTGCCTCCCGCCCCGGACCGGGCGACTGCTTTCCGATGAGCGAACACCATGCCACCCTCTCGTGGAGCCGCGGCGACAGCGGCTTCGGCTACAAGGAATACTCCCGCACCCACTCGTGGACTTTCCCGCGCAGCGGGCAGAGCCTGCGCGCCGCTGCCGCGCCCGCCTTCCTCGGGGCGGAGGACTGCGTCGATCCCGAGGAGGCCTTCGCCGCCGCCCTCGCGAGCTGCCACATGCTGACCTTCCTCGCCGTCGCCTCGATGAGCGGCTATGTCGTGGATCGATACGACGATGCTCCCGTGGGCTATCTGGAGAAGGGCGAGAACGGCAAGCCTTGGCTCGCCCGCGTCGCGCTGCGCCCGAAGATCATTTTCTCCGGGGAGAAGCAGCCCTCGCCGGAGGAGCTTGCCAAGCTCCACGAAAAGGCGCATCGCGAGTGTTTCCTCGCGAATTCGGCGAAGACCGCGGTGACTTGGGAGTGAGGCGCGGGCTGGAGCCAGCCGATGCTTCGAGAGACGTCCGGGAAGCTCCCGCGAGCTTCCCGGCAGTCCCGTTGGCAAATCCGGAAGCCGCCCCCTCCTCACTGCCCGGGTTTCTTCGGCAGCGGGATGGTCGGTGCTGACGGGGCGGTGCCGGGGGCGGGAGGCGCGGCCGTGGGCGGACGGAGGGCTTGGCCGGGGGCCGGGGGCTTGAGGGGCGCACCGCCGGGCAGCGGCTGCTGCAAGGGCTTCGGCGCGACGCCGGGGGGAACGCCGGGCGCGGCACCGGGAGCAGGGGCGGGAGGACCGCCCGGCTTGCGAACTTGCTCCAGCCTCACAGTGGTCCCGCCCGGAGTCACGGCAACCGGAGTCGCGGCGACCGCCACCGCGACCGGGGCGGTTTTCGGCCCCGTCTCCTTCACGACTTTCTGGAGGGAGGCGACCAGCTCCGCCAGCGGGGTGGCGGCGAGCACGGTCGAGGGGACGAACCACGCGGGGACGACCGTGCCGACAAGGAGCCGGTCCATCGGGTTCAGCGCCACCCCTTCGGGGCCGACGCGCTGGCCGTTCACCTGGGTGCCGTTGGTCGATCCGGGATCGACGACGCGCCAAGCCCCGCCCCCGTCGCGCACGAGGCGTCCGTGCCGCACCGAGACTTCGGCGACGAGGATCTGGATGTCGTTCTCGGGGCTGCGACCGAAGGTGGCGGAGTCGCCGGCGAGGTCGTGGCGGGCCGGCTCTTCGCCGGGGATGGAGACGATTAGGGAGAAGGCGTTTTCTGACATGGGGGACATTTTCCGAAAAAGCCGCCCCGATGTCAACGCGATCCGTCCAGAGATCTGTCTGGCGCGGAAATGGCGTGGCTTTCGCGATCCAGCCATGCCCGCACCGCGTTGGCGATTCCCTCGGGCTCCGCCTCGCGGTGGGGCTCGTGCCGGGCGCCGGAGACGAGGAGCCAGGTTTTCCGCTCCCCGGGGAGATGGCGGAAGAGCTCCTCGGCGTATGGAGGCGGGCACACCCCGTCCTCGGCCCCTTGGGTGAGGAGAAAAGAGAGGTCGGGGCGGATGCGGGCCGCCTCCTCCATCACAGCCCCCTCTGCCGCGAGGAGGTCTGTCGCGAAACGCAGCGAAACGCGGTGGTGTCCGCCGTCGCGCCGTCGCGCCGCCTCGGCCGCGGAAGCGCCGGTGTGGAAGCAATCCCTCGCCCGCACCCCGCTGCCGAGGGTCAGTTTCGGAAACCGCCGGGCCAAGGCGGAGGCGAGGGCGATCTTGAGGCGCGGCTGGCCGTGCGAAGGGCGAAGCAGGGGCGAGCTGAGCCAGACCCAGCGCAGGCGGGCGAGGAAGGCCTCGCGCGAACGCCGCGCCAGCCAAGGCAGGAGGAGGAAGGCACCGGTGGAATGGGCGAAGATTCCGACCGGGGCGAGGTCCATCGCCTCCATCATTTCGTCGAGGAGGTCGCCGGCCTCCGCCACGGCGGGCATGTCCCCGCGGATGCCTTCGGAAGCCCCGTTCCCCGGCCAGTCGAAACTCGCGGCGCGGTATCCGGCCCCGGCCACCAAGCCCGCCGCCCAACTGTGCCAGCCCGAGTGGTCGCCGAGCCCGTGGAGCAGCAGCACATCGCCGAGGGGTCGCTCCACGGCGGGCCATTCCCTCGCGAGGAGGGTTTTCCCGAGCGCCGCGGAGCGGAGGCGGCGGGTGGAGGAGGCAGGGGGACTCACGGCCCTATGCTCGCCCAGCCGGGGAAATATTCCAGTTGCGGATGCCGCGAGCGGAGCTTATTTTCGCGGCCCTCGTAGGGAATTTGCGCGGTTAGCTCAGGGGTAGAGCATCACCTTGACACGGTGGGGGTCACAGGTTCAAATCCTGTATCGCGCACCATCCCGACGAAGCTCGCCATGTCGCGGGTTCCGGGGAATCCGGCTGGTAAAGGGCTGGCGGCAAACAGTCGGTGGAAAGGGAAACGTAGATCAGTTTTCCCCCTCCCCCAAGCTCATCAAATACCGCAGCAGATGCGCCAACTGGCGCTCGTCCATCCCTGCCGTCAAGCCATCGGGCATCACCGTCCCGCCGGACTGGATCTCCTTCGTCTCGCTTCTCGGGATCGTCCGCACCTCCCCCGTCGCGAGATCGCGGATGGCGAGGGTCTCGGCGGTCTCGGTCTGCTTGAAGCCGGTCACGACGGAGCCGTCCTTCAGGGTCACGGTGGCGGCTTCGTAGCCTTCCTTCACATTCAGGGCGGGCCAGACGACTTCGGTGGCGATGAGTTCGGGCGGGAGGCCACGGGCGATGGCGCTGAGGTCGGGTCCGAGAGGATTGCCAGGGGCTCCGGGCTGGTGGCAGGCGATACATCCGGCGCTTTCGTAGACCTTTTTGCCCTCCTCCGCGTCGCCGTGGGTCCGGGCGTCGTTCACGAGCTTGGCGACAGATTCCTTGGTGTAGGGCGGCAAGGCGGGGTTGAGTCCGGCGAGCTTCATGAGCGGCCCGGTCAGCTTCGGCTCGGCGCGTCCGATCTGATTGAGGGCTTGGAGGACATGCTTGGCGGCGGGTGCGGGCAGGGCTTCGGGGACTTCCAAGGCCCGGATGAGTCCGGCGCGGCCCTCGGCCTCGCCGAGGAAGAAGGAGAGGACCGGGATGGCGGCTTGGGGCTCGGCGACGTGGCGGAGGCTTTCGAGTCCGCTGGCGACGGCGGCATCGGTGTCGAGGACGAGGAGGGCCTCCAAGGCAGCGCCGCGCAGCGGCGAGCGTTCATCGAAGGCGAATTCGCGGATGCGCTCGGTGAACGCTCGGGCTTTCCATCGCCCGGCCAAACGAACGGCTTCGCCTCGCACCTTGAGATCGGGGTGCGTCCAGAGTGGCTCAAGAAGGGCGGCAGGATCGGAGCCGGGCGCGATTCGGACAAGGGCGAGCAGACCGGGGTACTTCGTTCCTCGCTCCAGCAACAGGGGCAGGTCCTCGACCGTCGCGTGGTCGGTGAGAGCGACCAGCCAGACGAGTTCGTCGGGTTGGCCGGCGAGACGCTCGACTTGCTGGAGGACGATCTTGCGGACATCTCCGGAAGCGGCCTTGGGGCGGTAGTCGACAGCCCCGCCACCGAGATTCTTGAAGTCGTCGGGATTGTTCTCGACCCATGCGTGCTTGAGGGCGAAGAGGAGATGAGTGTCGTGCTCGAAGACGCGGCCTTCCGTCAGGAGCGGTCCCCATAGCCCATGGGTGGCGTGGAGGGTCTTGACGAGGGCGTGGTGGTGGTAGGCGTTGAAATCATGATCGAGGGTGCGGGCGGCGACGGCGGCGGCGCGGGGATCGCGGAAGTAGCTGGCGGCGACGATGGCTTCGAGCCGGACGAGCGGGTCCTCGTCGGCGATCTGGGTTTCGAGGAGGGTCAAGGCGTCGGGCAAACGCCCGTCGCGCGCCCAGGTCGAGAGGGTGCGCGTGGCGTAGGCGCGGATGCGGGGATCGGTGGCGCGGAGGAGTTCCTTCAGCAGATCGGGACGCGGGGTCTCGTGGGCTTCGTAGAGGGAGAGGGCCTGAAGGCGTCGGTATTCGTCCTGTTCCTCTCCGGTCGTCAAGGTGGCGACCCAGGCATCGAGGGCGGCGACGACTTCCTCGCCGGGACGCTCGAAGAGGAGTCGCTTCGCTTGGTATTGCGCCCAGCGCTCGGGGCTGTCGAGTTGTTCGAACAGATCGGACAGGGTCGCGTCTGCGAGCGAAGAGGGTTTCACGAGGGGCCGTCCCTGTGCGGTGACGCGCCAGATGCGGCCGTGCTCCTTGTCCCGGTCGGGATGGCGGTAGGAGGCCTGGTAGTGGCCGATGATGGGGTTGTACCAGTCGGCCACGTAGATCGCGCCGTCGGGTCCCATGCGGACCTCGATGGGGCGGAAGACCTTGTTCCTGGTCTCGATGAGATTCGGGAGGAGTTCGGTGGAGTAACGGCCGGTCCTTTCGTCGTAGCGCAGCTCGTGCCATTCGAGGAGGTTCGCGTAGTAGCCGCCGACGAGGATGCGGCCCTGCATTTCCTCGGGGAAGTGACTGCTTTCGAGGAACTCCATGCCGACCTGCTTGATGGGGGCGAGGCAGAGGTTCATGGCCTGCGCGTTGACGGCGAGATCGGAGCGGACGAGGCCCGGGGTGCTGTAGTAGACGCCGACATTGGCCCCGGTCTGGTGGAAGGGCTGGCCGTGGCGGGTGGTGAAGACGCCCCAGCAGTTCGCCCCGGCGGAGGACCACTGGAAGAAGGGATCGAGATGCCCGCTGCGGGGGCGGTAGCGCCAGAGGCCGGAGCGGTTCAGGGTCTCGACGCCGTAGGGGGTCTCGACGCGGGAGTAGATATGGTGCCCTTGGGAAAACCAGAGCTCACCGCCGAAGCCCCAGCTCAGGCAGTTGATCATCTGGTGCGAGTCGGCGGTGCCGAAGCCGCCGAGGACGATCCGCCGGGTGTCGGCCTTTCCGTCGCCGTCGCTGTCGCGGAAGTGGAGCAGTTCGGTGCCCTGCGCGACGTAGAGGCCGCCGTCGCCGAGCTCGATCCCGGCGGGCATGAAGAGGCCCTCGACGAATTTTTCAAAGCGGTCGGCGCGTCCGTCGCCGTCGCTGTCCTCGCAGACGAGGACGTAGTCGTCGGCCTTTTCGCCGGGCTTGATCTGCGGGTAGCTGGGGGTGCAGGCGACCCAGAGGCGGCCGCGCTCGTCCCAGCGGATCTGCACGGGATTGACGACTCCGTCGGCCTCGGAGGCGAAGAGGTTCACGGCGAAGCCGTCGAGGATCTCGAAGCTGGCGAGCTGCTCCTCGGGCGACTGGGGCTTGGCGGCGGGCGGCTCGACGGGGACGGAGGAGCGCACGCCGACGGGGGTGGCTGGCCGGCCGGCGAGGGCTGCGCGGACGTTGGCCTCGGCCTGGTCGAGGAGGGGGAGGAAGTCGCGCATCTCCTCGGGGAAGAGGCGTTTGTCCTGGTCCTTCCAGTCGCGTGAGTAGGGGACGTGGGTGCGGTCGCCGACGAGGAAGGACCAGTTCATCGGTCGCCAGTAGTCGAACCAGAGGCGCTCCAGTTCGAGGACTTCGCGGTGGACGGCGGCGAGGCCGGAGTCGGGTTTCGGCGCGAGGCCGAGGCCTTCGGTGATTCGTGTCGCGACGATGCGGTGGCCCTCTTCGCTGAGTTGGAAGCCGTTTTCGGCGAGGCGGGGCGTGGCTTCCCAGTAGGTGAGAGGAACAAAGGGAAGTTCGAGTCTTTTCGCGAGTTCGCGAATCGCTGCTGTATAGGCTGTTTGAGAAAAGTTATGCAAGGCCAAGTCGGGGCCATGGGAGAGGTTCGAGGGTTCGAAGGCGACGGGCTCGAGTAGGATGACCCGGCGGGCAGGAGTGCCCGCGCTCCCACCTTGAAACTCGGCGATCAATTTCTCGTAGGCGGCGAGGAAGGCGGGGAGGCCGTCGGGTCCGGCGAGCGATTCCATTTGGCCGAACTGGGCGAGGACGACGGTGGCTCCGGCCTCGGCGAGCTGCTCGCGCCAGTCGCGCTGCTGCCGCCAGGAGCCGGAGTCCGCCTGTTGCTGGAGGTCGCCCCCGTCGCGCCATTGCTCGAAGACGGTGTCGCCCTCCCAGCCGAAGTTGCGGACCTTCAGCGTGCCTTCGGGGAAGGCGGCGATCAGTTGGGTCTGGAGGTAGGGATGGATGCGGGTGCGCTCGATGTTCGCCCCGCCAGCGAGGGCGACGGTGTCGTCGGGGCGCAGGAGGGGTTCCGCGCGGACGGTGGCGGAGGCGAGGAGGAAAAGGGTGAGGACTTGGGAGCGGGTCATGTCATGGGTCACGAAGGACCGGAAATCAGCGTGGATCAGCCAAATCAGCGGTCCCCAAAATCCTTTCCGGTCCACGGTTACAGTTCCACGATCTTCAACTCCTTGTATTGCACGAGGGCGGTCGCGTTCCCATGGATCTGCACGGCGATCCTGCCTTTGGCGTCGATGCCTTCGTCGGTCTCGGTGTAATCGACGGTCTGGACGCCGTTGAGCCAGATCTGGATGCGCGAGCCCTCGGCCCGGATGCGGTATTCGTTCCACTCGCCGAGGGGCTTCTGCGCCTTCTTGAGCACTTCCTCCGAAGGCTGGGCGAGCATCTTCTTGCGGCGGCTCTCGTCGTAGAGGGCGCCGTCGTAGCCGGCCCCGAGGTCGGCCTGGTAGCCGATGACCTCGTGATGGTCGGGGATGCGCTGGGAGCGGATCTGGACGCCGCCGTTGACGAAGCCCTCGGTCCCGACGAGACGCCATTTCAGGGTCAGTTCGAAGTCGCCGTATTCCTTCGTCGTGGCGAGGAAGTTGTTCTTCTCCTGCTTTTTCTCCAGCGAACCGGCGGTGAGGGCGCCGTCCTCGATACGCCAGACGCTGCCGATGTCGCCCTCCCAGCCTTCGAAAGTTTCGCCGTCGAAGATCGCGACAGGCTCGGCGGTGTGACGCCGGATGAAGGCGGCCGATTCCTCCACGCCGATGGGGGGGAAGTGGTGGCCTTCGGTGACGGTGGTCGCGGGATCGGCGACGAGGACATCGAGGGTCCAGCCAAGCGCTTCGAGGCGGCGCTTCGCTTCGAGGGTGTTCTCCTCGGAGGGGACGATGAGGTCGTTCGTGCTGATGACGTGGCGCAGGGGGATTTTCGCCTTGGCGATGGGTTCGAGCAGGTCGAGGGGATCGCCGTCGTAGGCGATCAGGGCGGCCTCGTCGGCGAAGCCGTAGAATTTCAGCGCGTCGGCGAGGGGGCCTTTCGAGGCGGGATGCTTCAGCGGCCAGCTTTTCAACTCCATCACCGGGACGTCGGCATAGATGCAGGCGACGCGCTCCGGTCGGGTCGCGGCGTAGCGGTAGGCGTGCAGCCCACCCCGGCTGACGGCTTCGAGGGCGGGCTTGGCGGCGAGGCCCCATTGCGCCCGGACGAAATCGTAGAAGCGGTCCATGATGGCGAGGGATTCGTCGCAGCCCAGCATGGCCACCACATCGACATGGGCGAGGTGGAAACCGGAGCCGAGGAGTTCGACCGCGACCTCGGGGTGGTAATCGGGAAAGGAGGTGCGCCAGATCCAAGGCTTGCCGGGGGCGGCCTCCTTCGGGACGACGACGAAGGACTTGTGCCCCTCGAAGTCGAAAGACTGCTTCGTGAATCCGCGCCAGTCGGAGTCCGTGGTCGCGGGGGGATCGGCGGAGGCGAGCGCCGGAAAGATCAGGGCGAAGATGGCGAGGGAAAGCCGGAGAGTGGTCATGGGACGGATTTTGCCGGATTTTGCTGCAGGCGGCAAGAGCGCATTCGCCGCAGGCACGGCTTCCGCGGCGCTATGGCCCCATGGCCGAGCAGGGTTCTCACCGGTTGAAGCGGGCGATCTCGCGGTCGACTTCGCGCTTGTGGGCCTGCTCCTTCAAGTCCTGTCGCTTGTCGCGCTGGTCCTTGCCCCGGCCCACGCCGATCTCCAGCTTCACCCGCTTGTTCTTCCAGTAGAGGCGCAGCGGCACGATGGTGAGGCCCTGCTGTTCGGTGGTCGCGGCGAGGCGGCGGATCTCCCGCTTGTGGAGGAGGAGGCGGCGGTGCCGCAGGGGCGGGTGGAATTCGTGGCTGGCCTGCTCGTAGGGGCGGATGTCGCAGTTGTGCAGCCAGACCTGCCCCTTCTCGACACGGGCGTAGGCCTCGCTCAAGTTGACGCGACCCGCGCGGATCGACTTCACCTCCGTGCCGAGCAGTTCGAGTCCGGCCTCGTACTTGTCGGAGATGTGGTAGTCGCGCTTGGCTTTGCGGTTGGTGGCGATGTCGCTCATGGGGCGCGGCACCATACTCGCGGCGCGGGGGATTGCCAAGGGTGGGTCAACCCAGGTCCCACCGGGGAATTCGGGAAAGGCTCCGCATCCACCATCCGCTTCTCGCCAGGGGCATTACGGCTACATGCCGGGGCGATACGGCTACATGCCATTGCGGCCTTGCGGTGGACGGGTGCATTCTCGGGTGAGCTTCACCTCAACCTCCCTGACCTCTGCACCCATCCATGGACTGTCTTGCCGAATCGACCTTCTACCGGATTTCCACATTCCTGCTGGCGGGCCTCTCGTCGGTCGCCTTGGCGGAAACCTCCCCGCAGCCTCTCGCTCCGGAGGCCAAGGCGCTCCAAGATGGCGTGACCATCGAGATGATCGCGGAGCATCCCGCCGTGGTCACTCCAACGGGCATCGACGTGGACGCGCAGGGCAGGGTCTGGCTGGTGGCCTCGCACACGCATGAGACGCCCGAGGGCTATCCGGGACCGGACAAGGACGAGGTGCTGGTCTTCGCGCCCGACGGCACGCGGACGGTGTTCTACAATGCCACCGCGCAGACCATGGACTTGGAGCTGGGACCGGACGGATGGGTCTACCTCGCGGAGCGTGGCCGCATCCTGCGGATTCGAGACACGGATGGCGACGGCAAGGCCGATCGGGAGGAGACGGTGGTGCAGTTGGAGTCTGAGGAGCGCTATCCCCACAACGGCATGGCCGGGCTCGCGTGGCATCCCGACGGCGATCTCGTCTTTGGACTGGGGGAGAATTTCGCCAAGCCATGGACCATGAAGGGCTCCGACGGCAGCTCCCGCGCGGGTCGCGCCGAGGGCGGGATCTTCCGCTGCGCGTCCGATGGCTCCAAGCTGCGCTGGATCGCCCGTGGTGTCTGGAATCCCTTCGGTATCTGCGTCCGCGAGGACGGGGAGATCTTCGTGGTGGACAACGATCCGGGGGAGATGCCGCCCTGCCGGCTGCTGCATATCGTGGAAGGCGGCGACTACGGATACCGCCGCCACTACGGCGGCGGAGCGCATCATCCCTTTGTCGGGTGGAACGGAGAGCGGCGCGGCTCCCTGCCCATGGTCACCCCCTCGGGCGAGGCTCCTTGTGCTGTCCTGCCGTTGGGGCGCGGTATGCTGATTCCGGCTTGGGGCGACCATCGCGTCGATTTCTTTCCCCTCGTGCGCCATGGAGCCAGCTACCGGGCCGGGGAGCGCCTCCCTCTCGTGCAGGGCTCCTTCTTCTTCCGCCCCACCTGCATCGCCCGGGACCCCTCGCAGCAGAATCCCGGCAAGCTCACGTGGTACATGACCGATTGGGTGGACGGTCGCTACCCGGTGCATGGTTTCGGCCGCCTTTGGAAACTGGAGATCGATCTTGAAAAGGCCGGCTGGGTCGGGCCGCTTGAACCGGAGGAGGCGACGGCGGAGGCCAAGCTCGTCCAACGTATCGGAACGGCGTCGGAGGCGTTGACCGAGGAGGCCTTGTTCGACCTGGCCGCCCACGAGGATCCCTTCGTCGTCCGGACCGCCTTGGTGCGCTTGGCCAAGGACGCCTCGTCAGGCTGGACGCCGGAAGGCTTCTCCCGTCTACCTTCGGATCGTCGTCTCTCCGCCGTGCTCGCTTTGTCCGCGTCGGAGACCGATCCCGCCCCTTGGGTCGAAACCCTGCTGCGCGATCCCGATCCGGCGGTGAACTTCGAAGGGCTGCGCTGGCTCTCCCACCGCGAGACCCACGAGGCCCTGCCCGCCGTGAAGAACTACCTGACCCGGAGCGATCTCGATTTCGAGGCCTTCGAGGCTGCGGTGGCCGCCCACAACACCCTGTCGGGCGTGCCCGAGCACGGGGTCCGCAACGCCGAGCTCCTGCTGGACCGCATCCGCGACAAAGACAGCTCGCCCTCCCTGCGTGCCTTTGCCCTGAGGCTGCTGCCCGCGCAGGACTGGCATCCCCACTCATCGGGGCCGGTCGCGCGTGTCAGCTTTCCTGCGGAACTCACGTCCGACCTGTTGCAGGAGCTGCTGGCCGAGGGCAACGCGGACCTCTCTCGCGAAGTCGTGCTGGCCCTCTCCGACAATCCTCGGGCGGGCGCGGACTTGCTCGTGCAGGTGGCGTCGGATGCCTCGGCGGATGTCGGCTTGCGCACCCTCGCCGTCGCCGGACTGGCCGCCGTCGCGGACCAGCAGATTCCCCTGCTGCTGCGGCTCGCGGGGGAGGGGGACCGCTCCTTGCGCGAGGAAGCCCTCCGCGCCCTGCGCCACCGGACGCTGGGCGATGCCGACAAGGAGAGCTTGAAAACCCTGCGGCAGCGCTTCTCCGACTCCGACGACCTCTTCGTCGCCCTGCTCACTCCCGAAGTCCTCTTCCAGAGCCGCCCTCCCGCGACCGACACCGCCGCTTGGCGGGCGCTCCTCGACGCCGTGCCCGGCGAAGCGGATCTGGAGGCGGGGGCGAGGGTCTTCCACCACACCTCCCTGGCCCTCTGCGCCAACTGCCACCGCCATGAGGGGCGCGGTCGGAGCGTGGGGCCGGATCTCAGCGCCGTGGGCGTCGGCGGCGACCGCGACTGGCTGATTGAGAGCATCTTGCAACCGAGCCGCCAGATCGCTCCCGAATACCTGCCCCGGGCCGTGACCCTGAAGGACGGGCGGACCATCATCGGCATCCGGATGCAGTCCTACACCCGCGAGCGGGTCCGGGACGTCAATGGGCATTCGGTGACCTTCGAGCTGGAGGAGCTCGCCTCCATCGCCGAACTCGGCACCTCCCTGATGCCCCCCGGGCTCGCCCTCTCCCTGACCGACCGCGAGCTGCGCGATCTTGTGGCGTTTCTTGAGGTGTCTGGCAGGAAGGTCCCGGAGTAGGCCGACTGCTATACCCACCAAGGGAAGGTTTCGGACTCCGGTATGAAATGGACCAGTCTTGTCTTCTTCCTCCTGACGGGGTTTTGAGTAGGAGGTATGAGGATGAGGAGGAGTATGAGGAGAGGAAACCCTCAAACCGCCCCCGCAAACTTCCCCCTCCGAAACTCCGTCGGACTCTGCCCGGTAATCCGAGCAAAAGAACGGTTGAACTGCGAGAGCGACTGGAAACCAACCTGGAACGCCACCTCGGAAATCCTCGCGGACGGACGCAGCAGCTCGCGCCGCGCCCATTCGACGCGGGCGCGGTTGATGTAGTCGGTGAAGGTGAGTCCAACGGCGGTTTTGAAAAGACGGCAGAAGTGGGACTCGCTCATGCCGACGGCGCGGGAGACTTCGCCGAGGGCGAGGCGTTCGTCGAGGTGGGCGTGGATATGGGCGAGGGCCTTTTTGACGGTCTCGGGCTCGCTGCCCTCCTCGACGAGGGCCGCCTCCTCGGCGTCGTTGGAAAGCTGCTCGGCGAAGACGGAGAGTAGATCGACCATGCTGCGGTAGCGCTCGGGATCGAGGGTGCGGGTCTGGAAGTAGGCTTCGTGGAGGCGCTCGACTTCGCCGGGGGAGAGGGATTTCCGCCCGATGGCGTCGAGGGTGCTCTCGAAGCGCTCCTCGGTGGGGGGCGATTGGAAAACCTGTCCGGTCTTGAGGAAAGCGACGGTGGTGGCCCCGAGGCGGACGGGCACGGCGGTGGCGGTCAGGCCGGAGAAGCAGTGGCAACTGGCCGGTCCGGTGACTTCGGCTTCGAGCATGAGTCGGCGGTTGACCTCGCGGCAGGCTTGGCAAGCGGAGTGGCAGAGGTTGATGCGTTCGCAGAAGGGGCTGCGATTCTCGACTTCGTCGTCGAGGCACCAGCCGTCCGCATCGGCGATGACGAGGCGAAGGGGGAGTCCGGTGGCGGTGCGAAAGGCGTTCTGGTAGCGTCGGAAGCGCTCCGACGCCACGAGACGTCGGTGGAGGCGATCGACGATGTCTTTCGGCGGGGGCATCGAGGGGGGAGAATCTTCGGGGGAAGCATCGGGGCTTTTCGGAGGCTCCGCAACTGTTGGCGACGCGACGAGGAGCAGGGAGACGACGGAGCTCAGCGGCATGAGGATGGCGGCGAGGAGCGGGTCCATGTGCCCGGACAGGGAGACGGCCACGGTGGCGAGATTGTAGGCGAGGGCGAAGGCGAAGGCGGTGCGGATGCCCTTGGTGCGGGCGCGGGCGATGGCGAAAAGCTGCGGCAGCCAGCGGAGGCTGTCGCCGAGGGTGAAGAAATCGGCTTTCTTCTCAAGCAGGGAGCGCTCGGCCACGGGCGTGCCGGAAACCCAAGCATGGTCGAAGGCGAGGGAGTCGTTGGCCCCGTCGCCGAGGTAGAGGGTGTCGCGGCGGTCGAGGCGGCGGAGGCGCGCGGCCTTCCCCGTGGGGGTGAGGCCGCCGTGGGCGCGGATGGGGGCGATGCCGAGGGCGGCGGCGAAAGGTCCGACCTTGGTCGGGTGGTCGCCGGAGAGAATGTGGATTTCGCGTCCGGCCCGGAGCTGTCCGGCGACGATGGAGGCGGCGTCGGGGCGCACGGCGTCGCGGAAGGTGAACGTGGCGACAGAGCGTCCATCGCGAGCGAGGACCGTGGCGGCGGAGGTTCCGGGCGCGGCCCATCCGGCGCGGCCGAGGGTCCATTCGCTTCCGTCGAGGGAGACGCGGACGCCCATGCCGGGTTCTTCGTGCACTTCATTCCTCCCATCCCTCCCATTATGTCCCATCCCCGCAAGCAAACTCTGCCCGCGATGCCCGAGCGCTTCCACGAGGGCTCGCGAAACCGGATGGCAAGACCCTTGGGTCAACACGGCCAAGGCCCCCGCCGCCGCGTCGTCGAGACGGTCGATGGACGAGGCGTCTTCCAACACCGGGCGCTCCAAGGTGAGAGTCCCGGTTTTGTCGAAGACGATCTTCCTCACCGCTCGGAGGCGGGACCAGAGCGCGGCGTTGCGGACGAAGACCCCGAGCCGGGCGGCGAGGCGGGCGGCCCGCTCGTCGGCGAAGGGGATGGCGACGCCGAGGGCGCAGGGGCAGGAGACGACGAAGACGGAGATCATCACCTGCAAGGCGGCCCCGGCTCCGGCATGGGGGAGCCAGAGGAAAAAACCGGCCAAGCCAAGGACGAGCACGACGCAAAGATAGACTCGCAGGAGCTTGTCGAGGAAGGGCGAGCCGCGCTCCGCTTCGGTCGCGGCGGTGAGGCGGGAAAGGAGGGAGTCCTGCCACGTTTCCTCGGCGCGGACGGCCACGGGGGCGCGGCCGAGGTGGATGGCCCCGGCGGGGAGGGCCGCCCCGACGCGGCGGGAGACGGCTTCGGATTCGCCGCGGATCCACTCCAGCGAGACCTCGGCCACGGGGTCGAGGAGGGTCGCGGCGACCGGCAGGGCCCGGCCCGGTTCGAGGAGGAAGGCGTCGCCGGGGCGGAGTTGGGAGAGGGCGATGGGCGTGGGATCGTCCCCGGCGCGGACGACGCTGGCCGCGAGAGGGGAGCGTCGTGCGAGGCGGCGGCGGTTTTTCTCCACGGCGAGAGTTTGCAGCCAGCGCCCCCCGAGCATGAGGAAGACGAAGGTGCAGACGAAGTCGAAGTAGAGCAGCCCCGGCAGGCCCGTCAGCCATCCGGCGATGGAACCGGCGTAGGCGGCGAGGAGTCCGAGGGAGATGGGCAGGTCGATGTGGATCGCCCCGACGCGGAGGGCCCGCCAAGCGCGGGCGATGAACCAAGTGCCGCCGACGAGCATCGCGAGGGTGGCGGAGAGGAAGGTGATGAGCCGGAACAGCGAGGCGAAGGCGAAGTCCTCCCCCATGCCGAGGTAGGTGGGCAGGGTGAAGCCCATCGCGTTGAGGGCGAAGGCGAAGCACAGTCCGGTGCGGGCCGCGAGGGAGGACGTTTCGCGGTCGGGCTCCGGGCCGGGGGGCGCGGGGGTGTAGCCGAAGGCGACGAGTTCGCGGGCGAAGGCGGGGAGGTCGCAGGCCCCGGGCTTCCATTCGAGACGGAGGCTGCCGCGGGCCGGATTGGGCACGGTCCGCAGGGCGCCGGGCTGGCGTTCGAAAAGGCGTTCCACGAGCCAGACGCAGGCGACGCAGGAGAGGCCTTCGAGGCTGCAATCCAGCGTGGCGGGGCCGCGTTTCTCCCGCGCCTCCTCCTCGGCGCGTTCGACGGCTTCACCGAGCCAGTCGAAGTCCGGATTCTCGAAAGGGCGGCCCTTCACCGGAGCGAGGGTCGTGCCGCCGCGCAGGTCGTAGAAGCGGTCGTGGCCGCCGTCGCGGATCATCGCCGCGACGCATTCGCAGCCCTTGCAGCAATACCGTTCCCCGTCGCGGGACGGGGTGAAGGCGGTGCCGCAGTGGTCGCAGGTCGAGTTCATGTCAGTGGCAGCAGGAGGGGAGGGAGGAGCCGCCGGGCGCGAGGTCCGATGCCGCGAAGGGCAAAGTGCCGTGGAGACGCCAGACGAGGACGAGGGCGGCGGCGAAGGCGAGACCGCGTTGGAGGCGGGCGATGCCCAGTGGGCCGAGACGCAGGCGGAGGCGGTGGAATTGGGATTGGGCGAGCCAAAGGAGGGGCACCGTGCCCGTTCCGAAGGCCAGCGCCGCCTCCGCCCCGTGCAGCGCGGACCCGGAGAGCATGAGCGCGAGGAAGAAGGCGTAGAGCGGTCCGCAGGGCAGGAAGGGCGTCAGCCCGCCCATCGCGGCGGCGGCCGCGGGCGCGGGAAAGGTGCGCAGACGCAGGCGCGCCCGCGTCGTGAGGCGGGTGAGGATGGCGGGACGCGGGATGCGCTTGTCCAAGCCCGTCGCCACGAGGAGGAGGGCGGCGGCGAGCGCCCAAGGCAGGAGCACGGCGGGCGAGTCGAAAAACCAAGAGAGCGGCTCTTTCCCGACCCCGCCGCAGATCGCGCCGATGAGAGCGTAGCTCGCGAGCCGGCAGAGGTGGTAGAGCGTCGTGGCGGCGAGGCGCTCCCCCTCAGTCCGGGCCATGGTCCCCACGCCGCAAGCGATAGGTCCGCACATGCCCGCGCAGTGCAGGCTGGTGGCGAGGCCGAGGACGAAGGCGGCGAGCATTGTGGGTCAGGGGTTGAAGAAAGCGGCGTGCAGCGGAGCCACGTAGCATGGGCTTCCAGCCCATGCACCTCCTCTCGACGTCCGATGACGGGAGCAGCCGCGTTCGCTCTTGAACGCTGGGTGGCAGGCGGGAGTCCTATCGCGAACGGCCCTTTCAAGGACTCCGGCGTCCCCCCGTGCCATGCATGGGCTGGAAGCCCATGCTACGAAAGCGGCGTGCGGCGGAGCCACGTAGCATGGGCTTCCAGCCCATGCACCTCCCCTCGACGCCCGTGGACGGGAGCAGCCGCGTTCGCTCTTGGACGCCGGGCAGCGGGCGGAAGTCCTGTCGCGAACGGCCCTTGCAAGGACTCTGGTGTCCCCCCGTGCCATGCATGGCCGAAGGCGGCCCCGGCTGGAAGCCCATGCTACAATCCTCTTTTGCGTTCTCATCCGTATAGCCAAGTTCAATTCCGCTGCACGGCAGGAACCTCCACGACGGGCGGCGCGTTCCGCACCGCCAAGGTGATGAGGGTGGACCACGCGCCGATCAGCACGAGAAAGGCGAGGACGACGAAGATCCAAGGATGGCGGGCGATCAACGGGGCGGATTTCATGGGAACGTGCTTCATTTCTCGAACATCCGCGGATCGGGTCCGAGGAAATTGACGCCATGCTCGATGACGACCTCCCCGGGCTCGACCGAGAGGCGGAACCGCAGCGGCCCCGGCCCCCGGTAGGCGGCGGCGGGGGCGACGACGATGGCCGGGCGGGTTGTCTCGCCGAGGGGCGGGACCGTGATGGCTTGGCCCGCGCCGCTGAGGACGAAGCCCTCGGGCGCGTCGAGGAGTTCGAGCCGGAAGGTGGCGGGCTGGTTGCGCTGGTTGTGGAAACGGAGCTGGTAGTGGTTCCGCACGCTCGCCTCGTCGGTGTAGTAGGGCGCGCCGCCCATGCGGGTGAAGTCGGCGGCGTAGGGCGTGGCCTTGCGGCTGGCGGTGAAGACGAAGACGGCCAGCCCGAGCAGCCCGAGCCCGGTGTAGAGGAAGATGCGCGGACGGAGGACGCGCCGCGCCTTCCCGGCGAAGCCGTTCTGCGAATCGTGGCGGACGAGCCCCTTGGGACGGCCCACTTTCAGCATGATGTCGTCGCAGGCGTCGATGCAGGCGGTGCAGCCGATGCACTCCATCTGGAGGCCGTTGCGGATGTCGATGCCGGTGGGACAGACGTTGACGCAGCGCCGGCAGTCGATGCAGTCGCCTTCCGCCTTGCCCTTCGGTCCGCGCGGCTCGCCCCGCGAGACGTCGTAGCCGATAATGACGGTGTCGTCGTCGGTCAGGGCGCTCTGGAGCCGGCCGTAGGGGCAGAGGACGATGCAGAACTGCTCGCGGAACCAGCCGAAGCAGAACCAGAGGCAGAGGGTCAGGAAGATCACGATGCCGAAGGCGGTCGCGTGGGCGAGCGGACCCTCCTGCGTGTAGGCGTAGAGCCGCGGCAGGGGGATGAAGTAGGAGAGGAAGACATGGGCGATGGCGGCGGCGGAGAGTCCGTAGAGCGTGTGCTTCGCGAGGCGTCGCGCCGTCTTCGACGCGGACCAAGGCGCGGCGTCGAGCGCCTTCCGCGCGAGGGCGTCGCCCTCGACGAAGCGTTCGATGCGGCGGAAAAGGTGTTCGAGGAAGACCGTGTAGGGGCAGGCCCAGCCGCACCAGAGGCGTCCGAGCAGGGCGGTGAGGAAAAAGAGGGCGAAGCCGAGTCCGGTGATACCGAAAAAGAGCACCCAGAGGTTTTGCGGCACGAGGGTGAGGCCGAAAAGGTGGAAGCGCCGGCTCTCCACGTCGAACAGCACGGCGGGGTTGCCGTTGACGGGAATCCAAGGCAGGGCCGCGTAGATGGCGATGAGGACGATGCCGAAAACCCGCCGCGCCCGCGTCCACGGCCCCCGGACATCGGCGGGATGGAGGAAATACCTCGACCCGTCGGTGTTGATGGTGGTGACGGTGTCGAGGTTGGGCTGCTTTCTTTCCCGGACGGTCATGGGTGGGGTGGTTCGTTGAAAGGGTTCGAACCACGGATGGACACGGATGAACACAGATTTAGCCGTCTTTGCCGCGTGAGCGATCGGTGTTCATCCGTGTCCATCTGTGGTCAAAAATTCTCCCCAAGCCCACCTCATCAAGGCATCGGAAAATCCTCGGGATTCCGCGAGATCACATAGGCCGTGACTTCCGCCACCTGCACGGGACCGAGCGTCTGCCCCCAAGGCTGCATGAGCGCCCCGTTGTGGCCCGTCGAGCCGGGCGGGGTGCCCTCGTTGATGATCTTGAAGACATCCATCGGCTTGGCTCCGTATTTCCATTGATGATCGTTCAGCGGCAGGCCGGGCAGCGGCACCATCGTCCCCCCGGCGTCGAGGGTCGCGCTGAGGTCGGGACCGTGGCAGGCCACGCAGTAGGTGGAGTAGATCGTCAGACCGCGGGCGACGGTCTCCGGATTCGCGACCCAGTCCGTCATCATCGACGCGTCGTCGAGACTGGCGAGGGTGGCCGCGAGGGTTTCGTTCTTCTTTTCCTGAATGGCGGCGATCTCGGCGGCGACCTTCTCTTGGTCCGTGGGGAAGGCTCCCGTGTAGTAGATCGCCCAATGCGCGACGAACCAAGCGATGCCCCCGTAGAAAGTGAAAAGCCACCAGTTCGGGAGCTTCTGGTCGAACTCCTGAATCCCGTCGTATTCATGCTCGCGCAGGATCACCTCGCCCTTCTCGCGGGCGAAGTCACCACGGCGGATTTCCTTTTCAGAAGCGCCGGACAAGTCGGATCTGTCAGATAAGTCGGACATGGCAAATCAACGGTCGGGTTCAGAAGGGTCCAGCGGCAGCGCCGCAAGCCGTTTCCGCTCCTCCGGGCGCAGGCGGATGGCGCGGACGGCCGAGACGAGAAACACAGTGAAAAGGATCAGAAAGGATCCGATCTGGAGAACGGAAGCCCAATCTTCGACAAGGATGCGCTTGAACATGGCCGGATAAGTTTCAGCGTTGCGTAGTGGTCGTAGTGGTGACAGGCGAGCCTTCCTGAGTAACCGCCGCAGGCGGACGCCTCCGATACGAATCCGGGTCCAGCGGGACCGGCTTGGGCGGGGTCGTCACCGGAATCTCCCGATAGGCCCCGAGCTTCTGCATGTACGCGGTCAGCGCGATCACCTTGCGCTCCGCGAAGGCGGCAGTGAGCTGCTCCGGCGTGGCGTCGCCCATCGGCTCGTAGCTCACCGGGGCCTCGCCTTGAAAGAGGGTTGCGGCGATGGCCTGACCCTGTTCGATCGCGTTTTGCCGGATTTCGTCCGCGCTCATCGCCGGATAGGGCACCCCGAGGCGGCGCTGGACGGCGATCTTGTTCGGCAGGCTCTTGAAGTCGGTCTTCTCCTCGAACAACCAAGGATAGGCCGGCATGTTCGAGTCCGCGTTGGCCCAGCGCGGGTTGCGGAAATGGAACCAGTGCCACTTGTTGTCCCGCTTGCCGGAGCGGACGAGCGTCGAGCCCGCGGCAAGGGGGCCGCCCTCGCGGGCGAGGTCGGGTCCGGTGCGCTTCGAACCCCATTGGAAGGGATGGTCGTAGAGGCTCTCGCCGAGATGTGAGAAATCGTCCGCGTGGCCCGCCCGCCCGTAGCGCATCACGTCGGGCCGCAGGGTTCGGATCATCTGCGAATGGCAGTTGTAGCAGCCCTCCGAGACGTAGAGATCGCGGCCCGCGAGTTCCAGCGGCGTGTAGAGCTCCTGCAGGCGGCCCTCGACGTTCTTCTCCCGGTTCACGATCAGCGAGGGGATGATCTGCACCGCCCCGCCGATGACCGCGGCGACCGCGACGAGGGCCGTGAAAGGCAGGTAGTTGTGCAGGAGCCGCTCGTGCCAGTCGTTCCACTGCCGCCCCTCGCGGCGGAAGGCGCGGACGGCCGTGACCACGAGGAGGAAGGCGAGGAAGAGGGCCGCCTTGTCCGAATGGGGCGGCAGCAGCAGCCACAGGACGATGAAGGCGAGCCCGAGCAGCAGGAGGACCACGGGACGGCCAAGGAGCGCCGCCTTCACCGGCATTTCGTCATGGGCCGACGCGGCCACCGCCACCTCGACCGTCTCGTCGTGGGCCGTGCCCTGCCGCGCCGTCATCCAGAGATTGATCCCGCAGAGAAGAAAGCCGAGCAGGAACATCCCCCCGCCGATCGAGCGGAAGATGTATTCGGGCTGGATGCTCTTGAGCGTCTCGACGAACTCGTACTTCAGCGTGGTGCCGTCCGGGTTCGTCTCGCCCAGCATCAGCCCCTGCAGGATGCCCGCCGTCCACATCGCGCCGACATAGAGGAGGATGCCCACCAGCCCGATCCAGAAGTGCATGTTCGCGAGATTGGCCGACCACAGCTTCGTCCTCCAGAGACGCGGGGCGAGCCAGTAGAACATCCCCGCCGCCATGAAGCCGTTCCAGCCGAGAGCCCCCAAATGGACGTGGCCGATGGTCCAGTCCGTGTAGTGCGAGAGCTGGTTGACCGCCCGGATCGAGAGCAGCGGCCCCTCGAAAGTCGCCATGCCGTAGAAGGTCACCCCCGCCGCGAAGAACTTGATCACCGGATCGGTGCGCAGCTTGTCCCACGCCCCCCGCAGGGTGAGAAGGCCGTTCAGCATCCCGCCCCAAGAGGGCGCCCAGAGCATCAGCGAGAACAGCATCCCCAGCATCTGGAGCCAGCGCGGCAGGGAGGTGTGGAGGAGATGGTGCGGCCCCGCCCAGATGTAGATGAAGACCAGCGACCAGAAGTGGATGATGGAGAGCCGGTAGGAATAGACCGGCCGCCCCGCCGCCTTCGGCAGGAAATAGTACATGATCCCGAGGATCGGCGTCGTGAGGAAG
>DDTJ01000078.1:0-28905 GCA_002344525.1 Akkermansiaceae bacterium UBA2367
AGGCCGAAGCTCGAAATCCGAAGTTTGGGGGTGCTGGCGAACTCCTTTCTATTCGCGATGATTCGCGGCCATTCGCGAAAATTCGCGTTCCCCATTTTTTTGAACGCGAATGGCCGCAAATGAGCGCGAATGATCGCGAATCCGGTCCGGCGAGGGGGCTTTGCCCACGAAGAATCCCTTTCCGTGCGATTCCGTGCGTTCCGCGGGCCTTCCCCCTCTTTCAATCCGCGCTCTCGCAGAACTCGCGCCAGAGCGTGGCGAGGGAGGCGTCCTCGCAGAGGATCTGGAAGGTGGCCATTCCCCGGGGATCGAAGAGGCGGAGGAACGCGTAGTCGCATCCGTCGAGCCGCGTCGTGTCGATGGCGAGGGCGTGGAGTCGCGCCATGTCGAGATGCAGGGCATGGAGGGCGGGCGCGTCGCTGACGACGAGATAGCCGTCGCGCACCTCGATGCGACCGGGGGAGAAGGTCGCGGAAAGGTCGGCATGCGGGGCGGAGAGGCGGACTTCCAGATCGAGCCGATGGACCAAAGCGTGGTGCAGGATGGCGTGCAGGGGATGGCGCTCGGGGAAGCGGGCGCGGTGGCGGGCGCGCTCGCGGCAGCAGGGACACATCGGCGCGGGCTTCCGCCGCGACTCGCGCCAGACCTCCAGCGCCTCCTCTTCGAGTGGCGTCGAGGGGACCGAGGCGACGAACTCCCCGATGGTGAGACGCCGCGCCCCCTCCTCGTCGGGCATCAGATGCAGCCCGAGCCCCTGCGGCCAGTCGTCGAACTCGAACTCCAGCGACCCGGAGAAGTAGCTGCCATCCCCCGCCTTGACCGCATGGATCGCGGAAAGGTCGCGGATCGAAAAACCGGCCCCGGCGTCGGGATCGAAGGCGAAATCCAAGCCCTCGACGAAGATCGGCTGGAAGGTCCGGATCGCTTTGCCAAGACCTCCCCCGATGCCTCGTGCTTGGAGGTAAAGCGGTCCGAAATCAGGAAGAGCGGCGAGACCGTCGCGGAGACGAAGGAGACGGGCGGCGGCGGGGACGGCTTGCGGCGGGAAGATCGGGTTCATGGGCGGGAGTGATGGGAATTGGCTGGGGAAACGGGGAATTCCGGCCCTTCGCCGGCGCGGAAATGAAGGACATGACGCCCCGCCGCGTCGGAGAGGCGCAAGGTGGAGCCGTCGCGATCGACGAGGGCCGGGCGGAAGCGCGACGAGACGACGAGGGCTGCGGAGGCGATCACGACGGAGATGGTGCCCGCGTCGCGGTCGAAGACGAGGCGGTTGCTCCAGCTCGGCGCGTCCTCCGTGCCGAGCTCGTCGAGCCAGGCCGCCGCCCCCGCACGCCGCACCGCCTCGTAGGCGAGGGCACTCGTCCCGGACGAGGCGAGGAGGTCTCGCGTCGCGGCGAGGTCCCCCCTCCCCTGCCCCGGCCACACCGCGAGGGCGAAGCCGCAGCCGGCGAGTTCGATCTCGAACGCGGGCGGCAGCCCGCCGCCGTGCAGCAGGCAGACGCGACGGAGGCGGCCGGGATCGAGGGACAGCCCGCTCAAGTCGTCGCGTCGCAGGCCGCCGTCGTCGCCGGGAGCGTCACCGAACTCCCCGAAGCGGGTTTGGCGGAAGAGGGTGAGGCCTCCGCCGCGCACCACCATCCGTGCCTCCTCCAGCTCCGCGAGGAACCCGAGGAAGGTGGACGGGGCGAGGTCGAGTTCGACCGCGGCGGCGGGCGCGACGGAGGCGAGGCGTGCGGAAGGGGGGGCGGCGATCATGCGCTCACTTTGACGCCGCCGCCTCGAAGCCGCTCCCGCCCCCTTGCGCCGAAGTGGCGTGTCTTTGCCTTTCGCAATCCGGCGGCAAGCGAGGACAGGGAGACGCGAGCGGGTCTCCGGGAAGGGGCGATCCTCCTAGCATGGTCTATTCGAACTTCGACACCCGCACCGCCTTCTCCAAGGGTGGCTTCGCCATTCCTGCCGAGCGGCTCCGCTTCCTCCGCGAACTAGAGGCCAAGGTCCGTCGCGAGCGCGCCGCGCGGAAGCTCGCGAGGACGGGGAAGGCGGACTGATCCGGGACGGGGCCGCATTTCGGGGCTGGGCATTTGGCATTCCGCGAATCTGTGCCAAGCTCCCGCTGCCCTATGAACATCCTCGTCGTTGGAAAAGGAGGACGCGAGCACGCGATCCTCACCGCCATCTCGGAGTCTCCGACGGAGACCCAACTGCGTTCCTTCCCCGGATCGGACGCGATCTTCGAACTGGCCCGCCCCCTCGCCGACGAAGCGCATCCCATCGACGGCGTCGCCTCCCTCGTCGCGGCGATGCAACGCGAGGGCATCGACCTCTGCGTCGCGGGCGAGGAGAGCTACCTCGTGCGCGACGAGGGCCTCGCCAACGCCTGCGCCGCCGCCGGCATCCCCTGCTGGGGACCGCCGAAGGAAGCCGCGCAGCTCGAAGCGAGCAAGGAGTTCGCCAAGGAGTTCATGGTGCGCCACGGCATCCCCACGGGCGGCTACGCGGCGGTCGAGACGATCGACGAAGCCCGCGCCGCCATCGCCGGGAAATATCCGACTGTCCTGAAATTCGACGGGCTCGCCGCCGGCAAGGGCGTCGCCGTCTGCCCCGACGAAAGCTCGGCGGAGGAGTTCCTGAACGAAGTCCTCGTCGAGCGGAAATTCGGCGACGGTCGTCTCCTCGTGGAGGAGTTCCTTGAGGGGCCGGAAATTTCCATCTTCGTCTCCATCGTCGACCGCGACTACCAGATCCTCGCCCCGGCGCGGGACTACAAGCGCATCTTCGACGGCGACGAGGGGCCGAACACCGGCGGCATGGGCGCGGTGAGCTCGCTGGAAATGCTCGACGCCGACCTGCGCCACACCATCGAAGACGAGATGGTCCGCCCCACCGTCGAGGGGCTCATCGCGGACGGGCTGCCCTACCGCGGATTCCTCTACTTCGGCCTCATGCTCACACCGGACGGGCCGAAGATGCTGGAATACAACTGCCGCTTCGGCGATCCCGAGGCCGAGGCGGTGCTGCCGATGATCCGGGGCGATTTCGCGAACTATCTGCTGGAGGGGGCGAAAGGGACGCTGCGCCCCGACCTCATCTCCTTCTCCGAGGGCTGGAGCGTCTGCCTCGTCTCCGCCTCGGCGGGTTATCCGGCCTCGTCGCGCAACGGGGATGCGATCACGGGCTTGGAACGGGTCGAAGGCGCCCGAGTCTTCCACGCCGGGACACGAAGGAACGCGGACGGGCAATACGAGACGGCCGGCGGACGCGTCCTCGTCGTCTCCGCCTCCGGCCCGACCCGAGCCGAGGCCGTGGCCAAAGTCTACGCCGAGAGCGACAAGATCGACTTCCCCGGACGGCAGCGGCGCTCGGACATCGGGACGCGGAATTTCTAGGGGAACGCCGCCTCCACCTTCAGGGCCGCAGGCAGCCGAAATTTTTGATGCAGCCTCGCGTTTCGCGCCTAAAGGTGGACACGGCGGAAGCGCCCCGCGACTCCCTTGAACGAACCCCGCGACATCGAAGAGATCCTCAACCCTGAAGCCATCGCCGAGGGGGTCGGCGAATTGGCCCGACAGATCGCCTACCGCTGCGGAGGGGACGAAGTCGCCTTCGTCGGCATCCACACGCGCGGCGTCACCCTCGCCCGTCGCGTCGCCGCCGCCTTGGAGGGGCACGGGTTGCGCTATCCCGTCGGCACCCTCGACGTCTCCCTCTACCGCGACGACTTCGACCGCCGCGGTCCCGACCTGCCTTCGCTCGCGGGTTCCGACGTGCCTTTCTCCCTCGACGGCATCCGCGTCGTCCTCTTCGACGAAGTCATCTACACCGGTCGCACCATCCGCGCCGCCCTCGACGGACTGATGGACTACGGTCGCCCCGCCAAGATCGAGCTCGCCGTCCTCGTGGATCGCGGTCACCGCGAAATCCCCATCCAGCCCGACTACGTCGCGAAAACGCTGGGCACGACCCGCGAACAGCATGTGAAGGTGCGCTTCCAAGAGGACGACGGCGAGGAGGGCGTTTCCCTCGAAACTCCGCATAAATCCACCGCCGCATGAGCGAACTGAAGCCCCGCAAGGATCTGCTCGACATCGAGGGCCTCGAACTGCCCGAAATCGAGCACGTCCTTTCCAACGCGGTCCCCTTCAAGCAGCTCTTCCAGCGCTCCGTCAAGAAAGTGCCGGCCCTGCGCGGCAAGACGGTGCTGAACCTCTTCTACGAGCCCTCCACCCGCACGAGCAGCTCCTTCGAGGTCGCGGCGAACCGGCTCTCCGCCGATGTGACGAACTTCACCGTCTCCAGCTCCTCGGTGGTGAAGGGCGAATCCCTCCTCGACACCATCGAGACCCTCCAGGCGATGCGCTCGGACTATATCGTCATCCGCCACCAAGCCGCCGGCGTCCCTGACATTGTCGCCAAACACACCGGGGCCTCGGTCGTCAACGCGGGCGACGGCTACCACGCCCATCCGACGCAGGCCCTCCTCGACGCGATGACCTTCCGCGAAGTCCATCCCGACTACGAGGGGCGGAAAGTGGTCATCGTCGGCGACATCCTCCACTCGCGCGTGGCACGGTCAACGAGCACCTTGTTCAACAAACTCGGCATCGAGGTCGCGGTGCTCGGCCCCGGCACCCTCGTCCCCGGGGGACGGCACGATTTCATGAAGCGCCTCCGCTCCTGGGACGAGGTCTTCGATTGGAAGCCCGACGCGGTCTATCTCCTGAGGGTGCAGTTGGAGAGGCAGGAGGGTCAGTTCTTCCCGGGCATCGCCGAATACCACAAGATGTATGGAGTGAACACCCAGCGCCTCGCCCGGATGCGGCAGCTCGGCGCCTACCTCATGCACCCCGGCCCGGTCAACCGCGGCGTCGAGATCACCGACGAGGCGATGCGCTACGAACGCAGCCTCATCAACACCCAAGTCGAGAACGGCATCGCCGTGCGCATGGCGGTGCTCCACTGGCTGCAACCGGAAACGGACACGAACTGAGACGATGCCCTCCGCGAAACCCAGACTCTTCCAAAATGGGCGGATCGCCTCGACCGCCTCTCCCGAGCTTCGCGCTGCCGATGTCCTCGTCGATGGAAACGGCGTCATCGTCGCCATCGGCGAAGGGCTCTCCGCGCCGGAGGACGCCGAACTCATCGACTGTTCGGGCTGCGTCCTCGTACCCGGCATGTTCGACCTCCACGTCCACGCCCGCGAGCCGGGGCAGGAGCACAAGGAGACCCTCGCCACTTGCGCCGCCGCCGCGTTGCGGGGCGGAGTCACCGGGGTCGTCCTGATGCCCGACGCCGCGCCGCCCATCGATTCCGGCCCGCTCGTGAAGAGCGCGATGGACCTCGTCTCCGAGCTCAGCCCCATCCCGATGCACCAGTCGGGCTGCCTCACCAAAGGGCGCGAAGGCAAGGAGATGGCCGCCTTCTCCGGCATGGCCTCGCGTGGCGTACCCCTGCTGACCGACGCCGACCGTCCCGTACCCTGCCCGGACCTGATGCGGCGCTGCATGGAGTATGCCCGCGACTTCGACCTGCTCGTGGCCTCGCACACCGACACACCCGCGCTGAGCAAGGCCGGGGCGGTCAACGAGGGCAACGTCTCCTACCGCTTCGGCCTGCCCGGCATCCCCGCGATCAGCCAGGAGATCGCCATCGACCGCGACATCCGCGTCGCCCAGCACACCGGGGCGCGGCTGCACCTCCAGCAGATTTCCACGGCTCGCGGGCTGAAGTCAGTCCAGATCGCGAAGGAGGCGGGAACCCTCGTCACCTGTGAAGTCTCGCCGCACCACCTCGTCCTGACCGAGCAGGATCTGCGCGACTACAACACCCATTTCAAATTCAACCCGCCCCTGCGTCCCGCCGCCGATGTCGAGGCCCTCGTCGCCGGATTCATCGACGGCAGCATCGACGTGCTCGCCAGCGACCACGCCCCGCACACCGAGTTCGAGAAATCGAGCGACTTCGGCAGCGCCCCCTTCGGCGCAGCCGGGCTGGAGACGGCGGTGCCCGTGATCCACGACCGCTTCATCCGCGCCGGAGTCTTCGGTTGGGATCTCCTCATCGAGCGCTACTCCGCCGCCCCCCGCCGCCTCGCCGGCTTCGCTCCTGTCGCCATCGCCGAGGGGGAGAAAGCGGAGTTCTTCGTCTTCGACCCCGAATCGGAGACGCCCGTCACCCGCGAGACCATGAAGACGAAAAGCCCCGTCACGCCCTTCCTCGGGAAGACGCTGGCCGGGCGGGTGTGCGGGACGGCGCTGGGCGGGGAGTGGTATGGGCAGGGATGAGGGGCACGGGTCAAGGATCGACCAAGCGAATCCCGAGCTTTCCCGCCGCCCGTCGCATCCCGGCATCCGTCGTGACGAGTCCGGAAGCCCCCGACATGCAGAGGGCGCTCAGATGCAAACCGTCGAGCGACCGAAGACTCACGGAAGCAGGTGACCCGAGGCATTGATCCAGCAGTTCATGGGATTCGCGGGCGAGATCGTCCCTCCACGAAATCACATGGAATCCCCCTTCCGAGAGATGTCTCGAATAATCGGAAAAGAGACGGGCCGCCGCACCCGGCGCAATCTCCGCCCTCGCCTCCTTGTGGCGGAGAGCGTAGAACAGTTCGACCCGGTGCAGGAACGAGACGACCGGATGCTCCTTCCTTGCGATCAGCATCTGCCGATAGGCTGACGAATCCAACTCCTGGGCGTAGAGCTTCAGGAGAGCAGAGGTGTCCCAATACAAAGCCGCGCTCATCGTCCACCGCGCGCCTCGTCCCAATAGTGTTGCGGCGTCGTCGCCACTGTCCCGGTGGAGGCCGCCTTGGCTGCGGCGGTCAGCTCCTCGACCCATGCATGGCGGTCATCGGGACCTTTCTCCGCAGACGCAACCGCAGTGAGACGAACGGCGGGCTCGCCGCGAAGCGTGATGACGATCTCCTCCCCTCCGAGGGCTCGGCGCACCAATTCGCTGAAACGGCTTTTGGCTTCCCGCAGATTCGCTATCATGTGACTACTGTAGTTACGCGCATTTTGCTCGTCAAATTGCATTTCCCGCGAACCATTTTCTCCGTTAAAACCCACACAAAACCGGAGATAAAGAGACGAAACCCGTCATGTCCCCCTCCGAAGCCGAACGCCACCGCGTCTTCCTGCGCCAGTTCACCGCCAACGAGGCGGCGATCCGCTCCTTCGTGCGCCGTCTCGTGCCCGCCCGCGCCGACGCGGACGACATCATGCAGGAAGTCTCCGTGGTGCTGTGGGAAAAATTCGACACCTTCCGCGAGGACGGGAATTTCCGGGCTTGGGCCTTCGGAGTGGCTCGCTACGAGGTGCTCGCGTGGCTGCGCGACCGAGGGCGAGACCGCCTCGTCCTCAGCGAGAAGGCGGTCGAGCTTCTCGGCAGCGAAGCGGCGGAGCATGAACCCCGTCTCGAACGCCGCCGCGAGGCCCTCGAACACTGCATCGCGGAGGCGGCTCCCGCGCAACGCGACCTGCTCCTGCGCTCCTACGAACCCGGTGCGCGCATCGCCGCGCTCGCGCGGGAGAGCGGTCGCACCGAGCCGGGCTTCTACCAATGGCTCTACCGGATGCGCAAACTGCTCCTCGACTGCATCCAGCGCACCCTCGCGAAGGAGGAATGGTCATGAACGGTTCGCTCGAAAGGCTGTTCCATTCGTATCTCGACGGCACCCTTTCCCGCGAAGGACTCGCCGAGCTCAACTCCGCCCTTGAGACGAACCCGGAAGCGCGACGCGAGTTCGCCGAATGGCTCGACCTCGACGCCTCGCTCGGGGCGATAGCCAAGGGACGCGCGGCGGAGGTGGAAGCGGTCGCGGGCCGCGTTTCTCCGGCGGCAACGTGGAAAGCGGCCCTCGCCCTCGCCGCCTCGGTCGCGCTGGCGGCGGGCGCTTTGTGGTTCTGGCAGGGTTCCACGCGGGCCTTCGCCCTCGTCAAGGCGAGCACCGGCGCGACCGGCCTCTCCCCGGACGAAGGGCTGCGCGGCGAAACCCGCGAAATCGCCGAGGGCACTGTGAAACTGCGCACCCGGCGCGGAGCCGAAGTCGTCATCGAGGCCCCCGCCGTCTTCCGATTCGAATCACCTCAGCGATTGCGTCTCGTGAAAGGTCGGCTGGCCGCCGACGTGCCGCCTCCGGCGAAGGGATTCACCGTGGTCACTCCCGACGGCGACGCCATCGATCTCGGGACTCGCTTCGGTATCGACGTCAACGAAAACGGCGGATCGGAGATCCACGTCTTCGAGGGCGAGGTCGTCGCCCGCGCCCCCGGACTCGGCGACCCGCGCAGTCTGCGCGGAGGCGAGGCCCTCGCCATGAGCGAAGGAGGCGGCGACGCCCGCGAGCTGCGCAGCGCCGCCTTCATCCAGCCCGACGAACTGCCCTCGCTCCGCGCCGCCCTCGCGGCAGGGCAGGAAACCCGCTCCGCCGCTGCCGCCGAATCGCTGCGGAGCGATCCCGCCCTCGTCTCGCTGATCACCTTCGAGGATGATGCGGACCATCCCGGCGTCTATCGACTCGTGCAGGGGCGCTGGCCCGGTTCCTGCGCCGCCGAGTTCGTGGAAGTCGGCGACCACCTCCGGCTCACCCTCGGCGAAGGGCGCGACTTCGCGCAACTGACTCTCGCGGCATGGGTGCGTCTCGACCGGCTCGGTGCGCCCTACCAGTCGCTTCTCCACACCGACGGCTGGAGCGAGGACAATCCCGGCCAAGTCCATTGGATGATCAACGGTGACGCCACGATGCGGTTGGCCCTGCGGGGGAACACCCTCCTCCCCGGAGCCGCCGGACGGCACGGTTTCCCTGATTCTCTCACCCCCGTGTTGCCCGAGCAAGGACGCTGGGTCCATCTCACCGTGGTTTACGATTCCACTGTCGGCACGGTGCGATTCCATCTCAACGGGCGCTTCGACAGCGAGGTTCGTCAGCAAGTCGCCCATCCCGCCCGCCTCGGTCCCGCGCAGATCGGCAACTGGGACAAGCAGGACCGCAAGCTGAGCGGTCGCATCGACGAGCTGGCCGTGATCGGACGGGCGCTGAGCGATGCGGAGATCCAAGAACTGCACGAGGCGGGAACGCCCTATCGTTGACGCCATCGATCCTGACCAAGCGGCCTCTATGCTCCCAAATCGTTCGCAAAGACTTCATTCGCGGCCATTCGCGTTCCATTCGTGGTCATTCGCGTTCCCCATTCCTTTTTTGACGCGAATGACCACGAATGGCCGCGAATTTGCGCGAATCAAGACAGGTGCGGGATGCTTCCCCAAGTGTTTTCCAGCCCTCCTCGCCCTCTCCATGATCACGGCTGCGGCACCCGCCGCCCCCGTCGATTTCGTCCGCGATGTCCGCCCCATCTTCGAAGCGCGTTGCTACGACTGCCACAGCGGCGACAACCGCAAGTCCGGCCTGCGTCTCGACGTGAAATCCGCGGCCATGAAAGGCGGCGACCACCACGGCCCCGACATCCTGCCCGGCAAGGCGGAGGAAAGCCCCCTCATCCACTTCGTCACGACCGAGAACGAGGACGAGATCATGCCGCCGCAAGGCGAACGGCTTTCGCCCGAGGAGATCGCGATCCTCACCCGATGGATCGCCGAAGGCGCGGTCTGGCCGGATGGCGTCGATGCCGTCACCCTGAAAGACCCGAGCGACCATTGGAGTTTCAAGCCGCTCCTTCCCGCTCCCGCCGACGCCTCGATCGACCATTTCATCGCCGCAAAACTCGCCGAAAACGACCTCGCCCTTTCCCCTCCCGCCGATCCGGTCTCGTGGTTGCGCCGGGTCACCTTCGATCTCACCGGGCTGCCGCCGACGCCGGAGGAGGTCGAGGCATTTCTCGCGGAAGGCGACCGCACCGCCGTCGTGGACCGCCTCCTCGCCTCGCCCCGCTATGGCGAGCGCTGGGCTCAGCACTGGCTCGACGTGGTCCGCTATGCCGACACCCACGGCTTCGAGGTCAACACCGAGCGCCCCCACGCTTGGCCCTATCGCGACTACGTCATCAACGCCTTCAACGCCGGCACGCCCTACGACCGCTTCATCCGCGAACAGATCGCGGGAGACGCCCTTGGGCAGGACGCCGCCACCGGATTCCTCGTCACCGCCTCCGTCCTGCTGCCCGGCCAGATCGGCAAGGACGAGGCCTCCAAGCGCCTCGCCCGGCAGGACTCGCTCGACGAGATCGTGACGAACATCGGCCAGACCTTCCTCGGACTCAGCGTCGGCTGCGCCCGCTGCCACGACCACAAGTTCGACCCGGTCACCGCGAAGGACTACTACGCCATGCAGGCCTTCGTCGCCGGAGTCGAATACAAGGACCGCGAACTGCGCACCGCTGCCGCCGAGGCGGCGAAACGCGAGGCCGAGGCCCTGCGTGAGGAGATCGCCGGGATCGACCGCAGGCTGCTCGGCTTCGTCCCCCTTGCGGACTCCGGCGCGACGCGCCCCATGGTCGATCCGCGACGCAACACGGACCGCTTCGCCCCAGTGAAAGCGAAGCGGCTGCGCTTCACCATCCTCGCGACCAACCAACTGGAACCCTGCCTCGACGAACTCGAAGCCTTCGGGGAAAGCGGTGAAAACCTCGCCCTCGCCTCGCGCGGAACGAAGGCCAGCTCTTCGGGCGACCACATCGTGGCCGACCGTCACGACCTCGCCTATCTCAACGACGGGCGCTACGGCAACTCGCGGAGCTGGTTGTCGAACGAGAAAGGCGGAGGCTGGGTCGAGATCGAATTCCCTGACGAAACCACCATCGACCGCGTCGTCTGGGGCCGTGACCGCGAAGGCAAATTCAAGGACCGTCTCCCCATCGACTACCGCATCGAAGTCGCCGACCACTCCGGAGAATGGCGTCGCGTCGCCGACGCGTCGGACCGGAAGAAATTCGATCCCGCCGCGAAGCAGCCCGACGAGCTCGATCTCTCCGGGTTCCCCCCCGAGGAGGCCAAGGAGGCGGCGGCCCTGCGGAAGACGCGGAGCCAATTCGAAGACCGTCTCAAGGCCACCGACCACGACCGCCTCGCCTTCGCCGGCGTCTTCCGCGAACCCGACGAGATCCGGCTCCTCCGTCGCGGCGACCCCGAGCAGCCCCAGGAGCTGGTCGCCCCCGCCGTGCCCGCCGCCCTTGGCGACTTGGCACTCGATCCGGCCACGCCCGAGCAGCGCCGCCGCCTCGCCTTCGCCGACTGGATCGCGCATCCCGGCAATCCCCTCACCGCGCGCGTCATGGTCAACCGGATTTGGCAGGGCCACTTCGGCGCGGGACTCGTCCCGACCCCGAACGATTTCGGCAACAACGGGCTGCCCCCCTCGCATCCCGAGTTGCTCGACTGGTTCGCCTCCGAGTTCATCCGCTCCGGCTGGTCGGTGAAGGCGATGCACCGGCTCATCGTGCTTTCGCGGACCTACGCGCAGAGTTCCTCCGCCCGTCCCGAGGCGATGGAGCGCGATTCCGAAACCCGTTTCCTCTGGCGTTTCCCCTCGCGCCGGATCGAGGCCGAGGCGATCCGCGACAGCCTCCTCGCCGTGAGCGGGCAGCTCGACCTGACGATGCACGGACGCGGCTACGACCTCTTCGACAAGCGCGGCGGGCTGAGCGGATTCCACCCTGTCGAGTCACCGACTGGACAGGGTCTGCGCCGCATGATCTACGCCCACAAAGTCCGCCGAGAGCCGGAGTCCGTCTTCGGTGCCTTCGACTGTCCCGACGCGGGACAGGGAGTGGGGCAGCGCCGCGAATCCACCACGCCGATTCAGGCGCTGAATCTGTTCAACAGCCGCTTCACCTTGGAGCAGGCCGAGGCCTTCGCGCGGCGGGTGGGCAAGGATACGGGCGATTCCGTCGAGGCGCAGGTGCGGCGTGCCTTCCGGCTGACCCTCCTCCGTGATCCCTCGTCCGAAGAGCTCGCCGAGACCGTCCCTGTCGTCGCCGGGCACGGGATGGCTGTGCTCGGTCGGGCCTTGTTCAACAGCAACGAGTTTTTGTTTTTGCCATGAGGTCGTTTTAGAACGGAACGATTTTTCAGCCGATCCGATCAGGCATGATGCCGACGGTTGTGAAAAGGGAGCGCGGACACTCCTGTCCGCACCTTCGTAGCCTATCCGCCAACTGCCTCTACCGATGAGGCGGGCAGGAGTGCCCGCGCTCCTCTCTTTGTCGCCCGTCCTCCCCGTCGAGGGCATCGGCAGGATGCCGATGCTACATGGTTTCGCATCCCATCATCGCCCGCAAAATTTTGCCGTTGACGAAAAAAACACGGCAAGTTAGCAATGCTGCCATGACTCCGTACGATAGTACCTGCTCGGCTGATCGGCTACCTCCTCTGGCTCTCCGCCGACGATTCGCCTCCGGCTGGCAGGTAGGGCGAACCGCCCCAATGAGCCTCTTCCCACGGAGAACACTCTCTTCCGATCCAACGCGCCATCGACTCTTGATCGGATGCCACAAAACGCGCTTTACGCAGCGCCTCCATGCGACCGACGACATGCTGCGGAATCACGTCGAAGGGCACGGGATCAAGGCATGCGTCCGACGAAACAAGCGGCGCTGGTAGGGACGGGGGAACGAAGCCCGGATCATGCGCGCCAAAGGCGCGGTCCATCGCAGCCTGGGTCAGTGGCCCAGGTCTGCGGAGTTCAACATGACGAAGGACTGAAAGCCCGACCTATCTTGCTCGGCATCCACGCGGATGGGCCGGGCCTTCAGCCCTCATCCGCTTTTCGGGTCCGGTTTCCCAGGCCGCCGGCCTGGGCTGCGATGGACCGCGCCTTCGGCGCTGGGTTTTTGGGCGGCTCTCAGCCAGGATGCCGATAGTAGTCCTTCAGTCCGTGCCATTCGGACCAGTTGGCTCATCCATGGATGGGGTTGCCCTGAAAATGGCCGAAGTCAACCCGGATAGATCCGGTGGTTCCGTCCGTCCGCTTTCAATCCACCACCAAGCCTTCGAACTTCGCCAGTCGTTTCGCCCGCTCGCCGAAGCTCAGGAAGCGCTTGCAGCGCAGCGTCCGCGCCGCCGCCACGTGCATGATGTCGTAGGTGCGGAACCCGGACCGGGCGGTGTGCCGCGCGACGAGGGTGTTGAACTCGGTCTCGATGTCTTCGAGCGCCAGGGGAGTTCGTTTGAGAAAGACGCCGTCGCCGAGGTGCTCCGAGAATTTCGCCTGCGCCGCAGCCGCCGCCTCGGGCGTCACCCTCCATTGGCCTCCGGTCCGGCTTTCGAAGACCATGCGCTGCAAGCCGTTCGCCACCTCGAAGCACAGCAGGGCAGGGGCCACGAGCAACGGGCCTCCGACGCGGTCAGGAGATCGCGGGCCGTCCCGCTGCCGTCGAAGTCCAGATAGAGGCGGATCAGCACATTCGCATCGACGTAGGCCTTCATTCCTCGCCGGCGATGATGCGGTTGATGCGCTCGTTTTCGGAAGGCGGAGGCGGCACGAGGCCCAACTCGCGGAGCTTCTTCCAATGCGCCTCGAAATCCGGGAAGCCCTTGCGGACCGGTTTCTTGCGCTTCTCGACTTTGGGGATGAAGGAGAACATCTCCCCGCTGCGCGTGCGGATATCGGCGCGGCCATGCTTGCGCACCGCCTCCAGCACCTTCGCCGGCTGGCGGTTGAGGTCGCGCAGGGTGAACACGGCGATGTCGCGATCATCACTCATGTCTGACAAACTTGACAGACATGGCGGCCTCCGTCAAGCGGGAGAGGAGCGCGGGCACTCCTGCCCGCTTCGGAAGGAGGCAGAAAGCAGGTGGATTCAAGGTGCGGACAGGAGTGTCCGCGCTCCCTTTTCGCAAGCCGTTGGCATCATGCCCAATCGGATCCGGCTGCGAAATCAATGAAATCGAAAAACTCCGTTAAATCCCGTCCCTTCGCGGAGATTCAGGAAAGCCATCCCCGCTCCATGACCCCTCCCGCCGAACGCCTCTCGCCCTCTGGACGCTTCCTCCTCGACCGTCGCCGCTTCCTTTCCGACAGCGCGACGGCTCTCGGATCGGTCGCGTTGACGAGCCTACTCGGGCGCGACGGACTCCTTGCGGCTCCTTCGTCCTCTCCCGTGATCGACCCGGCCAATCCCTACGCCCCGCGTCGCTCCCACTACCCGGCGAAGGCGAAGAATGTCGTCGTGATCTTCTGCGCCGGTGCGGTGAGCCAGCTCGAAACTTGGGACTACAAACCCGAGCTCATCCAGTGGGACGACAAGCCGCTTCCCGGTGGTCCGTCTGTGACCTTCCAAGGACCGGCGGGCAATCTGGCGAGGCCGCAATACGAATTCCGCCGGCGCGGCAAGACGGGCAAATGGGTCAGCAACATGATCCCCCATCTCGCGGAGCTGACCGACGAGATCGCCTTCGTCCACTCCCTCACGAGCAAGTCGAACACGCATGGCCCCGCCGAGAACTTTCTCTCGACCGGATCGGTCCTCGACGGATTCCCCAGCCTCGGCGCATGGACGAGCTACGCCCTCGGCAGCGAAAGTCGCGACCTGCCCTCCTACGTCGCCATCCCCGACCCGCGCGGCGTCCCGCAGAACGGGGCGAACAACTGGGGTCCCGGCTTCCTCCCCGCCGCCTTCCAAGGTACGGTCATGAGTTCGAAGAGCCCCGTCCGCCATCTCGCCGCGCCGGGCGTTTCCGAAGCCGCCGACCGTGCCGCGCGGGGCCTTTTGCAGCGTCTCAACGCCCGCCATCTCGAAGCGAATCCCGGTGACGGCAAGCTCGCCGCCCGCATCGCCAGCTACGAACTCGCCGCGCGGATGCAGCTCAGCGTGCCTGGCATCGCCGATCTCGGCAGCGAACCGGCCCACATCCTGAAGCTCTACGGGGCCGACGATGTCTCCAATCCTCACAAAGCCGCCTTCGCCCGCAACTGCATCCTCGCGCGACGGCTCATCGAGCGCGGGGTGCGCTTCGTGCAGCTCTTCAACGGAGCCTACGCCAGCGGCGGCGATCTGAACTGGGACGGGCACAACGCGCTGAAGAAGCAATACGATGTCCACGCCGCCATCCTCGACCAACCCGCCGCGGCGCTGATCCGCGACTTAAAGCAGCGGGGGCTGCTTGAAGACACCCTCGTCGTGTGGTGCACCGAGTTCGGGCGCATGCCCTTTTTCCAGAAGGGGGCTCAGGGCCGCGACCACAATCCCGACGGCTTCACCTGCTGGATGGCGGGCGCGGGAGTGAAGCCCGGTGTGAGCCACGGCGAGACCGATCCGCTGGGGCAGAAGGCGGTCAAAAACGTCCATCCTCTCTACGACTTCAACGCGACGATCCTGCACCTGCTCGGGCTGGACCACGAGCGTCTCACCTTCAAGCACAACGGGATCGCGCGGCGGCTCACGAACGTGGAAGGGCACATGATCCGCGAGATCTTGGCTTGAAGGAACCTGGCGTCCGGCCCGGCCTCAGTGCGGCCGGCTACAGCGCTGGCGCGTTTTTCAATGGTTGAACATGAACTCCTTCGAGTTCAGCACCGCCCAGAAAACGTCGTTGAGGACCAACTCCTTCTGCGCGGCGTCCCCGCCCACGGCAGCGACCTGGGCCATGAGCTGCTTCATCTCCTCGGCGGTCGGCTTGCGGGTGAAGCTGCGGACGTAGATCTCCTCGATGATCTGCTCGGGCGTCTTGCCTTCGGCGATAAGGCGCTTCACCACACCACCCTGCTCGATCTTCTGGGTCACGGTGGGTCCGTTGAGAAGGTGGAGGGCTTGGGAGAGGCTGGGGTCCATCTTCACCTCGCAGGAGCAGACCGTCTCGCGGGTGGCCCGACCGAAAGTGGTGAGGAAGTAGTCGGTGGTGTTGCCGTCGGGAATCTGCACGGCGCGAGCACCGAGGGGCAGGCCGGTGAACTTGTTCTTCGTCTCGGTCACCTGGGTGATGGTGTCGAGCATGATCTCGGCGCGCTGGCGACGGATGCGGGCCTTGGCGAAGTTGTTGAGGTCGTCCTTGTTCGATGGATTCGCCTTGGTGGTGCGCTGGTAGGTCGCGGAGTTGCAGATGTCGCGCACGAGCTGGCGGAAGTCGTATTCGTAATCGCCTTGGAAACGGGTCGCGAGGGATTCGAGCAGCTCGGGGTTGGATGCGGGGTTGCTGATGCGCACATCGTCCACGGGGTCGATGATGCCCACGCCGAAGAAGTGCGACCAGACGATGTTGGCGACGTTGCGGGAGAAGTAGATGTTCTGCGGGGAGGCCATCCAGTGAGCGAGCACTTCGCGGCGGTCCTTGCCCTTCACATCAGGCACTTCGCCACCGAGGAACTTGGGCTCCATGTTGCGTCCGCCGAGGAGGTGCTTGACCTCGCCGCCGCCGCGGTTGTAGACGATCTGCTCGCGGGGATCGACGCCCTCCTTCCGCCCGACTTGGGCGAAGAAGGCGGCCCAACTGTAGTAGTCGTCCATCGTCCAGCGGTCGAAGGGATGGTTGTGGCACTGGGCGCACTGGAGGCGCATCCCCATGAAGACCTGGGCGACGTTCTCGGAGAGCTTGAGGGTGTCGCGCTCGACCTGGTAGAAGTTGGTCGCGGGACTCGCGAAGCTGCCGCCCTCGGAGGAGAGCATGTCGATGACGATCTCGTTGAAGGGACGGTTCGCAGCGATCTGGTCGCGAAGCCAGCCGTTATAGAGAAGGGCGGCCTTGTAGGAGATACCGAGGGCGATGTTGGGGGCGGAGCGGATCTGGAGAAGCTCGGACCACTTCATCACCCACATTTCGGTGAACTCCTTGCGCTGGAGGTATTCGTCGATCTTCTTGCTGCGCTTGGCGGGATCCTTGTCGACCGCGAAGGCCTGAAACTCCTCGGCGGTCGGAAGGAGGCCGACGATGTCGATGGAGGCGCGGCGGAGGAACTCGTCGTCGCCGCAGAGTCCGGAGGGCAAGACGCGGAGTTTGTGCAGCTTGTCGTGGACGAGACTGTCGATGTAGTTGTTCTCCTGTGGGGTGGGCTTGGTGTATTCGAGATCCTCGGGGATGACGATGGTCTGGATGCCCACGGTGTGGGTGTCGTAGCGGGCCATGATGAAGGCCTCGCCACGCTTCCCGGCAGTGACGAGCCCTTCGGGAGTGACGGCGGCGGTGGGCTCGTTGTTGGTGATGAAGACGACGAGGTTGGTGACGTCGCGGTCGTGCCCGTCGGAGAACTTGGCACGAACGGTGAGCTGCTGCGTCGCTCCGGCCCCCTCAAGAACGAGCTTCGGCGGATAGAGGTGGAGGGAGGTGACGGTAGGGACCTCGGTGGTGGGCCGCTTCGTGGCCCCATTGGCGATCCACTCGACGAAGGTCTTGTGGGCGTCGCTCCCCCTGTCGAAGAGCTTGCCGCCGGTGTGCGGCACGGCTTCGATGGATTTTTCGACGAGGAGGGACTCCTCGGGGATGGCAAGGTTGATGCGGTGGCCGGCCATCTCACGGGTGAGGCGGTAGTGGTCGCCGTCGGGATCGTAGCCGAAGAGGGAGAGCATGAAGCCGTCCTGCCCGCGAGCGGAGCCGTGGCAAGCGCCGATGTTGCAGCCTTCGCTCATGAAGACAGGCATAACGTCGAGGTGGAAGTCGATGGGACGGTCGGTAGCGACCTCCTTCACGGTGACGGGGAGCTTCACGGCGTGGCCGGCCACCTTCACTTCGAGCTCGGTCGCGCCGTCCTTCTTCGGGGTGAAGATGCTGCGGGTCTTCAGGCCGACGAGGGAGGGATCGGCGAAGGTGAAGGAGGCGTTCGCGGTGACGTCGACGGTAGTGTCGTCCTCGTAGGTCGCCATCACGACGACGGACTGGTGGTCACGGGCTTTCTCCAGCACGATGTCCTCGGGGAATGCCTCGACTTTGACGAGCTTCTTGCCCAGATCCTTGAGCGGTTCGGCCCCTTTGAAGTCCTCCTCCTTCTTGGCGACGAGCGTCAACTCCTCGGGCCAGACGGCACCTTCGGCGATCCACTGGCGCAGTTTGGCGATCTCGCTCTCGTTGAGGGTGCGGCCCTTCGGCGGCATCACGTCGGAGTCGTCCTCCGGGAGCGAGACGAGCTCGATCATCAACGACTCGTCGGGCTTGCCCTTCACCAACGAGGCCCCCCCGTCGCCCCCGGCGAAGAAATGGACGGCCTTGTCGAAGCGAAGGTTCGCCTTCGCCTCGTCCGCGTTGTGGCAGCCCACGCAATGGAACTCCAAGATCGGCTGGACGTCGCGGACGAAGTCGATCTTCGCGTCCTCGCCCGAGGCGGCGATGCCGGCGAGGAGGACCGTGGAACCGAGGAGGAGGGATCTGGGATTCATGATCGTTGGAAAGTTCCGACACCAGTCGGAGATCTTGCGTTGAAAAACGGGGTCAGGGAGCGGCGGCCTCCTTTTGCGCCTCAAGGCGGAGCTGTTCCAAGCGGGAAAGAGGCTTCTCTTTCTTCTCGGGGGCCGGGGCGGCGGCGACCGCAGGCTGGGCCGGGGCCTCCTTGGGCTTGGGATCGACACGGAGCACCGACCCCATCGCAAGGCGATGCACGATAGGTTCGCCGTCCTTCACCACGATGGCGGTGCAGAAGACTCCCTTGTGCTGGCCGACAGGCGTCTTGTCCGTGGTGACGATGGAGAAGGCGAGGCTCTCCACGGCGGGCTTCAGCTTCTGGACCTCGGCGGTGGAATTGGCCGGAAGCCCGAAAAGCTGGATATCGGCGTCGCCGGGGAGGTCGCGGAGGTGCTCGATCTCCGCCACCATCTCGGTCGTCTCGCCCTGCTTCGCCGTGGCCATGCTGAACTTGATGTTCAGGAATGGCTCCTCGACGGCGAGCTTGATGAAGGGGGAGGCGGCATGGGCCACGCCCTTGCCCTCGTCGGTCTCGGCGAGGACGGAGAGGTTCCAAGTGTTGAGCTCAGCGTTGGCGTTGGCGTTCAGCTCATAGAGAACCTCGTTGGCCTTCTCGTCGAAGATCACGGTGGCCGGGGCGGTGATGCCGGGCGGTATCCATGGGAAGCGCACGGTAACCTTCTTGTCGAAGCCCTCCTTGCGGTGGACACGGACCTTGAGCCTCAGGGAACCGTTGCGGACGATGGGCACCTTGGGCTGGTCGATCGTCACGGTGAAGGGCAGGGGCTCGGTCACGGCCACGGGGAGCTTGTCGATGGTGCCGCCGTAGTAGATGCGGTCCCCGTTCTGCGGGCCGCGAACGAAGTCGAGGCTCTGCACGAACTTGCCAACATGGGGCTTGTCGCCCTCGACGGTCTTCACGAGCAGGTCGTAGAGCCCGCCACCGACGGGCGCGTCGGGCGCGGCCTTGAGGAGGATGGGGAACTGGCCGATCGTCTTCGGAACGATGCCCGCCTCCATCGTGACGCCCGGCGGCAGCGCGGGCATCTCGAACTTCAGATCCCCGGCGACTCCCTTGCGGGTGGTGCTGACGACCATGGTGTAGTAGCTGCCCTGCGGAATATTGAACTGCTTCAGGTGCTGGTGGGTGTTGCGCAGCATCTCGGGCATCGTCACCTCGATGGAGGGCGGAGGCGAGACGGACTCGATGCGGTAGACGTAGTCCGGCCCTCCGCGGGAGAGCATGTCGGTGATGCGGATGTAGTAGTCGCCGTCCTCGGGCGCCTTGAAGTCGAAGCGACTGTCCTTCGTGCCGTCGGCGTCGTCGTTCGACCCCACTCCGCCCATTTTCGAGTTGTAGACGACGATGGTGGGATCGAGGGGCGATCCGAGGGCGTTGGCGAAGACGCGGATCTGGAAGGCCTGGTCTTTCTTCGCGGTGAACTTGAAGAAGTCGATGTCGCCCTCCTTCTCGATGATGCCGTTCAGCGCGAAGGGGAAGGCCCCGGCCTCGGTGGCCTCGGTGTGGGCGTTGTTCGGCTCCTTCTCGAAGAGGTTGTCAACCGCGCTGATCCTCACCCGGTTCGGGGAGGGCGGCACCATGCCGCCATTGGGAGCGAGGATGCCGAACTCATCGTTGTCCGCCGATTCCGGCAGCTTCGTCTTGAATTTGTAGGGACCCTTCACATCGCCGAGCAGGGTGAACTCCACTTCGGAACCGGCCTTGCCCCCGGCGGGAAAGATCGCGGTGGGACGAGGGAAGTTGCCGATATGGACGCGGTAGCGCCCGCGCCCCCGATAGGCGGAGTCGCGCACCTCCACAATGTAGTCGCCGTCCTCGGGCACCTCGATGGACACAAGGGACTCCTGCTTGAGCAGGGCGGAGCCGTCCGCGGAGACGATCTCGTTGCGCTCCTTGTCAAAAATCGCCACGTAGGGGTCGATGGCGATGTCGTTCCCCACGCCGTTGTTGATGCGCAGCGCCTCGATCTCGACGGAGAGTCGGTCGCCCTTCTTCGCGGAGACTTGGTAGTAGTCCGTCTCCTCGATCTTCGCCTCGCCCTCGACCGTGACGTTCATCGGGATCTTCTGCGGCGCGGCGAAGTCGTCGTTCGGCTCGACCTCGTCGTGGTTAGGGAACTGCGAGACCCAGAAGGTGCGGGCGAAGCTGATCCCGCTGCGGCAGCGGATGCGGAAGTGATGCACTCCGACGCGGCAGTCGGGGGCGACCACGATGACGGCCTCGACCTTCTTGTCGTCGACCACTTTCAGTTCCTTCGCCGCGAGGCCCGGACCGTGGAAAAGGATCTCCTCGGCGTCCGAGAGACGGTTGCCAGTGATCTGGATGCTGACCTCGGCCCCCGCCTTGCCGCCTCGCGGAATGGTCGTGACGAAATCGGGCGAAGCGGCCTTCGACCATCCTCCCATGAAGAGGAGCGCCGCCAGCCCGAAGACTGCCGACACCCGCTTGGGAAGAGGGTTCGAAACCGCACTCTGAAGGGTCAGAATACGTCTCATAGCGAAAGGAGGGAGGACTCTCAGGCCGAAGCCTTGTCGATGATGTCGGCGATCACGCTGCCTCCGTCCACGATCTCCATCGGGCGCGGCCCGGGAGCGATGAGCTCCTTGTCCGCGTTGATCCCGAGCTGGGCGTAAACGGTCTTGGCGAAGGACTGGACATCGACCGGGTTCTCGTCGGGCTCGGCCGCGAGGGAATCGGAACTGCCGTAGACGTAGCCCCGCTTGATCCCGCCGCCAGCGAGCATGGTGGAGAAAACCTTGGGCCAGTGGTCGCGACCGTCGGTCTTGTTGATCTTCGGGGTGCGCCCGAACTCGGAGGAGACCATGACGAGGGTCGAGTCGAGCAGACCGCGCTCGTCGAGGTCGCTGAGCAGCGTCGCGAGGGCCTGATCGAAGGAGGGCACTTGGCTGGCGATGCCCTGCTGGATGCGGTCGTGCATGTCCCACGATCCGTAGGTGAGGGTAACGAGGCGGACGCCGGACTCGACGAGGCGGCGGGCGAGGAGCATGCGCATCCCGGCCGTGTTGCGACCGTAGCGGTCCTTCATCTTGTCGTCCTCCTTCTGGAGGTCGAAGGCCTCGCGCGCCTCAGCGGAGCCGATGAGGCTGTAGGCCTTCTGGTAGAAGCTGTCCATCGCGTCGATGTTGTCCGAGCTCTCCATGTTGCGGAAGTGGCTGTCCACCGCCTCAAGGAGGGTGCGGCGTCGCTCGAAGCGGGCATTGTCCACCCCGCCGGGCAGGGTCAGGTCGCGCACGGTGAAAGCCTTGTCCTGCGCCGGGTCGCTGCCGACGGAGAAGGGGCCATACATCGAACTGAGGTAGCCCGTGCCCGCGAATTCGTTCGGGACGTTGGGAACGCAGACGTAGGGAGGCAGGTTCTTGCGGGGACCGAACTCGTGGGAGATGACCGAACCGAAGCTGGGGAACTGGATCGCCGGGCTGGGGCGGTAGCCGGTGAACATGTTGTGGGTGCCGCGCTCATGGGCCGCTTCGCCGTGGGTCATGGAGCGGATCACCGTCATCTTGTCGGCGACCTTGGCGAGGTGCTTGAAGTTCTCGCTGAACTGAAGGCCGTCCACGTTCGTGTTGATCGCGTTGTAAGGGCCGCGGTATTCGACCGGGGCGTAGGGCTTGGGATCCCAAGTCTCCTGGTGGGCCGAGCCGCCGGGGAGGTAGATGTGGATGAGGGACTTCGCGACCCCTTCCTTCGACTCGTAGAACTTGGCCTGGGCCCTGGCCTCGACCTTGAGGAGTTCCGGCAGGGAGAGTCCGAGGCCGGCGGCGAAGCCGACTTGCAGGAACTCGCGGCGGTTCGCCATGCCATTGTTGATGAATCCAGAGCAGCCTTTCATAATATTCGATGCGGTTACGGTGATGCGGACAAGATTCCCCGGTTGGCCCCGCATCTCAAGAGGCGTTTTCACGTAGAAGGCTATACGGGAAGGGAGGGGGGCCATTTCGAGCCATGCCGCCGCCGCTTTTTCGCGACGCATTTCCGGAAGACGGATCGCCGGAATCGTTGTAGAATTGCCATATCGTCCCGGCAGGGTTTCGGAGCGGGGGATCGCCTCCACTCCAAGAACCCGCGACCGGACGCCCCGTTCCTCCTTCCCCCGATGCTCCTTCCCCCGATGCTCCTTCCCCCGATGCAGAAAGAGATGATGAAAACCACCCCGTTTCTCGCCGCCGCTCTCGTCCTTCTCGCCCCCCTCGCCGGACGCGCCGCCGAGGAAGCCGCGAAAGTCACCTACGCCGACGACGTCCTGCCCATCCTCGAGTCGAAGTGCGTCAACTGCCACAACGCCGACGAGGCGAAAGGCGGTCTCGACCTCGCCAGCTACGGCGCGACCCTGAACGGAGGTTCCGGCGGGGCCGTGGTCGTCTCCGAAGATCCGAAAGGCTCCCGCCTCTACACCCTCGCCGCCCACACCGCGGAACCCATCATGCCCCCGCGCGGCACCAAGGCGAGCGACGCCGAACTGAAGGTCATCTCCGACTGGATCGCCGGGGGACTCCTTGAGACGAAGACCTCGAAGGCGAAGAAATCCGACAAGCCGAAGCTCGACCTCACCTCCGTCTCGGCCACCGGGAAACCCGACGGCCCAGCCGCGATGCCCGAGCACCTCCTCCTCGAACCCTCCGTCGTCACCGCCCGCCCCAACGCCATCCCCGCCCTCGCCCACAGCCCCTGGGCACCCATCGTCGCCGTGGCCGGGCAGAAGCAGATCCTGCTCTACCACTCCTCCGACTTCGACCTGCTCGCGGTCTTCCCCTACCCCGAGGGCTTCCCACAGACCCTCAACTTCAGCCCGAACGGCGCCTACCTCTTCTGCGGCGGCGGACGCGCCGGGAAGTCGGGCAATGTCGTCGCTTGGGATATCAAGACCGGCGAGCGCGTCATCGAAGTCGGCAAGGAATACGACATCGTCCTCGGCGCCGACGTCTCCCCCGACCTTAAAAACGCCGTCATGGGCGGCCCCGGCCGCGTCATCAAGCTCTGGGACACCGTCGCCGGCGAGCAGCTCAACTCCGTCAAGAAGCACACCGACTGGCTCCTCACCGCCGCCTACAGCCCCGACGGGGTCATCTACGCCACCGGCGACCGCAACGGCGGCCTCTACGTCTGGGAGGCGGCGACCGGATACGAATTCTACACCCTCAAGGGCCACACCCTCGCCGTGACCGACGTCGACTGGCGCATGGACGGCAACGTCCTCGCCTCCTGCAGCGAGGATGGCAAAGTCATGCTCTGGGAAATGAACAACGGCTCCCAGATCAAGCAATGGGACGCGCATCCCGGCGGGGTTCAGGGCGTGGACTTCGCCCCCGACGGCAACCTCGCCACCGTTGGGCGCGACAAGACCGTCAAAATTTGGAAGGGCGACGGCACCGCCATCCGCACCATCGCCGCCTCCGACGACGTCGTCCTCAGCGTCGCCTTCAGCGAGGACAGCAAGCGGGTCTTCACTGGCGACCTCAACGGCAACATCAAGGTCTGGGACGTCGAATCCGGCGCGGAGCTCGCTCGCATCGACCCCAACCCCCCTCCGATCGAACAGCAGCTCGCCAATTCCGAACAGCGCATCGGCGAGCTGACCGGCCAGCTTCCGAAACTGGAGGAAGGCATCAAGGCCGCCTCCGCCGAACTCACCGCCGCGCGCAACGCCCTCGCCGAAGTCGACAAGGCTCTCGCCGCCGCCACCCAGACCCGGAACGCCAAGCAAGCCGAAGTCGCGAAGCTCGACGGTGCCGTCAAAGCCCTAGCTCCGGCCGTCGAGGCCCTGCAAAAAGACGCAGCGGCGAAGAACGCCGCCTTGAAGGCCGTCAACGACGTCCTCGCCGCCGCCAACGCCGCGCTGAAACCGGGCCAGGACGAGGCCGCGCGCCTCGGTGCCGAACTCGCCGCCCGGGAGACCGCCCTTCAAGCCGCCACCGCCGCCCTCACAGCGGCCAAAGCCGAAGCCGCCAAGCCCGCCCTGAGCGCTGAGCAGAAAACCCAACACGACGCCCTCATCGCCGCCCTTGGCACCGCCGCCAAAGCCAAGGAAGGGACCGACGCACAAGTCGTCGCGAAGACCACCGAACAAAGCGCCACCGCCACTCAACTGGAGGAAGCGAAGAAAGTCGCCGCCGCTGCCACCGCCAACGCGACCCAAGCCAAGACGGCCGCCGACGCCGCGCAGAAAGCCCTCGCCGATGCCACTGCCGCGAAAACCCAAGCCGAAGCCGCCCTCGCCGCCACCAAGGACGGACAGACCCCGGCCCCCGAACTCGTCCAAGCCCGCGATGCCGCCGTCGCCCGCGAGGGAGCCGCCGCCAAAGCCCACCAGGCTGCCGCCGCCGCGTTCACCACCGCCGACGGCACCCGCGCCCAAGCCGCCGGAGTCGTCGCCCAGCTCGAAGCTAAAGTCGCCACCATCGCCACCGCCCTCGCCGCGCTGAAGCAGGACCAGAGTGCCAAAACCGAGGCCCTCGCCAAAGCCGACGCCGCCTTCAAGCCCCTGCGCGACGACGTCGTCGCCGGAGCCGAACGCGTCAAGAAAGCCGAGGCCGACGCCGCCGCGAAAACCGCCGCCTTCGCCCAAGCCACGAAAGCCCGCGACGACGCCAAAGCCGCCTCCGGCCAAGCAACGGCCAAGGTCGCTGCGACCACCGCCGCCATCGAGAAAGGCAAGGCCGACCTCCCCCCCGCCCAAGCCGCCGCCACCCAAGCCAACACCGCCCTCGCCGCGAAGCAGAAGGAACTCACCGACACCCGCGCCGCCCTCGCCGCCGCCCAAGCTGCCGCGAAACAGGGCGAGGAACAAATCGCCGCCGCGACGAAACAGAAGGAGGCCGCCACCGCCAAGGTCGCCGCCGTCGTCGCCAAGGAGACCGAGACGAAAAAATCCGTCGAGCGGGCGAAGAGCGAACTGGCCAGCACCCAGTTCCTCCAGCGCAAATGGCAAGCCGCCGCGATCAACCTCACCGCCCACAAAGAATCCGAAAACCTCGACGACATGACCGCCAAGCTCGACGGCATGATGGAGGAGGAGACCGTCGCAAAACAGGAGGCCGAGGCCGCCACCAAAGCCAAAGCCGAGGCCGAAGCCACCCTCGCCAGCGCGCAGAAGACGGTCGAGGAGGGCACCGCCGCCCTCGAGGAGAAATCCACCTCCGTCCTTGAGCGCGCCCTCGCCCTCGTCTCCAGCCGAGCCGTCGCCCAGTTGAAGGAGGAAGCCCTGCAGCAGAGCCCCGCCGACCCTGCCGCCGCGGCCATCCCCGCCCCCAAGGAGGCCGAGAAAGTCAAAGTCGCCTCCGAGGCCCTTTCCTACAAAACCCCCGAGGAGATCGGCAACGAAGTCGCCAGCCTGAAGAACCGCCTTTCCGAGATCGAGCAGTTCCTCGCGAGCAGCTACGTCGAGGCGAGCCAGACCAAATCGACCGTCCTCGCCGCCGACCAAGTCGCCAAGGAAACCCCCAAGGTCATCGCCGAACGCGCCAGGGCCGCGGAGGCCGCCGCCAAGGAACTCGCCGATGCCGAGGCCGAGCGCAAGCGCCAGGAGGAAGCCCTCACGACGCAGAAGAAGCTCATCGAGGAACTCCGCGCCAAATACCTCTCCACTTTGCCGGAACGCGGGAAGTGAGGCAGGTCCTTTTCCGTGTTCTGTGTTCCATATTCCGAACCGGGAGCGGGTTCCATTCCTCCGCATCGTCATGTCGGAATTCGGGACAGTCGCCTCATCTGGAAATTTGCGGCCATCTGCGTCAAAAAATGGGGAACGCAGATTTCCACGGATGAAACGCGGATTGGCGCAGAGGGAGGAGTTTTGACGAAATTCTCCGCCATACCTGCCGCAACGCTTCCGCTGAATCCGAAAACATGATGCAGCGAAGTATATTAGTGGCAAAATCGCGCCGCGACCGCACCGTGTCGGCTCCCATCCCCAACCCTCTCTCCCCTCCGTGTCCGCCGTCTTCAAAACCGCCCCGCCCGAAGCCGCCCGCCAGATCGACCGTCGGCGCACTTTTGCGATCATCTCCCACCCCGACGCGGGCAAGACGACCCTGACGGAGAAGCTCCTCCTCTACGGCGGCGCGATCCACCTCGCCGGCAGCGTCACCGCGCGTCGCAACCAGAACGCCACCGCGAGCGACTGGATGGCGATGGAGAAGGAGCGCGGCATCTCCGTCTCCTCGACCGTGCTCCAGTTCGAATACGGTGATCACTGCGTGAACCTCCTCGACACCCCCGGCCACCACGATTTCTCCGAGGACACCTACCGCGTCCTCTCGGCAGTCGATTCGGCGGTGATGGTCATCGACGCAGGCAAAGGGATCGAGGCGCAAACCCTGAAGCTCTTCGAAGTCTGCCGGAAACGCGGCGTTCCCATCTTCGTCTTCATCAACAAGCTCGACCGCCCCTCGCGCCCGCCCTTGGAACTGCTCGACGAGCTGGAGCGCGTCCTCGGCCTGCCGCCCGTGCCGCTGAACTGGCCCCTCGGCGACGGACCGCGCTTCCGAGGCGTTTTCAACCGCGAAACGAACGAGGTGAACCTCTTCGAGCGCACCCCGCACGGCTCCTACAAAGCCCCCCTCTCCGTCGGCGGCATCGACGACGAGACGGTGAAAGCCGCCCTCGATTCCGAAATCTACGAACGGGTCAAGCAGGAGGTCGAGCTGCTCGACGGCGTCACCGAGCCGCTCGATCCCGCGAAGACCCTCGCCGGCGGCCAGATGCCGGTCTTCTTCGGCAGCGCGATGAACAACTTCGGCGTGCAGCTCATGCTCGACCGCTTCCTCGCCCTCGCCCCCGGCCCCGCGCCGCGACAGTCGGCCAAGGGCCCCGTCGATCCGCATCGCAACGGCTTCTCCGGCTTCGTCTTCAAAATCCAGGCGAACATGAACCCGCGCCACCGCGACCGGGCCGTCTTCATCCGCATCGTCTCCGGGGTCTTCGAGCGCGACATGCAGGTCACGGACATCAAGTCGGGCCGCAAGGTGCGCCTCGGCAACGCGCAGAAGCTCTTCGGGCAGGACCGCGAAACCCTCGACACCGCCTACGCCGGCGACATCCTCGCGCTCGTGGGGAACTACGAGTTCCTCATCGGCGACACCCTCACGAGCGAGTCGGGCATCGTCTACGACGAGATGCCGCGCTTCCGGCCCGAGTGCTTCTCCTATCTCTACAACAACGACACCGCCAACATCAAACGCTACCGCGTCGGCATCGAGCAGCTCCTCAAGGAAGGCGTGGCGCAGGCCTACGAGGTCCACGGCAGCGCCCAGCGCGTGCCTTTGCTGGGCGCGGTCGGTCCCCTCCAGTTCGAGGTGATGAAGGCGCGGCTCGAAGGCGAATACAACGTCGATTGCCGTCTCGAAGGCTCGCCTTGGTCCGTCGCCCAATGGGTGCGCGAGAAAAACCCCGAGTCCGGCGCGAACCGGCTCGACGCGCCCCCGCTCTCCCTGCCCTCGGGCAGCGCCCTCGCCCTCGACCAGGACGGGCAATGGCTCGTCCTCCTGCCCGCCGCCTACCTCACCGGCATCCTCCACGACCGGAACAGCGGCTACGAGTTCTCCCCGAGCCCGTTCGACAAAACGAAGGGATGATCGCGGCGGCTTTGGCCATCTGGGTCGAGGGCGGGATCGCACTGCTCCTCCTTGGCTGGATCGCGATCCTTCTCAAGCGCCGCGCCGAACGCCACCGCGCCCGCGAAGCCCGCCTCTCGCGCCCCTTCGATCCGACGGAGGAAGCCATCCTCGACCGCGACTTCCCCCGCTGGCGCGACCTGCCCCCGGAGCTGCGCCAGCGCCACGCCAGCCACACCCGCGCGCTCATGGAGGAGAAAAACTACGAAGCCTGCGGCGGCCTGCCCGCAGTGACGGAGGAGATGAAGCTACTCATCGCCGCGCAGGCCGCCCTGACCCTTCTCGGCAAGGACGACCATCGCTTCTTCCCCCGGCTCCGGTCCATCCTCGTCTATCCCGGCGGCTTCCGCGACCGCGGCCAGCGTCGCTTCGGCATCGACGACGAGCAGCGCGGCGTGCTCTACGGCGAATCGTGGGAGACCGGATCGGTCATCCTCTCGTGGGACAACGTCGTCGCCGGAGGCCGCCGCTCCGACGACGGGATGAACGTCGTCATCCACGAATTCGCCCACCAGCACGACCAGCACAACGGCGTCGCCGACGGCGTGCCCCGTCTGAAGTCGCGCGAGGACTACGCCCGCTGGAGCCAAGTCATGGGACGACACTACGACGAGCTCGTCGAAGCCTCGAAAACCCGCGACCCCGAGCCTTTCCTCGACCCCTACGGCGCGACCCACCCTTGCGAATTCTTCGCCGTGGCTTCGGAGGCCTTCTTCGAAGATCCGCTCGATCTGGAGGCGGAGCATCCCGAACTCTACAACGAACTGGCGAAGTTCTACGGGCTGAATCCCGCGGAATGGGAGGAGGGCGGTCAGGCGTGAGATTTCCGCCTTCTCTTATTTCCTACTCATCCTCATCCTCCTACTCAAAACCTGGCGAGTATGAGTAGGAGGATGAGGATGAGTAAAAGACGAGATCCGGCGTTTCGTACGGGTGCCTGTAGCCTACCCCGCATTTCTCACACTCTTTCTG
>DDTJ01000078.1:28944-34256 GCA_002344525.1 Akkermansiaceae bacterium UBA2367
CGACGAAAGAGTGTGAGAAATACGAGCCAGGTATCGCCCCCGGTGAGGGTGGCTTTGTCTGTGCGCTTCCGGGGACGTGCGACAGGGCCGACTATAAGCGGGCAACCCGATTTCCCTTGCCAATCCTTCCCGAAAAGAACACACTCCCGCCATGATCCGCCGTTCCCCCATCCTCCTCGCCGCGTTGTGGTGCGTGGGTTGCTGCGTCTGTGGCGCGGCGGATGATTCCCCCTCCGATCCTTCCACTCCCCCTTCCGCCGAAGGGGTGCTACCGCCCGAAGTCGGCGAGCTGGATCTACGTTTCCGGCAGCTGCTCAAAGAGCGTGTCACCGGCTCCTTCGCCGCCGGTCTCGAGAAGCTGGACACCGCCTACTTGGGCGGCATCGCGCGGGCGATCACGACAGAGCAGACCGCCGGTCGCCTCGACGGGGTGCTGGCGCTGGAGGCGGAGAGAAAACGGGCCGAGGAGAAGCAAGCCCTGCCCGAGAAGGACGAGGAGGAGGCCCTGCCAAGCCTCGTGGAGCTGCGCAAAATCTATCGCGCCGAGTATGCGAAGCTGGAATCGATCCGCGCTGCCAGCCTCAACGCCCTCGTCGATCCGCTCGATGCGCGCCTCGCCCAGATCGAGGCGGAGTTCACCAAAGCCGGGCGCTTGGACGACGCGAAGACGACACGGGACTATCGCCTGGAATTGGCCGGGGAGATGGAGACTCTCGGCTACCTCGTCGGCGATCCGACCGGGCCTGGAGCCACAGGCGACTTCGAGGGGAAAAAGGCCGGGGAGCTGCGCGAGATCGGGGGCATCCCGATGGCTTGGTGCCCGCCCGGCTCCTTCACGATGGGCAGCCCGACGGACGAGCCGCAGAGGCAGTACGACGAGGACCAAGTGAAAGTGCGGTTCGGCAGCGGGTTCTGGCTGGCGAGGACGGAGGTGACCCAACGGCAATGGGAAAGGGTCCGGAAGGACAACCCCAGCTACCACAAAGGGGCGGATCTGCCAGTGGAGAGGGTCAGTTGGACCGAGGCGCAGGACTTCATCGAACAGTGGAGCCAGCGCGTCCCCCTGCCGGAAGGCTGGAGATGGTCCCTGCCGACCGAGGCGCAATGGGAATACGCGTGCCGGGCCGGGACGGAGACGGCCTATTCCTGCGGCGAGACCTTGGACGAATCCCAGGCGAAGATCAAAGGGGGCAAGGCCGCAGAAGCGGTGGAAGTCGCCGGCTACGAGGCCAACGCGTGGGGTCTGCACGACATGCATGGGAACGTGCGGGAATGGTGCCTCGACTGGCACGGCGCCAGCCTGCCCGGCGGGGAGGATCCGGCGGCCCCCGGGACGGGGACCATCCGCGTGCGCCGCGGCGGCTCCTGGAACCACGATCCCTCCTCCTGCCGCTCGGCCTGCCGCCACAAGGGGCCGCCGGAGGACCGCAATTCCGACTTGGGGTTCCGCCTCGCCATCGTTCGCGAGAACCCGTAGCCGCGCCGGGCCGTTTCCCGGGAAATCCAGAAAAGTTCTGCGACACGGAGCAAAATTTGAATGCCGGGGGCGTCCGGGTGTCGTATCGATGCGGAACACCGCGCCCATTCCCCGCCATGACCGAACTGTTTGCCCAGACGACCCTGCCCCATATCTACGGACTCCATCCCTTCTACCTCGCCGTCACCCTCGGGGCCATGCTGGCGAGCTGGGCGGTCGGTTTCATGCTGAAGCGGCGTTTCAACGAGTATTCGCAACGCCCCATTCCCATGACCGGCGCCCAAGTCGCCGAAAAGATGCTGCGCGACCACGGCATCACCGATGTGCAAGTCGTCTCCACCCCCGGTCGGCTCACCGACCACTACCATCCCCTCCACAAGACCGTCAACCTCAGCGAAGCGGTCTATCACGAGGCCAATGTCGCCGCCGCCGCCGTCGCCGCGCACGAATGCGGGCACGCCGTGCAGCACGCCAAAGCCTACGCCGCACTGAAGATGCGCTCCGCCCTCGTCCCCGTGGTCAACCTCGCGAGCGGCTTCCTCCAGTTCGTCCTCCCCCTCGGCCTCATCCTCGCCGCCAACGGGCACACTCTGACGCTCTGGATCGGCGTGATCCTCTTCTCGGCGACGACGCTTTTCTCCATCATCACCCTGCCGGTGGAGTTCGACGCGAGCCGCCGCGCCCTCGCTTGGCTCGACCAGTCCCGCTCCCTCGCCAGCCTCGACCATCGCAAGGCAAAGAACGCCCTCTTCTGGGCGGCGATGACCTACACCGTCGCGGCCATCGCCTCGATCGGGCAGTTGCTCTACTTCGTGATGCGCCTGATGGCGGCACGGCGGTGAGGGCTCCGCTGGATGCGAGGAAGCTGACCTGTCTTGACACAGAGCCAGCGAGCGTGCCGGGGAAATGCGCCTTGGCCGGAAAAGAAGGCTGTGCTACGGTGCGGGGAGTTCATGGAAGATCAGCAGATTCAACACTTAGCCGACGCGATCTACGTCGAGAAGGTGCGGCGGGCGCGGACGATGACGCCGGGTGAGCGGATGGAGGCTGGAATCGAATTGTTCGAAGCGAGCTTGGGAATCATGCGAGACGGGATTCGCATGCAGCATCCCGAAGCGGACGACCTTGCCGTCGAGGAGATACTGAAGCAGCGCCTCGCCCGCTTGAGGAAAATTCAAGAGCACGGTCTCTACCGGAAAGGCCCTCTTCTGGATGAATGATGGGTTCGAGGCAACGAGGGCGATCATCCGCAGCTCTCGAGGAGCTTGAAATCCCCTACATGGTCGTGGGCGGCCTTTCCAGTATGGCCTATGGGAATCCACGCACGACCAAAGACGCCGATCTCGTTCTCGCTGTCGATGGCACCGGATTGAATCGGTTGGCGGAAAAGCTCGGGGACGAATTCCACCTCGATTCCCAAGGGAGCTTCGAAATGGTCACGGGAACATCCCGGTATCACCTTCGCGTGCCATCGCTGCGGTTTGAAATCGAACTGTTTCTCCTCAGCGACGACGCCCATGACCTTGAGCGCTTCAAGCGCAGGCGCGCCTTCCCCTCGCGACAGTTGGGGATGCGCACAATGATCCCGACGGCCGAAGATGTGATCGTGATGAAGTTGCGCTGGTTCTCCATCGCGAAGCGAGGAAAGGATGGTGACGACATCAGAAATGTCATCGCCGTCCTCGGCGAAGACGCCCTCGACTGGGACTACATCCACCGATGGACAGCCGAGCACGGCACCCGCGCCCTGCTCGACGAGATCCGGGCGTCGATTCCCCACACCGACTGCCCCCCCTCTCAAGCGCAAGCCGGAGCGGAGTGGCTGCTTTGCGAAAGATCCGCGAGCAGTTGCGCCGCCCCGCCGCGCCTCTCGATCACGTCCAAGGCGTGCCGGTAGCCGATTTCGGCGAGCTCCTCGATGGCCTCGAACTCGAGCATTTTGTAATCCCTCACGTCGGGCCGGAAGAGCAAATCCGCGTCGTCCTTCACCTCGCTCGCGACGCGCGCGCTGGTAAGGGTGGTGGAGCGCGTCAAAATATCGAGGATGCCCGGCATCCCGAGGTCGTCCCGCGAGAGGAGGCGGCTGCGCAAGATCCGCCAAGGCGACGGGACCGATTCGCACCGGGGGCTGAGATCCCTGTCCGGGGTGACGTCGACGACGATCATGGGGCCGCCGGAGAGGGAGCGCATCACGTCGCCGGGCAGGTTGTCGAGGACGCCGCCATCCACGAGGAGCTGGCCGTCGTCGAGCACCGGCGAGAGCACGCCGGGCAGGGAGCCGCTGGCGCGCAGGGCCTTCCAGAGCGGGCCGCGCCGATGCACCAGAGGCTCGCCCGCCGTGAGGTTGCAGGAGATGCTGAACTGAGGCAGCCACAGATCCTCCACCTGCGTCTCGCCGAAAATCTTCCGGGTGACCCGTTCGAGGCGGCGTCCCCGCAGCAGGGAGACGAGGGGCAGGGTGTATTCGCGGAAGGCTTTCGACTCGACGAAGGCCTCCTTCCCGAGGGCGATCATCGTGGACGCGTCCCAATCCATGGCGCAGGCCGCCGCGATGATCGCGCCCATGCTCGTGCCGCCGACGAAGTCGATGGGGATGCCGTTCTCGCGCAGGGCGCGGATCACCCCGATCTGCGAGAAGCCCCTCGCGCCGCCTCCGCCGAGGACGAGGCCCACGGCGAGGTCGGCGAGGGAGCGGGCGATCCGCCCGAAATCCCCGGGACGACCGGGGCGGAGGTGGTAGTGCCGATGCAGGTCGCGCCCCGCGAGCCAGCGCGAGGTGCCCGAGGGGCAGGGCGCGTCGTCGGGATGGACGAGGGCGAGGCTGCGCCGGGCCGAGGTGGGGCCGTGGTCCCGCCAAATCAGGGCGAGCTCCTTTTCGCCGGGGGCGGGTTCGTCGCCGGCCCCGGCGACGAGCAGGACGTGGTCGGCCTGCCGCACGCAGCGCCTCGTCCATTCCTCGTCGTCGAGGCTGGCCGCGTAGACGAGGAAACGATGGGCGTCCTCCTGCCGGTTGAGCCAGTCGTCGAGGTCGCCGCCGCCGCGCCCTTCCACCGCGGCCCGGTCGAGGTGCCGGGTCGGCCCCATCTCCTCCAGCGCCGTCGCGATCCGTCTCGAAAACCCCTCCGTTTCCACCCCTTTTCCGAGCGGCACGACCGCGAGGGCGAAACACGACCCCGTGGCCCGGCTCGCCGGGGCCGCGCCGCGCAGCCGCGCGATGAGGGTGTTGAGGACGCCCATCATCAGTTGCGGACGCCTCGACATCAGCCCCTCGATGGCGGATTTCGACAAGGCGGCGAGCCGGCTGTCCCGCACCGCGTAGACCGTCATGCTGCGCGCCTCCCCGGAGAGCACCCCCATCTCCCCGAGCAGCTCCCCGGCGACGAGGTCGCGGCTCATCTCCTTGCCCGACTGGTCCGGCCCCGACGCGCGGAGGCGGCCGTTCTCAACGACATAGAGCGAGTCGCTGGCGTCGCCCCGGGCGAAGAGCACCTCCTTCCCCTTCAGATGGACCCGGCGGGTTTCGGCGAGGACATCCGCGAAGGTCTCCGCATCGAGGAGCCCGCCCCCCGGCAGGAAAGCCCGGCTCAACAGTTCGTGGAGTGCATCGTCTCGGTCTTCCATGGGGACGCGCCCGCCAAAGGCCCCGCAGGCAAGGGCGCGCACGGGAAAACGGGACTCCCAAGGCTGACGCCACGTCCGGGTTTTGTCAAGCGAACCCGGCGGGGGCGTGGCCGTACTGGATGCGGTCGAAGGGGGAAGGGCTCATCGGACAGGGTTGATTCGGCGGATCAACCCTGTCGAATCGGTCTGGTGAGGTGAGCTAGCTTTTTGGACC
>DDTJ01000025.1 GCA_002344525.1 Akkermansiaceae bacterium UBA2367
CCAAAAATCCGTTGCATCTCACTCCTACTCTTACTCAAAATCGATCGTCCCTCAGCAGTTGAGTAAGAGTAGGAGGATGAGTAAGAGTAAGAGACAAACGCCATGACACACCCAGAAGACCGCCTCCAAGCCACCATCGCCAACCCGCAGAACATGGGCGAGATGCCCGACGCCGACGCCGTCGGCACCGTCGGCAACCCCGAATGCGGCGACATGGTGCGGATGTGGCTGAAATTCTCCGAAAAGGACGGCAAAAAAATCATCGACCGCGCCTCCTTCCAGAGCTTCGGCTGCCAGACCGCCATCGCCGTCGCCAGCATGGCCACCGAGATGCTCAAAGGCAAAACCGTGGCCGAGGCCCGCGAACTGAAATCCGCCGACCTCTCCAAACCGCTCGGCCCCCTCCCCCCGATGAAGCTCCACTGCGGCGACATGGTCGAGGGGGCCTTGCGCGAAGCGCTTGCGGCGGAAAATCCGAAATCCGAACCTCGGAATCCGAACCTCGGCACCGAACCCTCTCCGGTCGCCGACCCGACCCTCTTGGGTTCCTTCCAAGCGCCGCCCCTGAAAGCCGGAAAACTCAAAGTCGTGAAGTTGGATTAGCCATTCCTCGATCGCCGCATTAGCTTCCGGTCAACGAACGAAGAACCAGGAACGAAGAACGAAGAACCGCGCCGCCATGCACGAAGAAATCACCCTCACCCGCGAAGTCGAAGCCATCCAGATCCCCAGCGGCGACCTCATCTCCCTGCCCGCCGGAACCTTGGTGATGATCACCCAGGCCCTCGGCGGCACCTACACCGTCGCGACGAATTTCGGCCTCGCCCGGATCAAGGCGGAGAACGCCGACGCCCTCGGCATCGACCTTGAAGCGGAAAAGAGCAAACGCTCCGCCGCGCAGGACGCCCTCGCCGCCGGCGACATCGAGAAGGCCGTGTGGGAGCAGCTCAAGCTCGTCTACGACCCCGAGATCCCCGTGAACATCGTCGATCTCGGACTCGTCTACGACTGCCGGATCGAGAAGGAGGAGGGCGAAGTCAACGTCGAGGTGAAGATGACCCTCACCGCCCCCGGCTGCGGCATGGGGCCAACCATCGCCGCCGACGCCCAGTCGAAGATCCTCCTCCTCGACGGCGTCCGCAACGCCCGCGTCGACATCGTCTGGGATCCCGTGTGGAACCAGGATATGATCTCCGAGGAAGGCCGGATGAAACTGGGGATGATCTGAAGCTCTCCGGCTCTTGTCCGCTGCCGCAAAATCTTGTGCAATTTCGACTTGCTTCCAAGTGGATCGCCCCCATATTCCCGCCCTCCCCTAGCGTTGAGCTTGAGAATCAAGTGACCCGTTCGTCTAAGGGTTAGGACACCGCCCTTTCACGGCGGTAATACGGGTTCGAATCCCGTACGGGTCGCCATCAGCAAGGATGGCCTTTATAGCTCCGCCTTTGCTTCATGGGGAAGACGCGTGATGGTTCTTCCGGCGAGTACGGATAGACCTGATCGGCTCGAACCGCCCCAAGGTTTTGGGCAAAGCGATCAGAAGCGCCGGTAGAGAATACGCGAAACGGATAGCCGAAGGCCATTTCGTGAGAGCTTCTCCCGCCCGGCGTTTCAAGGAACGCTCGTCGAAGTTCTCATAAACTTCGCTACGGCTCGACATCCAGCGGAACGAAGTGGAACACGATCTCGGCCGGATTGCAGGGAGCGAGTTCCGCAAGAATCTCGCGTCGTGCGCTCATGACATGCTCGAACTTCCCTCCGACACTCGTCACGACCCGCGCGGCCGCGATGACGCGAGCCCGGTCGAGTCCGACGACGATCATTGGGCAGTCCTCCTCGCCCAAGCGGATGACCTCCGTTTCGTGGATCGGCTGGCGATAGTCGGGATCGAGTTGCTTGAGAAGCTCGTCCCGCAAGCTCCCGGCATCGGTTCCGAAGCTCGCGAGCACCCTCGCCGCAAGGCCTTCTCCTTCGGCCACCAATCCAAGCAGAAGGTGTTCGGTCCCGACGTAGCTGTGATTCAGGGCCTTCGCTTCCTTGGCGGCGAGTGCGCAAACGCGCTTCGACCGGGGCGTGAAGGGAATGGTCGGCCCGACGCTACGCCAGCCAAACCAGAACCACCGCTTTTTCCGGAGCTTCTCCGCGTCCGCCCCCTCCGGCCCATAACCCACCAGTTCGACGACCGACTGCCTCACCGCATCGAGATCGACACCTCGGCTCCGCAAGGCCGCCACGGCGACCTGCCCGTTACCCACATCTTTGGGTTTTGAGGATTCGCCAAGCTTCGGCAAGCGTGCGGAGCTTCGCAAAGCCCCCCCATAACACCTCGGATCCCGGGTCACCGTCACCCTTACGCCACAGATAACCTACCGGACGAGCGATCATGCGCACCGCCTCCGCCGTCGATGGAGGACTCTGCGGAGCCGCCACGCCACGCGCGCTTGCCGGCTCTCCACCCGGCAAGCCGATCACTTTCCCATATTTCCAGCGCCCACAGCTCCAAGCAGTCCTTCAGTCCAAGGTGCTTCCTTTTGTGCGCGGGCACTTCCACCGGCCCTCGCCACAAGATTCGCCACACGCGCCTTAAGAGACTGTTGAAAAACCCCGTGATGAAAAACTGCGAGACATTTTCCCGCTTGGTGAGGCGCGACGAAGGAGTGGAGCGGGCTCCACGACTGAGGAGCAACGAAGCCAGGCGGGAAAAGGGCCGCAGCCCGCAGGGTCGGTCCACGACGCAACCGGCGAAGCCGCTGACTTCCCAGACAAAAACATCGCCAGATTTTTCATTGCGGGGTTTTTCAACAGTCTCTTAAGCCCTTGTTTGCCACACGGAAGCAGTGCAAAAAATTTTCCTGCCACTAATATTCCTACCCACTTCCTCCCCTCGCATGACCCGCGACCGCACCCTGCCTATCTTCGAACTCGAAGCCGACTTTCTCGTCGCCCTGCGCGGGGAGAACGCCCGCCTCGTCGTCGAGGCCCCCACCGGCTCGGGGAAATCGACGCAGATCCCGCAATTCCTCGCCGACAGCGGACTCGTCGGCGACCGGGAGATCTACGTCCTCCAGCCCCGCCGCCTCGCGGCCCGGATGCTGGCGCACCGCGTCGCGGAGGAGCGCGGGGGCCGTCTCGGCGACGAGGTCGGCTACCAAGTCCGCTTCGAGAGCGAGGTCTCGGCGAAGACCCGCCTCCGCTTCGTCACCGAGGGCATCCTCATCCGCAAGCTCATCGAGCAGCCCGACCTCGCCGACGTGGCCGCCGTCGTTCTCGACGAATTCCACGAGCGCCATTTCTTCGGCGACATCAGCCTCGCCCGCTGCCTGGAGGTCCAGCGCACCCTACGCCCCGACCTGAAGCTAGTCGTCATGTCCGCGACCCTCGAAACGGCGGCCTTGAAACACTACCTCGGCGAGGGCTGCCGCCACCTCGTCTCGCAGGGCCGCACCTTCCCCGTCGAGGTCCGCTACGAGCCTCAACGCGAACGACACCAGGGCAAACTGTGGGACCACGTCGCCCGCACGATCCGGGAACATCTGAAAAGCAACGGCATCCAAGGGCATATCCTCGTTTTCATGCCGGGAAGGTATGAAATCCAGAAAACCCTCGAAGCCCTGAAACGCGCCCCGTGGAGCGGCGGCTTCGAACTGCACGCCCTCCACGGCGAACTGCCCCACGCCCAGCAGGACGCCGCCGTGGAGCGGAGCGAGCGCCCCAAGATCGTCGTCGCGACGAACGTGGCCGAGACCTCCATCACCATCGACGGGGTGCGTCTCGTCGTCGATTCCGGACTGGAGCGCCGCGCCTCCTTCGACTCGCGTCGCGGCATCGGCACCCTGCACATCGAGAGCATCTCCCGCGCCTCCGCCGACCAACGCGCGGGACGGGCCGGACGCACCGGACCCGGCGTCGCCATCCGCCTCTGGAGCGAACGCGAGCACGAGCAGCGCGAGCCCGCCACGCCCGCCGAAATCCGTCGCATGGACCTGACCGAGGCCGTGCTCATCCTCTGCTCCAGCGGGGTGGAGAATATCCGTGAATTCCCCTGGTTCGAGCCGCCCGATCCCCGCGCCCTCGACGAGGCGATCCGGCGGCTCCGGGATCTCGGAGCTCTCGACGAAAACGAGCGGCTCACCCCGGACGGTCGCCTCAAGGGGCAGGCCCCGGTGCCTCCGCGCTTCGGACGCCTCCTCCTCGACGCGGCGCGGGCGGGATGCCTGGAGACCTTCGCCCTCATCACCGCCATCACCCAAGCCCGCCCGCTTTTTCCAGCACGCAAGAAGCACTCCGAACACCTGATACCGGAGGATTTCGCGCAGGAGAGCGACCGCTCCGACTTCCAGCCCCTTCTCCGCGCCTGGCGGCAGATGAAGCAGAACCAGTTCCGCCGCGAGATCGGCGAGCGCTTCGGCATCCACGCCGGAGCCGCGAGGGACATCGATCACATCGCCAAGCAACTCGTGCGCGTCGCCTCGCGCTGGGCGAAGGATGCGGACGCCATCGACGAACCGGACGGCGAACGCTTCGCGAAAATCCTCCTCAGCGGCTTCTCCGACCGCCTCGCCCTGCGCCACAGCGCCTCGACCCTGAGCTGTGCCGTGATCGGAGGGCGTCGCGGGATGCTCGACAAGGAGAGCGTCGCCGCAGACAAGGACGCGCACCTTTTCCTCGCCGGGGAAATGGTCGAGGTCGAGGGCAAGGATGTCTCCGTGAAGCTCTCCCTCTGCACCCGCATCGAGGAAGCCTGGCTGCGCGAGCGTTTCCCGAACGACTTCCACGAGCGCGACGGCGCGGTCTGGGACGAGCGCAACCGCAAGGTCGAGGCGCGACGAGAGCGGCGCTTCCGCGACCTCGTCCTCGAATCGCGTCCCAGCGGAACCGCCCCCTCCGGCGAAGCCGCCGCGATCCTCGCCGAGCGCGTCCTGTCCGGCGAACTCAATCTGAAAGCCTGGGACGACAAGGTCGAGGCCTGGTTCGCCCGCATCGACCTCGCCGCCGCGCATTGCCCCGAATACGGCTTCATCCCCATCGACGACGAGGCGAAACTGCTCCTGCTTGAGCAGATCTGCGCCGGGGCGACGAGCTATTCCCAGATCAAGGACCGCCCCGTCTGGAACGCCCTGCGGGAATGGCTCCCCTCCCATCAGGCGGCGGCCCTCGACTTCCTCGCGCCGGAGCACCTGACCCTGTCCCATGGCAAGCCCATCAGGGTGCAATACCGGCGCGATGAAAAGCCGCGCATCTCCGCGCTGATCCAGCATCTCTTCGGACGGAAGGACTCGCCGACGATCTGCGAAGGCAAAGTCCCCGTCGTCATCGAGATCCTCGCCCCGAACCACCGGCCCGTGCAGGTGACGGAGAACCTCGCGGGCTTCTGGACTGGCAGCTATCCGGCGGTGCGGGCGCAGTTGCGGGGACGCTATCCGAAGCACGCGTGGCCGGAGTACGGGTGATTCCGGAATTGGCCACGAAGAGGCACAAAAGCCGCAAAAGGCAGGCCGTTTTTTGTGCCTTTTGTGCCTCTTCGTGGCCATCCCCGCCCCACACGTCTCCAAGTCGTGCCAAACCGCTCTTTTGTGAATCAAATTGCCGCCCGTTCGTCCATCGGGTATCGTCCACGCGTCGTCGACGCGCCGCCAAACCGAACTTGGAACCAGACCTGTGATCACGCCCGACCCCCAGCTTTCCGAACACGCGCCAGCCATCGAGCGGGCCCTCGCCCGCGCCGCCGCCGCCGTCACCCCCGAGGATTTCCGCGATCTCATCGGCGATCCCGGCCAGACCACCCTGCGCATGGTGATGGAGAGCCTGGAGGGCGATTCCATGTCGGTGTGGATCGCGGATGTCGAGGAGACGAAGCTCGTCGCGACGCATTCGGAGCCCGATCCCGCCTTCGTCGGTCGCTCGCAGCCGATCTCCGAGGGGCTCGTCAGCCTCGTCTACGCCTCCGAGCAGTGCCTCTGCGAAAACCAAGTCTATCGCAACGCCCGCCACTCCAAGCGCGTCGACGAGGCGGTCGGGCAGGTCACCGCCGCCCTCGTCGCCACCCCGTTCTACTTCGGCGGCAAAGTGCAGGGGGTGATCAGTTGCGTGCAGTTGAAGGACTCCACCGAGGCCCCCGACCGCCCCGGCTTCTCCGCCCGCCACCTCAACCGGGTGCGCCGCCTCTCCACCGTGCTGGAGCGGCTCGTGAACTACCGGCTCCTCTCGCAGATCCTGAATCTCGAACTGTAAAATGGCCGCCTCCCTCCCAGACGCCCCCGCCGGATCTTCCCGCGCCAAGGGCTGGCCCAGCCTCGACGAAGCCCGCGAGGCGGCACGGCACGGCACCGGCGAAGGCGTGCGCGTCGCCGTGATCGACTCGGGTGTGGAGGCCGACCATCCCCGCCTCGCCAATCTGAGGCTACGCGACTCGGTCGGCTTCGAGGAGGAGGACGGAACCGTGCGGGTCGTCGAAGGCGGCGGCCACGACACCTATGGCCATGGCACCGCCGTCGCCGGGATCGTCCACGAGATCGCCCCCCTCGCCGAGATCGGGAGCTTCCGCGTCATCGACGCCCGCAGTGCCTCGCGCACCCACCTCATCTGCGCGGGCGTGCGCGAGGCCCTCGCGCGAGGCTACCAAGTGCTGAATTGCAGCTTCGGCTGCCGGGGCCAAGCCAAGTTCATCCTGCCGCACAAGGAATGGGCCGACGAGGCCTGGCTGCTCGGCGCCCATGTCGTCGCGGCCTGCAGCAACCTCGACAGCCGCGAGACGGAATGGCCTTCGCACTTCGCCTCGGTCATCGGCGTCGATCTCGCCGAGACGGACGGCGACGACCTCTATTTCCGCCACGACCACCTCGTCGGCTACTCCGCCCGAGGGGAGAACGTCGAGGTCGCTTGGATCGGCGGCGGCGTCCAGCGCCAGACCGGGACGAGCTTCGCGGCCCCCCGCGTCGCCGGGACCGTCGCCCGCATCCTCTCGGCCTTCCCCGAGGTCCGCCCGCCCATGATGCACCAGATCCTCTCCTCCATCGCCGAACCCTGGCATCCCGGACTCAGCTCCGACTGGTGACCTCGACTGGCCTTTTCTTTTCCCACAACCCAACCCATTCCATCATCCCGACAACCACCCCATGAAAACGACCGCCTCCTTCCTCGGACCCGTCAACCAGCTCCCCGCCGAAGGGAGCGACTTCGCGCCCTCGGGCAACAGCGAGGTCGAGGTCTGCGCCTCGATCTTCGCCGACTCCTCGCTCTGGTTCGACGTCTCCGTCGACGGAGTCGTCCTCGTCGCGAACCCGCAGGAGACGGAAGTCTTCCAGCTTTTCACCCTCGAAGCGAACGAGAACACGGGCACCGCCGTCCCGGCCTGGGGCGAGCGCGCCTACGAGATCTCCCTGCAAGGACTCTTCCCCGACGCCTCGGCCTTCGGGACGCTCTCCGACGCCTCCGAGCCGGAGGACTTCGTGCGCCGCTTCCTCGAAGTGCTCTCCTCCTCGCTGAAGGGCGCCGACCTCGGGGAGAAGGGATCGACCCTGCCCCTGATCCGCTGGCAGTCCGGCGACGACGGCAATTCGGCCAAGGTCCAGCTCCTCGGGCTCCTCCTCGCCGACGAAGACCGCTTCGAGGAATTCTGCCGCAACAACTCGGGCGATTTCGGCTTCATCTTCGAAGACGCCGAAGTCCAAGCCCACGGGGTGCGCGAAGTCTTCACCGCCCTCGCCCTGCTCGGCGTCACCCTCGGCGCGACGACCAAGGCCGACGCCAGCATTTTCAAGAACCCGCCCAAAAACCAAGCGCCGCGCCTTTTCCAATTCTCCCAGAAATCGGCGGTGCGCCAGACCCAGCCCCCCGTCCAGGCGCAGCAGTCGGGCTGGAAGGACGTCCACCAGGACGCCTACATCAACCACGACCTCCTCTCCGCTCGGAAGGACGGGCAGAAGAAGATCGTCATCGACGTCTCGAAACAGCGGGGTTACCTCCTCGTCGACGGGGTGGTCGCGATCGACATGCCCGTCTCCACGGCCCGCGAGGGCAAATACACGCCGCGCGGCGAGTTCAAGATCACCGAGCGGGTCAAGTCGGGCAAGACCTCGACGATCTACGGCTGCGCCCTCCCCTACTGGCAGCGTCTCGACCAGAGCCCGATCGGGCTGCACATCGGCGACCTGCCCGGCCATCCCGCCTCGGCCGGGTGCATCCGCCTCTCCCATTCCGTCGCGCCGATCCTCTTCGAGAACACCGCCAGCGGCGTAACCGTGCAGGTCGTCGATTCCTGGAGCGGCCCCGCCGCGCAGGCCCCGTCGAACCTGATCGTCGCGCAGGTGGTGTCGCAGCAGGCAGGAAGCTGATCTGCGTTTTCCGGAGAGCGAAAGCCCAAGGAGGGCCGGCATTCCTGTCNNGACAGGAATGCCGGCCCTCCTTGGACCTTGCCGCCCCGCTACGACCCTACTCGCGAGGAATCTCGAAGGGCAGTTCCACCGCCGTCTCCCTCGTCTTTCCCCCGCCCTTCTCCAAATCCACGTTGAAGGGACGCGCCACGCTGTTGCCCGCGAGATCCTCAAGGCGGGGATCGACGCGGAGACGATAGCCCCCCGGACGCCACGCCCGGACGGGAACGAGGCGGAATCCCGTCGCGTCCGGCTCGATCTCCGCCGCCAATCGACCGCCCTCCCCATCGACGACCGCGACCCGCTTCCGCAGCGACTCGGGATCGAGGGCCTCGCCCGTTTCGATCCTGACAAACCCACCTGCAAAGACGACCCGCCACTGCGCCGGATCGGGTTGCGTTTCATCGACCGGACCTGCCACGAACCCATGCCGCACCGTCTCCCCTAGCGGCTCGCCCCGCTCGTCCCGCCACTTCCCTGAAATCTCCAGACGGTATCGCTTCCCCTCCTCCAGCACGGGACCGATCTCGACGTTCAGATTCACACCCGGCTTCTGGCGTCCGGGATGGAACCAGAGGGTCAGGCGGGTGAAGGTCTCGTCCCACAGCTCGACCTCGCGGAAGGGCTCGGGCACCTCCGCGACTTCCCCTCCCCCATCGTCGGTCTCGACGAGGCGGAGATGGCGGAAGACCTCGCCCCGCTCCATCGGACCGGGGAAATGGAGGTAGAACTTGAGATGGTTCGCCGGGACGACGCCGACGGACGGCTCGACGCGCACTTCGCCGCCTCCCGCGAGCGCCGCCGCGAAGGCCACGCAAGCCGCGACTGTGGCCGCGCCCCTCACGGCAGCGAGACGAGTTCGACCGCGTGTGGCACGTCCTCCTTCGACGGATCGGTCTCGCGCATCACGACGACCTCGGCGTTCTCAAGCTGGCTCACGATCACCGCGCCGAAAAGCTCCTCGACCATCTCGATGCCCTTCGCATCCGGCCCGCTCGGGGCGTTGACGTCGCGGCGGGCCGCCTTTTCGTTCGTGTTCTCGGGCGAGTCGGCGTCGAGATAGGTCAGCTTGACCCGCGCCGCCCAGTATTTGCTGGGGCCGAATAGGCTCTCCTTGAAGCGCTGCGTGTTCGTCACGAGCCATTCCTCGCCGTCCTTCTTGTAGATGAGCATGTCGCGGGGGCGGTTGCCGCTGCCGAGCTCGACCACGCTAGTGCCCTTGATCTTCGCGCCGTTCTCCAGCCCTCGGATGGGGAACTTCGCGATGGGCGTACAGGCGAAGGCGCCGACGACGTAGAATTCGCCGTCCTCCTCCCAAGGGATGAAGCTCTGGATGGGGGCCTTCGTCTCCCACTTGTTGTGCGCGACATGGAAGGTCTCGGCGGAGAAGTAGCGGGCGTTCACCCCGTTCTCCAGTGGCGCGGGGATCTCGTAGATCTTGTTCGCGAACTCCTCCGAGGACTGCCCTGCGACGATCACCGCGTCGCCGCCCCAAGCGAGGTCGGTGATGTTGCGCAGTTGCGCGTTCTCCTCCGAGGGCAGGGTCATGCGCACATGGGCGGCGGAGTCGAGCGGCACCCGGCTGGCGATGCCGTCGGCGGAGAGCGAGAGGAGGAGGGGCTGGTTGCCGGGCCGTCCCGTCGCCGAGAAGTAGATGCGGCCCGAGGCCGGGTTCACCGCCATGTCGACGACGAGGAGGCTTTCCACGCCCGCCGCCTTCGCGAGGACGGACTCGATGTCGTCGACGCGCTTCGCCAATTTCTCGACGGGTCCGGCGTCGCCCGTGTCGATCGCGACGACGGAGGTGCTGCGCGGGTCGGAGACCAGGAGCATCCCCGCCGGGCCGAAGGCGATCTTGCCCACGGAGGCGAGTTCGACCTTTCCGGTCGCGGGTTCCTTGAAAAAGGAGGACGCCGATTTGGACTCGGCGCGGAGCGTGTCCGTGGCGAAGAGGGCCAAGAGGGTGCAGAGCGGGAGCAAAGAGGGTTGGTTCATGGGGCAGAACTTACCAGATTCGGCCCCCCGTGGCCATCTTCTTTTCCTCCACCTCGCTACACCCGCACCAGCAGGGCTTACGCATGGAATGTGAGCACAGCGGGCGACGGTGCTCGTACGTAGAGAAGTTCGTGAGATCTTCTCCCCGCCGAAGCCCGAGGGATGCTCGTCGAAATTCTCACGAATTTCGCTACAAGGCTCCGTTCTCGCGGTACCTCCCTTTTCTATCGTCTGATGCGATTTCCAGAAATTCAGGACTCGCAGTCTTTTCTACGACGATTCATGCGCAAGCCCCGCTACACCAGCGCGGCGGCCATGGCCGAGCTGCCGAGGATGCCAGCGGTGTTCCCGAACCGGGCCGGGACGAGGCGGAGATGGTCGAAGCACTCGGCGGTGAGGGAATTCCGCAGCGTTTCCCGGAGCGGGTCGAAGAGCAGGTCGCCCGCCTCGGAAACGCCACCCCCGACGACGATGGCCTCGGGGTTGAGGAGGTAGACCACGCTCATGAGGCAGCAGCCGAGGCATTCGGCGACGCGCCGCCACACTTCGAGGGCGATGGGGTCGCCCGCTTTCGCCGCCGTCGAGAGGGTCTCGGGATCGAGGGGCGAAGGGGCGGGCACTCCCCGCTCCAAGTAGAGGGCCTCGGCCATTTCGGCGATCTGGCGGTTGCCGATGTAGCGTTCGAGGGCACCGATGTTTCCGTAGGGACCGGGCACGCCGTGCAGGTCGATGCTCATCTGCCCGATCTCGCCGGCGGCGTAGGCGGCTCCGCGAAACAACTCGCCTTCGAGGATGAGGCCGCCGCCCACTCCGGTGCCGAGGGTCACGCAGACGGCGTGTCGGCAGCCTTTCGCCGCGCCGAACTTCCATTCGGCGTAGGCCATGCAGTTCGCGTCGTTCTCGACCACGGTGGGTAGACCGATCCTCTCCGCGAGGATGTCGCGCAGGGGCACCGCCGTCCAGCCTTTCACGTTGGTAAGGTTGTAGGTCATCCCGGTGGCGAAGTTCACCCCGCCGGGGACGCCGACGCCGACGGCGGCGATGCCGGGATGGGCGTGGCGGATTTCGGCGACGACCTCGGCGATGCGGTCGATGAGGAGGTCGGGATGGTCGAAGCCCTGCGTGGGGATGCGGAGGATGTCGCCGAGCAGGGTCTCGCCCGCGACGGCGGCAAGCTTGACCGAGGTGCCGCCGAAATCGACGCCGATGACCGGGGTTTCTGTCATATGGGGAAATTCAGGTTCGCGACGCGGAGGAGTCCGCGCAAGGTCAGATGGGGGTCGACCGACTCGATGGCCGACAGGTTGCCGGCTATCAAAGCCGCGTATCCCCCGGTGGCAATCGTTTTCGGCGCGGCCCCCAACTCCTCGGCGATGCGGGCGAGGATCTCGAGGACGAGGCCGCGGTAGCCGTGGTAGGCGCCCGACTGCATCGCGTGGACGGTCGATCTCCCGATGGCCGAGGGTGGGCGGGCGATCTCGATCTCGGGGAGCAGGGCGGTGCGCTCGTGCAGATAGTGGCGCATCGCGTCGAGGCCGGGGGCGATGATCCCGCCGAGGTAGGCGGGGCGCGTGTCGATGATGTCGAAGGTCACGGCGGTGCCGAAATCGACGACGACGACGGGCGTCTCCGGGCGGCTCTCGGCCACGGCGGCGGCGTTGGCGAGGCGATCAGCTCCGACTTTCGAGGGATCGGGGAAATCGACCTCGACCCCGAGCTCGACGCGGTGGGTGAGCTCGACGAGGGGGCGGCCCGATTGCGCGGCGACGAGGGCGGGGACGTTCGCAGGGACGACGGAGGCGAGCACGACGCGCTCGTAGTCCCATCCGTCGAGGAGTTCCCGCACCGCATCGACAGTGACCTCCCGCGAGGGCATGACGCGATGGTCGAGGAGTCCGTCGCGCGTCGCGAGGGCGAACTTGGTGCGCGTGTTGTTGTTGTTGACGAGAAGGAACTCGGCTTGGCGGGGAGGCATCGGTGGGCGGCTTCGGACTTTGGATTTCAGACGATCAGGGCAGTTCGACCGGGATCGTCTCTCCCCCCACTCGCACCGCGAGGGATTCGGCGGGGCGTGCGAGCCACCAGCGCAGGGTCGCGAGCGAGTCCTCTTCGGCGGAGAGGGCGACCGGCTCCCTGAAAGGCTCGAAAAAGAGGCTCACCGGCTCTCCCGCTCCCGTGGTCGCGGACACGTTCGCCTCGTCGAGAACCAGATCCCCGCCAGTGGGGGAGCGGCCTTCCAAAACCGTTTCGACGATGAGGCCGTCCGACGACGACTCGACGCGCACCTCTCGCAGGGAGACGGCGGCCCTTTCCGGCTCCGGGATGGGCGGCGTCTCCACGAGAGATGGGCCGGGATCGGACCGCGACACCGGGGCGGCGCCTCCGCCTGGCTGCTTCGCCTCGGGCCGGATCGCGAAGGCGACAAGGGCCGCGACGACGGCGAGGAGCAACCACACTTCGAAGCGTTTGAAGACGACGAGGAAGGGCATGGCAATTCAAGGCTGTCGGCGCGGGCCGATGCGTGGCGCGGGAGTCCCGGATCTCGGCGAGTCCGACGAGTCGCCCCGGATCAATCCGCCCTCCCGGGGGTAGAGGAGAATGCCGTGGCGGCTCAGCTTGCTGATGAAGTTCGCGAAATCCCGCTTCAGCACCGGGTCCTTGAGGAACGCGGCGGCGAGCCCGTTACCGTGCTCGAACTCGTCGAGCAGGGCTTTGGCCTCGGCGAGGGTTTTGCGGAGGTCGTCGAGGGTGCCGTCGAACTCCTCCAGCACCGGCCTCGTCGCGGCGAGCGTGGCGGTCAGTTCCGAAACGCCTTGATCGATCCCCCCGAAGCTCGTTTTCGCCGTCGCCGCCGCCTCGCCCAGCCCGCCGACCGCCTCGCGGGTCTCGGCGAGGAGCGGTGCGGCCTGTTCGGAGGCGGCGCGGAGGTTCGTCGCCGCCGTTTTCATCTCGGCGAGGAGGGTGCCCAGATTCGCGAGGTTCTCGTCGGTGAGCAGACTACCTTCGAGCTTGCCCGCGAGACTCCCGATCTGGTCGGCGGTGAGGCGCATCTGGAGGGCGGCGGCGGCCACCCCGTCGAGGGTCTCATCGGCCTCGTCCGCGAGATCGGCGAAGCTGCTGGCCGGCGCGGCGACGAGGCGGTGGCCTTCGGGCAAAAATTCTCCAGTGGGCCGCTCCGGCGGGAGAATGCGCACGTAGCTGTCCCCCATGAGACCGCTCGTCCCCACCTTCACGACGGACCCGGCCGGGATGCGGTTGCCGGGGAAGATTTCGAGAGGGATGGAGAGGATGACGAAATCATCGCCGAGCGACGGATCGCCGGAGACCCGCCCGATATCGACCCCGCCGAGCCGCACCGGCACCCCCGCGCGGATTCCGGTGGCGTCCTTCACCTCCACGGTGATCGGGTATCCGCCCGAGGGGAGGAGGCGCGACTGGCTGAAGCGCAGGATCAGGCCGCCTGCGACGGCGATACCGATCAGGAGGAAAAGGCCGACGGAGATCTCGGCGCGATGGGAGGAAAGGGGCATCGGAGGCGTGGCGGAATTATCGCCGCGAATTCCCCGCGCGGCAACTCTCGCCATTGCTGACACCCAAAGCCCGTCACGCATCCAGCGACCAGCCCTCGCGGTAGTCGCGCTTGAGAAAGCGCTCCGCCTCGGGGGCGTTGGGGAATTTCATCGCCTTGGCGTCCCATTTCAGCTTCTTCCCGGCGCGGTAGGCGACGTTGCCGAGGTGGTTCGCCTCGGTGAGCGGCCCGGAATAGCCGAAATGGCAGAGCGGCTGCGGCCCTTCGCCCCGGCAGGCGAGGAACCACTCGGCCTGCTGTCCGGGTGAGGGGGCGATGTAGGGCTCGGGAGCCTTGAAATCCTTGAACTTCTCCTCGGGCAGCAGGACGTGCTTGCCGTAGTCGGCCAACAGCATGCCGTCGTCGCCGACGAAAAGGGTACCATCGCCCCATTGCGGGATTTTGCCCTCGCGCCACTGCGGCGGCTTGAACGATCCCTGATACCAAGTCAGCTCGACCGGGGGCAGTCCGCCGCGCTGGCCGTAGGTGTATTTCACCGCCATCGAGGCCGGGGCGATGTCGGGATGCGGCTCCGGTCCGGCGACGGGCTCGATGGTCAGCGGAGCGTCGAGCTTCAGCGCCCACCAAGGCAGGTCGTTGCGGTGGCTGCCTAGGTCGGACATAGTGCCGTTGCCGAAGTCCCACCAGCGATACCAGCGCGGTCCGGGGAAGTAGAATTCGTGGAAATCCCGGTAAGGTGCGGGGCCGATCCAGAGATCCCAGTCGAGGCCCTCGGGCACGGTCATGCCCTGCTTCGGCGTGTCGGGGGTGTAGATGATGTCCTTGTGCTTCTCCGCCTCCTCCTGCGTCTGCCAGCCCCAAGCCCGGCTCACCCAGGAGTGGACCTCGCGCACGGGACCGATCACGCCGCTCTCGACCAGCTCGACGACGCGGCGGTAGTTCTCGCTCGCGTGGATCTGCGTGCCCATCTGCGTGACCAGCTCGGGACGCGCCGCCGCCGTTTCGAGAATGCGGCGGCACTCGAAGACGTCGCGGGTCAGCGGTTTCTCGCTATAGACGTGCTTGCCGGCACGGAGGGCCGGGAGGATGGCGAAGGCGTGGGTGTGCTCCGTCGAGGAGACGAGCACCGCGTCGATGTCGTCGAGCCTGCCCGCGAACACCTCGCGGAAGTCGCGGTGGCTCCGCGCCTTCGGGGCTTGCTGGAGGGCCGTGCCGAGATGGTGCTCGTTCACATCGACGAGGGAGACGATGTCCGCTTTCGCGTCGAGTGAGGCCTTGAGCTGGGCGCTGCCGCGTCCACCGACGCCGATCAGGGCGACGCCGATCCGGGAGTTCGGCGACTGGCAGCGGGTGATCGCGGGGAAACCGAGGACGGAGGCCCCGGCGGCAAGTCCGGAGGATTTCAGGAAGCGGCGACGGTCGGAAAGGATGGGGGACATGGCAGGAAGGTAGCGGAGCAATACGGTTTCGAGAAGCCGAAAGCGCGTTTTTCCGGTCACGGGATGACGGGAGGGACGGCGATTTTGGCGGGCCTTTGGGTGGAAGCGGAAGAGGTCACGCCTTCCAAGAACTGCCCATCTGCGAAAATCTGCGGGCAATTTGCGGCCATCTGCGTCCCCAAAAAGAATGGAGAACGCAGATTTCCATGGATGAAACGCGGATTTTCGCAGATGGAGGAGCCTTCGCGGGCTCCTTCGCCGTGCCTTGCCGCATGATCCTCATGAAATTCGCAACCGCGACATAAACAACGGATCTATGGAAATTCTAATTTATTGAATTGCTTTATCATCAACCTCTGCAATCTTTTATTTGAATTCCGCTCCCGACATCCTTCTTTCCCTTGACCCCCTTCACAGGAAAGACACGTTCCCACAACCCCCTCGTTTCCATGAACAAAGCGACCTTCATCGTATGCGCCGTCGCAACGGCGATCCTCCCGGCACCCGCCGTCCTCGCGGGAGACTGGGGCAAGGCCCCCGCAGGCAAAAGCCCCATCGAGGAATGCGCTGATCTCGGCGGCGAGATCAGCATCGGCTACGACACCGACTACGTTTTCTATGGCGTCCGTTTCGCCAAGGACAGCGTGTGGGTGGATGTGAACTACACCTTCGATGACTTCGCCGTCCCCGTCAAAGTCGGCGTGTGGTATCTCAACGCGGTCAGCGGTCCCGCAGTCTACGACGAACTCGACGTCTACATCGATTTCGCCCTCGGCACCTTCGCCGGATTCGACTTCAATGTCGGCTACTATCATTACACCCTCCCCGAACTCGGAGGCGGCTTCGGCTACGGGGAGGCCTACCTCGACATCTCCCGGAGCCTCGGCTTCGTCGATCTCTCCTACAGCGCGATCAAGGCCTTCGGAAGCAAGGCCACGTCGGCGGGGTGGTTCCACGAACTCGGCCTCGAGCGGACCATCGAACTGACCGACGCCGTCTCGCTCATCCTCGGCGGCGGGGTGGGCTACAGCGACGGCTACTACGACGGCAACACCTACGGCCTGCCCCGCGACTCGGGATGGAACCACTACTATTTCAAAGCCTCCCTCCCGATCACGCTGAACTGCCGCACCACACTAACGCCCTACATCGGCTACAACGGGGCGACCCGCGGGATGATCGCCGACGGCATCGACGTCGGCCTCGGCCCGCAGTCGGACATCCTCCACGGCGGCGTCTCGCTGACGGTGTCGTTCTGATATCGGGTTTGTGGCGGACGCCTCGGCGAGGCGTCCCTACCATGAACCGGCATTCTTCCGGGGATCCGGTAGGGACGGCTGGCTCAGCCGTCCGTCGCCGATCCAGCGGCGGGGACTTGGAAAGTCCCCCTCCCTGCAAGAAAAAACCCTGCCATTCGGCAGGGTTCATGGCCTCCCCACCCGGATGGAGGTGGTTGGAAAACAAGCTCAGGCCTTCGCGGCGGCCGGCTTCAGCTTGGCGGCGAGGCGGCTTTTGATGCGGTCGGCGGTGCGCTTGTGGAGCACCCCGCTCTTGGCGGCTTTGTCGGCGGCGGAGGCGGCGAGATTGTAGGCGGACTGGGCATCGGCCGAGTCGCCCGAAACGACGGCGGCAAGGGCGCTCTTGCGCGCCGCTTTCACTCGAGCCTTGACGGCGCGGTTGCGGGCGGTGCGGGTCTTCGTCTGACGGACGCGTTTGAGGGCGGACTTGGTGTTGGCCATCGGATACTGGTTGTTCGGAAAATCGGAAGCGGCGAGCTTACTCTCGATTCCTGTTCCGTCAAGCGCTTCCGGAAAAAGTTCCTTTCGCGCGTTTCGCCTTCAATCCGCTGCGCCCAAAACGGCACTCCCCTCACGCGATCAAGCCCCCCCGAAAGTGGTAGATGCCGAAGGTCGATTTCCGCTAGAATCCCGGCGTAGACTGATGCCGTGAAAACCGAGACCCCCATCCCGATCCATTTCTTGGCCTTCATCGCCTTCGCCCTCGGCTGCGCGGGCGTCGTCCGCGCCGAGCCCGAAACCGTCCTGCAATGGAAATTCGACGGCGTCGAGGAGGCAGGTGACTGGCAGGGCAGGATCGGAAAAGGCGACGGCAAGGCCGAAGGTCCGCGCACCCCGCGCTACCCCGGCTTCGACCGCGAGAACAAGGCCGGTTATTTCCAGGACAAGGAAGCCTTCCTCGTGGTGAAGGACCACGAGCGCGGCGGACCGGCGAACCTGCGCTTCGGCCTCGGCGAGACCTTCGCCTTCGAGGCTTGGGTGAAAGTGAAGGAGCTGGCGAACGGCGAGATGTCCTATCTGATCGGCAAAGGCCGCCACGGGAAGCTCGGGGCCGATCTCGGGGAGAACAATCAGAACTACGCGATCCGGCTGAAGGGCACGGCGGGCGGAGCGGAGGTCGGCTTCCTTTTCACCAGCATCGACCCGGCCAACGGCAACAAGCGCGACTGGCACCGCTGGTGGAGCAAGGCCACGGTCCCGACGACGGGCTGGCACCATGTGGCGGTGGTCTACACCTTCGGGAAGAAGGACAGCCTGCGCGTCCTCATCGACGGAAAGGCGACCGACGGCGTCTGGGACACGGGAGGGGCCACGGACCTCGGCCCGGTCACGGACGTGGACGACCTCGTCATCGGCACGGGCTACAAGCGGGCTGCGGGCGAGTCCTTCACGGGCTGGCTCGACGACCTGACCCTCTATCGCGGCGCACCCGACCCTGTCGAGTTGGAGTCGCGCTACTCCTACAGCCCGCCCCCGCCGCCGGTGACGCGCGAGATGGTCCCGGCGGGCAAGGTGCTGGTGCAGATCAGCGAGAAGGGCGTGCCCGAGGCCAACTCCTGGCCCGAGGAGCCGGAGGTCACGGAGCTCTACCGCGAGGAGGTCTTCGGATTCTTCGAATGGCCGCAGAAATACATCTCCACCGGGGTGCGCGGCGACCGGGCCATGCCCTCGCACTTCCGCGCCTCGGCCGTGGTCACGCTGCCGAAGGGCAAGCACCGCCTCCTCCTCCGCAGCCGGGGGGCCGCGAAGCTGCACATCGACGGGAAACGCCTCTTGGAAAATCCCTTCCCCAGCCCCGACACGGGCGGCCATGGGGTGCTCGCCTCGCAGGACACCTACCTCGATCTCGGCCCCGACTTCCGCTTCGTCCCTCCCGGCAACCGCGAGGCTTGGTGCGAGTTCGAATCGCAGGGCGGCGAGCATTTCGTCATCCTCGAAACCATGGTCGGAGGCGTCGCGGGCAAGAGCAAGCGCCGTCCCGAGTTGGGCGAGACCGTGGCCGCGATCTCCTTGGAAGGCAGCGAAAGCTGGTCGCTCCTTTCTCCCGGCGAGCGCCATGTGTCCTACACCGACGAGGGCTGGGCCGCCTACGAAGCCGAACGCCGCGCTTGGCTCGACCAAGTCAACACCGAGGCCCGCGCCGCGAAACGCGCCGAGACCGCCCCGTATTGGGCGGCGCGGCGCGAGGCGGCGCGCAAGTGGCTCGCGAAGGTCGATCCGGTCGAAGTCCCTGCCCTGCCCGAGGGCTTCCCAGCCCGCAACGCCATCGACCATTTCCTCGCCGACCACATCGTGAAGGCGAAGGCCGAGGCGGACGCGGCCCACGCCGCGAAAGTCGATTACTTCAAAGAGGTCAAACCCCTCCTCGAAGCGAAATGCTACAGTTGCCACCAAGGCGGCAAGGCCAAGGGCGACCTGCGCCTCGACCAGCACGCCGCGGCCTTGAAGGGCGGCAAGTCCGACGGTCCCGCCATCACGCCCGACAACGTGGACGGCAGTTCCCTGATCTACCGCATTGGCCCCGACGCGGGCGACGACATCATGCCGCCGAAGGGCGAGACCTTCACCGCCGAGGAGGTCGCCCTGCTGACCCGCTGGATCGAGGAGGGCGCGCCTTGGCCACAGTTCGACGTGGACCGCTTCGAGCTGACGCCTTCCGCCGACGACTTGACCTTCCTCCGCCGCGCCTTCCTCGACACCGTGGGTGTGCCGCCGAGCGAGACGGAGATCGAGCGCTTCCTCTTCGACCCCGAGGACACTCGGCGTTCCCTCGTCATCGATCGCCTTCTCGCCGATTCGCGCTGGGCCGACCACTGGATGGGGGTCTGGCAGGACGCCCTCGCCGAGAATCCCAACATCATCAACCCGACCTTGAACAACACCGGACCCTTCCGCTGGTGGCTGCACGAGTCCCTCCTCGACAACAAGCCCGCCGACCTCTTCGCCACCGAGCTCATCCGCATGGAGGGCAGCGAGCGCTTCGGCGGCCCCGCCGGCTTCGCCACCGCCTCGCAGAACGACGTGCCCATGGCCGCGAAGGGAATGATCGTCGCCGGAACCTTCCTCGGCGTGGAGATGAAATGCGCCCGCTGCCACGACGCGCTCGCGCATTCCTGGAAGCAGGAGGATCTCTTCCAGCTCGCCGCGATGCTGAAGGAGGAGTCCATCAAACTGCCCGAATCGAGCAGCGTGCCCATGGACCGCATCCACCAGACCGGACGCGCCCCGCTCATCGAGGTGACCTTGAAACCCGGCACCGAGGTGCAGCCCGCCTGGCCCTTCCCCCAGTTCGCGAAGGAGGAGAGCGCCGCCCTGCTCGCCGAGCATCCCGACGACCCGCGCGACCGCCTCGCCGTGCTCATCACCGCGCCGGAGAACCGCCGCTTCGCCCAAGTCATGGTCAACCGGCTCTGGAAGCGCTTCATGGGACGCGGGATCGTCCCCAGCGTCGCCGACTGGGAGAAGACCGAGCCTTCCCATCCCGAGCTGCTCGAATGGCTCGGCCTCGAACTGGTGCGGCAGGACTACAACCTCAAGGCCATCGCCCGCCTCATCCTGAACTCGCACGCCTACCAGCGGGCCGTCGATCCGCTCCTCACCGAGCCGAGCCCGCTCTTCATCGCCCCGGCCCCGCGCCGCCTCGGGGCCGAGCAGATCGTCGATTCACTCTTCGCCGCGACGGGAGCGCCCTTCGAACTGGAGGAGGTCAGCCTAGACCTCGACAGCGTGCGCGCCTTGGACAACTCCATCACCCTCGGCAAGCCCCGCCGCGCCTGGATGCTCACCTCGACCTCGAACGAGCGCGACCGTCCCAGCCTTTCGCTGCCGCGCATCCAAGCGGTGGCGAGCCTGATGGAAACCTTCGGCTGGCGCGGCGCTCGGCAGGATCCCATCCACGAGCGGGAACTCGATCCGAACGTGCTCCAGCCCGCCATCCTCGCGAACGGCACCATGGGCGTGTGGCTCACCCGTCTCAGCGACAAGCACGGCACCACCCACCTCGCCCTCGAAGCGCAGTCGCCCGAGGAACTCGTCGAGCGACTTTTCCTGCGTCTCCTCACCCGCGAACCCAGCGCCGTCGAGAAGGAGCGCTACGTCGCCCTGCTCGCCGACGGTTTCGAAAGCCGCGTCGTGCCCGAGGACAAGCGCCCCGTCGAGGCGAAGGGCAAGCGCGAACCGGTGCGCTACGTCACTTGGTCGAACCACCTCGACGGTGCCGCCAACACTCTCGCCACGCAGAGAGAAGAGGAATCCCGCCGAGGCGACCCGCCGACCAAGGCTCTCAACGAAGACTGGCGCACGAGGATGGAGGATGTCCTCTGGGCCATGCTCAATGCGCCGGAGTGGATTTATACTCCCTGATCCTCCTACTCATACTCCTCCTCTTACTCTTACCTCCTTACTCCTTACTCCTTACTCCCCCGCTCCACTCGCTCCCCCGCTCCCATCCCGCTCCACCCACCGCCATCGAGTAAGAGTAAGGAGGTAAGAGTAAAGAGTAAGAGCCTCCAAAAAGAATACCTTTTACCTGTCACTTTTCACCTTTTACCACGGCCAAAGGCCGCGCCCAGCCATGAATCGCAGAACCTTCCTCCAACACACCAGCCTCCTCGCCGGCGGTGCCGCGCTCTCCCCCCTCGCGGCCTCGACCTCGCTTCCGAACCTCCCCAAAGGCAAGGCCGAGCATTGCATCTTCATCTGGCTCGGCGGAGGCATGGCCCAGATCGACACCTTCGACCCCAAAGCCAAAGGCAATTCCAAAGCCGACCCCAAAGTCTCCGGCTCGGAATACGACTCCATCGACACCGCCGTTCCCGGCGTGAAATTCTGCCAGCACCTCGGACGCACCGCGAAGCTCGCCGAGCGCCTCACCGCCGTGCGCACCGTGAACCACCACCTCGTCGACGAGCACGCCTTCGCCACCAACTTCGTCCACACCGGACGCCTCATCAGCGGCAGCAGCACCTACCCCTCCATCGGCTCCATCGTCGCGCACGAGCGCGGCGCGGCCGATCCCTCCGTGCCCGCCTACATGCTCATCGGCTACCCGAACGTGAGCCGCGGCCCCGGCTTCCTCGGAGCGAAGGCTGGCTTCGTCTACCTCACCGACACCGAGAGCGGCCCTGCCGGCTTCTCGCGCCCCGCCGGGGTCGATCCCGCCCGCGCCGCCCGCCGCGAGGAACTCCTCCAGCCCCTCGCCGGCCGCATCCCCTCCGAATCCCTCCCCGCGCAATACCTCGAAGCCCAGCGCGAGGCCCTGCGCCTCGCCGGACCGGACTTCATGCGCCACTTCGAACTCTCGAAAGAGCCCGCCGACCTGCGCAACCTCTACGGCGGCGAGTTCGGGCAGCGCTGCCTCCTCTCCCGCCGTCTCGTCCAGGCCGGGGTGCGCTTCATCGAAGTCTCCCACAACCTCAACTTCATCAACGGCACCGGCTGGGACACCCACAACGAAGGCCAGCAGAACCAGCACCTTCTCATCCAAGAGCTCGACATCGCCCTCTCCGCCCTCATCATCGACCTTGAGGAAAAGAAGCTGCTCGACAAGACCCTCATCGCCATCGGCACCGAGTTCGGCCGTCCCGCCTCCTACGACGGACGCGGAGGGCGCGGGCACCAAGGCACCGCCTTCAGCCTCGTCCTCGCGGGCGGCGGCTTGAAGCATTGCGGCGCCTACGGCGTCACCGACGAGCTGTCGAAGAACATCCTCGACAAGCCCGTCTCCATCCCCGACTTCCACGCCACCATCCACGCCGCCCTCGGGATCGATCCACGGAAGGACATCTACGACACCACCCGCCCGGTCCCGATCACCGATCAGGGGACGCCGATCGCGGAGTTGTTTGGGTAAGAGAGAGGTCAATCGAGCGGATGCCGCCAACGAAGGCCGGGAAAACGACCGAAACCGCGGTCGGCAGTGATCCATTCGCAACCCCATTCGATCGCGAGCGCGGCGTGGTAGGCGTCCAGGACGAGATTGCCCTTGGCTTCCGCTTTCCCGCACAGGCTCGTGAAGATCGACCAGTGGTTCGGCCCCGGCGCGAGGAGCTTAACCTCGTCCCGGATGCGGAAATCCTCGACGTAGCGGATCGCCTCCCGCAACGGGGTCGGTTTCTCGAAGATCTTGGGATGCGTGATGATGCGCAAACATCCGCTCAAGGCGAGGTCCGACACCGCCACGCCGGACGGTTCCGCCATCGCCGCCTCCAGCCAATCCTTGTATTCGGAATGCCGCTCGGCGTCCTCGCGATGGGCGTAGACGAGAAGGTTGACGTCCAGCAGGATCATCGGCCCTCCATCGTTTCCAGCAGCGATCCCGAAGAGCTGAGGTCCACTCCCGGACGGACGCCCGTTCCGCGGTAGGTCAGGAGCGGCCGCACCCTCCCTTTCCGAGCGGGCTTGGGCTTCGCCGCGAGCACTTCACGCAGAGCATCCTCGATGACCTCCCCCAAAGTGCAGGAGCGGGCAAGCGCCGCCGCCTTGGCCCTCTCAAGAAGCGAATCCTGAATCGAGATGGTGGTTCTCATGCATCAAATCATACGGATAACACATCATGATGTCAAGATAACGGCAACAGGACTTCCGAGCCCCTTCCCCTTGAACCCTCCCGACTATCGGGTTATCTTATCGTTTTACCGATCTCCACCATCTCCGATGCCCTTCCGCTCCTCCCCTCTCCTGCACAGCCGTCGGCAATTCCTCTACGGATTCGGAAGCTCGACGGCCGGACTGCTCCTCGGCGCTTGCAAGACCGTCCCGGCGGGGCCGTCTCCGGCCTCGTCCACGACCCTCCGCCAGCCGCGCCTCCCTTGGCCCGTCGTCTTCAAAGGCGAGGCGAAATTCCACCGCCTCTGCGAACAGGCCCGCAAAGAGAACTGGGCCTCCCTGCCCATCGGCAAGCGCAACGCCACCGTCGGCAGGGCGCTCTGCGGCACCCCCTACGGCAACTACACCCTCGAGATCGACGACAAGATCGAGTCGCCTTCCGTCAATTTCGACATGCTCGACTGCTGGACCTTCTACGAGGCCTCCCTCGCCTTCGCCCGCATGATCAAGTGCTCGTCCTCGCTCTGGACCCGCGAGGCCTTCCTCCACTACATCGAGCTGGAGCGCTACCGCGACGGGCGCTGCACCGGCAGCTACCTCAGCCGCATGCACCACCTTGAGGAGGTCTTCGCCGACAACGAACGGCGCGGGCTCGGGACGAACGTCACCCGCTCCCTCGGTGGCCTGCCGGTGCGGCGGAACATCAAGGAGATGCAAGCGGCGTGGAAGAGCTACCGCTACCTCCGCAACGACACCTCCCTCATTCCCGAAATGGCCAAGATCGAGGCCCGCGTTTCGACTCTGCCCGTGACCTACATCCCCACTTCCAAAGTCGCCGGGATCGAATCGCGCCTCGAAGACGGCGACGTGATCGCCGTGGCCACGAACTGGCACACCAGCTACACCTCGCACGTCGGCTTGGCCTTGCGCGACGGGGCCACCTGCCGCTACATGCACGCCACCTCGTCCCGCAGCAAAGGCCGCTGCTGCGTCGTCGACACCCGCATCTCAAGCTATCTGCGGGAGAAAAGCACCAACATGGGCATCATCGTCTTCCGCCCCGGGGAAGCGCCAGTGCTGGGGTGAAAGCCGGAACGGCGGCTCGTTTCACATCGTCCTATGAAAGTCCTCGTCACCGGCGGAGCCGGATACATCGGAAGCGTGGCCGTCGATGCCCTCCTCGCGGCGGGCCACGAAGTCGCCGTGCTCGACAACCTCTACCAAGGCCATCGCGCGGCGGTGAACCCGCAAACCGCCTTCTTCGAGACCGATCTCGCCGACAAGGCCGCCGTGGACCGGGTGCTCGCCGAGGTCTCGCCCGACTCCATCATGCACTTCGCCGCCTACACCCTCGTGGGCGAGTCGGTGGAAACCCCCTTCAAATACCTCGGCGAGAGCGTGGCGAACGCCGTGAACCTCATCTCCTCGGCCGTCGACCACGGCGTGGAGCGCTTCATCTTCTCCTCCACCGCGAACCTCTTCGACGAGCCGGAGCGCATGCCCATCGCCGCCGACGAGCGCATCGTCCCCGGCAGCCCCTACGGCGAGTCGAAATTCTTCATCGAGCGCATCCTCTATTGGGCGCACCGGACCAAGGGACTCCGCTACGCCTGCCTGCGCTACTTCAACGCCGCCGGATGCACCGCGACGAAGGGCGAGGACCACGATCCCGAGACGCATTTGATCCCCCTCGTCATCCAAGTCGCGCTGGGGCAGCGGCCCTCCATCAAAATCTTCGGCGACGACTACCCGACGCCCGACGGCACCTGCGTGCGCGACTACATCCATGTCGAGGATATCGCCTCCGCCCACCTCCTCGCCCTCGACGCCCTGCGCGAGCGCGAAGTGCTCCACTACAACCTCGGCAATGGCAGCGGCTTCAGCGTGAAGGAGGTCGTCGAAACCGTCCGCGCCGTGAGCGGGCGGGAGATTCCCGCCGAGGCCACGCCGCGCCGCGCCGGAGACCCCGCCATCCTCATCGCCGACAGCACCCGCATCCGCGAGGAGCTCGGCTGGACGCCGAAGCACGCCGACCTGCGCTCCATCGTGCAAAGCGCGTGGGATTGGCATCTGGCGCATCCCGAGGGATACTGACCGGGAGAGGGCTTTCCAAATCCTGTGGCCGGTGCTGGCAGTAGAAATCTGTAGCCGAGGTCATTGACCTCGGTCGGGCGTCGTTTGGACGTCCGATCCGACCTCAGTGAGGTCGGCTACAGCGCTGGCGCGTTTTTCTACGTCACTTGCCACTGTTGAATCCACCCCAAGGAAAAATCGCCTTTTCCGTTAAATTTTTCTGGTAATGAGACGCATTATCATTAAAATGCCGAACCATGATCAAAAGCACCCCTTTCGGAAGCCCGCTCTTCGGCGATTGGAACAGCTCCGTACTCTGGGCGCTCCAGCTCTCGACCGAAGAGGGTCGGGCGGGCAGCCAGACCCTCCTGCCTCCGGGCCAAGTGATCATGCTGATCCCCGTCTCCGCTCCGCTCCGCTGGCGGGAAGGCGAAACCCAACGACGGACGGAACCCGGCTCGGTCGTGATCGTCGACACCCGCGAGGCGAAGGTCGTCTGCGAAGCCGGACCGGGGACGGACGCGGTGCTGCTGGGAATGCGCCACAGCTCCCTGACCTCGCTGCTCGAACCTTTCCGCCCCGGACTCGCTTCAGGGGTTCGCGAACTGGTCTACGGACCGGCCACCCGCGCGGAGGTCGAGGCGCGGCCCGAGATCCTCGGCCAAGTCGTCCCCGCCCTGCGGCAGCCGCCCGTCTCCGGCGCGGCGCGCGCTTTCTGGTATGAGAGCCAGTTCAAGGCCCTGCTCTCGCTGCTCTGCTTCGTGCCCGCCCGCGGGGAGGGCGAGTTCTTCTGCTCGCGCCAGAAGCGGCTCGCCCGCGTGCGCGTGACGCGGACCAAGGCGCGGCTCGAAGCTCGGCTCGACGAGGCCTTCGACCTGAACCGCCTCGCCGCCGAGGTGGGTTGCAGCGCGAGCTACCTCAGCCGCACCTTCTCGGCGACCACGGGCATGACGATCACCCAATACCTGCGCAAGCGCCGCGTCGAAAAGGCGGCCGAGCTCCTCGTCACGGGACGCTACAACGTCAGCGAAGCCGCCGTCGAAGTCGGCTACCAGAGCCTCAGCCATTTCAGCAAGGCCTTCCAGCAGGTGAAAGGCTGCCTGCCCTCGAAATACGAAGCGGCTTGAGGCGGCGGTCGTGGTGTCGCGAATCACGGGCCGATGCCCCTTGCGCCGCGAAAAGCCGTTGCCTTCCGGCCCCGCCCGCCGCTATCATGCGCTCGTGGACACCGACCACATCTTCCACGAGCTCTTCCGCGACCATCCCGAATGGCTGCGCGAACTCACCGGACTGCCCCTGCCGCCGGGGTGCCGAGGGTCGTCACGCGTCTTGAAGCATCTTGAGATCCGCTGCGACCTCCTCCTCGAACCGGCCGACCCCGCCGATCCCTGCTACCTCGTCGAATTCCAGCTCTACCACGACCACTCCATCTTCAACCGCGTCGAACTGGCCCGCCAGCTCCTCTGGAAGCTCCTCAACCCAAGCCGGGACTGCCGACGACGCGACTTCCGCCCCCGCGAGGTCAGGACCGTCGTGATCTTCGGCTCGCGCTCGGAACTGCCCTCCAGCCACGGGGGCTGCCCGCCCACGAGCCTGCTGTTCATCGACGAATTGCTTGAGTCGCTGGAGACCCGGCGTCCGGACTCGCCCCTGCTCGCGGCGCTCGCGCCTTTGCGCTCCCCATTGCCCGAGCTTGAAAAGAAGGCGGCGGAGCATTATGATCGCATCAGGCTCTGCGCCGATCTGCCGGGAGAGGACCGCGAGGCCCTCGGGGAGATTTTCCGCAACCTGCTGCTGCAACGCTTCAAGACCAAAACCTACGAGGAACTCCGACAGATGATCGCCGAACTGACACCCCTGCACAAGACCCGGGCCGGTAGAGACCTGATCCGCGAAGGCATTCAGAAGGGCCGGGAAGAGGGCCGCGAAGAAGGCCGCGAAGAGGGCATCGAGAGGGGCCAGCGGGCCGACATCCTCGATGCCTTGGAGATCCGCTTCGGAGCGGTGCCGGAAGGGATGAGGGAGTCGGTGGAAGCGGCGAGCGGTCAGGAGCGTCTGCGTGAGTTGTTCCGTGCGGCGATCACGTCGGCGACATTGGAGGAGTTCGCGCGGGACCTTTGAAAAGCCACCGGGGCGATGCCCCGGGCTGGTATGGGTCGGGCCGTTGGCCCTTCTCGCGGGGGCGGCGGGCGGTCACCGGGACCGCTGATTGGCGCCGGTCTTTCGACTGGGACGATGCGGCGGGCGGGGCCGATGCTTCGGATTTCACCTCCCTTCGATCTTCACGTCCGGACGGGCTTGGCGGAAGGCGTCGAGGCCTTCGGCGGTCACGGGGGATTGGCGGCCGAGCACGACCGTCCGGAGCGATTCGAGCGGGATCAGCGAGGCGAGGGTGGCGTCGTCGAAGCGGGTGTCCATCCCGACGGTTGAGTCAACTCCCGCTTGGGTAATTTTGGAGCCTTGCAAGGCGGCGAGACGCGACTCCGGCAACCGGACGCGCCGCAAAGCCAGCTTCGTGAGGGAGGGCAGCCCCGCCAGTTGCTGGATCTGGGGTTCCGTCAACTCCAGGTCGAGGAGTTGGATGGACTCCAAGGATTTCAGGTCGGCCAAGCTTCTCGAAGCTCCTTCGCTCAGGGGGCCATTCCCGTTGATCGACAGCGTTCGCAGGGCCTTGAGTCGGCCCAGCTCCACGGACTCGGCCAGTTGGTCCGCATTTAGATAGAGGCTTCCGAGTTCCGGCAAGCCCGCCAAGGCTTCGAGAAACGCTTTGTCCACGCTGCCGCTGAGAAACAACACCCGGACCCGGCGCATTTTCAGGATCGCGGGCAGCGCCTCCCCATCCACGCCGGGCAGGCCGGACAAGTGCAGCGTCTCCAATGTTTTCAAGGGTGCCAAGTGCAGGATGCCGGCGCTGGTGAGCTTGGAACAGCCGCCCAAATCGAGCCAGGTCAAGTCTTCCAAAGCCGCCACATGGAGCAGGCCTTCGTCCGTGAGGTTCTTGTTGTTGACGAGTCGAAGCCCCCTCAACGCGGGCAGGCTTCGCAGCACGGATAGCGATGGCCCCGAGAGCGTGGTGTTTTGCAAGGTCAACTCCTCCAGCCTCTTGAGGCCCGCAAGGCTCCGCATGTCCTCCTCGGAGAGGGGCGTGGGCGGGTTCAGTGACGAGGATTCGAGGCGCAGCTCCAGCACGTCGAAGGAGCCTTTGGGCAGATCCTCCAGCGCCTTCACCTCGCGGCGGGGTTCGCGGCTGCTTTCGACGACGGCGACGCCGCCCTTGCCGAGGATCATCTCCGCCGCCGCGCGGTCGTCGGGCGCGCGGGAGGCCTTGCCCGCCGGAGCACTGGTCGGCGCGGGAGGCACGAAGACGATGCGAAAGCCGTAGTTGCGCCTTTGATCCGGCACGTCTGCCACACGGTAGGAGGAACGCAAAAAGCCGCGATCATTGCCGTAGATCGCGACCTCGCCGAAGTCGAACGACGCGCCGCGCAGCACGCGCACATCTTTTTTGTCGTTCATCCAATCCTCCACCCATTCCATCGCATTGCCACCCATGTCGTAGAGACCGGCTTTGTTCGGCTCGAAGCTCATCACCGGAGCGGTCGTCGGCCAGCCGTCGTCGTAGTCTTCCAGATAGATCGCCCCCTCGTGCGGGGCCTTGGCCTTGCGGCTTTCGTCGCTGTAGTTGCCCGCGCCTTTCGGGGGAGACCATGTTTTCCCTCCCCATGGATATGCCTCTTGGTCTTTGAAGACCGTCGCGGGCGTGGTGTCCTTCCCCCACTTCTCGTCGCGCCCGATGCCCACGGCGACGCTCCACTCCCGGTCGGTCGGCAGCCGGTAGGTGCGGCCTTCCTTCTGGCTTAGCCATTCGCAGAACTTCTGCGCGTCCCCCCATCTCACATGGATGACGGGGTGCTCGCCTTGGCGCTCGATGATCTCGTAGCCGTCGACGGTCTGGTTCTTCCAAGCATTGGGGATGCCGGGGGTCTCCTCCGCGAAAGCGGCGTAGTCCTGATAGCGCGTC
>DDTJ01000012.1:0-101523 GCA_002344525.1 Akkermansiaceae bacterium UBA2367
GGCCCCTTCAAGCCGGACCAGCAGAAGCTCCTCCGCCTCTGGGTCGAGCAGGGCGCGGTCTGGCCCGAGGACTTCAAGCTCGGCGGCGAAAGCGAAGCCGACGCCCCTACCGGCCCCGCCGACAACCTCGAACTCGTGAAAACGATCCGCGAGAACATCCTCGCCACCAGCACCGAGAAGGCCGAGGCCGACATGAAGGACTACACCAACTCCATCCCCAAGACCGGGGTGAAGTATGAGATGGTCGCGATCAAAGGCGGCGAATTCCTCATGGGCAGCCCCGAGGGCGAGGCCGGACGCGCCGAAGACGAGGGGCCGCAGCACCAGGTCAAGGTCTCCCCCTTCTGGATGGGCAAGTTCGAGGTCACCTGGGACATGTACCAGCCTTTCATGATCACCGGGGTCGCCCGCAACAAGGACGGTTCGCCGCAGAACATCCCGCCCGACGCCGCGCCCGTGGACATCGTCTCCAGCCCGACGACGCCCTACGAGGAGATGAGCTTCGGCATGGGCCTCGACGGTTTCCCCGCCATCTGCATGACCGAGCACGCCGCGAGCAAGTTCTGCCAATGGCTCAGCGCCCAGACCGGGCATTACTACCGCCTCCCCACCGAGGCGGAGTGGGAGTATGCCTGCCGCGCCGGAACAACCGGCCCCTACAGTTGCCCGGAGGACAAGCTGGAGGAGTTCGCGGTGATGGACCCGCAGCAGGTCCGGGTCGGCTACGAGAAGGTGGGCACGAAGAAGCCCAATCCCTGGGGCCTCCACGACATGCACGGCAACGTCATGGAATGGTGCCTCGACCAGTATCTTGAGAAAGGCTACGCCGGACGCGAGGGCAAGATCTCGGAGAACCCCCTCGCTATCCCCACGACCCTCTACCCGCGCGTCGCTCGTGGCGGTTCTTGGTATGATCCGCCGGAGGAGTTGCGCTCGGCCCGTCGCGTTCCCTCCAACGAGAACTGGAAGGTGAAGGACCCCCAGCTTCCCAAGTCGATCTGGTATCACACCGACGCCACTTGGCTGGGCTTCCGCCTCGTGCGTCCGCTGGAGGTTCCTGAAGCTGGGAAGATGCACGAGCTTTGGAATCTCGGCACGGTCGATCAGTGAAACCCGAAATCCGAAATCCGAAATCCGAAGCCTGAAATCGCGGGACAGGCAGGGACGGCGCGGTAGGGACGGCTGGCTCAGGCGCACGCTCACCAGATCTCCCTGCCCATCACGTTCCCCGGCGGATTGTAGCAGCAGACCACGACGGTCCAGGTGAAGCCCCCTTTCTCGTATCGCGCGATGCCCGCCCCGATCTCGGTCGTGTCCTTCCAGACCATCTGGGTGTAGTGGCCAACGCCGCGATTGAAAAGGCCCCTCGTCATGAGGCGAGCGTCGGGCGGCATCAGCACCTTCTCGGCGTACCACCCCGAGCAAGCGTCGATCACGGTGAATCCGGGGGTCCCTCCGCTGCTTCCGCCTTGGGCGAGGTTCTCCCCGTAGGGGTTCCCTCCTAGGGGGAGATGGGCGAACCTCTTCGTCCGTGCGATCGTGTCCGCCCTCTGCTGGGCGTATCGGGCGATCTGCGGCGACCATGCGACGCTGCCGATTCCGACTTCGGCGCGTTTCTGGTTGTGGTAGTCCACTATCTGCCGGGCCTGCTGGGCGCTGATCCCCGTCCCCGCGCTCTCTGGAGGGGACGCCGGAGGAGGCGACACGACGCAGCCGCTTGCGAGAAGCAGGCAGAGCGTCAGGATCGCCAGTCGTGAGGCTTGGCGGAGCAGGCTGGAAACGGTCGCGTCGATAGGATCAGGGCGGGGTCTCCGCCAAATTCCCCATACCGGATGCCAAGGCAAAGTTCAACCTCGAAAGGCGGTGTCGGCAACCGACCGTGCCAAGACAGGGCGGGTCCGCTTTCGCCTTGACTCCGATGCGCGGAAGGATTCCTTGGGCGTCGGTTTTCCATGGAATCGCTCCCTCATCTTCTGGCGGCTGGGCAAGGGCAGGCGGCGCTCCTCACCGCGCTCACGATGCTGGGAACCTTCGCGCTCATCGGGGGGATCACCCTGTTGATCTTGAAACGCGAGGCCAAGCGGTCGGCGCGGATCGGTGCCCTCATGATGCCGCGCGGCTTTTCCTTCGTCCCCAAACCTTCGCCGGAGGAGCATTCCCGGATTCTGGGAGGATTCCGGCTCGGACAGCTCGGGAGCGGCAGGACGCTGACGAACCTGTCGGCCAAACTTCCCGATGCGGACGAGGAAGTCCTCCTGTTCGAGAGCGGATTCACCCAAGGCAGCGGCAAACACTCGACCACCTACCGACAGACGGTGCTTCGCCTCACCAGTGCCCGTTTCCATCTCCCCGAATTCCATCTGAACCCCGAAACGATGCTCAACCGCATCGGACATGCGATCGGGATGCAGGATATCGACTTCGACGCTTTCCCGCTCTTCAGCAAGAGCTACCAGTTGAAAGGCCCGGACGAGGCCGCGATCCGGTCGTTTTTCGACGCCAGCCTGCTCTCCGCGCTGGAGAGGCAGCCCGGGTTGACCATCGAGGGCGCCGGAAACCAATTGCTGATCTACCGGATGGGGAAACGGAGGAGGCCCGAGGAATTCCAGTCTTTCCTGGAGGAGGGGCTTTTGGGCGTGCTCTTCAGCAGGGGGCCGTGAGTCACGAGACGGTGGACGAAGCGGCGTTTTTCGCTATGGTTGCCGTGATGATCCCCCGCGTCGCCAGGCTCCTTGCGCCCGCCCTCGCCGTCCTGCTCCTCGCCTCCTGCGCGGAGGAGTTCCAGTCGGGCGGATTGTCCTCGCTCTCTTCGGGAAGCGTCGCGGGCCCGCTCCCCAGTCCGATGGCGCAGGAAGAGAGACTGACGAAGCATGACGTGGCCCTGCGCTTTCTCACCGCCTTCATCCGTCTCGACCGGAACATGGCGCTGAAGTACGCCACCCCCCAGGCCGTCGCCAAGCTCGATTGGAACCGCCCCCACCGGGGCAACATCCCCTATTACAACGACAAGATGCTCCTCCAATTCAACGGAGGCTGGGCGCGGGTCTTCTTCCAAGACGTCGGCGGCACCTACAAGATCGTCGATTTCGAGGTCCACCGACGCTGAGGCTCTCCCATTGGCTTGCGTTCGCGCCTTCTTCCATTCCGCGACACAAGTCGGCATGGGAATCGACCGCGTGACTCGCCGCCCCGGCTCTTTGGACAGGTCTTTTTCACGCGCATCCGCGCGGCCCGTGCGGCGAATCGGAGGTGGATTTTTCGGCGGCCTGCTGACACAGTGCTGGGATGAAACTCCCCGTTATCCTCGCGGCCCTCTCGCTGCCCCTCGCCCTCTCTGCCCAGCAGGTCCTCGTCGAGGCGGAATCCTTCGACGATCCCGGCGGCTGGCAACTCGACACCCAGTTCATCGAAACGATGGGCTCGCCCTACCTGCTCGCGCACGGCCTTGGAAAGCCCGTCGCCGACGCCACGACCGAGGTGAGCTTCCCCTCCCCCGGCGAATACCGGCTCTGGGTGCGGACGAAGAACTGGGTCGAGAAATTCGCCGACACCGTCGACGCCAAGGCCGCGCCCGGCCGCTTCCAAGTGAAGATCGGCGGGCAGGCCCTGCCCCACGAGTTCGGCAAGACCGGAGCGGCCTGGCATTGGGAGGACGGCGGCACCGTGACCATCGCCGACACGAAAACGACCCTCGCCCTGAGCGACCTGACCGGATTCAACGGACGCTGCGACGCGCTCCTCTTCTCGAAGGACCCCGCCTTCGTCCCCGACAATTCCAGCGCAGTCCTGCCCGCGTGGCGGCGCGCCATGCTCGGCATTCCCGAGGAGGCCACGACCGAGGGCCCCTTCGATATCGTCTTCGTCGGCGGCGGCTATTCCGGGGCCTGCGGCGCGATCTCCGCCGCGCGCATGGGCCTGAAGGTCGCCCTCGTCCAGAACCGCCCCGTCCTCGGCGGCAACGGCTCCTCCGAGGTCCGCGTCTGGGCGCAGGGCAACACGCCTCCCGGCCTCTACCCCGTCGGCGACATCGTCCGCGAGTTCGAGGACGACGCCAAGGCCTCGCCCGGCACCTACGAGGAATATGAGGACGAGAAGAAGCACAACATCGTCACCGCCGAGAAGAACATCGCCCTTTTCCTGAACCACCACGCCTACGAGGTCGAGATGGAGTCGGCCACGAAGATCGCGGCGGTCCGCGCCTTCGACACCCGCACCGGGGCGATCCGGCGCTTCACCGCCCGCACCTTCTGCGACGCCACCGGGCACGGCACCATCGGGCTGCTGGCCAAGGCCGACCATGAAATGATCGACGGCGGTCGCATGGGCATGTCGAACATGTGGGCTTGGGAGAACACCGACGCGGCGCAGAGCTTCCCCGAGACGCCATGGGCGCTCGACTTGGAGGAGGGCGACTTCCCCTACCCCAAAAAATTCCACGCCGAATGGTTCTGGGAGAGCGGCTACGACAAGCATCCCCTCCTCGACCTCGAGGAAATCCGCGACTGGAACCACCTCGCCGGATTCGGCGCGTGGAATGCGATCAAGAACAAGGGCGCCCACCAGCGCAACGACCCCGACGGACAGGGCCACAAGAACGCCCGCCTCACCTGGATGGCCTACGTCGGCGGCACCCGCGAGACCCTGCAGCTCCTCGGCGACGTCATCCTCACCGAGGAGGACATCGTGCAGAAGAAGCCCTTCGACGACGGCTGCGTCCTCACCACCTGGTCCATCGACCTGCACTATCCCGCCGAGCAGTACGAGAAGAAATTCTCCGAAAACCCCTTCATCTCCGTCGCCGTCCACGGCAAAGGCGTCGATCGCAAGAAGGGCTACGCCGTGCCCTACCGCTGCTTCTACTCGCGCAACATCGAGAACCTCTTCATGGCCGGGCGCAACATCAGCGTCACCCACGAGGCCCTCGGCACCATCCGCGTGATGAAGACCTGCGGCATGATGGGCGTCGTCGTCGGCAAAGCCGCCGCGATCTGCGCGAAGCACGAAGTCAGCCCCCGCGAGGTCTACTACCAGCACCTCGACGAGCTCGTCGAACTGATGCGCCTGCCCGGCAACATGCGCCGCGCCACCCTCGGCGACGCGTTCGCCGTCGATCCCGCCCTGCCCGACCTCGGCGAGCCGGAAACGGAGTGGGTCCCGCGCAACCAGCTCGACGGCATCGTGATCGACGACGAGGAGGCCAAGCTCTCCGGCAACTGGACCCACGGCGACGGGCTGAAACAGTATGTCGAAAACGGCTACCACTACGCCAGCCCGGTCGCCGCCGGATCGGACAAAGCCGCCACGGCCCGCTTCGAGTTCACCGTGCCCGAGGACGGAGAATACGAGGTGCGCATCTCCCACCAGCCCCACGAGAACCGCTCCTCGAAAACCCCCGTGACGGTGATCGCCGCCGACGGCGAGAAGACCATCCCCGTGAACCAGCGCATCGCCCCGCCGCTGGCGAAAGGCTTCTTCGGCCTCGGCGTCTTCCGCTTCGAAGCGGGCAAAGCCGGAGCCGTCGTGGTCGGCAACGAAGGCGCGGATGGCAACGTCCACATCGACGCGGTGCAGGTGATCCCGATGAAGTAGCCCGGATCTCCCAAGACCCCCAGCCTTGCCGGCCGCGCCATCCCTTTTTGCGCCTTTTTGCGCCTTTTTGCGGCTGTTCCCCTCGCGGGATTCAGGCTATGCTCGGCGATGATGAAATTCTCCGCCCTTGCCCTCCCGCTGCTTGCGATGCTCTCCACCGCCGCTGTCGCCGCGCCGCTCGATCCCATCCCCCTCTGGCCCGGCGGCGTGCCCGGCGAAGCCGATCTGAAGCTGCCCGACGAATCCATCGAACTGAAAGGCGACTACCAGATCGAAATCCTCTCGAACGTGAGCACGCCCACCCTCACGGTCTACCCGGCGGAGAATCCGAACGGCGCCGCCGTGATCGTCTGCCCCGGCGGCGGATACAACATCCTCGCCTACTCGCATGAAGGCACCGAAATCTGCGAATGGCTCAACTCCCTCGGCGTCACCGCCGGGCTGCTCAAATACCGCGTCCCCCGCCGCAAGGGCCTCGACAAGCACGCCCCCGCACTTCAGGACGCCCAGCGAGCCATCGGTCTCCTGCGCGGCCGCGCCGCCGAGTGGAAGGTCGATCCGAAGCGCGTCGGCATCCTCGGCTTCTCCGCTGGAGGCCACCTCGCCGCCGCCGCCCTGACCTCCGACGGCACTCGCGGCTACAAGTCCGACTCCGTGCTCGACGCCGCCAGCCCCGTGCCCGATTTCGGCGTGCTCGTCTATCCCGCCTACCTCCTCGACGAAAAGAACCCCGACCAGCTCTCGCCCGAGGTGCAAGCCTCCGAAACGACCCCGCCCGCCTTCCTCGTCGTGGCCCACGACGACGAGCGCTTCGTCGAAGGCAGCGCCCGCTTCTACATCGAGATGCGCCGCAAGGGTCGCTCCGCCGAGCTGCACATCTTCGCGAAAGGCGGGCATGGCTTCGGTTTCAAGAACACGCCCGAGGAGATCGCGCAGTGGCCCGCCCTCGCCGGGAAATGGCTGGAGGGCCAAGGCCTCCTGAAGCCCTGACGCGCACCCGCCGCGTCACCCCGCCCCGCCATCGACCAGGGCCGCGGCCCGGTCCAGCGCCTCCTCGATGTGGGCGCAGAAATGCTCGATGCCGATCTTGTCCACGAGGCCGCTGCGGTAGAGCAAGCGCATCGGCTGCGGCTGCACGCCGGTGAGCAGGACGGCAGCCCCGTCGCGCTGCATTTTCTCGACCGCCAGCTCGAAGGCGTGGAGCGCGGTGGCGTCCATCGCCGGGACGTTCCTCATGCGGAAGACGACGACGCGGGGCGGTCGCGAGCCGTGGCCGCGCAGGGCGTTTTCCAGCTTCTCCGCCGCCGCGAAGAAGAGCGGCCCCTCGATGCGGAAGAGGACCACGCCGTCGGGCACCCGCTTGCCGCGCAGGGAGTTCTGCCCCGTGTATTCCGGGTCGCTCTGCGGAGTCAGCAGACGCACCGAACTGATCTGCTCCATGCGCCGGACGAAGAGAATGACGGCGATGATCAAGCCCGCCGCCACGCCGATGGTGAGATCGAAGACCACGGTCAGGCCGAAGGTCAGGAGCATGGTGGAGAAATCCGAGCGTGCCCCCCGCCACAGGCCGCCGAAGGTGTCCCACTCCGCCATGCGGATGGCCACGGCCATGAGCACCGCGCTGAGGGTCGTCAGCGGGATATGCCCGGCGAGCGGCCCCGCCGCGAACACGAAGGCCAGGAGCACGAGGGAATGGACCACGCCCGAGAGCGGCGAGCGGGCACCGCAGCGGATGTTCGCCGCGGTGCGGGCGATGGCCCCGGTGGCGGCGAAGCCCCCGAAGAAGGGGGTCAGGAGGTTGGCGAGACCCTGTCCGATCAGTTCGGCGTTGGAGTCGTGGCGAGTGTCGGCCATGCCGTCCGCCACCGTCGCCGAGAGCAGGCTCTCGATCGCGCCGAGGGCGGCGATGATGAAAGCCGGCCCGGCCAGCTCGCGGACGAGGTCGAGGGAGATCTCCGGCACACGGAAGCCGGGAAAGCCCGAGGGGAAGGCCCCGAATCTCGAAGCGATCGTGGCCACGGGCCAGTCCAGCGACCAGACCAGCAGCGATCCCGCCAGCACCGCCACGATGGCCCCCGGCAGGCGGGACCAGCGCCTTGGCCAGAGCAGGACCACGGCGAGGGAGATCCCGCCGGTGACGGCGACATGCCAGTCGGTCGAGGGCAGGTGCCTCGCCGTTTCCCACGCCAGATCGGGCAGGTGGCGGGGCCGCTCGAAAGACAAGCCGAAAAACTCGGGCAACTGCCCCACGAAGATGATGACTGCGATCCCCGTGGTGAAACCCGCGATCACCGGATAGGGCACGTAGCGCAGCAACGCCCCGAGGCGGAAGAGGCCCATGCAGACCAGCAGCGCGCCCGCCATGAGCGTGGCCACGAGCAGCCCCCCGTAGCCATGGAGCGCGACGACCCCCGCGAGGACGGGGACGAAAGCCCCGGTCGGTCCCGCGATCTGGAAACGAGACCCACCGAGGAGGGCAACGACGAGCCCCGCGATGATCGCCGTCCAGATCCCCTGGCCCGGATTCTCCGCCCCGGAGGCGATGCCGAACCCGATCGCGAGGGGCAGGGCGATGATGCCGACGGACAATCCGGCCGCAACATCGCGCCCCAGATCCGCCTTGCCATACCCGGCGAAGGCGGTTCCGGCGACAGGGCGGTAACGGTCTCTCCAGTCGGACACACCGGAATCAACAACACAATCGCCGCCGCGCAAGGGACGGCGGAAGTTCGCCCGCGTCCTTGTATCCCGGACCAAACGCGCTAACTGTGTCCTTGCCCGCGCCCCCGCCCGACCAGAGACCCGAGGATCGCCACCCATGAGAGAATCCTTTTTCAGCCTCGTCCCCGAAGGCTCCCCCCACGAGGTCGAGGGCGAGCGCGAGGTGATGCTGCCCGGTCTGTCCCTCGAAATCCTCGCGACGCGGAAGATCCGTCTGCAACGCTGGAACCTGCGGCAGCTCATCGATCCCTACTGGCGGCTCTACTGCCCGGTCGAGGGCGAGGCCGTAGTGACCTTCGAGGGGGCGGAGACCGCCCTCACCCCCGGCAGGCTCTACCTCATCCCGCCGAGAACCGCCTTCAGTTCCCGCAACCCCTTGCCTTTCATTAAGTGGTATGTGCATTTCATCCTCGGGAGATCCGACCTTCTCTCCGTGCCGGGGATCTATTCCAGCCCGGTGGACGAGACCGCCCGCCTTCTTCTCGACTCGCTCTCCGGACCCAAGGCCGAGCCTTGCTGGGAACCCGCCGCCCTCGTCATCCATGCCCTCGGAAAACTCCCCCCGAACGCCTGGACCGACCAGAAGCTCGACCCCCGCGTGATCCGGGCCATGGATTTCCTCCAAGCGAACCTCGCCCGCCGCATCAGCGCCGAGGACGCCGCCCGCGCCGCCGGGGTCAGCGTGCGGAATTTGAACCACCTCTTCCGCTCCCAGTTGCGCCTCGCCCCCATGGGCGTGCTCCTCAGCTACCGGCTCGACCACGCCTGCCACCTCCTGCGGCACACCGACCAGTCCATCGAGCAGGTCGCGGAGAACTGCGGCTTCCCCAACCGCTACTACTTCAGCCGCCTCCTGAAGCAACATCGGGGCGTCTCCCCCGCGGCCTACCGCAAAGGGCAGCTCTATTGAACGCGGCCACGCCGATCCGAATGGACACCTTCACCCAAGGCTCGCCCCTCCATGCCCTCTGCCTCGCCGCGTGCCTCCTCGCGACGGTCGCCGCCGCCCTGCTCGCGCGCCGTTTCCGGGGAAAGGACCCGGCGGAAAAGCGCCTCCGCCTCACCATCGTCGTCAGCTGCCTCGTCTCATGGATGCTCAGCAACGGCTACGGCCTTTTCGGCGGGCGTTTCAGTTGGTCCGAATCGCTCCCCCTCCATTTCTGCAACCTCGCCAACCTCCTCGGTGCCCATGCCGTGGCGACGCGGCACCGCACGAGCCAGTCGCTGATGTATTTCTGGACCTTCGCCCTCTGCCTCTGGGCTTTCCTCACGCCCTCGCTCTACACCGGGCCGACCTCGCCCTGGTTCTGGCTCTTCTGGATCTACCACCTTTTCATCCCCGTCGCCACGGCTTGGATTCTCGTCGCCGACCGCTTCCGCCCGACATGGCGAGACTGGAGCCGCTCCGTCGCCCTGACCTTGGCCTTCATGGGCCTCCTCGCCATCCTCGACGCCGTCACCGGATGGAACTACGGCTTCGTCGGCCCGTCCAAGCCGACCCAGGCGAACCTGCTCGACTTCCTCGGCCCCTACCCCGTCCGCCTGCTCTGGATGGCGCTGGTCGGCTCGTCCCTGTTCGCGCTGCTGATGCTGCCTTGGTGGCGGAGGGCGGCGAAAGCAGCGTGAGTCGGTTGGGACGGAAAATTTTCTTCCACAGCCATCCCATGTTGCCAATGACTTCAGCGCCAAAGGTGCGGCTCCATGCCAGCCCAGGCCAACGGCCTGGGAACCCGGCCCCAGAAAACGAGAGAGGGCTGAAAGCCCGATCCATCCCGCCCGGCCAAGCTTGCCGCTCGCTGGATCGGGCTTTCAGCCCTCTTTCCGTCCCTAGACCGTCAGCTTGGGCCGTTGGCCCAAGCTGATATGGAATGCCCTTTGGCGCGGAGAGTGGGGCTTCCTTCCATTTTCGGATTTTCCAAAACCCATTTGCAGCCAATGAGTTCGGGCTCCCTACTTTCAACCGCCCACTCTCAACAGCAGCCATCCCATGGGATGGCTGTGATTTTCTTCCAAAAGCTTGTCGCCACGTCGCCGATCTGGACGGTGAGGGGGAATTCCGCAGCAGATCGCGGACGCGACGGATCCCTCCTCAAAAACCACCGTGCCTTCGAGCGATCCTGTGGAATATTTCCCCCATGCTCCAAGCCGCGATGCCCCAAGACAATCTCGATTTCGCGTGGGACCGCCCGGAAACGGCGGACTCGCTGCGGAAGCGGCTTGCCGCCGCCACCGGGGTGGAGTGGTTGCGCCTCGCCGCATGGCTGATGCGCGAGGCCCGGGTCGAGGAGGTGTGGCAGTTTCTCACCCTCCGGCAGGTCGCGGACCATTTCACTGAACTCAGCCCCCTGCTGGGCCGTCGGCGCCCCGTCTGGGAGCATCTCATGCAAGCGGCTCATGAATTGGGCAGAATCTAGGGCCTGCACCCCGCTGAAACGCGATTTCCTCCGTGCTTGGTTCGCCCAAGAGCGCCGTTTTTTCCTCACTGGCGGCAGTGCGCTCGGCCTCTTCTATCTCGACCACCGCCTTTCCTACGACCTCGATCTTTTCACCAGCGACGCGGTCGAGGGGAAAGAGGTGCAAAACCTCGTCCTTCGGATCGCCGAGGAGATCGGAGCCGAATGCCAAGCCGTAAGGACCGCGCCGGACTTCCACCGCTTCCGGCTCACTCGGGGGGAGGAGCGTGAAATCGTCGATGTCGTCGTGGACCGCGCTCCTCAACTCGATACGGAGAAGGCCGACTTTGGCGGTATCCGGGTGGACACGTTGAGGGAAATCACGGCGAACAAGCTCACCACTTTGCTGAGCCGAGCGGAACTGAAGGATGTGGTCGATCTTTATTTCCTGGAGCAGTCTGGACGCGACTTGCTGGCCTCGATTCCCGATGCGCAAGCCAAGGACGGTGGCTGGGAACCCGCCGTTGTGGCCATGCTTCTGGGCGGCATTCGCTTTGGCGAAACTCCGGATTGGATGATCCGGGAACTCAACCCGGTCGAACTCCAAACATTTCTGCACCGATTGCGGCTCGCGATCGCAGAAAGAGCGCTGCCATGAATGCGGCGAAGGCTCGGAAAACGACGCCTCGCTATTCAGGGCAAATTGGATAGTTGTCGCCTGCCCCAGCTACCCTCTTTACCCCTGCTGATGCTGCTGTGGCGGCGAAGGCAGCGTGAGAACCCGTCGATGGTCGGTGGAAACCCGGCGGCGATCATGTTGGAGGGAAGCCATCCAAAAATCGGGCTGAATCCTGACAAACTGCCGTCAACTGGCATCCGACAGAGTGCTATTGAGTCCCATTCTCTTATTGTATGTTGACCTTGATTCAAATCCGCCTCTCCCGCCTCTCGGCGGCGGGATTGCTCTCCGTGCTCCCTGCCGTCTCCGCATCGGCCCAAGAGAACGAAGCCGCTCCGCTGCCTCCGACAACGGTCGAATCGGCCACCCCTGCCCCTCCCCGCCCGGCTCCGCGCACTCCTGCGCCGACCCCACGTCCCGTGGCCCCTCCCGAGCCGGAGCCCATCGTGATCGACGACGATGCCCCCGTGTCCTACGGCGAGATCGAGACCTCCACCGCGCTCTTCGGCCAAACCCCTCTCATCGAAACGCCTTTCAGCGTGGGGGTGATCGGCCAAGGCATCATCCAAGAGCGCCGCGCCTTCACCGCCGAAGACGCGCTCCTCTACGAACCCAGCATCACCCTGCCCTACAGCGGAGGCTCCTACAGCCGGGCGGATTTTTCGATCCGGGGCTTTGAACCGGACCAATTGCAGAGCTACCGGATCGACGGACTGCCCTACGTCAGCTCCGCCGAGATCCCGATCGACGACAAGGAGCGGATCGAGGTGCTCAAGGGGCCCGCCGGACTGCGCTTCGGATTCGTCCCCCCGGGCGGCGCGATCAACTACATCCGCAAACGCCCCACCCCCCAGGTCTACCGGAGCGTGTCCACCGACATCGACACCTTCGGCAGCTTCTACTCCCAAATCGACGTCAGCGACACGCTTTCCCTGGGAGGCACCCCCGCCTACTCCCCTTCGGGCAAAAGCCCATGGTCGAAGAATCCCCCCGCGAAGGCCCCCATCCAAGCGGGACCGACCTTGGGATACCGGCTTGTGATCGCCGGGGACGAATTCGACGATTTCTACAAAAACGCAGGAGGGGACCGGGTGTTCGGCTCCCTTTTCCTGGAATGGAAGCCGAACGAAGACATCTCCGTCTGGACCTCCCTCTCCGGGCAGAACCGTGAACGCCGCAACTACGGCGGTGTGATCGTGGACTTCGACGGAGCCATCTTGGACACTGGGGTCCGCACAAACACGGCGCAACCTTGGTCGCACAGCCGCCAGGAATACCTCGACTTCGCCATCGGCGCGGACATCCGTCTCGACGACAGTTGGATGCTCCGGACCTCGACGAGCTACGGGGATGTCGCCAGAAGCGGCTACCAGAGCTTTCCAGTCGGCTCGACAGGCATCCGCGGAATCTTCGCCGAAGCGGATTTCCTCTTCGGGACGCAGACTTGGGAGACCTGGTCCCACCACACCCACTTGGAGGGTGAGTTCCACACGGGGCCGCTGAAGCACGAAGTCGTCATCGGCGGCGAATACCGCTCCACCAAGCAGAGCCGCCCCGGCTTCCCCCCCGGCGGACAAGCGTTCTCCCTGATCGGCTTCAACGACGCGTTCGCCCTCCAGACCTTCCCTTTGGTGAGCGCGGACCCGCAGGGGAGCGCCCCCTATCACGAATACACCGAGGCCTCGTTCTTCGCCACCGACGTCGTCGAATTCAACGACTGGCTCTCCGTGCTCGGCGGCGTCCGGTATTCCGAACTCCAAGCGGGCCTCCTCCCCCCCGGATCACCGGCCCCCTACAGCGAATCGGTCGTCTCCCCAACGGTGGCAGTCATGGTCGAACCGGTCGAGAACCTCCACGGCTACGTCTCCTACACGAGGGGCATGACGCAAGGGGGCACCGCCCCCCTGCCCGCCCTCAACGTCGGGGAGCAACTGCCACCCGTCGAGTCCAGCCAGATCGAGGCGGGCTTCAAAGCGGAGCTTGTCGAAGGCCGCCTCTACGGCGAGTTCTCCTACTTCCAGATCGAGCAGGATCTCGAATACATCAACGGCGCGAACCTCTACGTCCAGGACGGGCTCCGCGTCCACGAGGGATTCGAATTCCTCCTCCACGGGCAGGTCTCCGAAACTCTCCGCGCGGGCGTTTCCGCCATGATCCTCGACGCGGTGCAGGAAAACACCGGGAATCCGTTGCTCAACGGCCGCACCCCGCCGAACGTGCCCGACTACAAAGCCACCGCTTGGGTCGAGTGGGAGGTCCCCCGGATCGAGGGGCTTGCGCTCTCCCTCAACACCGTGCTCGTCGGCGACCGCTCCGCCGACAACGTCGGGCAAGTGTCGATGGATTCCTATTGCCTCCTGAACGCGGGAGCCCGCTACCGCTTCCAGACCGACAGCGGCAAGCAATGGACTCTGCGCGCCTACGTGGAAAACCTCACCGACGAACGCTACTTCAAAGTCGGACAATACGGCCCCAGCCCCTTCCCCGGATTGCTCCCGATCGGCCAACTCGACTACGGTGCGCCGGTCAATGCCACCTTCTCCGTTCAGGTGGAGTTCTGATCCCCAACTCTCCTGACGAAACCGGAAGCCGGAGGCGGAATCCCCCTGCTTCCGGGCGGGTCTCTGCCGATCCTCGCCGGAGTGTATGAATCCCACCTCCAGCTTGGGGCCACCCCCGCGACGACCGGGGCGGAACTGGCTGGATGCCCTCTACACGGCGGTGTGGCGATGGCATTTTTGGGCCGGTCTGCTTTCCGCCCCCTTTCTGACCCTCCTCTCGCTCACCGGAGCCATCTACGTCTTCCAAGAGGATCTCAACGTCGCGCTCCGCCCCGACCTGCACCGGGTCGAAAGGCCCGGAGGGGCCGAAATGCTGCCCTATCAAACCCGCCTCGAAAGCGCCCTCGCCCACGCCCACGCTTCCCACCAATGGGCTTCGTTCGCCAGAAGCCCCTCCGACCTCCGCAGCGACGAGTTCGTTTTCGAAAAGGAATCGGAGACCGCAGGAGACCACGAGCACCTCTTCCTCTATATCGATCCCTACACCGCCGGATTCCTGGGATCGCAACGGATAGAGGACACCTTCTTCGCCATCGTCCTGAAACTCCATCGCACCCTCCTCGCCGGAAGCTTCGGCCGGGCTCTGGTCGAAATTTCGACGTCATGGGGCATCGTCTCCCTTGTCACGGGAATGGTGCTCTGGATCCCACGCGGAAAGAACAAAATCGCGGGGGTCTTGACCCTGCGCCTCAACCAAGGAAGGAGGGTGTTGCTCCGCGACCTGCACACCGTTCCCGGTTTCTACATCGGCGGGTTCGCCTTCGCGATCATGTTCACCGGCCTGCTCTACACGCAGGTCTGGGGATCGGCGGCTCTCGGTGGGCTGTATCTCGGCGGCGGCCTGCCCGCCCCCTACGTCTCCCCTCCCCAATCCCGCGTCCCGGAATCGGGCGGAAGCCGCGCCTCCCTCGACTCCGTCATGGAGGAAGCGCATCGCCATTACCGCTTCCGGCACTTCCACCTCCAAGTTCCCCACGGGCCGGAAGATCCGTGGGTCATCTCCAGCGCCACTCATCACGGCGATCTCAGTGAAGGGGCCATCTACATGGATGCCTACACTGCGGAGCCCTTGGCCACCATCCACTACCCTTCGCTCTCGTTCGGAGCCAAGGCGTTCCTGTTGTTCTACTCGATCCATACCGGCTCCATTTTCGGGATGGCCACCCAGATCGCCGCGGTGGCCTCCTGCCTCGCCATCATCGCCATGAGCGTCACCGGCGCCTGGATGTGGTGGCGTCGACGACCGAAGGGAAGATTCGGCGCCCCCCGGAAAAGCCGGTCGGAGCATGTGCCCCGCGTCGCCGCCGTGTTGATCGTGCTCCTCGGCTTGGTCTTCCCGATGGTCGGCATCACCCTCGTTCTGATGGCTGTCGGACAAGAAATCCGATCAATAGTTAAGAAAAGTTAAGCACTTTCTCGACAGGATCGGAAAGCTTGGTTACTCTTCCCGACGATGCGTCGAGCCATGTCCTTCCTGCTCCCCTTGCTGGCCGCGTCGGGACTTTCGTTCCCGGCGTCCGCCGGGGAGCGTTTCGAGAAGGTGGTGCTCGACCCCGGCCATGGCGGGAAAGACCCCGGCTCCTCCTATTTCGGCCTCGTGGAGAAGCATCTAACCCTCGACCTCGCCAAACGGATCGAACGTCTCCTCGTCGCCAAGGGCATCTCCGTCGAACTGACCCGGCGGGACGACACCTTCGTCGAGCTGGCTGATCGCGCCGCCCTCCCGGACCCGTCCTCGAAGGCGATCTTCGTCAGCCTGCACTTCAACGCCCACACCGACCGCAGCGTCGGCGGCATCGAGACCTTCTACTGGCCCGGCAGCGAATCCGGGCGCGAGCTGGCGAGCTACGTCCAGAGCGAAATGGGCCGCCGCCTCGTCACCCGCAACCGCGGCTTCCGCCCCGAGCGGCTCAAGGTGCTGGAACTCTCCCCCGTCACCAGCATCCTCGTCGAGTGCGGCTTCCTCTCGAACCGCTGGGAGAGCCAGCGCTGCGGCGCGGAGTGGTTCCGCCAAATCGTGGCCGAGGAGATCGTGCAGGGGCTGCTGCGCTACCGCGACGCGACGGAATGATCGCCGTTGCGAAGGCTCCAGCCTGTGTTAATTTTACAGAATTACTAGAATTTCCGCTATTCCTCCCCCTTCCTGCCATGAGCGACCCTGTTGCGAATCGCACCCTTGAACTCGCCTGCGTCGTCGGATCGATCGAAAACGCGCTGGAGGCTCTGGAGGAGGGTGCCGACGTGAACTTCCACGCCGGGGCCCCTCTTTTCCTCGCCATCACCCACCGCAACCGGGGCATCATCCACTTCCTCCTCGACCACGGTGCCGACGGGGAGTCCTTCCTTCCCAAAAAGCGGCTCAAGGAGATCAAGACCCGCGAGGATCTCGTCGAGGAGTTGATCGCCTGCGCCCCCTACAACCCGCGCGACGTGAAAATCGAGGAGATCCAGGAGATCGACACGGCGATCCGCGAAACGGGGGTGGGATACCTCCTCTCGGACCTCGACTGGGACCACGCCACCCGCTTCCGCGATTCCCTCAACGCGATCGGGGCCGGGGCCAGCCACCGCTGCGTCGCGGAGTTCCTCCAATGGGCGCGCAGCGAGAGCGGCGACGGCCTCGGCGAATTCCTCCGCAGCCACAGGGACGCCGTCGGCGAATACCGTGAGCGCTACCTCGGGTCGGGCGAGGATCTCGTCGCTCTCGCGAGCGATTTCCTCAACAGCGCGGATTCCTCCGGCGACGGGGAAGGCTGATACCGGCTCCGGAAAACACCGGACCTCACTGCATCTGCGTCCTCGGGGGAGCCTCGAGCGTGCCGAGCACGAAATCCTTCCAATAGCGGATCACGGTCGCGTTGGGGAGGTAGGTCTCCCCCTCGCCAAGCACGGCGTCGGAGTCCTTGATCTTGATCGCCTCGCCGGTTTCGACATTCCCGATGGAACCCTCGGCGCGGTTGATCTCGGTCAGGACGGGCGGGCCGGCAGGCTCGGGAGCGGGCGCTTCTTCCTTGGCCGCCCCGTCGGCGGGCGGCTCGGTCTCCGTCTTCTCCACGGGCGGCTCCGCCTTGGGCATCCGGGCCTCGACCATGGCAATGAGATATTGCTTCGCGAAATGCTCGACCACATCGCTCATCGTGCCACGACCACGGAACTCCCTCGCGCTCGTCCAGAGCGGCTTCAGCGGGGCCGCCTTGGCGAGGACGGGAAGGGTGCTGTTCTCCGTCCCCCACAGCTCGGGCCGGTTCGAATACTGCCCCCACATGAACAGGATCGGCACCTTCGCCGAGGCCTCCGTCGGCTCCGCGTCGTAGAAGCCGCCGTCGTAGAGCGACACCGCGAGAATGCGCTCGGGATGCCGCTGCGCGAGATTGTAGGCGAAGGCCGCGCCCATGCGGTCCGTCCCGTAGATCGCGATGGGCAGGTCGGCGAGCCCGGGCAGGTTCAGCTTTTTCTCGAAAGCGGCCAAGGCGGAGAAGAGGGCTTTGCCGCTCCCCTTCTCGGGAAAGACGAAGTCGTCGATCTTCGTGGGATCCTGACTCGCGCCGGAACTGTAGTCGGCGGTGTTGTAGGATAGCAGGGCCATGTCGAACTTCGTCTGGAAGACCCCCCAGTAGCCGCTGCCCCGCTGGTGGTTTTGGATATAGCGGAAGGCGTCGCCGAAGTCGTCCTGCGAGATGAGCAGAATGCCGCGGGGCTTCGTGGCGGGTGCCTGCAGCATGTATTCGGTCTTGCCGATCTTGAGCTCGGTCCAGCCCGGATACCTCGGCTCGACCGGCTTGTCCGGGCTGGAGGGGGAGGCCGGATCGCCCTTTGCCGACGGCCCGAGGTTGAGCGGCACGGTCTCGCCCGCCTTGGCGCGAAGATGGATGGCGTAGATCTCGGGATGGTCGCGCTCCAAGGCGGCGAGGTCGAGCTTGTCCCAAGTCAGGCCGATGGCTTGGGCGTCCGCCGACATCCGCACGACCAAGCCTTTCGGCGTGGCCGAATCGACGAAGGGGAACTCGACCGACTTGCCGTTCGCCCCGGTCAAGGGAATGGCCGACAACGGCGTCGCCACGAAAGACAAGGCGAGGAGGGTCGGGACGAGGAGCCTCGAAAAGGATGCAGTGCTCATAGAAAACAGGATGCCAACCCGTTTTTAAACGATTCCAGGGCAGGACCGCAAGCGCAAAACACAAAACCCGCCGTCTCCGGCAAACTTCCGCCGCGAAGACGGGACTGGCGCGGCGGACGCGGAATCCCCTAAGCTCGGCGCATGTCCTGCCTCCGTCCCCTCCATTCCGCCCTCCTCTGCCTCCTCCTCGCCAGCCTTGATGGAAGCTTGGTCGCGGACGAATCTTTCCGCCACGACTCGCGCCGTTGGTCGCAGACCGCCTCGGCGCAGCTCCACACCGACCTCGCCAAGGTCGAACCCGCGTCCGCCCTCGTCACCGGAAAACGCGAAAAGGGCAAATGGAAGGCCATCCCCTTCGCCACGGCGGACTTCACCGGCACGGCCCTCTCCATCTACAGCGCGACGAACCCGCCGACCGTGCGGCTCGCCCTGCCCGAGCGCGGCCCCCACGCCATCTACCTCGGCCTCGCCACGACCTCGGGCGGCTTCAACATCGGCGGCAACGGGCTGAAGGCGAAGCTCAGCGACGAGCCCGTCTTCAAGCGCCTCGCCAACCACCTCGCCCTCCTCGAAAGCCGGCGCGGCGTCATCGAGGAATGCTACCTCGCCGCCGCCGACCTCCAGGGACAGACGCTGGAGATCGCTCCCCTCCCCGGCCAGCCCGCGACCCTGTGCTACGTGAAGACCGTGCCCCTGACCGAGACCGAGCTGGCCGAGGCGAACGCGCCATCGCCCAACCGAACCGCCATCGCCACCTTCGACGGGCACAGTTGGATCTGGCCCTTCCGCCCGACCACGGCGGAGCAGCTCGCCGAGGAGTTCCGCGGCTTCGAGGGCAGCGACGTGGGCAAGTGGTGGTTCCAAGTGCTCGGAGCCGACCTCGTGAGCTACCCCAGCGAAGTCGGCAACTACCCCGGCGAGGGCACCGTCGATTTCCCCAACGGCACCTACGCCGCCTACACCCGCACCCTCGAAACCCTCTTCAAAACCGGAGTCAACCCTCTCCAAGTCGCCCGCGAAGAGGCGAAAAGGCAGGGGGCCGAGTTTCACGTCATCCTGCGACCCGGCGGCTGGGTTGGCTCCATGCCCTACGAGGAGACCTTCAACAGCCGCTTCTACTACGAGCACCCCGAGTGGCGCTGCTTCGACAAGGACGGCACCCCGACCTTCTACCTGAGCTACGCCGTGCCCGAGGTGCGGGCGCAACTGCTCGCGATCTTCCGCGAAACCCTCGCCTTCCAGCCCGAGGGCGTCGGCTTCACCTTCAATCGCGGCATGCCCCTGATGCTGTGGGAGGACGCCTTCTGCGAGCGCTTCGCTGCCATGCACGAGGCCGACGCGAAGGAGGTCCCGGACGACGATCCCCGCATCCACGCGACCCGCGCCGCGGTGATGACGGACTTCCTGCTGGAGGTCCGCGCCCTCCTCGACGAGACCGCCGCCGCGCAGGGGCGCACGGAACCCTATAAAATCTCCCTCGGCACCTTCGCGAAGGAGGAGGACAACCGGCGCTGGGGTCTCGATCTCGAAAGCTGGATCCAACGCGGACTCGTCGACGACCTCGCCGTGGCTTGGTTCGCCTACCACACATCCTTCGAGAAGGCGCCCGGCCAGATCGACCTAGACTACTACCGCCGCATCACCGAAGGCACGAAAACCAAGGCCTACCCCATGATGATCGCGTGGAAGACGGGCAAGCCGAAGGAATTCTGCGCCAAGGCCGCCGCCTACCTCGCCGGGGGCGCACCCGGCATCGCCCTCTGGGACCCGCAGGTCCACAAAGGCTGGCCCGAAGGCTCGCCCGGAAATCTCTTCGACGTCATCTCCCGCCTCGGCCACCAGGAGGATCTCGCCCGCTGGGCCAAAGATGGCGTGCCCCGGCCCCTCTCGATCCCGCTCACGAGGCTCGACGAGAACTATTTCAGCCGCTGGTTTCCGAACACGGGATTCTGATCCGGCTTCGTTTCAAGGAAAGGATGGCCACGAAAAGGCGCAAAAGGCACGAAAACGAGACAGCCCTTTGTGTCTTTTGTGCCTTTTCGCGGTCAAATCCAACCGAGGCAATTCACAGCAGCCCGAGCGCCCGCATCGGATTCGTCCGATAGACGCGGTCCACCTCCTCCTCGCTGAGACCGAGCCGCTCGCGCAGGTTCGCCGCGACGCCGTGCCCGCGGATCGTCGATCCGGCGAGGTTCGGCGAACCCGGACGACGCGCCACTCCTTCGGCATCGACCTCCACCGGCTCGCCCGAGAGATCGTAGACGCCCGGCCCGAGCCCCGCCGCCATGATCGCGTCGGAGGTGAAGATCGTCCGTTCCACCCCCGTGACCTTGAGATAGTTCCCCAGCGCGAAGAAAGGCACATGCGCCCCGTCCGGGATGAAGCAGGTCCAGAGCCGGTCCGAGAGCGAGAGGACGCGCTGGATGAAGTTGTCGTGCCGGGGCAGGACCACGGGACAGCCGTTGCCGAGATGCGTGACCATGGACAGGCCCGCGTCGATGGCCCGTTCCAGGGTCGGCAGGTCAGGGTCGCAATGCCCCGCCGAGACCGTCACCCCTTGCTCGACCAGAAAGCGCGTCGCCGCCGCGCCCGCGTCGTTCTCCGGCGCGAGGGTGACGAGCCGCACCAGCCCCGCCCCCGCGTCGAGGAGGCGGGACGCGTCGTCGCGGTTCGCCGGGACCACGCAGGAGGCCGGATGCGCCCCGATGAAGCCCGGCTCGGGATTGAGGAAAGGCCCCTCCACATGGAAGCCCCGCACCATGTTCCGCACCACCTCGTCCTCCTCGCGGATGCGGGCCATCCCGCTCAACTTGGCGCAAAGCGACTCGACCGAATCGGTGATGACCGTGGCGAGGATGCCCTCGATCCCGTCCGCCGCGAGGGCGTCGCAAGCGTTTCGCATCGCCTCGGCGGTGAGGTCGAGGGAGCAGAAGTCGACACCGGCGTAGCCGTTGATCTGGAGGTCGAAGTAGGGCATGGGGCAGGAAGCAGCAAAGTGGCGGGGCAGTCAAGAATCAATGCGGTTCCGCCTCCGCCCGCCCCTCCTTGATGATTGGCTGAAGGGATTGCCCCCGTTCGGCGTAACGCGTGACAAGGGACACATCACCCCACCTTGATCAACATCACGGAAATGGACGGCTACTCCGCCACCCCGAACGAAAGAAAGGTCGCGGCGTTTCCTTCGCTCTTAGGATTCCGCTCCTCCGACGTGCGGATCGCGATGCTGTGGTAGGTTCCCGACAAGCCCTCCGCCAGCAGCACGGTGCGGGGATAGTTGAGCGCTTTGCTATAGTGGTGGAACAAGTCGATCTTCCTCCATTCGCCGCCATCGACGCTCACCTCCACGACGCCCGCGTCGGGCCCGGCGAGGACGAAGGCGGCCAGGGTGGAGCCGGCGAAGGTGTGGTAGAGGTAGTCGCCGGCGCTATCGGAGCGCAAGGCGGGACGGTTCAGGTAGTCGCCGCGGATGCTCCCGAGCGGAAGCAGTTCCTTGGAAACGGGGCCGAACTTCCATCCGCCCAACCAGCTCAGCGCCTGCGGATCGAGGCGCGACACCCGGTCGTAGCTGCCGGGGTCGAGCGGTTCGGGCAAGGCAACAGGGACGGGCTCCGCGGACGCCTTGGACTCGTCGATCACCTTCTCGATCAGGCCGGAGGCGAAGCGATAGCCGGTTTCATTCGGATGAGTGTCCCGGTAGTCGTCCTCCCAAGTCATCCGGCCCGCCGCGATCTCGCGGGCGAGGGCGAGCCCGACATCGACGCTGGCGATGCCGTAGTGCCGCGCCACCGCCTTGTGCGCGGCGACGCTCACCGCCTCCTCCCCGGCTTGGTGTTTCGCGAGGATTTCCGGATTCACGAACTGCACGGAGATCGCGTCCCCCGTCGGATTCGCCGCGAAATACTGACGCAAGACGCCCTCCAGCCCGCGGATCGCCGTGTCGCGATCAAGGATGGCGTCCTGATCGTCGTTCACCGCGAACTCGACCACGAGGAGGTCGACAGGCCCCTTCTCCAGCACCCCCTCGGCAAAGCGGAAGGCCCCCGTGACCGATCCGGTCGAGGCCAGCCCGGCGTTGGTGACCGTGAACTCGACCCCCGGCCACTTCGACCTCAGCCATTCGGGAACGAGCGTGGCGTGCCCTTTCGAGTTCTGCGTGATGGAACCGCCGAGGAAGGCGACATGGACCTTTCCCCCGCCCTGCACTTTGGCCAGGAAATTGGCACCGCCGCGCCCCGGTTCGATGACAGGGGCTTCCTCCGAGAAGGCGGAGGCCGCGAAAGCGAGGAGGAGGGAAAGGGCAAGAGTGGATTTCATGGCTTCGACGGACAGTATCGCGGGCGGAGTTCCGCTGGGAAGGCATTTCTTGCCCTGTCGCGTAAACGCGTAACCTTCCTCCCGACCCGCGCGTCTTCCCCCGTGAATCTCCCGATGAAGAAACTCGCCTCCCTGCTCCTCCTCGCCGCCCCCTTCCCCGCCGCGTCCGAGGTCACCTACCATCGCGACATCGCGCCCATCGTCTATGCGAACTGCGCGGGCTGCCACCGTCCCGGCGAGAGCGCCCCCTTCCCTCTCACCAGCTACGCCGAGGTCTCGCGCCGGGCCAAGACGATCAGCCTGGTCGTGAACGACCGCTACATGCCGCCCTGGCACGCGAATCCCGAGACGACCCACTTCCTCGACGTGCGCCGTCTCAAGGCCGAGGAGATCGCGACCATCGACCGCTGGATCGCCGACGGCAAACCCGAGGGAGACCCCGCCGACGCGCCGTCCTTCCCCACTTTCACCGAAGGCTGGCAGCTCGGCGAGCCCGACCTCGTCCTGACCATGGGGGCGGCCTACGAGGTGCCCGCCGAGGGGCGCGACATCTACCGCAACTTCGTCCTCCCCCTCGACCTGCCCGAGGACAAATGGATCAAGGCGATCGAACTGCGCCCCGCGGCCCGCTCCGTCGTCCACCACTCGCTCTACTTCCTCGACCAGACGGGCAAGGCGAGGACGCTCGACGGCAAGGACGGAAAGCCGGGCTTCAACGGCATGGGCTTCCGCACCGGGAGCGCCCTCGGCGCCTACGTCCCCGGCGCCACCCCGCGCAAGCTGCCCGCCGACCTCGCCCTGCCTCTGCCGAAAGGGGCCGACCTCATCCTCGCGACCCATTTCCACCCTTCTGGAAAGGCCGAGAGGGAGCAGACCACCGTGGGCCTCTACTTCGCCGACACCCCGCCCTCGCGGAAGCTCGAATCGATCCAAGTCCCGCCCAATTTCGGACGCGGGGCCGGGATCGACATTCCGCCGGGGGAGAAGAACTACCGGATCGAGGATTCCTTCACCCTGCCCGTCGATGTCGAGGCCTGGTTCGTCAGCGGCCACGCCCACTACCTCTGCGAGACGATGCTCATGACCGCCACCCTGCCGGACGGTTCGGAAACGATCCTCCTCGACATCCCCGACTGGGATCTCGACTGGCAGGACACCTACTATTTCGCCGAACCCGTCGTGCTGCCGGCGGGGACGGTGCTGAAGTCCACCATCACCTACGACAACTCGTCCGACAATCCTGACAATCCCACCAACCCGCCCGTGCGGGTGAAGTGGGGCGAGCAATCGACTGACGAGATGGGCAGCATCACCCTCTCCGGCGTGGCCCTCGATCTGGCGGATGCGACGAAGCTGAACCTGTCGAACAAGGCCAACCGGGCGCGGGTCTTCGCCCAACTGGGCCGCGAGCTGCGCGACGGCGGCGTACTGGACCGCCTCCCGGCCATCGTGAAGCGGCTCGACGCGAACGGCGACGGGCTGCTGCAGGAGTCCGAACTGCCCGAGCGGATGCGGGAGGCCCTGCTGCTGCGCCTCGACGGGAACGGGGACAAGACGCTCGACGCCTCCGAGATCGAAGCCCTCCGGGAATGGCTCGAAACCCTGAAGAAAGGACGCGGGACATGAGGCGGCGCTTCCTTTCCCTCCTCCTCGCGGCCTCCGGCGGTCTCGCCGCGGCGGAACCGCTCTCCGTGGATCTCTTCCTCGCGACCGACTGCCCCATCGCGAGGGCCTATTCCCCCGAGATCGAACGGCTCCACCTCGACTGGAGCGAGCGGGGCGTCGCCTTCCGCCTCGTCTTCCCCGACCGCGATCTCGACGAGGAGACCCTGCGTCGCCATCTCGCCGAATACGGACTGACCGCCCCCTTCGTCCTCGACCGGAACCGCGCCCTCGTGAAACGCGCCGGGGCCACGACGACCCCCGAGGCGGTCGTCTTCGACGCGGAGGGGCGGATCGTCTACCGAGGATGCATCGACAACCGCTACTCGGCTCTCGGCAGTCGGCTCAGCGAGGCGACGGATCTCTACTTGCGCGACGCTCTGGAGGCGGCGGCGGCGGGAAGAAAGCCAGCCATTTCGGAAACCGTGCCGATAGGGTGTCTGATCGAGGACTGAAGAGGGTTTGGTCGGGCGTCCCTTGGACTTCGGTGGGGAGAAGTTCTCACGAACTTCTCTACGGAGGACATCGGCGGTCGGCTTTGTCCACTCTTCATGCTCGCAATGCCTTGTAGCGAAATTCGTGAGAATTTCGGCAGATAGCCGGGCAGGCGTCCCTTGGGCTTCGGCGGGGAGAAGTTCTCACGAACTTCTCTACCGACACCTGCCGCCCGCTTCCATGCGCAGCCTCCCCGGAAATCAGGTTGCGCGGCGCTCTGGATTCTGCTAGAAACTGCGGCATGAGCGATCACATCGAAGTGAGCCGAAAAAGTTTCATCGGTCGCATCCGGGACTCCATCGGCGGGGCGGTGATCGGCGTCATTCTCCTGCTCGTCGGGACGGGGGGCCTCTTCTGGAACGAAGGCCGTGCCGTGAAACGATACAAGGATCTCAAAGAGGGTGCGGGAGCCGTCGTCTCCGTCCCCTCCTCCGACCAGGTCGATCCTGTGGTCGAGGGCAAGCTCGTCCACCTCACCGGCGAGACCAAGACCGCATCCCCCTTGACCGACCCTGATTTCGGCGTCTCCGTCTCCGGACTCAAGCTCATCCGCTCCGTCGAGATGTACCAATGGGTCGAGAAAACGCACACCGAGAAAAAGGAGAAGCTCGGCGGCGGCACCGAAACGGTGAAACGATACAACTACGAGAAGAAATGGCGCACGGATCGCGTCGATTCGAGCCAGTTCAAGAATTCCGCCGGGCACAACAACCCGGGCATGAAATACGGCTCCAGCACCCTCCTCGCCGAGGAGGTCGCCTTCGGGGCTTTCTCCCTGCCCGCCTTCCTCGTCAAGAGGATCGGAGGTGCCAAGCCCCTCGCGGTCGAGTCGCTCGACCAAGCCAGCGAGGAGGTTCGCGCCGGCTCCCGGCTCCACGACGGGGGCGTCTATGTCGGCGACGATCCCGCCACCCCCGCCATCGGCGATCTGCGGGTGCGCTTCAGCAGCGTGCTCAACGGCCCCATCAGCGTCATCGCCCAGCAGAGCGGCACCACTTTCCGCCCCTACCAGACCGCGACCGGCGGCACCATCGAGCTGGTCGAAACCGGAACCGTGGACGCCCAAGGCATGTTCCAGCGGGCGCACCAGCGCAACAATCTCCTCACTTGGGCGATCCGCCTCGGGGGCTTCGTCCTTCTGGGCACCGCCTTCTCCATGATCCTCGGCCCCATCGCCGCCTTCTCCAGCATCGTGCCCTTCCTCGGGCGCATCGCCGGGACCGGCGTCGCCATCGTCGGATTCCTCCTCGGCGGCATCCTCTCGTTCCTGACCGTGGGCGTCGCTTGGATCTACTACCGCCCCGCCCTCGGCATCGCCGTTTTCGTCCTCGCCGCCGTCCTGCTGGTCTTCCTCGTGCGAACCATACGCCGCCGCTCCGCCGTGCCCACGCGCGTCCCGCCGATGCCCGAGGCACCGCCCCCGCTCGTCTGATTTCCCGACGGCCATGCCCTCCCCTACCGACCCGGCGCTCCTTCCCCCCTCCGATCCCGATTGGAAGCAGTTGCTCCGCGACCGGGCGCGAACCTCCAAGAGGCTCTCCTGGCTGCTCGACGAGTCCATCCGCATCCCCGGCACCCAACTCCGTTTCGGCCTCGATCCCCTCCTCGGCCTCATCCCCTACGGCGGCGAGACCCTCTCCGCGATCATCGGCGCGGTCATCCTCGGCGAAGCGGGGCAAAAGGGACTGCCCTTCCGCACCTTGACGAAGATGGGCGGGAACATGGTCCTCAACGCCGCCGTCGGCACCATCCCCGTCCTCGGAGACCTGTTTTCCTTCTGGTTCAAATCGAACACGCGGAACTACCGCATGCTGAGCACCTACCTCGAAAGCGAACGGGGCGAGGAGGCGCGGGGCGGCTGGTGGCCCGTCGTCCTGATCCTCGGCTTCCTCGCCGTCGTGCTCGTCCTGAACGTGCTCTCTTGGATCATTCTCGGGAGCCTCGTCTACGCCGCCTTCCACTGGCTGTCCGGGATGTTCGCCTAACCCGGTCCCGGAAGGCCGACGCCTCACTTCCGGCCGAGTCGCCAGAACAGGTAGAAACCGAGACCAAGGAAGAGGATGTTCGGCACCCACACGAGGAGGTGGGGATGCATCTCCTCGCGCCACTTCATCATTTTCGCGACGTTCAACATCGCGAAATACGCCACCGCGATGACCATGCTGAGGACAAAGCCCGCAGTGCTCTCCCGCCTCTGCGACGTGATCCCGAGCGGCACCCCGATGAGAGCGAAAGTGAGGCAGGAGACGGAGAAGGCGAAGCGCATGCTCAGTTCCGTGCGGTAGGCGGCGCGCAGCGACGGCGCCTGAGACGTGTCCCCGGCACGCTGGAAAAGACGGCCCAAGGAGATGTTTCCGGGGGATTCCTTCACGCGGTCCGCCACCTCCTTGAATTCATCGAGAGGCACCCCGAAAGGCGCCGATTCCAAAAAAACCGGCTGGCTCGCCCGCATGAGATCGCCCCCCTCCCCCTCCGCCATCACATTCACATCCGCCATGTCGAGGACCATCTCGGGATGCTCGCTTTCGAGATCGACCGAGACCTTCGCCGTTCTCGCAACGACGATGGCCTGGGGCACGAAATCCTCCATTCTGACGAGATGGAGGCCATGGAGCACCCCGTCCTCCTTCCTCGCGAAGACGAGATGGTCGGGCAGCTCATCCATCACCTGCTGGTCCGGGAAGATCATCAGCGGATCCCGCTGAAGCATGTTGAAGAGCGAGGCCTTCAAACCCTCCATCTCGGTCTTCGCCCAAGGGGTGACGGAAAGGTTGACGTAAGCGCAGATCCCTGTGAAGAAGACCGCCAACGCCCCGACCGGCGCGCTGATCCGCCACATGCTGAGGCCGGCCATGCGCATCGAGACGAATTCGCTGTCCGCCGAAAGCCTTCCGAAAACCAGCAGAATGGCCGTGAGAAAAGAGAAGGGCACCGCCAAGCTCAAGGCGATGGGGACGATCAGCAGGACGAATTTCATCACGAACCCGAGGCTGATGTCGGGCCGCTTCGCCAGCTCGCGCAGGATTTCCTTGAAGACGTTGCCCAAGACGAGAAGAATGATGATCACCACCACCGCGTAGACGGCGGAGACGAAGACTTGGCGGGCGATGTAGCGGTCGAGCAGCCTCATGCTCTCGATGGAGGGCGGGGTTTTCGAGGAGAAAGGGGAATCTCGCCCCTCCCCGTCCCCCGGCAAGCGCGAAGTGGTCCCACCACCGGGATCGCCGCCCCATCCCCTCCTTGACGCGAGGGGCCTTCCGGTTCATCTTCAATCCTGCTCTGACAGGGGAGCGCACCACGCTGAGATCGCCCGCCGGGCGAGACCCTTCGAACCTGACGCAGGTAATGCTGCCGCAGGGAGTCACCCATGAAATTCCCTCCCCATCCCGCCGCGAATCCCGGAACCCCCTCCGGCCACGGCCACGCCGCGTCATCCCACGCGTTCTTTTCCGCGTAAGCGCCGACCTTTTCCTTCCCACCTTTCACCTTTTACTCCGCCGCAGGCGTCCTCCTCCATGATCTCCCCCAACGAATCCGCCGCCTCCGCCCGGCCCGCCACCGTCGCCGAGGTCTTTCCGAACAGCCGCCGCGTCTATGTCGAAGGCCAGCTCCATCCCGGCCTCCGCATCCCCTTGCGCGAAATCGCCCTTGCCGAGACCAAACACCCCAGCGGTCGCATCGAGGTCAACGAGCCCGTCCGCGTCTACGACACCAGCGGCCCTTGGGGCGACGCCGACTACCGGGGCGATGTGGAAAAAGGACTCCCCGCCCTGCGCCTGCCCTGGATCCTCGCCCGCGGCGACGTCGCCGAATACGATGGCCGCGCCGTGAAGCCCGAGGACAACGGCTACCTCTCCGACGAACACGCCGCCCGCCACAACGAGCGGAAATCCGCCCGCAACCGCCTCAAGGAATACCCTGGTCTCAAGCGCCGCCCCCTCCGCGCCTCCGCCGGGCATCCCGTGACCCAGATGTGGTATGCCAAACAGGGCATCGTCACCCCCGAGATGGAATACATCGCCATCCGCGAAAACCTCGGGCGCGAGGCCGCCTTCCGCGCCGCGACCGACCGCGACGGCGCACGCAATCTGCTCAACCACCAGCATCCCGGCAATCCTTGGGGCGCGAGCATCCCCGAGTTCATCACCCCCGAGTTCGTCCGCGACGAGGTCGCCCGAGGCCGCGCCATCATCCCCGCGAACGTCAACCATCCCGAGAGCGAGCCCATGATCATCGGGCGGAACTTCCTCGTGAAGATCAACGCCAACATCGGGAACTCCGCCGTCGCCTCCACCATCGACGAGGAGGTCGAGAAGCTCCAGTGGTCCACCCTCTGGGGAGCCGACACCGTCATGGACCTCTCCACCGGCAAGAACATCCACGCCACCCGCGAGTGGATCCTGCGCAACTCCCCCGTTCCCATCGGCACCGTGCCCATCTACCAGGCCCTCGAAAAGGTCAACGGCCGCGTCGAGGACCTCTGCTGGGAAGTCTTCCGCGACACCCTCGTCGAACAGGCCGAGCAGGGCGTCGACTACTTCACCATCCACGCCGGCGTCCTCCTCCGCTTCATCCCCCTCACCGCCCGGCGCACCACCGGCATCGTCTCGCGCGGCGGCTCCATCCTCGCCAAGTGGTGCCTCTACCATCACAAGGAGAACTTCCTCTACACCCACTGGACCGAGATCTGCGACCTCATGGCCCAGTACGACGTCTCCTTCTCCATCGGCGACGGTCTGCGACCCGGCTCCATCGCCGACGCCAACGACGCCGCCCAGTTCGGCGAGCTCGAGGCGCAGGGCGAGCTGACCCGCGAGGCTTGGGCACGCGGCGTGCAGGTCATGAACGAAGGCCCCGGCCACGTCCCCATGCACCTCATCCAGGAGAACATGGAGAAGCAGCTCGAATGGTGCCACGAGGCCCCCTTCTACACCCTCGGCCCCCTCACCACCGACATCGCCCCCGGCTACGACCACATCACCAGCGGCATCGGCGCTGCCATGATCGGCTGGTACGGCTGCGCCATGCTCTGCTACGTCACGCCAAAGGAGCACCTCGGCCTTCCCAACCGCGAGGACGTGCGCGAGGGAGTCGTCACCTACAAGATCGCCGCCCACGCCGCCGACCTCGCCAAAGGCCATCCCGCCGCCCAGCTCCGCGACAACGCGCTGAGCAAGGCCCGCTTCGAATTCCGCTGGGAGGACCAGTTCAATCTCTCGCTCGACCCGACCAAAGCCCGTTCCTTCCACGACGAGACCCTGCCGCAAGACGGGGCCAAGACCGCGCACTTCTGCTCCATGTGCGGGCCGACCTTCTGCTCCATGAAGATCACCGAGGATGTGCGGGAATACGCCGAGAAGATCGGGATCGAGGAGGACGAGGCGATCAAGCAAGGCATGGCCGAGAAGGCGAGGGAGTTCGCGGAGATGGGGGCGGAGATTTATTCGTGATTTGCTCTGGGTATTGGCAGACGGTTGTTATCCGGCGAGTCGTTCCGTCTCCGCAATGAAGCCGCTCGCCGCCATCGCCATCCTTGCTGGATTGGGGAACTTGATCTATTTCCCTCTCCACTTGACCCAATCCAACCCGGTCTTCTCATGGATGACTTCCGCAGGTGCCTCGGTGCTCGGGGTCTTTCTTCTCGTCTCGGGCGTGGGGACGTGGCAACGACGTCTTTACGGATGGAAGTCGGGTTTTGCGGCGATCTTCGCCGCATCGCTCTGGTGCGCCGCAGCAAGCGCTGAAATGGCGCTACGACACTTCCCTCAACCGACAACTGCCCTAATGGTCGCCATCACTCTGGGAGCTTTGTTCATTCTCGTCGGTCTCTACCCTGCCGCGCTATGGAAGGACCGGAGGCCGTGGTTTGGGTATTGAGCGGAAAGCCAAGGAAAATCCGGGCCTGAGTCATTCGCCAGCCCCTCGAAAATTTCCCGATGTCAGGCTGGTGAAGCCCTCACCCCAATTTGCCCGCCAGCGCCGCCGATGGTATGCTTTCGCCATCCCGCATGTCCACAACGGCCCCCATCGCCCCTCTGAAGGAGATTTCTCCCGAGGCGCTCGCTCTCGCCCGCTCCCTCGCGAAGGAGTTCTCCCATTGCATGTGGTGGAGGCATCCCGAAGCGACCATCGAGAATTGGGATGACGCCTATCTCATCGTCCAACACCTCCGCGAATACGGAGGCCACCGCGCTTGGCGCGAAGCGCAGCGTCTCTGGAAATGCCTGTAACCGCCTTCCAGTCCGAAGTACTCGCCGTGCTTGCACAAAACCGCAGCGAAGAGAGCCACTTCGCCGGTGGCCTCGGTTTAAACATCACTCCGCGTCCGCCCAAGCCACGACGAGCTTTTCGTGGAACCCGAAGGACAGCGACGGGAGCGAAGGGAAGGCGTCGGTTTCCTCGGGCTTCCGGGGCAGGTCGAAGAAGGCGACGGTGACTCCGTTCGTAAAGACGGTCACCGAACAGAAGGCCTCCTCGATCTCGATTTTGTTCACGAAGACGGCGGAAGTCTCCACGTCTTTCTGAAGGGTCGAAAAGGAGCTGAAACCATCGTAGACGATCTGCTCGCCGTCGGATGAAAGGGCCTTGAGAACCTCTTGGAACGTGGTTTCAGGATCGGCACCGTCAGGATGGGGGATGAAGGCGAGAGTGAAGGGAAGCGACACGTCCTTCTCGAACTCCAACGCATGGTATCCGGCGGCGTGTCCCGCGAGTCCGGCGAGGGGCTCCGGCAGCGGCACGTCGACCCGGACCAAGGCGAAATGGTCATCCTCCGGGGAGGGCTCGTACCATGCCACCGAGCCATCGTCGGCAAGCGATGGCCCCTTCGGATAGGGCAGATCCCCCTTCGACTCGTCGTGCGAAGGGAAGCCGATCACGGAAGGTGCGGGGCGGGTGATGGCATCGAGGAGCGCCTCCGCCACGGTCTCTTCCGGGGCGTCGGCCGCCGCCGCCTCGGCGCTGCCGTAGTCGACCCGGAAATAGGCGACGTGACCGTTCAAGGGGCGAAGGAGGAACCGGGAAGTAGGGAAAGCGTCGGAAGTGAAGGAAGAGTAGTTGTTGGAAAGAGAGTTCTTGATCTCGCTCCCGACGGCCACCTTGGCGTAGAGGGAATTGGCGAGCGCGGAATACTGCTCGGAAGTGCTGGCCTCCAACAAATGGACGGCAACGGTCCTCCCGTTGGCCTCGTCCCGGTAGATTGCCCCGGCGAGGGATTCGCCGAAGGCGGGATCGGGGCTTGCCGAGACCGATTCGAACACGAAAGGATCGACGGCGGCGGGCCAATCCGAGTCAGCAATGCTCCCTCCTCCGCCGATCACGAGGGAGGGTTGACGCGCCGGATCGTAGCTGATGGTGAGGGTGTTGGTATGGCCTCCGGATTTCGAGGTTTCCCGCACCCCCAGATAGTAGATCGCAACGCTGATTCCCACGATGACGAGGGCGATGCCGAAGAGCGCCGCAATGACGCAACCGGTGATGAGACAAGCGGATTTCCCTCCGCTAGAGGAGGCCTGGGCTGAAGGGGCGGGGGAATTCATCGATAGAGAAAATCGGAACGAGATTCGTCCTGTTCGACGAACGTGGCAATATGATTTTGGACCCCGCTTCACGAAGTGCTGCGCAGGGGAAGCGGGCGGATTTCATGGGAGCAGTTGACAAAAGGGGTTTGTAATACATAGTTTTACCCATGATCAAGACCATCGCCAAGATCGGGAACTCCCAAGGCATCATCTTCGACTCCGCCCTGCTCCAACTCGCCCGCCTCAAGGTCGGCGACGAGGTGAACGTGGAGGTGCATGCGGGCGGGACGATCACGATCACGCCCATCGTCGAGATGCCGCCTGCGGAGGAAGTCACCGACCTCATCCAAGACACCATGAAGCGGTATGCCCGAACGATGCAACGCCTCGCATGAACTCCGACCCCAATCGATGCCTCCATCTCACCGTGGAGATCGTGGAGGAGATCCATACTGCGGCGATCACCCAGTTCGGTGGCTCCGACGGGCTTCGTGACCGGGCCATGCTGGAGTCGGCCGTCGCCGCACCACAGGCCAGTTTCGGCGGCGTCTCGCCCTTCAAGGACATCATCGAAGTCTCGGCCGCCTGCCTCTATTATCTTTGTGGAAACCATCCTTTTGTCGATGGAAACAAGCGTGTTGCGCTCGGTTCCTGCCTCGTCTTTCTGCGCTTGAACGGCTACGAACCCGCTCCCGACAGCGAGGATTGGGAAACCCTCACCCTCGCCGTCGCCGCGGGCGTCCTGAGACGGGACGAGGCCACGGCGCGGCTGCGGGAGCTGCTGCTCTGACGGCACGGAATGCCGAGTCGTTTTTCCGCTCCCCTCACGCAGGAACGGCGAGACCGTTCGCGAAACGCTCGTGCAGGGCTTCGGGCGGGTCGAGGTAGACGAGGACACCCCGTGCGAAAGCGTCCTTCTCCAATTCGGCGCGGCGCTGTTCGCAAAGGGTGACGAGATTCTGCGCCGATTTTCGCGACAGACCGAAGCTCCCGTGGTCCGCCAGTGCGTCTTCGAGCACGGCGAGGTCATGATGCTCGCCCAGCCAGGAGGCCAGCTCCTCGGCGAGGGCGGCTCGCGTCGCGAACTCCTCCGGGTCGAGGAAGGTCAGGAGCTGGTAGTGGAAGGCGAGGTATTTCGCCCTCTTCCGCCACTCGTGGCATTCGTGCGGATCGCGCGAGGCGCGGGAGTTCTCGTAATGGCGCAGGCCGACGCGGTAGTTCGAGACGACGGCGCTGAAGGCGATCTCGGGGCCGACCTGGTCCCAGTCCCAATTCTCGATGAGACGAGCGGCTTCGGCGAAGTCGCGGGAGGCGCCCTCCACCTCGATGGGAAGACCCTCGTCCCGCAGGATGGCCTCGTGCCGCTCGCGGAGCTGCTGCCGCACGGAGAGGGCGGAGGGGGAAAGGCGGGCTTTCCCGGAGAGTTCAAAAAGGCGGTCGAAAGTCTCCTGCCGCACGAGGGCGTCACGGGCCGGGGAGAAGCGTCGCGCCGCGTCGCGGATGAGGCGGCTGGCCCGCGAGGGATCGCCCGAATCGAGGACCGGGCGGGTCAGGAGAAGGATGCCGCGCATCCGCTTGTTATGCCGGCGGACCTCGTGGATGGCGAGGTCCGGGTCCTCGGCAAAGGCGGCGAGACGCGCCTGTGCTCCCGCCGCCTCGCTCATCAGGAGGCGGCGGCACTCGTTCCCGATGGGGGCATCCTCCGAAAAGGCGAATTCCATGCGCCTCTACGGATACGGGGAAACCCGCCCTTGTCGAGTGACGAAAAGACGCGAGGGAGACGTAGCCCGGCAGAAGTTGTGTCCACCTGAACCCCTCGCGCCCCGTGGCCTCCCCCCATTACGCCCGCAAATACGTTATTCCCTGAAAAATCTAGCCTGTTATAATCCACCATCGCCGGATTCCACCCTCCCCTCCCCCGGAACCCGCCCACCAACCTGCCCCAGACCATGCGCCGCCGCCTTGCCCTCCTCGCCTTGGCCTCGCTTTCCTTTCCCGCCGCCCGCGCCGCGGAGAAGACCGACGCCCTGCCCGAAACGGTCAGCTATTACAAGCACATCCGCCCCGTCTTCCAAGCCAAATGCCAAGGCTGCCACCAGCCCGCGAAGGCAAAATCCGACTACATCATGACCGAGGTCGCGGCCCTCGTCGCCGGAGGCGAGAGCGGGGCCGCCATCGTTCCGGGCAAGCCGGACGAGAGCCACCTCCTCGAACTCGTCGTCACCGCCGCTGGCGAAAAACGTCCCGAGATGCCGCCGAAGGACGAGCCGCTCACCGGATACGAGGTCTCCCTCGTGAAAAAATGGATCGAGCAGGGCGCGAAGGACGACACCCCGGCGAACGCCAAGCAGGAATACACCATGGCGAACCCGCCGCGCTACTCCGCGCCGCCGGTGCCGACCTCGCTCGACTACTCGTCCGACGGACGCCTCCTCGCGGTCTCGGGCTTCCACGAGGTGCTCGTCCACAAGGCCGACGGCTCGGGCCTCGTGAAACGCCTCGTCGGCCTCTCCGAGCGCATCCAGTCGGTGAAGTTCTCCCCCGACGGCAAGCAGCTCGCCGTGGCCGGGGGCCTCCCCGGACGCATGGGCGAAATCCAGGTCTGGGATCTCGCCAAGGACGAGCTGATCCTCTCGAAGATCGTCGGCTTCGACACCGCCTACGGCGCGAGCTGGTCGCCCGACGGCAAGCTCGTCGCCTTCGGCCTGCCCGACAACACCGTCCGCACGATCCAAGCGACCGACGGCCGGCAGGTCCTCTTCATGGGCAGCCACAACGACTGGGTCCTCGACACCGACTGGTCGGCCAACGGCGAGCACCTCGTCTCCGTCGGGCGCGACATGACCGCGAAGCTCACCGAGACCGCGACCGAGCGCTTCATCGACAACCTCACCTCCATCACCCCCGGCGCCCTCGCCGGAGGGCTCAGCACCGTCCAGCGCCATCCCACGCAGGACCACATCCTCGTCGGCGGGGCCGACGGCGTGCCGCAGATCTACCGGATGAAGCGCGAGACCAAGCGCGTGATCGGCGACAACGCCAACCTCATCCGCCGATACCCGCCGATGAAAGGCCGCATCTGGGACGCCGCCTTCGCCCCCGACGGCAAGAGCTTCGCCGCCGTGGCCAGCCTCGACGGCAGCGGCCAGATCCATCTCTTCAAATCCGAATACGACGCGACCATCTCGCCCGAGTTGAAAAAGCTCTTCGAGACCGTCCGCCGCGCCCCCGGACCCGGCGAGAACGACGAGCCCGCGCTGGAGGAGTTCTACACCAAAGGAGCCGAGCTGATCAAAGGCATCGACACGAAAGCCGCGATGTATTCCGTCGCCTTCTCGCCCGACGGCAAGACCATCGCCGCCGGGGGAGCCGACGGGCTCGTCCGTCTCCTCGACGCCAAGACCCTCGCCGAGCGGAAGACCTTCGCCCCCATCGCCATCGACGCCGCCCCGCCCGAGGCGAGGCCCGACCCCGCCCTGACCGACCGCAAAAAGGCGAAGCAGCACGAGACCGTCGGCAGCCTGCCCGAAGGCCGCACCGTGACCTCCCTCGCCATCGTGCCCGGCGACCTCGCCTTCTACTCCCCCGACCGCTATCTCCAAGTCCTCGCCACCGCCACCCTCGACGACGGCACCACCGCCGACGCCACCGGATTCGTGAAATGGAGCGTCAGCGCCCCCGCCGCCACCGTCTCCGACCGCGGCGTGCTGCGCCCCCACCTCCCCGGCGAGGCCATCCTCACCGCCACCCTCGGCGAGGTCTCCGCGGCCGCCCCCGTCACCTACGCCGCCCCCGAGGCGAAAGCCCCCGTCGATTTCGTGCAGGACGTGAACCCCGTCATCACCCGCCTCGGCTGCAACATGGGCACCTGCCACGGGGCCAAGGACGGCAAGGGCGGATTCAAGCTCAGCCTGCGCGGCTACGATCCCCTCTTCGACGTGCGCGGCTTCTCCGACGACCACAGCGCCCGCCGCCTCAACACCGCCTCGCCCGACAATTCCCTCATGCTCCTGAAAGCCACCGGAGCCGTCCCGCACGAGGCCGGGATGCTCACCGACCACGGCTCGCGCTACTACCACATCATCCGCGAGTGGATCGCCACCGGGGCGCGGCTCGACACCAGCGTCCCCCGCGTCGCCTCCATCGAGCTTTTTCCGAAAAACCCCGTCATCCAGAATCCCGGCGGTCGCCAGCAGTTCCGCGTCGTCGCCCGCTACACCGATGGGAAGACCCGCGACGTCACCCTCGAGTCCTTCGTCGAGTCCGGCGACGCCGAGGTCGCCGAGCACGACGAGTTCGGCCTGCTCCACACCGTGCGCCGGGGCGAGGCCCCCATCCTCGCCCGCTACGAGGGCGCCTACGCCGCCACCACCCTCACCGTCATGGGCGACCGCGACGGCTTCACTTGGCAGGCCCCCGAGACCTGGGGCGAGATCGACCAGCTCGTCGCCGCGAAGTGGGAGCGCATGAAGCTCCGGCCCAGCGAACTCTGCACCGACGAGGAATTCGTCCGCCGCCTCCACCTCGACCTGACAGGGTTGCCTCCCGCACCCGACAGGGTCAGGTCCTTCCTCGCCGACACGCGCCCCACCCGCGAGAAGCGCAACGCCCTCGTCGACGAGCTCCTCAAGACCCCCGAATACACCGACCACTGGACCAACAAATGGAGCGACATGCTTCAGGTCAACTCCAAGTTCCTCGGCGACGAAGGCTCCAAGCTCTACCGCGACTGGATCCGCAAGGAGATCGAGGCCAACACCCCCTACGACCAGTTCGCGTGGAAGATCCTCACCGCCACCGGATCGAACAAGGACAACCCCGCCGCCAGCTACTACAAGATCCTGCGCGACCCCACCGAGATCGTGGAGAACACCACCCACCTCTTCCTCGCCACCCGCTTCAACTGCAACAAGTGCCACGACCACCCCTTCGAGCGCTGGACGCAGGACCAGTACTACGAGACCGCCGCCTACTTCGCCCAGATCGACCTCGCCCGCGACGCCAAGAACGCCCCGACCCAGAACATCGGCGGCTCCGCCGTCGAGGGGGCCAAGCCCCTCTTCGAGATCGTCGGCGACAAGCCCGGAGGCGAGATCAAGCACGACCGCACCGGAGCCGTCCAGCCCCCCGCCTTCCCCTACGAGTCCCAGTTCGCCAAAGTCTCCTTCCAGCAGCCCGAGCAGCCCACCCGCCGCGAGCAGTTCGCCGCGTGGGCCGTCTCGCCCGACAATCCCTACTTCGCCGCCAGCTACGCCAACCGCCTCTGGGGCTACCTCCTCGGCACCGGCATCATCGAGCCGCTCGACGACATCCGCGCCGGCAATCCCCCCAGCAATCCCCAGCTCCTCGACCACCTCGCCGCCCGGTTCGTGAAGTCCGGCTTCGACATCCGCGCCCTCGTCGCCGAGATCTGCAAGTCCCGCACCTACCAGCTCTCCATCGCGACGAACGAGTGGAACGCCGACGACGGGATCAACTTCTCCCACGCCAAGGCCCGCCGCCTCCCCGCCGAGGTCCTCTACGACGCCGTCCACTTCGCCACCGGGGCCGTGCCCGACATCCCCGGAGCCGGACGCGGCGTGCGCGCCAGCCAGCTCCCCGACGCCAAGCTCGACCTCAAGAGCGGCTTCCTCGCCAACCTCGGCCGCCCCGTCCGCGAAAGCTCCTGCGAATGCGAGCGCTCCGCCGACCTCCAGATGAGCGCCGTCATGGCCTTCCTCTCCGGCCCCGCCATCGCCGACGCCATCGGCGCGAAGGACAGCGGCCTCGCCAAACTCGTCGCCTCCCAGCCCGAAGACCGCCGCCTCGTCGACGAGATCTACTACCGCATCCTCTCCCGCGCCCCCGGCGACGCCGAGACCGAGGCCGCCCTCGCCGTGATGCAGGAGATCGAGTCCGATCACCACACCCTCCTCGCCAAGCTCGCCAAGGCCGAGGCCGACTGGGTGCCCGAGAAGAGTCGGCGCGAGATCACCCGCTACCAAGCCATCGACAAGGCCCGGACCGAACTCGCCGCCTACCAGCCCGAGGCCGCCAAGAAGAAAGCCGAGGCCGAAGCCGCGCAGAAAGCCCGCATCGAGGCCGCGACCAAGGCCCTCGCCGACCACGACGCCACCGTGCCCGCGAAGACCGCCGAGTGGGAGAAAAGCCTCACCCTCGCCTCCTTCTGGACGAAGTGGACCCCGCTGACGCCCTCCGCCGCCACCGCCAACGAACCCAGCGGCATGAAACTCGCCATCGAGCCAGACGGCAGCCTCCTCGCCAACGGCCCGTCGAAGCCCGTCATCTACACCCTGACCATACCCGTGAAGAGCGCCGCCCGGATCAGCGGCCTCATGCTCGAAGCCCTGCCCGACGAGCGCCTCCCCGGCTACGGCCCCGGCCTCAACCCGAACGGCAACTTCGTCGTCACCGAATTCGCCGCCAGCTACGTACCCACCGGCGGCGATCCCAAGAAGCCCGCCGCCCACAAGTTCAAGGACGCCAAGACCGACCACATCCAGCAGGGCTTCGACGTGAAGGCCTCCATCAACGGCCAAGTCGGGCGCGACGACAAAGGCTGGGCCGTCGCCGGCAACGAGCGCCAGCCCAACTGGGCACGCTACCAGTTCGAGCAGCCCCTCGCCATCGACGACAAAGGCGGCGTCCTCACCCTGACGATCCAATGCCAGTATTCCAACGGCGAATACCCCCTCGGCAAGTTCCGCGTCTGGACCACCGACGCCGCCGCCCCCCTCGACGCCGGGCTGCCCGCCGCTGTCGCCGCCATCCTGCAAACCGAGCCAGCCCAGCGCCAGCCCGAGCAGCAGAGCGCCCTCGCCGCCTTCTTCCAGAGCCGCGACAAGGACCGCCACGTCCTCGCTTTCAGGCTCTTCAACGAGAGGAAGCCGCTCGCCCCCGACGCCCAGCTTCTCGCCCTCGAAGCCGCCCTGAAGACCGCCGAACAACCCATTAAAGAGGACCCCAAGCTCCTCGAACTGCGCGACAACATGGCCCACTCCACCCAGCAAGCCGCCGACCGCCGCCTCACCGCCGCGCAGGATCTCGCTTGGGCGCTGGTGAACAGTCCCTCGTTTTTGTTCAATCGGTGAGGCGGGATTGAGGCATTGATGCGTTAAAGAATTGAGACTCGAACTTCTGATGAGGTGAATCCACCATCCGACAACCAATCAACAAGCCCGCCCATGTCAGAGGTCTTTCATGCCGACAACAAAAAAATCAAAAAGACCATTCTGGGAACAGGCCTATTCATCATGGTCGCCTTCTTTGTATGCGGTATAATCGGGAAACACACATGGCATGGCACCATTTTTAACTCCTTGATCTTTTCCGCCATCTTTTTGATGACATTCCTGACATATGCCCACTGTGCCATACTTGGCAGATCCTACCTTGTTTCCACTGAAGGCATCACCTTGCTTAAGAACAACAGCTCGCACAAACACATTCCTTGGAATCAACTCAAAGGCCTCTCAAAAGGATATCTGGTGGCACCCTCAAAAGAAAACGTAAAAATATCTTTCAACCTTCCTCCAAAGCTTCAAATGAACGCAAGGGAAGCCATCGAACGACTGCATCAATCCAAGGCCGAAGCGGATGCAGCCCCCTCCAGACGCTCATGACACCTATTGATCCAGCAGACCAGAAGACGATGCGATTGCCTTGCGGCGACGCTCTCATTTCCGCCCGAGCAGCCAGATCGTCTTTCGCGCTCGCCCTCATCGCGTTTGCCGGCGGCATCGCCTGCATCATGGTCGGGCACTGGCCACCCGCTCTCATCCTCGTGTTCGCCGGAGTGGCCGGAACCATGACGAGCCTCCAAGCATGGCAGATGCGAGGCCCCATGAGCCAGCGGAATCCAGACGACGACCACGCAGCCTGAAAAGACTCCATGACCCTTTCCGGAACCGCTCATTACGTTCAAAACACCACCAAAGTGTCGGGTGGCGTCCGCAGCCGTCCGACTTCGACCTCCTACATCACCCTGTTTCGCGTAGAGGGCCGCCAATGCATGATCACGACGTCCAAACCGATTCCGATCGCAGATGGGGATGCGGTCGTCGTATCGGGGCGAGCAGGCCGCTCGGGACTTACCGCATACGCCATCCACAACACGGCCAATGGGATCACCTCCCACACCGGCATCGCGAGCAAGGTTCTCCTTGGCTTGATCCTGCCGGCATTCGGCCTGATTTTCTGCGGCATCGCATCCATGATCCTCGGGAGCTATTCATGGTATCTGTACTTGGCCTTTGTCGCCTATTCGATCTATTTGTTCTACCAAGCCTGCATGGCGGCCTCGGCAAGAGGACAGGTTGCCGCACACTCGCCATAATTTCCCCGCCCAATCGCATCCACCCAGCTAAACAGCCAACCCGCCCACCACCATGATCAGACTGCCCGGAGAAATCGCCAAGGACCTCTGCGACCCCCACCTCAAGCCCGGACGCCGCGACTTCCTGCGGATCGGCGGAGCGGGGATGCTGGGGATGACCCTCAACAACATCCTCGCCGTGCAGAAGGCCAGCGCCGCCTCCGGCCTCGCGGGACGGCCCGGCTGGGGCAAGGCCAAGTCCGTCATCATGATCTACCTGCAAGGCGGGCCCAGCCACATCGACCTCTTCGACCCCAAGCCCGACGCGCCCACCAACGTGAAGTCCATCTTCAACCCCATCAACACCGCCGTCGATGGCCTGCAATACACCGAGCTGCTCCCCAGCCTCGCCAAGGTGGCGAACAAGTTCACCACCGTGCGCTCGATGAGCTACACCCCCAACGGGCTCTTCAACCACACCGCCGCGATCTACCAGATCATGACCGGCTACACCACCGACAAGGTCAGCCCCTCCGGCCAGCTCGAGCCGCCCACGCCCAAGGACTTCCCCAACTTCGGGTCCAACATCGTCCGCATGAAGCCCAGCGACGAGCCCATGCTGCCCTTCGTCGTCATGCCCCGCCCCCTGCAGGAGTCCAACGTCATCAACAAGGGCGGCACCGCCGGCTTCCTCGGTAAGGCCTACGATCCCTACTACCTCTTCCCCGACGGGGACGACATGGACATGAACAAGATGACGAAGGTCCGCGTCGACGACCTCCAGCTCCGCCCCGACGTCTTCTCCCTGCGCCTCCAGCGCCGCGCCAAGCTGCGCGACGCCCTGACCTCGCAGATGCCCGTCATCGAGAAGGCCGTCGAGAGCTACAACCTCGACGAATACTACGACAAGGCCCTCAACCTCATCGTCTCCGGCCGCGCCCGCGACGCCTTCAACCTCGAAGCCGAGGACGACAAGCTGCGCGAGCGCTACGGCCGCAACACCTTCGGGCAGAGCTGCCTCCTCGCCCGCCGCCTCGTCGAGGCCGGCACCAAGGTCGTCGAGGTCATCTGGCCCAAGGTCGCCAACAGCGACAACCACAGCTGGGACCACCACACCGGCCTGCCCAAGCGGATGAAGGACCAGTCCGCCCCGATGCTCGACAAGGGCCTCTCCGCCCTCTTCGACGACCTCGACCAGCGCGGGCTCCTCAGCGAGACCCTCGTCGTCGCCATCGGCGAATTCGGCCGCAGCCCCGAGATGGGCGTCTCCACCAGCGGCAACAGCAACAGCGCCGACGGACGCGACCACTGGCCCTACTGCTACACCTCCATCATCGGCGGCGCCGGGATCAAGCGAGGCCACGTCCACGGCAAGTCCGACAAGACCGGGTCCGCCCCCGCCGAAGACCCCGTCCACCCCACCGAGATCCTCGCCACCATCTACCACACCATGGGCATCGACCCGCAGTCCATCGTCTACAACCACCTCAACCAGCCAAGGGAGCTGGTGAAGGCGGATTCGGTGGAGAAGCTGTTCGGGTGAGGGCGGCCTGCTTTTGCCCGCGCTTCATGCCCGGTGCTTCGTAGCGAAATTCGTGAGAATTTCGGCGGGCGTCCCCTGAGCACCGACAGGGAGAAGTTCTCACGAACTTCTCTACCGACAGCCTGTGAACCGCTTTGCCAGTGCTTCATGCGCACGCATTGGCACACGTCTTCCGCCGCAGCGTCCCGCTTGACTCCCCATCCACCCGCTGCGAGATTCTCCCATGACCCGGAAGCAACTGGAAAACGTAATCGAAGAGGGCGTTCCTTTCGAGTTGCATCTCGCCGACGGTCGCTCCTATGCTGTTCCGCATCAGGACTACATCTCCCTCCCGCCGAAAAACGCGACCGTGGCGGTGGTTTATGAAGACGACGGCACCGTCCACCTGCTCCCCCTGCTGACTATGACGGGATTGACCTACAATCCGAAGAAGCGGGCCGCCTCCCGCTGATCTGGCGGCAGAATGTGGCATGGGCATCCTGCCCATGCCTTCGATAGGGACGCCGGAAAGGGCGGGCTGCAATAGCGAACGGGCTCGTCAGGGTCTCCGCTCCCCAAACAAGATGCATGGGCAGGATGCCCATGCTCCCCCTTCCCATGAAACGCCTCCTCCTCCTCTCCTCGTTCGCCCTGTCCACCGCCCACGCCGACGACAGCGCACAAGCCCGACGCGAGACGGTGACCGGCATTCCGGGACTGGTCGCCTTCTGGGACTTCGTGAAGCGGGAGCCCGACGGCGGGCGCTTCCTCGCCCATGTGCCCGAGGGGGCCGACAACGACTATCCTCTGGATGCGGGCAACTACGTGAAGGAATACTGGGGCCAAGGCCGCGACGCCACCTACGACGATTTTCCCCTGCTGGGGCGCGGCCCCTTCGGTCAGGCCATCCAGATCCGGCACGAGGAGGACATCACCTTTCGCCCCCTTCTCTACGTGCCCAGAGAGCGCCTGCACGACACCCCTCTCGACATCAAGGGGGCCAAGCGATCCCTCACCGTGGTGGCCTGGGCGATCCGGAATCGGGGCGGGCACGCCCTCGCGGGCATCTGGCACGAGGGCACCGACCTGAAGCACGAGGCCGGGACGGACATCCGGAAAGTCCAACTGGGCCAGCGGCAGTACGGGCTCTTCGCGGGCAACAACATCAGCGGAACCGCCTGCGCCCACGTCTCGGAAAACGGGGCGGGCACCTTTCTCAACCGCTTCGCCATGCACAAGAGCAACTCCATCGACGTCTCGCCCGTGATCCCGGTGGACGCCCCCGACGACGTGATCGACGCCTCGTGGCAGTGCTTCGCCATGACCTTCGACCACGGAACCGACCAGCTCATCAGCTGGCTCAACGGGCGCTCCGGCGACCGCTGGTTCGACCACCCCAAAAAAGACCCGTCGCTCTCCACCGCCTACAATGCGTGGAGACAAGGCCATCTCCACCGGGAGCCCGGTTTGCAGGAGGGCGAAGACCCGGACTTTCCCATGGACCAGTTCTACAATCCGCCCGAGGACACTCCCCTTTCCACCGAGGTCGTCTCCGAAACCGACACTGAGAAGGTCGAAGTGCAGGAGTTCCCCTACACCCGTGTGCAGTTCACCTCGCGCAAGGATGCCGGGGGCGGCTGGAAAGTGCTGGACCGGGATCTCGTCAGCCTGCGCCTCAATCCCTGGTGGTATCCCCACGACCTTTACGAGCCCACCCGCGAAAGCGGTGGCCCGTTCTCCATCGGCCGAGTCATCCACAGCGCCCGCACCAGTGGCTTCAGCGGATGGATCGGCGGCGTGGCCGTGTTCGACCACGCGCTGGATGCGGAGGAACTGGCGGCATTGGCGGCGCTCGACGATCGGCCTTGATCCACCAGACTCCGCCCTCCCCAGCCCGTCACTCCAGCTCGCGGATGCGGAGATTGCGGTAGGCGGTCTTGTCGGAATGGTCGGTGAGCATGATGCGCCCGCGACCGGGAGCGAAGCCCTCCTTTGCCTTGAATTTGCTCCCGGCGAGATTCGCCTTCCACTCCTCGGAGGCGGTGTCGGCCTCGCCGACGAGAACGCCGTTCAGCCAATGCTGCAGCTTGCCGTCCTTCGAGACGACGCGGCTGTGGTTCCATTCGCCGGGAGCTTTCAACGGCGTCTCCACCGAAGGCGCTTGGATGTCGTAAAAGGAGGCGGTGTGCCGTTTCGCGCCGTTTTTCCCGTCGGGATGCTTCTCGTCGTCGAGCATCTGGTATTCGATGCCGAGCCACTCCTTCCCGCCGACCTTGGTGACCCAGTATTTGAGACCGTTGTTGCCGCCTTCGGCGAGCTGCCACTCCCATTCGAGGTCAAAATTTGAATATTCCTTTTCCGAAAGCAGATTGCCGCCCTTCCCGTCGAGGCGCAACTCGCCATCGACGATGCTCCAGCCGGGACCCGGCGCAACGCCGTCCTGCCCAGTCCAGCCGGCGAAGGTCTTGCCGTCGAAAAGAGGGACGAACTCCCCCGCCACGGCGGCGGCGAGGAGCAGGGAGAGGAGGGCGGAGAAAAAGACGGTCTTCATGGGACGCGACCTTAACCGGAAAAGCCCGCCGAGGTCAAGGGCGCAGCCCTGTCTCGGCCCTCACTCCTCCGCAGCGTCGTCGGCCTCGCCTTCCGGCGTCTCCTCGGCGGGGAGGACCCGGCGGACCGCGACCTTGTCGATGCGCTGGCGGTCCATGTCCACGATCTCGAACTCAAACTCGCCCGCGGAGAAGGATTCGCCCTCGGAAGGAAGGCGGTCGAGCCGATGGACGATGTAGCCGGCGAGGGTCTGGAAAGGCTCCTTCTCCGCGTCGGCGAGAATGGAGAAGCCGGGGATGGCCTCCTCGACCATATCGACTTCGACAAGCCCGTCGGCGAGCCAAGCGCCCTCTCCGGTCTCGCGGATGCCGGGACGACCGACGTTCATGTCGCCGGGACGCAACTCGCCGACGACCTCCTCGACGAGATCCTCCAAGGTGATGAGCCCGCGCACCGTGCCGAACTCGTCCGCGACGAGGGCGGCGCCGAGGTTGGAATGGCGCAGGGTGTCGAGAAGGGAGAGGGCCGACTGCGTCTCCGAGACGAAGAGCGGCTCGCGGCAGATCTCGCCGAGGGGCTTCGGGCGCGGGCTGGCGAGGTTCGCGAAGAGCATCCTCAGCGAGATCATCCCGGTCACGGAGTCGCGGTTGTCCTCGTAGACGGGGAAGACGGTCTGGTTCGTCGCCGCGATCTGGGGCCAGTAGGTGTCGGGCGTGGCGTCGTGCGGCAGGAAGAGGATGCGCGGGCGGGGCTGCATCACCTCCTCGGCGAGGACGTCCCGCAGGTCGAAGACGCCCTCGACCATCTCGGACTCCTCCTGCTTCACCGTGCCGGTCACGATGCCCTCGCGCAGGATCACCTCCACATCGGCGACGGAGGCCCCCTCGTCCCCCTCGGGCCGTTTCCCGAAAAGCTTGAGGACGAGCTTGGTGCTCAGTTCAAGGAAGGCGACGAGCGGCCTCGCCACGATCGAGAGCAGGTCCATGGGCCTCGCCATGAGGGAGGCGATGGCCTCGGGGAAGCGCAAGGCGAGCCCCTTGGGCACGAGTTCGCCCACCACGAGGGAGAAATAGGTGATGAGGACAACGACGAGCCAGAAGGCGACCTTCTCCGCGTAGGGGGCGAGGGCGGGGATCTGCTCGACGTAGGGGGTGACGTAGGGGGCGAGGCTCTGGCCGCCGTAGGCCCCGGCGAGCACGCCGACGAGCGTGATCCCGATCTGGACGGTGCTGAGGAAGCGCTCGGGATTCTCCCCAAGCTTCAACGCCAACCTCGCCCCTTTTTTACCGGAATCGGCGAGGAGCGTGAGACGGCTGCGCCTAGCGGAGATGAGAGCGATCTCCGCCATGGCGAAGACTCCGTTGAGCAGCAAAAGGGAAAAAATGACGACGAGATCGATCACGAAGTGTCTATTTCTCGCCTCACTCCACGTAAAGTCAAGAGTTGCGAGAGGCCGCAGTCCATGGTCCTTGTCCAAAATGCCCGAATATGGAGGCGGCGGGACGCCGTTTCCCCACCCCTCCCGGACCCATGACACGCCTCCGCCTCGCCGCCCTCGTCGTCTTCCTCGGCATCGCCCTCGGGGCTTTCGGGGCGCACGGACTCTCCGCTCGTCTCGCGGAGACGGGCCGCCTCGACAACTGGGAGACGGCCACCCTCTACCACTTGATCCACGGCCTCGCCATGTTCGCCGTCGCCCTCCATGCCGGGAAGGCGCGGGGCTACTGGTGGTTCCTCGCCGGGATCGTCCTCTTCTCCGGCAGCCTCTACGCCCTCGCCCTCAGCGGCATGACGAAACTCGGGGCGATCACCCCTCTCGGCGGCGTCGCCTTCCTCGTCGGCTGGGGATGCTGGATTTTTGCCCGGAACTCGTCAAATCCAATCGCAAGAGATTGACAAATAACCTATAACGATTTCATGAAACTCCCCGTCCTTTCCTTGATTCTGCTGCTTCTGGCCTCCTTCCACGCGCACAGCGAGGAGAAGGCGCCCCAATGCTTCGAGTTGCGCACCTACCACGCCTTCGAGGGCAAGCTCGCCGCCCTCCACGCCCGATTCAACGACCACACCCTCGATTTGTTCCAGAAACACGGCATGACCCACGTCGCCTACTGGACGCCGCTGGAGAACGAGCCCCAAACCCTCGTCTATCTCCTCGCCTATCCCGACCGCGCCGCCCGCGAAGCCTCTTGGAAGGCCTTCCTCGCCGACCCCGTCTGGCAGGCGGCGAAGGCGGAGTCGGAGAAAGACGGCAAGCTCGTGGCCAAGATCGAGAGCCTCTTCCTCCACCCCACCGACTACTCGCCAAAGACCGCCTTGGCCGGGGAGGGGCACGTTTTCGAAATGCGGCACTACACCACCCTGCCCGGCAAGCTCGACGCCCTCGACGCCCGTTTCCGCGACCACACCATCGGCCTGTTCACCAAGCACGGCATGACGAACCTGCCCTACTTCCACCTCGACGAGGGGCAGGAGGGAGCCGGCACCACCCTGCTCTACTTCCTCGCCCACGCCTCCCGCGAGGACCGCGACGCGAGCTTCCAAGCCTTCCGCAGCGACCCCGACTGGATCGCCGCCCGCGACGCCTCGGAGAAGGACGGCAAAATCCTCATCGAGAACGGCGTCGTCTCGACCCTGCTCCTCCCGACGAACTACTCTCCGATGCAGTGATGGCAAAGCTTGGCCCGGAACCCGCTTTTCCCCTCCCCCCATGACCGCTCCGAAACTCGTCGCCCTCGCCGGCAGCACCCGCCGCGCCTCCCTCAACCGCGCCGTCCTCGCCACCGCGGTCGAAGCCGCCCGCGAAGCCGGGGCCGAAGTCTCCCTCATCGATCTCAACGACTTCCCCCTCCCGCTTTACAACCAGGATTTGGAAGACGCCGAAGGTCTTCCCGAGGCCGCGAAACGGCTCAAGGCCGTCTTCCGCGACGCCGACGGGTTCCTTTTCGCCAGTCCCGAGCACAACAGCAGCTACACCGCCCTGCTCAAGAACACGATCGACTGGTGCAGCCGCGCCGGATCGCAGGACGAGCCGCCCCTTTCCGCCTTCGCCGGGAAAAGCGCGGTCCTTTTCGCCGCCTCGCCCGGTCCCCTCGGCGGTCTGCGCGGGCTCTTCGCCCTGCGCGAACTGCTCCAGAACCTGCGGATCGCGGTCTTCCCCGAGATGCTTGCTGTGCGCTCCGCCAGCGAGATCGTCGCCGACGGTGCCGTGACCGACGCGCAATGGACCGCGAAGATCGGCGGACTAGCGAAAGACTACGTCGCCTTCGCCACGAGGCTGGCAGGGTGAGGCCAAGCCGAAGGTCCAAACGACGCCCCTGCGAGGTCAATGACCTCGCCTAGAGGTTTCCCCGCACTGAACCCTGTCCCCTGACAAACTGAACCCTCTTCGGCCCTACTGTCCCGCCGGAGGGGTCAGCGATTTCAAGGCCCCGCCGAGATCCTCCAAGGTCGTGCCGAGGTCGCGCAACCCGTTCATGATCTCGGGATTTTCCGAGAGGAGGCGGAGGACACCCTCGAAGGGCGACGCCCCGCCCCCCGGCGTCGAGCCCGCCGGGATGGACCACGCATCAAGCCACACCTCCTCCCCCTTCGTGAAGCCCTCGGCGAGGAGGCGCTTCTCGAAATCGGGCATGTGTCCCGCGCCGTAAAAAATCGCGTAGCTGCCGCGGCCCTTTTGCGCCCGCAATTCGGCGAGCTTCTCCATCACGACCCGGTTGCGCTCGCTCACGAGCACGCTGCCGTCCTCGCCCTCCAACTGGGCGATGAATCCCTCGGCCTCGCTGAGAAAGGGGGCGACGGAGCGTTTCAGCCCGGCGTTGTCTCCGGTGAGCACGGCGTTGAAGACCCGCTTCATCATCGCCTCCATCGCTTCCTCGCTGGAAGGCAGGCCTGCGACCCCGCCTTCCTCCGCGAGAGCCGAGGCGCGGGTGAAGAGGGTCAGCAGGGTCTCGTTGCGGGCCTTCATCAGGGCGTTCATCTCGGCCCAGTCCATGTCCGCGTGGACAAAGTTCGGCGCACCGTAGTCGATCACCTCGAGCTGGAACTCAAGGCCAAGGAAGGATTTCGCAAGCTGCTGCAACTGCCGCACCGACTCGATCCCCGTCTCCCCGTCCGCAGGCGGAGCCTCGCCGGGACGATGCGGCCCGCCCACCATCTCGTAGAGGACGACATCGTAGGCCGCGAGGCGCTCGTTCAACACCGCGTAGTAGACGGCGTCGGCGAGGTGGACGACCCCGACGAGGTCGATGGCCACGCCGTCCTTCTCGAAGCGCGTGATCGCGGTCTGGAGACGATCGGGAGAAGCCGCGTCGAGCCCTTCGCCGCCGGGTGCCGCCACATAGCGGATGTAGTCGGCGGCGTCAGCGGCGACCGGGGCCGGAGGCGCGACCGGGGCTTGCGCCATGGCGAGGAATCCGACGGGGAGGGCGAGCAGAGCGGCGGGGAGGAAGGCTTTCATCAGGCTCTTGGACATATCGGCGGGGAAAACGTTGGCATATTGCCGAAAAGCGGCGCTCCCGTCAAGAATCCCACGACGTTTTGCGCGAGACAGCCCCGCTTTCCTGATCGACGGTTCCAGCCCGGTCGCCATGCCCCTCTTCATCGCCTCCATCTTCCTCAGCGCCTTCCTGCTCTTCCAAGTCCAGCCGGTCATCGCGCGCTGCATCCTGCCTTGGTACGGCGGCAGTCCCGGAGTCTGGACGACCTGCCTGCTCTTTTTCCAAACCGGCCTCCTCGCTGGCTACGCCTACGCCCACGGACTCGCCACGCTCCTGCGCGAGCGCCGTGGCTGGCAGGTCGGCATCCACCTCGGACTCCTCGCCCTCGCCTTCCTCACCCTGCCCATCACGCCGGAGCCGGACTGGAAGCCAGACGGCACCGAAGCGAATCCCACGGTGGGAATCGTGCGCCTCCTCGCCCTCAGCGTTGGCCTCCCCTACCTCCTCCTCTCCGCCTCGGGACCGCTGCTGCAGCATTGGTTCGCCGAGACGCATCCGGGCCGCTCGCCCTACCGGCTCTACGCGGTCTCGAACCTCGGCAGCCTCCTCGGGCTCCTCACCTACCCCTTCGTCTTCGAGCCGAGGCTGGATTTGAGGGAGCAGACCCTGCTCTGGTCGGGCGCCTTCGCCGTCCATGCCCTGCTCTCCGGCGCGGCGGGAGTCTTCTTCGCGAAACGCTCGGGAGCGACCCCGGCGGCGCCTCCTGCGGCGAAGGACGGAACCCGTCCCCCTCTCGTGGACATCGTCCTCTGGATCGCCTTCAGCGCCTGCGGCTCGATGCTGCTGCTCTCGCTGACGAGCCAGATGTGCCAAGACGTCGCCGTGGTCCCTTTCCTCTGGGTCGCGCCGCTCTCGCTCTACCTGCTGACCTTCGTCATCGCCTTCGACCACGAGCGCTGGTATCTCCGCTCCCTCGCCATCCCCCTCGCGGCGGCGGCCACGGGATTGACGATCTGGCTGATGAACCGCCAGTACGCCGGGACGGAGTGGCCCCTCGCCCGGCAGATCGCGATCTACTGCGGCACGGTCTTCTTCGGCTGCCTCGTCTGCCACGGCGAAATCGTCCGGATGAAGCCGAACCCGCGCCACCTCACCGGCTTCTACCTTTGCATCTCCCTCGGCGGAGCTCTCGGAGGTGGCTTCGTCAGCCTCGCCGCCCCGCACCTCTTCAACGGCTACTGGGAGCTACACCTCGCCTTCGACCTGCTCGCCATCCTGACCAGCTTCCAACTCTGGCGGACCTTCCGCCGGACGAGACGCCCCCTCCTCGTCCTGTCCGTCGCGGCGCTGTGGGTCGCCGCCCTCGGCGCGATGGCCTACTATCTGAAGGAGCACATCGACACCGCCCGCGCCGAGGCCGTCGCGACGCGGCGGGGTTTCTACGGAGTGCTGAAGGTCAAGGAGGAAACCGACAGCGCCGGGGACGCCTACCGCTCCCTGCAACACGGTCGGATCAGCCACGGACGCCAATACCTCGACGAAACCTGGCATGGCCTCGCCACGACCTACTACAGCGTCGAAAGCGGCGTGGGCGCGGTCTTCGCCTGCCTCCCGGCGCGGACCACGACGCCCGCCAAGCCCCTCCGCGTCGGCGTCGTCGGTCTCGGCGTCGGCACCATCGCGACCTACGCCAAGCCGGGCGATCGCTTCCGCTTCTACGAGATCAATCCGCAGGTCGAGGAACTGGCGCGATCACACTTCCACTACCTCGCCGACTGCAAGGGGGAGGAACGAGTCGTCCTCGGCGACGCCCGCGTCTCCTTGGAGCGCGAACTCGCGGCGGGCGAACCGCAGCGTTTCGACGCCCTCTTTGTGGACGCCTTCAGCGGCGACTCCATTCCCATCCATCTGCTGACCAAAGAAGCGTTCGAACTCTATTTCCAGCACCTCGAACCCGGAGGCGTCCTCGCCGTCCACATCACCAACCTGCACCTCGACCTCGCCGACCCCGTGCGGAACCTCGCCGAAGCCCTCGGCTGCCGTGCCTTCCGGGTCGATCACATCCCCGGTGGAGGCGACGCCCACGCCTACTACTCCGACTGGATCCTCATCACGAAAGACGAAGCGTTCGCCGACGCCCTGAAAGCCGCCGGGTTCATCAGCCCATGGGACAATGAGGAACCCCGTCCGATCCACTGGACCGATGATTACAGCAATCTGTTTGAGGTGACTCTTTGACCCTGAGTCCCCTACTCATCCTCATACTCGAAATCGAACGTCTCTCGGCGTGCGGATTGAGTAGGAGTATGAGGAGGAGGATAAGTAGGAGTAAGAAGCCGCTCACCAATCAAGTCGCGTAAGGCCAATGCGTCTTCGTCCAAAGCCCGCCATCGACATAAAGTGTCTGGCCAGTGACAAAATCCGCCTCGTCGCTCACGAGAAACACGACGGATCGAGCAATATCCCGGGGATAGCCGATCCGGCCCATCGGCGTCAGCGGCGACCAAGTGCCGGAATAGTCGTCCGACTCCTCCTTGGTCCGCTCGATCTCGATGGCACCCGGCGCGACGCAATTCACGCGGATGCCGTACTGCCCCAGTTCGCAGGCGCTGACGCGGGTGAGCTGCTCCAGCCCGCCCTTCGAGGCGCAGTAGTCGACGAGGTTCATGAACGGCTGCTTGTTCGCCCCCGAGCCGATGTTGATGATGGAGCCGCCACGCCCCGAGTCCTTCAGGATGCGCGCCGCCGCTTGGGTGCAGAGGAAGCTGCCTTTCAGATTCGTCTTGATCGTCTTGTCCCAATCCGCCTCGCTCAGCTCGAGGAGCGAAGCCCAAGTCTGGCGCCCGGCGTTGTTCACGAGGCAGTCGAGACGGCCGAACTCCGCGAGGACGGCGGCGAACATGGCCTCGACCTCCGCTTTCGTCCCCACGTCTCCGGGGACGATGGCACAGCGGCGGCCCATGCCCTTGATCGCCGCCTGCGTCTCCTCGGCCCCGGCGCGGTCGCTGTGGTAGTTCACCGCCACGTCCCAGCCCGCCCCGGCCAGCCCATAGGCGATGCCGCGTCCCACTCCCTTGCTCGCCCCGGTCACGAGGGCCACTTTCGCCGAATCATCTGCGCTCATGCCGGGGAATGGAGCGAAAAAGACCCTCCCGTCAAAACCGAAATCCGAAGCTTGAAATCCGAAATCCGAACTTTTTGGCCTCCGGCGACCGCTGATCTTCGCTGATTCCCGCTGATCTTTTTCTTGGGCTTGGAAAAATCAGCGGAGATCAGCGGCCCCGCTTAGCGGTCAAGGATTCGCCCAAACCCTGACGACCGCCTCGAAACCTCGTGTCGCGTCCTCCAGCTTCTCCAGATCGACTTGGTCGGGCGTGTCACCCGGCAAGTGGTAGTGGGGATAGCGATAGGGCGCGGTGTCGGTGACCATCACCGCCGGATAGCCCGTCTGCCAGAAGGACCAATGGTCGGACCAGCCCACGCCAGGCACGGTCTCGGGGAAAACGCCACCGACGGCGGGAATGGACGAGGCGGCGGCGAAGGCGGCCTTGGCGGAATCGACATGGTAGCGCGAGTTCTCGTCGCCGACGAAGGCGAGGAAGTTGCCCACGGTGGGGAAACCGCCGCCTTCCAAGCCCTCGGGGATACGCTGGCTGCCCTCGGTGTCGAAGTAGCATCCGACGGTATCGAGGCAGAGCATCGCGGCGATGGTCTCGCCCCGCGCTTGGCAGCGCTTCGCATAGACGAGGCTGCCCATCGTCTCGGTCTGGAAATGGGGCGGCTCCTCGTTCACGAAGGCGACGAAGCGCACCGTGCGCCCCTGCGGGTCCCCGGCGAAGGCGCGGGCGAGCGCGACGAGGGCGGCGACGCCGCTGCCGTTGTCGTTCGCGCCGGGACTGCCGGGCACGGTGTCGTAGTGCGCCCCGACCACGACGATCTCGGAGCGGTGCTTCCGCCCTGGCAGTTCGGCGATCAGATTGCGGACCTCTTTTCCCCCCGCCTCGAAAACGTGGCGCTCGACGGAGTATCCGATGTTGCCTCCACCGAGGGTCGATTCGAGCCAGAAGGCGGCGCTTTCGAGGGCTTCGGGCTTGCCGAGGTGGCGCTCGCCGATGCGGGTCGCGAGAACCTCCAGCGAATTGGCGAGATCCTCGCGGCTCACTGGACGGCGTTTCAAGGCGGCCGCTTCGAGACGGACGGCCTCGTTCGGATCGACGGGCTGGGCACCGTCGTTGAGGTGAGTTCTGATCATCGAGCCGATGCCGAGAAGGAACAAGCCCAAGGGCAGTCCGACAAGGAGAAAGCGGATGAACACGCCCTGTTTCATTTCAACTCTGCTTGGATACTACGCCTCCCCCTCCCACACGGACGCCACCGCCTCGGCGGCGCGGCAATGCGCCCCTCCTCCACCAAGGCTGGAGACGACCCCGGCAAGCTCGGCTTGGAGACGCCCTCGCGCCTCCGTATCGGCGAGAAGACGCCTGATTTCGGCGGCGATGGAGGCGCCATCGACCTGCTCTTGCAGCAGCTCCCTCACCACCTCGCGACCGGCGATGACGTTGACGATGCCGAGGAATCTCACCGACATCACCCGTCGCGCCACGAGCGCGGTGAGCCACGCGACCTTGTAGACGAGGCAGTAGGGCAGCCCGAGGCAGGCGGCTTCCAGCGTGGCCGTGCCCGAGGCGACGACGCCGACGGAGGCGCGGCGCATGATCTCGTGACTGCCGCTCCGGCCGACCTCGACGACGGATTCCAGCCCCGCCTCGCGGGTCATCTCGTGGAGGCGCTCGGTCAAGGTCGGCGTCGCCCCGGTCGTGGCGAAGCGCAGGTCCGGGCAACGCCCCCGCAGGACCTTCGCCGCGTCGAGCATCGCCGGGTAGAGCGCGGCGATCTCGCGCTCGCGCGAGCCGGGAAGCAAGGCCACGAGCCCCTCCTCGCGCGGGATCGCCCGCGCCTGCACCGACGCGAGGGAATCGACGAGGGGATGCCCAGCGAAAATCGTCTCCAGGCCCGATGCCTCGTAGAGTTCCTTTTCAAAGGGGAAGATGCAAATCATGCGGTCCAGCAGTTTCGCCATCGTCTGGATGCGCCCCTTCTTCCACGCCCAGACCTGCGGGCTGATGTAGTAGATCAGCTTGCCGCCGTAGCCCTCCGCGCGGAGCCGCTTGGCGAGGCGCAAGTTGAAGCCGGGATAGTCGATGAAGACCACGGCATCCGGCTCCGCCTCGCGGATGCGCGCGACCGTCTCCCCCATTTTGCGACGGAAATAGCCATATTTTTTCAGCACCTCCCAGAACCCGAGCACGGCGGCCTCGTCGAGCCAGTCCTCGACGTCCGAGGCGATACCGTGCATCTCCGGCCCACCCAGCCCGGCGAAGGTCCACTCCCCGAACTCGGGCAGGGAGCGCAGCAGGGCCGCCCCATGGGTGTCCCCGCTGATTTCGCCGGCGATGAGAAAGAGGGATTTCACGGCAGGAAGTTAGTGGTTCATGTCGCAAAGTCGAGCAGTGGGGATGGCCACGAAAAGGCACAAAAAATCACAAAACGATGCGACGGTTTTTTGTGCTCCTTTGTGCCTTTTTGCGGCCAAGTCCTTCGGCGGTCTGCCGCCTATCACACAATCTCCACCTCCCCCGACGGCTCCAGATCGTAGCCCCATTCCTCGAAGGCGAAGCGCCAGCGCTCGCAGACCGCTTCGGCGTGCTCGGGGGCGATGCGGTGGACGTTCGGATTGTAGTCGCGCAACGATTCGGCGTAGGCCGCGATCTCCCGTCGGTTCTCCTCCCGCCACGCGATGCCGAGCTGCCCGTAGAGCCGACCGATCTCGCCGACGGGATCCGCCGCGATTTTCTCGTAGCTGGTCTCGACAAGCTGGTTCGGCGGCAGGTTCAGCCGGGCGCGGTCTTCGAGGTAGCGGCGCATCACCTTCTCGTAGGTGTCGAGGACGAAGCCGGGGATATCGACCTCTTGGAAAGGCTGCCAGGCGAAGGCGTTGTAGACGCGGGGGAATTTCCCGCAGGTCGAGCTGAAGACCGGCCAAGGATTGCGCACGATGTGGATGAATTTCGCATCGGGGAAGAGGTCGAGGATCATCTCCATCCGCGTCGTCGAAGGCGGGTTCTTGAAGAGCATCCTCCGCCCCGGCTTCACGTAGGAGGTCTTCCTCACGAGGAAATCGTAGCTGCGGCGGAAGCGCTCCACCTCGGCCCGCGAGAGCCCTTCGAAAAACATCGAGCGGTCGCGCTGCCCGGCCATGTCGCCGGGGAAATGGTAGATGCCGTAGTAGCCGTGGGGCTGGAGGTTGCCGAGCGCCATCTCCTCCTCCTGCGGCTCGTCGAGGGCCAGCTTCACCTTGTCGAAGCCGCGCGTCTCCGGCAGGGCCTTTTCGATGCGCCACCGCGCAAAGGGCAGCAGCGGGCCGATCATGTCCAGCGGCATCGCCGTCTCGGAGAACTTCAGGTAGCCGAACTGCGGGTCGCGGCTCATCAGGTTGTGCAGGTGCGTCGTGCCGCTGCGCCAATGCCCGATCAGGAAGATCGGCGGCTCCGCCAAAGTGTGTCGGCGGATCGCGGCGTTGTGGCGCAGCGCCTCCACCGTCGAAAAGGGGAAGCGCACCGTCTGCGCGACCCAGCCGATGAAGCGCTGGTAGCGGGTGCGCGGATCGAGGTTCGGGGTGAGGAGGGCGTGGCGCAAGAAGACGCGCAGCTTCGCCCCGGCGAAGGGATGCAGCCCCGGCGCCTTCTCGCGAGCGGCCGATTCGAGAGTCCAGTGTGTTCCCATGGTGTGGATAGGAGGCCCCGAGTGTAGGCGGGGGGAACCCACGGCGCGAACGGAAAATCGCAGCCACGTCCCTGCGGCAGCGCCGTTGCTCCGAGGAAACGTCCCTTCAGAACATTTGCGGGGCGCGGTCCTGCGGGCCATGGTCCTTGCCACATGCCCCCTCTTGTCACCCGCTTCGCCCCCAGCCCGACGGGGCGGCTCCACAAAGGACACGCCTTCTCCGCCCTCGCCGCGCATGGGCTGGCGCGGCGGTCCGGCGGTCGCTTCCTCGTCCGCATCGAGGACATCGACCCGATCCGATGCACCCGCGAGAACGCGGAGCACATCCTCGAAGATCTCGCTTGGCTCGGGCTCGAATGGGAGGAGCCGGTGCGCTTCCAGAGCGAGCATCTCGACGACTACGCCGCCGCCGCAGCCCGTTTGCAGGAGCGCGGGCTGCTCTACCCCTGCTTCTGCACGCGCCGCGACATCCAGCGCGAGATCGAAGGGGCCGGGCAGGCCCCGCACGGCAGCGAAGGCCCGCTCTACCCTGGCCTCTGCCGCCGCCTTTCCGACGGGGAGCGCGCGGCCCGCCTCGCCGCCGGGGAGCCCCACGCCCTGCGCCTCGACTTGGAAAAAGCCCTTTTCTCCACCGGATCCGGTCTCGTCTGGCACGACACCCTCCACGGCCCGCAGCGCGCCCGGCCCGAACGGCTCGGCGACGCCGTCCTCGTGCGCAAGGACATCGGCACCAGCTACCACCTCGCCGTGGTCGTCGACGACGCCCTGCAGAGGGTGACCGACATCGTGCGCGGCGAGGATCTGTTCGAGGCGACCCACCTCCACCGCGTCCTCCAAGCCCTCCTTGATCTGCCGAGCCCGACCTACCATCACCACCCCCTCCTCACCGACGCGGCGGGCAACCGCCTCGCCAAGCGCGACCGCGCCGCCACCTTGCGGAGCCTGCGCGAATCGGGCATGGTCGCAAACGAACTGAGACGGGAGCTTGGGTTCGACAGGCCGTGAACGGGGGACTTTCGAAACGTGGACACGGGCCGTTCGCCGTCTACAGTGCCCCTTCAACGCCTTTGCCTCCATGAGACGCGCCCTCCTCCTCTGCCTCGCCACGCCTCTCTGCCACCCGCTGGCCGCCATCGCCCAAGACGGCGCGAAGGCCAAGGGCAAAACCCTCGCGGCCCCGGTCGAGTTCCTTTCCCGCGAAGCCTACGACGAGGAGGCGAAGATCCGCATCGCCAACTTCGAGCTTCCCGAGGGCGTGACCGCCTCGCTCTTCGCCGATTCGAGCCAGACGCAGAACCCCAGCGCGATCTGCTTCGACGCGCAGGGCCGCCTCCTGACCGCCGAGATCCACCGCTGGCGGGCCGGGGTGCAGGACATCCGCCACGAGCCGCAGATCCTCCTCGACGACCTCGCCGCGCAAAGCAGCGCCGACCGCCTCGCCATGTATGAACGGGACCAAGCGACGCGTCCCCTCTCCTTCTACACCGAGTTCACCGACCGCATCGTGCGGATCGAGGACACGGACGGGGACGGTCGCGCCGACCGCAGCGCCGTCTTCGCCGACGGCTTCAACGATGCCCTCGACGGTCCCGGCATCGGCCTCCTCACCGGGGAGGACGGCTCGGTCTACTACACGAACATCCCGAATCTCTGGCGGCTGAAGGACACCGACGGCGACGGGGCCGCCGACGAGCGCCGCTCCCTGCAGGACGGCTTCGGCGTGCGCATGAGCATTTCCGGACACGACATGCACGGACTCGTCCGAGGACCCGACGGCAAGCTCTACTGGTCCATCGGCGACCGCGGCTACTCCCTGACCACGAAGGAGGGCCGCCACTACCACCGCCCCTACAGCGGCGGGGTCTTCCGCTGCGATCCCGACGGCTCGAACCTGGAAGAGTTTTACACGGGTCTGCGCAATCCGCAGGAACTCGCCTTCGACGCCTACGGCAATCTCTTCACCTGCGACAACAACGCCGACGCCTGGGACACCGGGCGGCTCGTCTACCTTCTGGAGGGCGGGGACTCCGGCTGGCACCACGGCCACCAAGTGCTGATGAACTTCCGCAATCCGCTGGGGCTCCGCACCCCCGACTACGAGCACCCCGGCCACCAGAAGCTCCCGCTGAATGCCTGGACGGCCGAGGCGCTCTGGGAGCCGGAGCATCCGGGACGGCCCACCCATGCCCTGCCGCCCATCGACAAGGTCTCGTGGGGACCGAGCGGCCTCGTCTATAACTACGGCGTCACCGCGATGCCCGAACGCTACGCGGACCATTTCTGGGTCTGCAACTTCGGCGGGGCCAAAGGCGATCTCGAAGCCTTTGCCGTGAAGGAGAACGGTGCGGGCTTCGCCGTGGCGCGGAAGGAGGTTTTCATGGTCGGCCTCGGCAACACCGATGTGGAGTTCGGTCCCGACGGGCGCATGTACCTGAGCTGCTTCAACAACAGCGGCTGGTACAAGCAGGATCTCGGCAACGTCTACGCCCTCACCTCCCCCGAAGTGGAGACATTCCGCGCGGAGGAGCTGAAGGCGACCGCCGCCCTGCTGACGAACTCTTTTTCCGACCATGACGTGAAAACCCTCGACGACCTTCTTGGTCATGCCGATTTGCGGGTCCGTCAACGCGCCCAGTTCGAGTTGGCGAGACGCGGGGAGAAGGCGGTTTTCGCCGCCGCCGTCGCGCAGACGGAGAATCGCCTCAAACGACTCCACGGACTCTGGGGACTCGGCCAGCTTGCCCGCTCCGACGAATCGCTCCTGCAAACCCCGATCTCCGCCCTCGCCGACGCCGACGCGGAGGTGCGGGCGCAGGCCGCCAAAGTCCTCGCCGACTCCCGCGCGACCGTCGCGGGCGAAGCCCTCGTCGCCGCCCTCGCGGACGAGTCCTTGCGCGTGCGAGGCTTCGCCGCGATCGGCGTGGGCAAATGCGGCGTCTTCACCGCCTTTCCCAAACTGATCGAACTGCTCGCGGAGAACGACAACCACGATCCCTTCCTCCGCCACGCCTGCGTCCAGGGGCTATGGTATCTGAACGACCGCGAGAAAATCCTCAAACAAGCCAAGCATTCCTCCGCCGCCGTGCGGCTCGGCGTGCTCCTGGCCCTGCGCAAGCTCGAAGACCCTCGCGTGAAATACCTCCTCGCCGATCCAGAGGAATCCATCCGCGCCGAAGCGATTCGAGCGCTCCACGACCTCGACCTGCCCACCGCCCTGCCCGACCTCGCCCGCGAGATCCGCCCTTACACCGCCGCCGAGGAGGGGCTGCGGATGCCGGAGGACCACCGCGACTGGATGATCCACACCCGGCTCATCAACGCGAACTTCCGCGTCGGCGACACTGCCAACGCCGCCGACCTCCTCGCCTACGCCGCCCAGCCGAAGCTGCCCGCGATCTTGCGCGAGCAGGCCCTCCTCGCCCTGCTGGAATGGCGCGAGCCGGGTCCGGTCGACGCCGTGACCGGCCATCACCGCCCTCTCGACGCCTCCGCCCGCGCCGACATCGCCGCCGAGGTGAAGGCGGGCCTGCCCGCCGTCTTCGCCTCCGCCGACAGCGCCCTCGTCGGCCCCGCCACCCGGCTCGCCCTCGCCTACGGAGCCCCCGCGCCGCTCGAATTGCTGAAGGAGCAGATTTTCGACCCCTCGGCCGAGATCGGGTCGCGCATCAGTTCGCTGGAGGGGCTTTCCCGCCAAGAGCCCGCCGCCCTCGCCCCGCTCTGGGACCGCCTCCTCGCGCTCGACGAGGCCCCCCTCCGGGCCGCTGCGGTTTCCCTGCTGTCCCGCCAGGATTCCGACCGGGGTACCGCCGCCGCCATCGATATGGCCGAGTCGGACCAACTGCGTCTGCGCCAGCATGGCTACCGCCTCCTCGGCGAATCGACCTCGCCCGTGGCCATCGCCTTCCTCCGCAGACAGCTCCGCCAACTCGACGATGAACCGCCCGGCGCCCTCCTCGACCTGATCGAGAGCGCCAAGCTCAAGGACGACCCCGTCCTCCGGGAGCTGCTCGCCGCCCGCGAGGCGGCTCTCGATCCCGACGATCCCCTCGCCCCTTTCCAGATCGCCCGCGAGGGCGGCGACCCCGAGGCGGGCAAGGAGATTTTCCTGACCCACGCCGCCGGACAGTGCTCCAAATGCCACAAGATCGACGGAGACGGCGGCGTCGCCGGTCCCGACCTGACAGGGATCGGCGCGAGGCACGCCCCTCTTTACTTGCTCGAATCCCTCGTCGCCCCCAGCGCCGTGGTCGCGCCGGGATACGGAATCACCCTCGCCACCCTGAAAAACGGCGAATCCCTCGGCGGCATTCTCATGGCAGAAGATGCGGAGAAGATCGTGCTGAAGACGCCCGATCCCGTCGCGCCCGACCACCAGATCGAGCGGACCATTCCCCTCCCGGAGGTCGCCAACCGCCAGCCACCCGTCTCGGCGATGCCGCCGATGGGCTACCTTCTGAAGAAGTCCGAAATCCGCGATCTCGTCGCCTATCTGGCCTCCTTGAAGAAAAATGACGCGAAAAAGGGCCATTGATCCCCTCCCCCGTCCGTTAAAAGAGAGGAGCCCGCTTGAAACCCCTTGGGCTTTCCCTTATAGTTTCCAACGATGAGACCCCTTCTCCTCGCCTTTCTCGCCGCGAATGTCGCGGTGGCCCACGCCGAGAATCCGCCGAAACGGACCAAGGGCTTTTTCGGCTTCGGAGCGCCGCCATCCGACCAGATTTCGGGCGATCTTTTCCCCCAATCCGGTGGCGGTTCTCCTTTGTCGCGAAAGGCCGCATCCGCCAATTCGCGGGATGAAGGGATCTTCCGGGGTGGCAAACCCCAAAAAGTCGAACCCGTCTCCTATGTCATCGAGGACGGGCGACGCGTCGAGAAGCCCCTTCCCGTCGCCATCGAAACGGCGACGGAACGGCCCACCGCCAAGCCCACCAAGGAGAAAGCCCTCTCGAAGCCGACGGTGGCGGAACCCCTTCCCGACGCCGTCCTCGCCGCCACCGTGGCGGGAGAGGAGAAGGAGAAAAAACGCGGTTGGTTCGGTTTCGGCAAGCGCGAGGCCGATCCCGTCGTCGCCCCGGTCCCGGTGGCGGCTCCCCTGCTCACCGCCTCTCCCGTCGCGCCCGCACCGGCTCCGCCAGTGGCGAAACCCGCCGTCGCTCCCGCGCCGAAGCCCGTTCCGGTCGCTGCCCCCTTGCCCTCGGCAGTCCCGCAGGAGGCCGCCGAAGCCCCGGCCTTCGCCGAAGCGGAGCGGGAGAAGTCCTTCCGCATTCCTTTCTTCGGACGCAAAAAGGCGGAGGTTCCGGCCCCGGCCCCGCCAGTCGCGGTCGAAATCCCCACCGCCGTTCCGGTGCCCATCGAAACCGCCGCCGCGCCCGCTCCGAAGCCATCCTCCTCGAAACCGACTTCCTCGGAGAAACCCGCTGCGAAGCCCGGAACGCCCGAAGTCGCCACCTTTGAAATCCGGCGCGACGACACGAAACCGGCACCTGCCAAAAAGGAGGAGAAGCCCGAACGCGACGGCGGCCTGCTCGCGCCCGTCGCCAAGCTCCGCCCGCCGAAGAAGGAAATCGACCTGACCGGGGCCGAGACCATCATCCAGAACGGCCAGATCGTCGGCGAATCGGAGAGTTCCTTCACCGCCGCGTCCGAGCCCAAGCCCTCCGGCCCGCGCCAAGCCCCGCAGGTCGTCAACGGGGTCACGACCTACACCTCGTGGGACGACGTGAACGCCGCCTCCACCACGGCGGCCGATCGCATCCTCAACCGCCTCCGTTGATTTCCTCCTTCGTCGCTCGGGTTGTTCAGCGAAGGTAGGGAAATCTGTGGGACGAGTCACCGACCTCGCTGGGCGTCATTTGGACGTTCGACCGGCCTCAACTGAGGCTGGCTACAAGCTGACGCGTCTTTCGGAGCAGAATCCTGTAGGCGAGGTCATTGACCTCGCTCTCGGGCTGTCTTTGGACATCCGACCCGACCTCACTACACCTGGCGCGTTTTCCCACCCTCGCAAGGGGGATGGAAAGCCCCCCGTCACGGCTGGATCACCGCGTAGTCGCCGACTTCGAGCTTCCCGAAGAGATGCTGGGCTCCGCCGTAGGGCAGTCGGATGCAGCCGTGCGAGGCGGGATAGCCGGGAAGTTGCCCTTGATGGAGGCCGAAGGCCGAGAAGCTGAACCGCTGGAAGAACGGCATGCTGGAGTGGTAGATCGTCGAAGTGTGGTGGCGGTTCTTGTCGCTGATGACATACTCCCCGGGCGGGGTGCGGTAACCCGCCCTCCCCGTCGAACAAGGGGTGCTGTAGGTCGCGACCCCGTTCTCGTAGAGGGTGACCCGCTGGCTGGAGAGATCGACGACGACGTAGCGCGGCTGGGGATTGGGCACTTTCCCGATCAGGCAGATCTGTTGCAGCCGCGTGTCTTTGAACCACGATCCGATGATCGCGCCGGAAAGATACCGTCGCGAATAGGCCCGCCCATTGGCCCCCGCGTCCATCAAGGCTTGGGCGATCACATGGTCGCGCTGGGCCGCCGCCAGCATGATGGGCCGGATGCGGCTGTCCACCTGGAGGTGGTAGCGGAAGGTGGTGCTCTCGAACTTGTCGCGGAACTCGGACCGGGCCGGGAGCTTCTCCTCCGCGTCGAGATCGGCGCCCTCCCGGATCAGCGCGAGCGCCACGTCCCGCATCCGGTTCGCGATGGCCCAGCCGAGCAGGGTGTGGCCGTCGCCCGCCTTCACCCCCTTGACCGTGGCACCCTTGTCGACGAGGGCGAGGGCGACGTCGGAGTTGCCTTCGCGGACGGCCTTGGAAAGCCAAGTCTCGTTCGCGTCGAAACGGGCGTCCGGGTCGGCCCCGCCGTCGAGCAGCTCCCGCGCCGCCGCGTACCGCTCGTTGGTGAGGCAGTAGTCGAGGGGGTCCTGCCCGTCCGGTCCCGGCTGACGAGGATTGCCTCCCGCCGCGAGAATGAGGCGGATGAGGTCGTCCTGCCCCGTGAGAAGGGCCGCCCAAAGATTGTCGCCGATCTTCGCCCCCGCCGCGAGCAAGGTGCGCACCGCTCCGGTGGCCCCTTCGCGCACGGCCACGTCGAAGACCCGCTCCTCCCTCCCGGGGAGGGTCGATTCGGGATCGGCCCCCGCTTGGAGGAGCAGGCTCATGAGCGGGTCGTCGCGCAATTCGTAGGATTTCGCCAGCAGGGCCTGCTTGTCGAGGACCGCCCCGGCGGAAATGAGCTGGTGGGCGATGGCGACATTGCCGAGGGAGACGGCGGCGTGCAGGGGCGTCTCGCCACCCTCGGCGGCGAAAGAGGGGTCGACCCCGTTTCCGAGGAGGAGGCCGACGAAATCCAGATCCTCGCTCCCGACAGCGGCGAGCAGGGGCGAGCGCCGCTCCGAGGAGAGGATCTGGCAGTTCGCCCCATGCTTGAGGAGACGGGCGGCAAGGTCGCGGTCGCCTGCCGCGACGGCCTCGTAGAGGAGCGGTTCGCCGCCCGCGCCCGCGACTTCGGGGCTGGCCCCGGCCGCGAGGAGGGCGTCCTGCATCGCGCGGTCCCCTCTCGCCACGGCGAAGCTGAGGGCGGTCGTCTCCCGGCCTCCGTCGAGGGCTTTCGCATCGACCGCGGCCTTGCTGGCGAGGAGAAGGTCGAACTCCTCCCGGCTCCCCTCCGCGACCGCCTCGATCAGGAGGGGCTTGCCGGTGGTGCCGACGGTGTCCGGGCCCGCACCCGCCGCGAGGAGGCGCTTCATCCGTTCGAGATCCCCCTTGTCGGCGGCGACAGCGAGGGCGGTGACGGGATGGGCGCCCTTGTAATCGACATCCACCCCTTTGGCGACGAGGTAGTCGAACCTCTCGGCATCGTCGTCCCGCACCGCCGCAACGAGGAAGGGCAGCCCCGCCTCGACATCGACTTCAAGGGCTGCTCCTTTCTCCAAAAAACGGTCGGCGAGGGCGAAATTCCGGTCGCGCAAGGCCACGGCGAAAGGCGTTTCCCGCTCCGACTCGACCATGCGGTCGATCGACTCCGCGACCGAGTCCCTCTCCATCAGGAAATCGACCGCTTGCTCCTTGCCCGACTTCACGGCGGCGAGCAAGGGCGTCAAGCCGCTGGGATCCCATGCGCCGAGGTTGATCCCCGCGATCTCAAGCTGCTCCAGCAGGATCAGCTCGCCCTTCCGCGCCGCCTCGATCGCGCTGGTCGGGGAAAGCTCGACCCCCCGCTCCGCGAGGAAACGCTTCGCCTTGCGAGTGACTTCGTGGCGCAGGAAATAGTCAGTGACGATCGCGCCCCCCAGTAGCGAGAGCGTGAAAAGAGCGAGCAGGAAGGTGCGGAAGAACAGGGCGGCCGGATTCATCGGTCGGGTCTCGGCATCGTGGCAGTGATGGATACGGGCGAAAGTTAGCACGAATCCCGCCACGCGAAAACGGATTCGCATGGCGCTTTTGCTCCAGTCAATCGGGGCGTCGTTCTCGATCAGGAGCCGCGGGAACGTCCGGCCCGGCCTCACTGAGGTCGGCTACAGCGCTGGCGCGCCCTTCGGAATTTTTCACCCATCCACTTCGCTGGACACACCATCGGCCCGCATCCGGCAGGCCCGGATCGTGTTGGCCATGAGCATGGCGATGGTCATCTTCCCCACCCCGCCGGGGACCGGGGTGATGGCCTCGCACTTCCCCGACACAGCGTCGAAATCGACGTCACCGACGAGGCGGCTGCCGCTTTTCGCGGAGGGATCGTCGATGCGGTTGATGCCCACGTCGATGACGACGGCTCCGTCCTTCACATGATCCGGCCCGATGAAGCGGGGGATGCCGATAGCGGCGACGAGGATGTCGGCCTGCCGGGTCAGCGCGGGCAGGTCGCGGGTGCGGGAATGGGCCACGGTCACGGTGGCGTTGGCTCCGCTCCCCTTCCCCATCATCAGGAGCGCGAGGCTCTTGCCGACGAGAAGGCTGCGCCCCACGATGACGACGTGCTTCCCCGCCGTCTCGATCCCGCTCTCGACGAGCATCCGCTGGCAGCCCGCCGGAGTGCAGGGGGCGAAACCGCTCGGGTCGTCCATCGCGAGCTTGCCGAGGTTCACGGGATGGAGGCCGTCGACGTCCTTGGCCGGATCGATGCGGCGGATGACCTCGTCAGTGTCGAGATGCCGCGGCAGGGGCATCTGCACGAGGATGCCGTGGATGGAGTCGTCGGCGTTGAGGCGGTCGATCTCGGCGAGCAGTTCGGTCTGCGAGATCGTAGCGGCTTTCTCGATCTTCACCGAGTGCATCCCGAGCTCTTTGCACTTGCGGTCCTTCGCCCCGACGTATGCCTTCGAGGCGGGATCGTCGCCGACGAGGACGACCGCGAGGCCGGGCAGGTGGCCGGCGGTTTTCAATTCCTCGAACGCGGCGAGGCATTCGCGGTAGACAGCTTCGGCGATGGGGGCACCTTCAATCAATTTCATGGGCGGGATTCATGAGGGTTTCGAGTCGGAGACGTTCGGCCTCGAAAGCACTTTCGTCGAGTTCGGAGGGGACTTCCGTGCAAGGGCCGAGAAACACATCGACGGTGGTGAATGGCTTCGGAACGCGGAAGCGATCCCAGCTCTTGAAATGCCAATACGACCCGTATTCGACGCGGACAGGCAGGACGAGCGCACCGGTGACCTCGGCGAGCTTCACGAGTCCCGGCCCCATTTTGTAGCGCGGTCCACGCGGCCCGTCAGGCACGATGGCGACGTCGTATCCGTCGCGGATCCAGTCGATGAGTCCGAGCAAGGCGGAGATCCCCCTCCGCGAGGACGAACCGCGCACGGCCTCGCAACCGAAGCGGGCCACGATCGCGGCGATGACTTCGCCATCCTTGCTCGCGCTGGTGAGGACGGCCCCTTTGCGGAGGCGGAGGTACTTGTGATAGAGCAGCGGGACCACGAAAATGCGGTTGTGCCAGAAGGTCCAGACCATGGGCCGGGCGGGCGGATTGCTGGAGATTCCATCGGGATCGTGGAGCCGCCAACGCAGGGTCAGGGAGACGAGCCGGATCAAGGCCGCCCCGGCCCAACCGACGCGGCGCGCGCGCGGCGGCAGCTTGCGGATCGATCCCTCTTTTTCAGGCAAGTCGGACATTCGGGCGGGATCAAAGCCAACCCGCGTCGCGGAGCAGGCTGGTGAGGGCGGTCTGGCGGTCGAGCTTTTCGCGGTAGAGCTCGCCCCTGTCAGGTTGCGGACTGCACCGGGTCGAGTCGTCGAGGGCGACGAGACGGCGGGAAAGGTCGGCGTAGCTCCCCTGCCCGTCCGCGTGGGCCGCTTGGATCGCGCCGCCGAGTCCCGCGCCTTCGGCGGTGGCGAGGGCGACGACGGGCACGCCGAAGACATCGGCGGAAATCTGCCGCCACACCGCGCTCTTGCTGCCGCCTCCGGTGAGGCGGATTTCGCTGGGGGAAAGGCCAAGTTCGGCGAAGCGCCGCAGCCCGTAGCCGAGCCCGAGGGTCGCGCCCTCCATCGCGGCGCGGACGAGGTGGGCGGGGCTGGCCGAGGTGGAGCCGAGCCCGTGGATCACGCCCGTGCCCTGCGGCAGGTTCGGGGTGCGCTCACCGTTGAGATAGGGCAGGAAGGCCACGCCACCGGCTCCGGCGGGAACGGAGGCAACTTGACGTTCCAGTTCGGCGAGGTCCCAGCCAAACCAGGAGCGCACCTGCTCGGTCACGACGGTGACGTTCATCGTGCAGACGAGGGGCAGCCAGCGGTCGGTGCTGTCGCAGAAAGCCGCGACCTCCCCTTTCGGATCGACGATGGGCTGCTCCGAGCAGGCGTAGAGCGTGCCGGAGGTGCCGAAGCTCGCGGTCACGACCCCGCCGCCGAGATTGCCCGTGCCGATCGCGCCCATCATGTTGTCCCCGCCTCCGGCGCTGACGATCACGTCGGGGGAAAGGCCCCATTCCGCCGCGAGTTCCGGCAGGAGCGTGCCGTGGATTTCGTTCGACGAGCCGAGCGGAGGCAGCATCGCCTCGACCGAGGGATCGACGAAGCCGAGAAGGTCGCGGTCCCACTCGCGGGTGCGGACATTGAGAATCCCGGTGCCGGAAGCGTCGCCGTATTCCATGCGCTTCACCCCGGTGAGACGGAAATTGAGGTAGTCGTGCGGGAGGAGGAAGGAGCGGACGCGGCGAAAGGAGTCCGGCTCGTTCTGCTTCAACCAGAGCAGTTTCGGGATGGTGTAGCCGGGCAGGATGGCGTTGCCCGTCTTCGCGATGAGACCGGCCTGACCACCGAAGGCCGCCGCGAACTGCTCGCATTGCGCGGACGTGGAGGTGTCGCACCAGAGCTTGGCGGGGCGGACAACCGCGTCGCTCCCGTCGAGGACGACGAGCCCGTGCTGCTGCCCACTCACGCCAAAACCGCGCACCTCACGGCGGCGGTCGCCGAGTCGCGCGAGACATTCGCCCACGGTCGTCTTCAGCGCCGCGAACCAGTCTTCGGGATACTGCTCCAGATGGCCCGGAGGCAGACCGGGGATGAGGTCGTGGGCCTGCGAGGCTTGGGCGACGATCACGCCGCTCTCCAAGTCCAGCACGATGGCCTTGGTGCTCTGCGTGCCGCTGTCGGTTCCGAGGTAAAGCATCGGAACTGCTTAGCGGGGAATCGGCGACGAATCAAGGTTCTTTGTTCTTGGTGCTTTGTTCTTGGTCCAACGACCCAAGCTCAGCGACCCGGCGCACGGGACGCAATGATTGCAACCGCGACGCCCCCGCCGGGTTCGCTGCAGCGCATGGTTAGGCCGCGTTGTCATACACTCTCAATAGCAGAGTCGAACCTCTCAGCCAACGTCAGAAACTCGCGACCCCAACCGCTGCTCTCGGCAACCTCCTGAATATTCCCTGTCGGAGCGAATAACAGCGTGAGGTCCATACGCGTCGGTATGTCGCCTGCCTCGATACGCGTGATAAAACTATCCAACTGGCGCAAGGCATCGTCGCGACTGTCCCAGGAAGACCAAACAAAATCATTACCGGGACGAGCGAGAAACTCACGAGCCTCGCGAAGCACCTCAATCAGTCTGCTGTGCGTTGCGGAGGGCATGGCGTGTGGAGCGGCCTAACCATGTGTAAGCAGCGGGACGCCGCTTCCACTCTCCAGACAACGGACCAAGAACCAGGAACCAAGAACCAAGCACAAGGCACCTCAGGTCTTCGGCAGCAGCCCCTCCTTCAGCGCCTTGGCGACGGCGCCGGTCATGGTGTTGACGTGCAGCTTGCTGTAGATGCCGCGGATGTGCTTGTCCACGGTGTGGAAACTGAGGTCGAGCTGGTCGGCGATCTCCTTTTTCGTGAGGCCCTCGACCATCTGCTCCAACACCTCCTTTTCACGCTCGGTGAGGCCGTAGTCGCGGCTCTGCGGGGCGAGGTCGCTGAACATGTCGAGGACGCGGCGGGCGATGAGGGCGTTGATGGGCGCCCCGCCGCCGAGGATCTCGCGGATCGCGTCGGGGATCTCGCCCATGCTGGAGGTCTTCAGCAGGTAGCCCGAGGCCCCGGCGCAGATCGCGTTGAAGACCTTCTCGTTATCGTCGAAGACGGAGAAGACGAGAATCTCGATCTCGGGCAGGGCCGTCTTGATGCGGCGGATGCCCTCGATCCCGCTCATGCCGGGCAGGCCGATGTCGAAGAGCATCACGTCGGGCCGCTCGCCCGCGACGAGGGCCTCGATGGCGTCCTCGCAGCGCTCGTACTGGTGGACGCACTGCATGTCCTTCTGCCGGTCGAGCACTCGCGCCACGGTGCGGCGGAGGGTCTCGTTGTCCTCCACCATCCAAACTTTCGTCGGGGCCTTATTGGCGGCCTCCTCGCCCTGCCGTTCCTCGCTCATATGTGTGATACTTGGGGGTAACTTGACCGGGATGCGCCGCTTTGCATCCGAAAAATCTGGCTCATATCCGGCTCGTTCAAGGCATCGGCACCACCAGTTGGACCATTGTCCCCTCGCCGGGGGCGCTGCGGACCTTGAGGCTGCCGCCGATGGCTTGGGCCCGCATCCGCAGGTTGCGCAGGCCGTTGCCCTCGCGAAACTCCTGGTCGAGGTTGTTGAAACCTTTGCCGTCGTCGGCGATGCGCATCTGGAGGCGCGACCGCTTGCAGTCGATCTCGATCTCGACCTTCGAGGCCCCGGCGTGGCGGACGATGTTGTTGAGGACCTCCTTGTAGATGAGGAAGAGGTCGCGCTTGAACTCCAGCGGGAGCCGTTCGTCGTGCGCCTCGCCGTGGACGGTGAAGGTGTATTCGTGGGTGCGCAGCAGCTTCGAGGCGGTCTCGCGGAAGCGCGTCAGCATCTGCTGCCAGGTCTCCTCGCCGGGCCGGATGAGCCAGACGATGTCGCGCATCGACTCGATCGTCTTGTCGGCGGTCGCCTTGATGTCGCCGAGCTCCTCGAGGACGAGCTCGGGCTCGTCGACCTCGGTCTTGCCGAGCTCGGCGAGCAGGGCGATGGAGGAGAGGTTGCTGCCGATGTCGTCGTGCAGGTCGCTGGCGATGCGCTGGCGCAGGGCTTCGAGATCCTTGCGCCGCCTCACCCGCCCCCGCGAGAGGGCGATGAGGACGAAAGCGAGGATGCCGGTGACGCCGCTGCCGATGGAGGCGACCCCCTGCGTGACGGTGCGGTCGACCAGTTCGAGGCGGCGGTCCTCCTTCTCGCGCCAGCTCCGCACGAGGCGGTTGCGCTTCACCAGCTCGGCGATCCAGCCGTCGTAGGGGACGAGGTTGCGGCGGCTGCTGTAGCCGTCGACGAGGTAGTCCGGCGACCAGCCCTCGGACGGGAGCGGGTGCAGCGCCGTCACGGGCCTGCCGGCGGCGACGTTCCGCGTACCCGAGTAGACGATCAGCTCGGCGAGGTCGAAGGAGATCAGCGCCTGCGCCTTGCTGCCCTCGACCGAGATCCTGACATAGCGCCCGTAGGAGTCCTTCACCGGCACGATGAGCGGATTCGCCCCGATCATGCTGATCTGCGAGGGGTTGAAATGCCCGATCTGCTCCGCCTGGTTCATGTCGGGATGCTCGGAGATCTCGATCTTCATCGGATAGGGGAAGCGCACCGTCGGATCGGGTACGGTCGCGGGAGGGTCGGCGAGGATGATCTCGACCTGGTCGATCTTCATCGACTCGCCGAGATCGACCTGCACCCAGCTCGCCGCGGCGGGCTCCGTGGAGCGGGCGCGGAAGCCGAGGGTGGGGCTTTCCACCTCCCCGTGGGGGATGCCGAGAGTCGTGATCCCGTCGCAGACGAAGCGCGTGGCCCACTGGTCGAAACGCTCCTCGGTGTCGAGGGCGCTGACCGGCTTGCCCACGGCGAGGTTCCGCCCGCCTTTCAGGACCATGATCTCGCTGAGGGCGAAGACTTCCTGCTCCCCCGCCGGCGCGCGCCACAGCGCGGTCGCAGTGACGCGGAGGTAGCGGCCCGAGTAGCCCTCCATCTCGCGGTAGTAGGGCCAGCGTTTCAGGCCCGACGGGTCCTCGAGGCGACCCTCCACGATGGTCTCGTAGTTGCGGAACTCGGCGTCGTTCGAGATGTCGATGCGGAAGGAGCGGGGGAACCCGTAGCCGTAGACGGTCTCGTCGTCGAGCGCGGCGGTGACGGGGAAAAGGACGATGGCGTCGGGCGAGACGACCTCGCCCATGTCGATCTGCACCCATTTGGGCCGCTGCTTCGAGGAGCCCGACAGGTAGCCGAAACCCGTGACCCGCTGCGCCTCGCGGGTGACGCGGGGGAGCTGCTCCAGTTGCACGACGAGATCCGCCTGGGCCTCCTCGAGATTGCGGAGATCGCGGTTGAAGAGCCGGGCGATGCGGTCGGCGCTGGTGCGGCGGGGATGGATCGTCAGATCGGCGAGATCGGGGGGCAGGCTCTCCCGCAAATCCCTCGCGTCCCCCGCCTGCGGGGTGGCGGGGAAGGGCGACAGTTGCGCCCGCAAGCCCCCCGTCGTCCCGTCCAGCCACAAGACCGCCGCCGCGAGCAGGGAGGCGGAGATCGGAAAGGGTCTGGAAGGCAGGGCGCTCAAACCAAGGGATGCTTGGGAACGACCCCAGCCTACCACGGAAATCCGCCTCCACCAACTGCGGGCTTGCGCCTTCTGGAAACGAAGCAGGGCTTACGCATGAAACGTGAACAAGCTGATAGCAGGTGTTGGTAGAGAAGTTCGTGAGAACTTCTCCCTGCCGATGCCCGAAGGATGCCCTCCGAAATTCTCACGAATTTCGCTACGAGGCACCGCAAGAAGAACTTCATCCCTCGTAGCGCTTCAGTTTTCCATCGTTCACTCCGCCGCCGTTTTCAAAGCCCTCTTGGCGGCCTCGATTTCCGACACTCCGACGCTCTTGAGATAACCCTTCCCCGTTTTCGCATAGACGGGTTCGGCGGCGAAACGATCCTGGATCGCCAACGCGTCGGCCAGCACTCGCCGGAACACAGGATCCTCCAGCAGCTTCGGATCGATCTTGGGCTTCTCGTCCATGGCTGCATTCTACCCGATCCGCCGTTCCGCTTCAATGCCCGAATCTCCGCGTGCGAGGAAAACGAAAAAGGCGTCCCCCCGGCTGGAGAGGACGCCTTTCGCGCAGAATGGTCCGGGAGGCGAATCCCGGAACCGGATCACTGCTGGAGTTGCTGGAGCTGTTGGATCTGGGAAATCGCCCCGGCCGCACCGATGCTCGCGCCGATGAAGTAGACGACGAGGGCAATGATGAACTTGATGCCGAGTCCCTTGTGCCCGTTCATGAAGCACCAGATCGGGGCGAGGATGCCGATGAAGATCGTGAGGATCCCCCAGACGGTCTGCCCGGATTTGAACTGCTTCACGAGAGTCATGATCCAGAACACGAGAAGGGCGATGCCGCCGGCGAAAGCGAGAATAGTACCGATGATAGACATGAGTTGTGTTGACATTACGAGTTAAACAAGCGCCCTGAGGGCATGGAGGAAACCGCAATCGAACGGCTCCACCCACCTGACAGACGAAGCGTTTCAAATCTTATGCTCGGAGTCAACGCCTGATTTCAAACATTTTGCCGCCAAAACCGCTTTTGCCGCCTCGACATCCCCGGCGATTTGCGCTTGGAGCGCCTCCAAGCCGTCGAATTTCCGCTCCTCGCGGACCTTCGCGACGAACTCCACCTCCAGATCCTCGCCGTAGATCCCGTGGTCCAATCCGAAAAGGTGGACCTCCAGCCGCAGCTCCGCCTCGCCTTCCTCGACGGTGGGGCGATGCCCGAGATTGGCGACCCCGTCCCACGAGTCCCCCGCCCCGGTCGCTCTCACCGCGTAGACACCCTCCGGCGGGAGCTGCTCGCGGTTCACCGCGAGATTCGCCGTGGGAAAGCCGAGGGTGCGGCCCAGCCGACGCCCCTCAACCACCGTGCCGTGGACGCTGTAGCGCCGCCCGAGGAGCCGTGCCCCCGTCCCTAGATCGCCCGAGGCGACCGCCTCGCGCACGCGCGTGCTGCTGACCCTTTCCCCGTCGATCTCGACCGTGCCGACCCCGGTGACGCCGAATCCGCGCTCCGTCCCGAGCCGTTCCAGCAGGGCGAGGTCGCCCGAGCGCCCCTTTCCGAAACGCCAATCGCGACCCACGCAGATGCGGGCGATCCCGCCCGGCGGCGCGGCGGCGAGGAGGCGGTCCACGAACTCCGCGCCGTCGAGCGCGGCGAACCCGAGGTCGAAGCGGACGAGAAGCACCCGGTCCACCCCCGCCCCGCGCCCGAGGAGGCGCAGCTTGTGCGGCGTGTCGGTGAGGAGTCGCGGGGCCTGCCCCGGAGCGAGCACCTCGACAGGGTGCGGGTCGAAGGTCACGACCACGACCGTGCCGCCCAACTCCACCGCCGAGGCCCGCGCCGCCTCGATCACCGCGCGATGGCCGAGATGGAGCCCGTCGAAGACCCCGATGGCAAGATGGACCGGCCCGGCGAGGCCCGTCAGATCCGCGATGTCGTCGAGGACTTGCATGGCGTTCTCATTCTGATTGGGGACGGTCGCAAAAAGGCGCAAAAGACACAAAAAGAATGGGTAAGAAGGGATTTTTGCGTCATTTGCGCCTCTTTGTGGCCATCCTTCCCAGGTCGTCGCGACGAGGCGGCTCAAGCCCCGCGGAGACGCGAGACCTCGGGCAGGCTCAACAGCTTGCCGCGAACCTCGCGGGGATCGCCGTGCTTCAACTCGTCGAAGGTGACGGAACGCTCAAGATCGAACTTCCCCGAACGCGTCCGACGCAGCGCCTTCAAGTGCGCCCCGCAGCCGAGCGCCTCGCCGATGTCGTAGGCGTAGGTGCGGACGTAGAAGCCCTTGCTGCATTTCACCGTGAAATCGACCTCGGGCAGGCGGATACCGTCGATGCGGTGGCTGTAGACATGGACGAGGCGAGGCTCGCGAACCACTTCCTTCCCCTGCCGGGCGAGCTTGTAGAGCGGCACCCCGTCCTTCTTGATCGCCGAGACCATGGGCGGGGTCTGGTGGAAGTCGCCTTTGAACTGATCGAAAGCCGCCGCGATCTCCTCATCGCTGAAAGGCGGCACCTCGCGCTCCCGCTCCACCTCGCCCTCGGCGTCCTGGGTGTTCGTCGTCTTGCCGAGCTCCAGCGTGCCGGTGTATTCCTTGTCCTCCGACATCAGGAGGTCCTGGATCTTGGTCGCCTTCCCGATCACGAGAATGAGCAAGCCGGTGGCCATCGGGTCGAGGGTGCCGCAATGGCCGATCTTCTTCGTGTTCAGGGCACGCCGCGCCACCGCGACGACATCGTGGGAGGTCATGTCGGGCCCTTTGTCAACCAAGAGCACGCCGTTGAGGGAGTCGGGAGTCATATCCAGCGTTCCACCGCTCTCGCGGCGGGAGCGCGCACAGTATCCCGCCCTCCGGGAAAGGAAACCCTTTTCTGGGGGCGGCCTGCGACCGCCCAAATCGTTCCATCGACGCGGTGGCGGTCACCAAGGCTCTTTTATTTTCCACATCCTAAAGAAATTCTCGAAGATTGGTCTCGGATGTGCTTTTGATGACAAATAAGAGCGTGATCACGCTTGAGAAAACGGCGAGATGTCCCTTGTTTTTGCAAGGGTTACATTGTCGAGTTCCTTGCGAGTCTCCGGCCTCCCCCTCCTCCTAACCTCCTCGAAATGAACAAAATGGCCTCCAGCAAGGACATCTGCGCAGCCGTGCTCCGACGCTCGCACCGCTTGCAAACCTTCGTCCTCGGTCTCCTGACGCCCGGCCTCCTCGTTTGGAACCAGCCGCTGCAAGCCAATCCCTACGGGGGCGTCGTCGTCCACGGCGACGTGCAAATCGGCACCGGCGAGGGTGGGAACCTCCAGATCCTGCAGAACAGCCAAAGCGCCATCATCGACTGGCAGGGTTTCTCCATCTCCGCCGGCGAGCTGACCCAGTTCTTCCAGCCCGGCAGCAACGCAGCCGTCCTCAACCGCGTCACCGGAGGCGACCCCAGCGCGATCCACGGGGCCTTGAAAGCGAACGGGAACGTCTTCGTGATCAATTCCAGCGGCATCCTCGTAGGACCGGGCGGGAGCGTCGACGTGAACGGGCTCGTGCTCTCGACCCTGGACGTGGACAACGGCGAGTTCCTCGCGCGAGGCGACATGGTCTTCAAAGGCGGGAGCGACAAGGGTGTGACGAACCTCGGGCGGATCAACGCCATCGGGGGCGACGTGTTTTTGATCGGGCGGACCGTGAGCAATAGCGGCTCGGTGAGCGCGGGCCAAGGCCGAGTCGGCCTCGCGGCGGGCGAGGAGGTGCTCTTGAAAGCGGACACGGGCATCGAGGGCGAACGAGTGTTCGTTCGCGCGACGGGAGCGGGCGCGAGCGGGACGGGCATCTTCAACGACGGCACCATCGAAGGCGCGGCCGTGGAACTGAAGGCGCACGGGAACCTCTACGCCTTGGCGATCAACAACAAAGGCTCCGTCCGCGCGACCGGGGCGACGAGTTCCGGTGGGCGCGTCTACCTGCGCGGAGCGGGCGGCGGCATCGACAACAGCGGCTCGATCGAGGCGATGACGTCCAACGGCAGCGGCGGTCGAGTCCTCATCGAGGCCGCCTATGCGAAGGTGGACGGCCTGATCGAAGCCGAGGGCGGTGCCGTGCGGATCGCCGCCACCGACAAAGCCGAGCTTGGCGGCAGCATCGACGTTTCCTCCTCATCGGTCCCCTCCCCCGGCGGCCAAGTCGTCGTCGAGGCCCGCGAGATTTCCGTGGGCAGCACCGCTGCGATCGACGCCTCCGGCGAGACCGGCGGTGGCAGCATCCAGATCGGCGGTGGCTTCCAAGGCCGCGACGCCACGATCCGCAATGCCGAGACGCTCGTCATCGACGACGGAGCCTCGCTCCGGGCCGACGCCTTGGCCAGCGGGAATGGCGGCAGCGTGATCCTGTGGTCCGACGGCGACACCGAATTCCGGGGAGGGATCACCGCCCTGGGCCGAGGCGACGGAAAAGGCGGCTTCGTCGAGGTCTCGGGCAAAGAGGGTCTGCTCTTCGACGGTACCGTGTCCACCCTCGCCGAGAACGGGGCGAACGGAACCCTGCTCCTCGATCCGCGCAACCTGACGATCAGCTCGGCAGCCGCCTCGACGACGAACATCAACACCACCACCCTCACGGGCCTCCTGGGAACGAACCACGTCGTCGTCTCGACCTACGATACGGGCACGGCGGACGCGGGCCACATCACCGTCCAGAACGCCGTCATCTACAATTCGCTCAACAGCCTCACCCTGCTGGCCGAGGGCGATCTCTACATCGGCAACCACATCATCAACCGGGGCACAGGTCATGTGAACCTCGTGGCTGGCTGGGATCCCTCCGTGACCTCCCTGAGCGACCTCTTCGGCGTGGCTCCGGGTTCGCCGGGCAGCGCCACGGTGTCTGCGGCTCCCGACATGGGCAGCCTGATCTTCGGCACCGCTGGCTCCTTCGGAAAGAACGGCGGCAGCGTCTACGTCGGCCTGACCGGCCATCCGGGCAGCGATCCCTCCCTCGTCGCCGCCGACCGCGCCGTGTCCGTGGCTAGCCGCAACGGACAGACCAACGTGGCCGGCTACGACGTGAACGTCTGGGGGCCTGCCCTCACCGGTGCACCCAGTGTCGGAGCGCAGCGCTACGCCCAGATCGGCTACAACCGCCGCGCCGCCGGCACGGTGGTCACCGATCCCGATCCCGTCCTTGGCAGCATCCGGGTGAAAGCCGTGAACGATGTGTCGGTCGTCGCCAACAAGCACGAGGTGGGGATTCTCGGCTACAACCCCGCGGGATGGACCGCCGGCACGACCGACACCGGCAACGCCTCCTTCGCCCAGATAGGCCACGGTGGGGAGCGGGATTCGGTGAGGGGGATGAAGCTTTCCGGCGAGATCCTCGTCGAGGCGGGGAACGACGTCATCCTGCTCGGTGGCAAGACCATCAACAACCACGCCCAGATCGGTCACGGCGGCTTTGACAATGCGGTGGCCAACTACAGCGCTACTCTCGGCGGCGACATTACCGTCAACGCGGGCCGCGATGTGACGGTTACGGGCGGGCAGGGCTACTACTCCCATGCCCAGATCGGCCACGGGGCTGTCCAGCAGCTTCTCGCCAGCTTCGTCGAGAGCAAGATCGACGTGGATGCGGGCAGAAATGTGACGGTGCAGGGCGGGGCGGGCACGGTGGGTACCGAAAACAGTCGATTCTCCCGCGCCCAGATCGGGCATGGTGCCTATGTCAGCGATTTCGTTGACGCGGGTGGGGCGGTCCTAGCACCGGGTTCCGGCAAGGGTTTCCGTGGAGCCATCGACGTCGATGCGGGCGGAGCCATCTTGATTCAGGCGGGAAATTACGACAGCGACAATTTTGCGCTCATCGGACACGGGGGTAACGGCTCTGATGGCGACCACGGCGGTGACATCACCGTGACTGCTGGGACCGGACTTGATTTGCAGGGCGGCACCGGAGCCGACTTCCTCTTCTCCCAGATCGGACATCTTTCCATCGGCTCCGGCAACTCTATCTCCGGCGATGTGCGGGTCACCGTCGAGGACGGGGGTGTGCGGATGAATGGGGGCGGTTCGGCGGTCGGCCACGCCGCTATCGGCAGCAGCGGTTACAACATTCTGGCGGGCAGCACGATTTCCGGTGGCACCCATGTGGCGCTGAAAGGCACGGACGCCACTGATGGACTCTCGATGGTGGCAGGGAACGGCAGCCACTCCGCCGCCCACATCGGGCACCTCGCCCAGTTTGCCGCCGCCAACACCGCCGCCATTACCCTCTCCGGCGCTGTGGAGGTGGACATCGCCGCTGGGGGGCTGAAGATGCAGTCCTCCACCCTGGGGACTAACGCTCACACCCAGATCGGCCACGGCGGCAGCTACGCCACCGGCAGCAAGAGCGGCGACATCCGCGTGACCGTGACCTCCGGTGATCTTTCCGCCAAGGCCGGGGGGACGACTGGTGGTGAGCGCTACAACCACACCCAGATCGGCCACGGCGGCTACATCCGTGCCGGAGCTGTGACCGCCAGCAGCGGCACCGGCTTCGAAGACATCCTCGACGGGGGCGGCAATCCCATCGGGCAGCGCCCCCTTGGCATCGTGGTCCAGGTGCTCGACGGCAAAATCGACCTCCTCGCCGGAGGAGCCATTGCCAACTACGCTCAGATCGGCCACGGCGGTGTCCGGGCGAGTGTGGCCAACACGTCAGGCTACACGGGCGACATCACTGTGGAGGCCAGCGGGGGTATATCCATGGGCAAGGGCAGCGCCAGCTATTCCCACGCCAAAATCGGTCACGGTGGCACGGACACCGTCACGGGCAATGTCACGAACGCGAACGGTGCCATCACGGTGAAGACAGGCGCTGATCTTGCGATGGGCGAAGGCACCGCCGGCTACGCCTTCGCCCAAATTGGGCACGGTGGCCCCGGCGTCGTCGCAGGCAACGTCTGGCATTTGGGCGGTGCCATTGATGTGACGGCAGGCGGCAGCGTCATCGCCAGAGGCGGCACCGCTGGCTACACCAATGCCCAGATCGGCCACGGGGGCTACATCTCGGCGGCGACCTCCACCATCGGGATATCCACCATCGCCGCCTCCCCGATCGCCGTGAAGGCGACGGCCGGGGACGTGCTGCTCCTTTCCGGGACGGTGAGCAACACCGGGGCCAAGATCGGCCACGGGGGCTACAACATGAAGCTCGCGAGCTTCGGCGAGAGCCACGTCACCGTGGAGGCCGGGCGGCACGTCCGCCTCGTCTCCCCGCAGTTCGAGACCTTCTCGAACGTCTCCAACTCCGGCACCCAGATCGGACACGGCGGCTTCGGCTCCGTCGTAGGCCCTGTGTCCGGCGCCTCCACCTCCGGCTACAGCGGAGACATCAGCGTCACGGCGGGTGGGAAGCTGGACGTGATCGCCGGCAAGAACGCAGGCAGCTACAACTGGTCCCTGTTGGGGCACAACTCCTACTACAATTCGAACGGTGTCCACAGTGGGGACATCACCGTGACGACCGGAACCTTGGCGGGTCTGACTCCCGCCGACTACGGCATCACCGTCCAAGCGGCCTATGGCGACTACATGCCACTCGCGACCACCATCACCGCCATCAACGGCTACTACAGCTTCGCGTCCATCGGCCACCGTGGCCACAGCAACGATGCGGCCAACTACACCACCGGCCTCCACGGCGACATCCTCGTCGATGCGGTCCGGGGCGGGGTGCTCGTGGCAGGGGGCGACGGCGTGGACGGCACGTCCGCCGCCGACACGCTTCCCGACATCCGGCTCCACGGGGCCTCCATCGGCCACGGCGGCTACAATGCGGGGCGCAACGGCAGCACCCCCGGTGTGGATGGCATCAGCGGCTCGGTGGGCGTCTTTGCCGAGGGAGACATCGTCCTTCGCTCGGGCACTTCGCGGAATGCCGCCGTGATGATCGGTCACGGGGGCTACAGTGCCTTCGGCCCTATGGAAGGCGACATCAAGGTTGTTTCCCGGAACGGGAGTCTCGAACTCAACTCGACCCTCGCGATCAACACCGCCCGCGGGGGTGTCATGATCGGACACGGTGCCCCCAGCCCCGGCGCAGGCACGAGGCAGGGCGACATCCTCGTTGATGTGGCGGGTGAAATCTCCATGGTCGCGACCGTGGCCAGCCTTTCCCACATCGGTCACAAGAGCGGCACCGCCAACGCCGTCAGCAACTCCGACCTCACCATCCGCGCCCGTTCCTTCGATCGTGTTACCGGAGATTCGGGGAGCCAGTTGTTCCGCCTCGACGCCGGGCTGGGCACCATGCTCGCCGCCAACCTCGCCTGGGGGCACACTAGCCTTGTCGGCATGGGTAGCGAGGGCATCGAGATCGCCGGCCCGATGAGCTGGAATTCGGCCTACGACTTCAACCTGCTCTCCTACTCGGACATTTTCATCGCCAACAGCCTCATCAACCAGGGCAGCGGCGACGTTAACGTCTTCGCGGGCTGGAATCCCGCCTTGGCCACTCTCCACACCGCCAGCGACTTTCCTGGTCCCGGACCGTCGGCCCCGGTCACTCCGTGGCGCTACTACATGATCCGCGACGTGAATGCCAACACCCAGCTTTTCAGCGTGCCGGGTTCCTACGGCCAAAACAACGGCAGTGTGCGGGTCGGGACCAACGCCGACCTCACCGCCGCCAACCGCGCCGTGTCCGTGGCCAGCCGCAGCGGGCAGACGAATGTGGGGGGGCATCAGGTCGTCCTGTCCGGAGGGGCGACGACGGGTGCCTATTCGCAAATCGGCTACCGTGGCGCGGGCACGGGGACTGTCACCGTCCACGCGGGAGATGGCGGAGTCAGCCTGCTCGGCGGGAGCGGGACCGACGCCGCCGCCCAGATCGGGCATGGCGGCCGAGGCGGATCCGGCACGATCTCCGGCTCGGTCGCAGTGGAGGCGGATGGAGCCATCACCATGACCGCAGGCGGCGGGGCCCAGGCCTACACCCTGATCGGGCACGGCGGCTACGGACATAATGGAGCCATGGGGACGGCAGCCGATACCATCCGAGTCATTTCCCACACGGCGGGCCTGACCATGACCAATGGCAACGGGGCCGACGCTTTTTCCATGATCGGCATGGGCGGATACGGCAGTGGGGGCAACAAGACGGGAGCCATCGCCGTGGAGACCGTGACCGGCGTCGCCCTGAACGCCACCACCAGCACGGGCATCAACATCGGCGACCGCAGCTTCGTGCAGATCGGCCATGGGGGCTACAGCTCCGGCGGCAGCGCCAGCACCCTGAGCGGAGCCATCTCGGTGACCGGCAGCGCGGCCAATTCCGCCGTGACCCTGCGGGGAGGAAAGGGATACTTCCAGCACGCCCAGATCGGCCACGGCGGCTACAACACGGCGGGAACGAAAAATGGAGCCATCACGGTCGAAGCCAGTTCCGGCGGGGTCATCCTCAAGGGCGGCGGCAACGCCGTCTCCCCTGTCACCGGGGAGACGGCGCTCTACAGCCATGCCCAGATCGGGCATGGTGGAACGTCCTCCACAGGGTCGGCGGACGGGGCGGTCAGCGTCACCACGACGAACGCGGGGAACGTCCTCCTCCAAGGCGGAGGGAAGCGGTGGACGCATGCCCAGATCGGTCACGGCGGCAGGGACTCCTCTCTCGCTTCCGGCTTGTTGTCAGGGGTTGTCAACGTCGTCTCCGACGGCAAGGTGGAGCTCAAGGGGGCTGCCGATGCCGATACGGGCACCCCCAGCGCCGTCGCGAGCGAGACCTACGCCCAGATCGGGCATGGCGGCATGTTCAGCTCCACCCGATATGACGGAGCGGTAACCGTGAACGCCCAGACCGGGGTGCTGCTCGAAAGCGGTCCCTCCAGCTACAGCCGCGCCCAGATCGGGCATGGAGGCTACATGGCCGGGACCAATGCCGGAGCCGCAGTGGTGATGACCGACGCCGCCGTGACCGTGACCACGGTGGACGGGGGAGTCATCCTCGACGCCTCCAAGGCGAACAACGCCATCTTGGCCACCGCAATGATTGGAAACGGCAGCACGGGGCATTTCGAAAACGCATCCCGCAACGGAGCCTTCCGAGGAGCCATCACCGTCGATGGCGGCACCGGAAATGTCGAGTTGCGCTCCGGCAGCCGCGCTGGCTCGGGCGCGATGATCGGAAACGGCGGCAACTCGCTCGGCGGCGACCATAGCGGACGCATCAGCGTCTCGGCCGACGGCGATCTGATCATGACGCTGCTGCCTGGCGGAACCAACAATGTGTATTCCCGGATCGGCCACGGCGGAGCCGGATCGACGTACACAGGGGTCAATCTGGCCATGGGCGGCAACCTGGACGGTGACATCTGCGTGCAGATCGGCGGCAAGGTCTCGCTCGACGCCACCGGCGGCAGCACCCTGACGAACAAATACGTGCAGATCGGCCACGGCGGCGGCAATATCACCGGCGACTTCACCGGGAACATCACCGTGGTGGCGCGTGGCAGCGGCGGCATCGAACTGAAAGGCGGAGCGGGCACCGGAGCCTACGCCCAGATCGGTCACGGCGGAACCAACACCGCCGGCACGATGGACGGCCACGTCTATGTGGTGGCCGAGGCGGGCGATATCAGTCTGGCTGGTGGCAGCGGGGCGTCCTCCTACGCCATGCTCGGCCACGGCGACGGGGCGAAGACCTCCACCGGCCAGCGCGGCGGCGGCATGCACCTCTTCGCCCAGGGCAACCTGACCGGCACCGGGGGCACCGGAGCGGCCAACCAAGGCAACGTCTACATTTTTCACCAGAACAACAACGGCCTCCAGTCCGGCGACTACCTCGGCGGCGACGGCTACCAGAAGGTCGTCAACGGCACGATCAGCCTGCCCGCTTATGTGACGGCGGATGAAGGCACCCTGTTCACCGGCAACATCGGCAACGGAATCGTCCAGATCCTCGACCGCAGCGCCACCGACTACACGATCAGCCTGCCAGACATGGCCATCAACACCTCCGCCGACTTCCACATCGTCACCGGCGGCAACATCACCATGCTGTCCTCCTACCAAAACCAAGGCACCGGATCCATCACCCTCGTCGCCGGCTGGAACGGAGTGGGCGGCAGCTTCAGCGCCGGCAGCGTGACCTACGAGGACGACGGATTTGGCGGCTTCAACTACTGCAAGCCGATCATCACGCAGGGGGCGCTGGGCGGCATCGACTTCAACGACTGCGACACTTTCGGCAACAATGGCGCGACCCTCACCATCGGCAGCGCCGCGCAGACCTCCCGCGTCAGCGTCGGCAGCGCCGGGGGCACCAACACCTTCGCCGCCGCCGGGATCCAGATGTTCTCCAGCAACAGCACCGCGAACGCGGCGACGCAGCTTGGCTACTACGGTGACGGCACCGCCATGACCGGAGCGATCAATGTCCGCGTCAAGGACCTCGGGCTTTCGCTGAACTCCGGCGATGCCGCCGGAGCCTTCACTCAGATCGGTCACGGTGGCAGGGGATCGAACGCCGCTGGAGGTGTCAATGCCTTGATTGACATCAGCTTCTGCGATCCGGGAGACGTGTCCTTGCTGGGTGGGGCCAACGGCATGAATTCCTACGCCCAGATCGGCCACGGCGGCTCGGGATTGGCGGGCAATTTCTCGGGCGACGTGACCATCGACGGCACCCGCGACCTCGCGCTCGCAGGCGGCGGCAACCAAGCCTACGCCCAGATCGGCCATGGCGGGGCCACGGGGGTGGATCCGACCATTTCAGCCGGCGATCCCTCCTACGTGAGGCGCGCCCTGTCGGCCAGCGGCACCATTCAGGTGATCAACACCACAGGAGCCGTCTCGATGATAGGCGGAGCGGGTGCGCACAATGCCTACGTCCAGATCGGACACGGAGGTGTCGCCCTTTCCAACGCTGGCGCCATCGGGGGCGATGTCACGGTCGAGGCGGGTGGCGGAGGCATCGACGTCAAAGGTGGGTTGGGGAATGTCGCCTATGCGCTGATCGGCAACGGAGGCTACTGGGTGGACAATGCCCTCGGCGGCACCGTGCGGGTCGATGCGAAGGGGACGGGAGTCGGAGACGGCATCCGGATGCGCGGTGGTGACGGAAATCACACCTACGCTTCGCCCCGGTCGGGATTCGCCGGAGCGATGATCGGAAACGGCGGATACAACACCGTGTCGACGGTGGGTGGCGACACCTATGTGAGCGTTCAAAACGGCGGGTTGGCGATGAACGCGGGCGACGCCTACTACAGCAATGCGACCATCGGCCATACCGGTCAGAGCGGCAGCGGGGCGATGAGCGGTCTGATCGATGTCGATGTGGTGAATGGCAGCCTTGTCATGGAAGCCGGAATCAAGAATTTGTTCGGTTTTACCCAGATCGGCCACGGTGGTTGGACCAGCCGCAACCACGGTGGCGACATCGACGTGAAGGTGGACCAGGGCGATATCGTCATCCGGAGCGGCACGATCACCTACAACCATGCGAAGATCGGTCACGGCGGATACGGCAATGGATCGGTGCAGACCGACACGGGCACCATCAACGTCGAGGCCACGCTCGGCTCGGTGATGCTGGAGAGCCGGAACGGACCGCAGGCATACACCCAGATCGGCCACGGCGGAATGGGCAAGGGGAGTTTCATGCGCGGTGAGTTCCACGATGCGGTCACCGTCACGGCGGGCAACCAGGTGAAGCTGGCGGCTGGAGGCGGACAAGACACGTTCGCCATGATCGGCCACGGGGGCACGAATGTGAGAGGGATTTTCAGCGGCGCGGTGGACGTGACCGCCGGCGCAGGAGGCTTGGTCATGACCGGTGGCAGCAACGCCCGGGCCTTTGCCCAAGTGGGCCATGGCGGCTACAACGAGGCCGCTGCCGTCGGCACCTACGCGATCACCGGCGCTCCAGTCACGATCAACGCGGGGTGGGTCGATCTGAGAGGCGGGGGCAGCAACGCCTACGCCCAAATCGGACACGGAGGGTTCTACGTGAACGGCTCGGTCGCCGACAGCGCCATCTCGGTCACCACCACCGGGACCGCCGCCACCGACGGAGTGAGGCTGAGAGGCGGCACAGGCAGCAACTCCTATGCCATGATCGGCAGCGGCGGACTCGGCGACATCTCCGCCAGCAACTTGGGCGGGGCCTTCGGCGCGACGGGCAATGTTTCGGTGACTTCGGCGGGTGGCGGCATTTCGCTGGAGGGCACCACCACCAATGCCTTCGCCCTGATCGGGAATGGCGGACACCAGATCGCCGGTGCGTTCGGCGGCACGACCACGGTCAATTCCAACGGGGGCACCGCCAACGACGGCATGTCCCTGAAAGGCGGGACCGGCAGCTACAGCTTCGCCAACATCGGCCACGCCACCAACAACGTGACAGCGTCGATGCTGAACTCCGACACGGTCGTGAGGGTCGCCGGTGGGGGGCTCGACTTGAGGGCGGGCACGGCCACCTTGGCCGTGGCAGTGATCGGCTTGCAGGGCCGTCAGTTTACCGGGAACCGCTCCGGCAAGGTCGATGTCACAGTGTCGGGCGGCAATGTCACCATGACCGGTGGCACCGGCACGGCCGCGTTCACGCAAATCGGCCACGGAGGATGGGGGCAGAGCGCTAATGGCTCCATGACGGGCGAGGTCAAGCTCATCGTCGAGAACGGAACGCTGACGATGGTCGGCGGGGCGGCCTCCCTTCCCGTCGGCGAGGACTACGGCAAATTCGCGATGATCGGCCACGGCGGAGGGGCTGCCTACACGGGCGCGATGTCCGGGGCGGTGACCGTGGATGTGATGGGTGCTATCGCGATGCAGTCGGGGACTGGCGGGAGCGCCTTTACCCTGATCGGCCATGGGGGCCAGAGCCGCGGCGGAACCTTCGGCCTTGCCGGGGATCTCGTGAAGGTCGTTTCCCAGACAGCGGGCCTCACCATGACCAGCGGAACCGGGAACGACGCCTTCTCCATGATCGGGATGGGCGGGTCCAACACCACGGGTGACAGGATCGGGAATGTCACGGTGGAGACCGTGAGCGGTGTCATGATGGACGCGACCAGCAACGTCGGTATCGGTACCAGCATCCGAAGCTTCGTGCAGATCGGCAACGGCGGGTACAACACCTCGGCGATTGGCGGCACGATGAGCGGTGTCGTCTCGGTGACCTCCAGCGGATCAGCTTCCGCCGTGAGCATGCTGGGAGGCAAGGAGACCGGTCAGTTCACGCTGATCGGTCACGGAGGCTACGGGAGGACGGGCGTCAAGACCGGGGGGATCACGGTTTCGGCCGGTTCCGGCGGGATCACGCTCAAGGGCGGCGGCGACAGCACCGCAGGCTCAACCGTCGCGCCCCAAGGCTTCGCCCAGATCGGGCATGGCGGCTCGGCCTCTGCTGCGGCGGCCACCGGGGACATCAACGTCACCACGACCAACGGGGGCGATGTCATCCTCCACGGCGGAGGCAGGCAATACAGCCACGCCCAGATCGGGCACGGAGGCAGATCCTCGTCCGCCGGCTTGCTCTCCGGTGCCATCAACGTCACCTCCAACGGCAGGGTGGAGATCAAAGGGGCGGTCGATCCCCTCACCAACACTCCCAGTGTCAACTCGAACGAGACCTGGGCCCAGATCGGCCATGGCGGCATGTTCGCCTCCGCCACCTACGGCGGCGCGATCACCGTCAGCGCCCAGACCGGGGTGCTGCTCGAAAGCGGTGGATCGACCTACGCCCGTGCCCAGGTCGGGCATGGCGGCTACAGTGCCGGGACCAGTGCCGGCGCCGATGCGGTGATGACCGATGCCGCCGTGACGGTGACCACGGTGAGCGGCGGCGTCATCCTCGACGCTTCCAAGGCGAATAATCGCGGATACGCAGCCGCTCAGATCGGTCACGGCGGGACGACCGTCAACGGCGCGGTCCGCAACGGGGCCTTCCGGGGCAACATCACCGTCGATGGGGGCACTGGGAATGTCGAACTGCACTCCGGCAACCAGGGCGGCTCCGGGGCGATGATCGGCAATGGCGGAGCTTCGCTCAGTGGCAACCATAGCGGGCGCATCAGCGTCTCGGCGGGCGGGGATCTGATCATGGATCTGCGAACGGCCGGAACCAGCAACGTGTATTCTCGCATCGGCCACGGCGGCGTTGGAACGAGCAATGCCGGAGCCGATCAGGCCATGAGCGGCAACATGGACGGCGACATCTGCGTGCAGATCGGCGGCGACATCTCGCTCGACGCCACCGGCGGCAGCACGCTGACGAACAAATACGTGCAGATCGGCCACGGCGGCGGGAACGTCACCGGCGACTTCACCGGCAACATCACGGTGGTCGCCCGCGGCAGCGACGGCATCGAACTGAAGGGCGGCGCAGGCACCGGAGCCTACAGCCAAATCGGCCACGGCGGCCGCAACACCGCCGGCACCATGAACGGCCACGTCTATGTGGTGGCCGAGAATGGCGACATCAGCCTGACCGGCGGCAGCGGGGCCGCCTCCTACGCGATGTTCGGCCACGGCGACGGGGCGAAGACCTCCACCGGCCTGCGCGGCGGCGGCATGCACCTTTTCGCCCAGGGCAACCTGACCGGCACCGGGGGAAGCGGAGCGGCCAACCAAGGCAACGTCTACATTTTCCACCAGAACAACAACGGCCTCCAGCCCGGCGACTACATCGCCGGCAGCGGCGACGGCTACCAGAAGGTGGTCAATGGCGCCATCAGCCTGCCGGGCTACACGACGGTCGACGAGGGAACCATGATCTCCGGCAACTTCGGCTACGGGATCGTTCAGATCCTCGACAGCAGCGCCACCGATTACACGATCAACGCGCCGGACATGCTTCTCGACACGTCCCTCGACTTCTACCTCGTCACCGGCGGCAACATCACCATGCTGTCCTCCTACCAGAACAGCGGCACCGGAGCCGTCACCCTGGTGGCAGGCTGGGATGGGGTGGGCGGCACGACCGGGCTCGGCAGCGTCACCTACGCCAGCGACGGCGCAGGCGGCTTCAACTACTGCAGGCCGATCATCTCCCAGGGGACGCTGAGCGGCATCGACTTCAACGACTGCGGCACCTTCGGCAACAACGGCAAGACCCTCACCATCGGCAGCGCGGGGCAGACCAGTGGTGTCGTGATCGGATCGCGGTATGGGGCGAACACCTTCGCCGCCTACGGCATCGAGCTGATCGCGGGGAACACCTCCGGCGCCCACACCCAACTGGGCTACCGACCAACCGCCACGGCCAGCGGGGCCGACAGCAGCATCGCGCTGCGCGTGAAGGAAGGCGGCTTGCAAATGACGGCGGGGACAGGCGTGGACGACTCCTACGTGCAGATCGGTCACGGCGGCACGGGCGGGACGAACTCCATCCTCAACGGCGAAATCAATATCAGCTTCTGCGCACCCGGCGACGTGATCCTCAACGCCGGAACCGGGGCGGCGGGGCGCGGGAGCTACGCCCAGATCGGCCATGGCGGCAATGCTTGGCGCATGGCCAAGACCGGAGCGATCATCATCGACGGGGCGAAGGACGTGATCCTGAACGCCGGTCGTGAAGACGCCTATGCCCAGATCGGACACGGTGGAGCGAAAGATGCGGCGGGCAATTACGGCCTGGGGGCTACGAATGGTGCCGTCCAGGTGATCAACACCGTCGGGAAGGTCAGCCTCTACGGCGGCACCGGCCTCAACGCCACCGCCCAGATCGGGCATGGCGGCGTGGCGATGCGCGCCATCATGGACGGCCCCGTCACCGTGGACGCCGGGACCGGTGGCATCGAGCTGAAGGGCGGCACCGCCGAACGGACCTATACCCTGATCGGAAACGGCGGCTACAACATCGACAACGCGATCAGCGGCGACGTGACCGTGAACGCCAAGGGCACCGCCGTTACCGACGGCATCGTGATGACCGGCGGCGGCGGTGGCTATTCCGGTGCCTTCATCGGCAACGGGATCTACGAGAACAACGCGGCCATCAGCGGCTTCACCGAGGTCTCCGTGGTTAACGGCGGCATCACCATGAACGGTGGAGGCGGCCAGTCCTCCAAGGCTGGGATCGGGCATACCAACAGGACCGATAGCAACACCATGACCGGCTATGTCAATGTGGACATCACCGAGGGCAACCTGACCATGAACGGCGGCAACGGGCAATACGCCAGCGCCACCATCGGCCATGAGAGGATCACAGGCGGCACCGCGACGATGACCGGCGCTGTCGATGTCGATGTGAGGAAAGGGAATATCAGCGTCACCGGCGGCCTCGGGCAGTATTCCGTCGCCGCCATTGGTCATGCAGGCACGGGCGGCACCTCGACCTCGAACGGGGACGTCACGCTCATCGCCGGCGACGGCGACATCACAGTCACCGGTGGCAACAGCACGGTGGGCACCTCCTTTGCCGCGGCCCGTATCGGGCATGGCGTCTGGGAGAGCGGCAACAAGACCGGTGTCATCATCGTCACCGCCGAGAGGGGCAATATTGTTGTGCAAGGCGGGACTGCGACCGCCGGCAACTACAACTACGCCCTGATCGGGCATGGCGGCTACGGCAACAACAATACCCAGAATATCGTCAATCAGGCCATCAACGTCACCGCCACCCTGGGCAGCGTGACCGTGAAGGGCGGGACCACGGACGCCAACTTCGCCCAGATCGGCCATGGCGGCCTCGGTCGGAACAGCTTTTTCCTCGGCAGCTTCGGCGGCGACGTCACGGTCAAGGCGGGCAGCGCCATCACCCTCACCGGAGGCAATTCGAACAACGCCCATGCCCTGATCGGCAATGGCGGTTCGGGTTTGAGAGGGCCTGTCTCCGGAACTGTCCTCGTCGAGGCCGGGACAGGTGGCATTTCGTTGAGCGGCAGCACGGGCACGAACTCCTTTGCCGCGATCGGCAATGGCGGTCACGACATCGACACCGCGGTTTCCGGCACCACCACGGTGCGGGCGCTGGGGACGAACGCCGCCACCGACGGCATTCGCCTCCAGGGTGGGACTGGCAGCCAGGCGGCCGCCCAGATCGGGCACCTGCACATCGCCGGTTCGGGTGCCGCCAGCGGTGCCGTCGAGGTGACCACGGTCGCGGGCGACATCAATCTCACGGGTGGCGGCTCCAACGCCCACGCCCAGATCGGCCACGGCGGACGGGATTCGGACGGGGCCAAGTCCGGCACCGTCACCGTGAAGTCGGCTCGCGGAGTGAGCCTGTCCGGCGGGGGGACCAACGCCTTTGCCCAGATCGGGCACGGGGGGCTGGTGGTGAAGGCTCCTCTCTCCGACAATGTCCTCGTCGAAGCCAGGACCGGCGGCATCAAACTGAGCGGCGGCACCGGCTCCTACTCCCACGCCTTGATCGGCAACGGAGGCTACGACGTGGACAACAACGTTTCCGGCACCACCACGGTGCGAGCGCTGGGGACGAACGCCGCCACCGATGGCATCCGCCTCAAAGGCGGCCTCGGCGACCAGGCGGTGGCCCACATCGGGCACCTGCACTCCTACAGCACCGGCACCACCAGCGGGGCTGTCGAAGTCACCGCCGAGGCGGGGGATATCGAAGTCGAGGCCAGCGACACCGGCTACTTCACCCACGCCCACATCGGCCACGGCGGTCGCGATTCGGACGGCGACAAGTCCGGCGCCATCACGGTGACGGCGGAAAACGGCGACGTGATCCTGCGTGCCGGGGGCACCCGCGGATCCGACCACTACGCCCATGCCCAGATCGGCCACGGCGGCTACGCCAACGGAGTGGTCGACCGCACCTTCAGCGGCGACACCCGGGTCGAGTCGGTCACCGGCAGCGTCAGCCTCACGGGGGGTGATTCCGCCTACAACTACACCCAGATCGGCCATGGAGGAACCTATGCCGTCACTGGCATGAGCGTGACCTTCATGGGCAAGGTCGATGTGCTCGCTGCCATGGATGTCGATCTCAAGGGTGGGACCGGTGACACCACCTACACCCAGATCGGTCACGGGGGACGACGGATCAGCGGCTCGGCCCTGACTTCGGTGGGCGGGGCGGTGGATGCCTCCTCCATCTACGTGAACGCAGGGCGCGATGTGCTGCTGTCCGGCGGCACACGGCACTATTCCGGTGCGAAAATCGGTCACGGGCATCACGCCCAGCCGATGGCTTCGTTCGTCGAGAACAAAATCGAAGTGAATGCCGGTCGCCACATCGAGTTGGTTGCCGAACAGTTCGCGACCTTCAACAGCGTCAGCTATTCGGGAACGCAAATCGGTCACGGGGGAACGGGCGCGACTGTCGGTGGCGGCAGCTCCGGCTACAGCGGCGATATCGCCGTCAACGCGGGCGGCAAGCTCGACCTGATCGCCGGGAAGAATGCCGTCAGCTTCAACTACGCCTTGATCGGGCACACCGCCTATTTCAACGTGCGAGGCAACCACAGCGGCGACATCACCGTGAAAACCGGTCTCACGGGTGGCTTGGCCGACTACGGACTCAACATCGTGGCCGGCAGTCGCAGTGACGCCAACGCCTCCAACTCCTACTACAGCTTCGCGGGCATCGGACACCGCGGCCACAGCAACGGAGCCGGCGGCGGCGATCTGGAGGGCCACATCACCGTGGTGGCGGAACGGGGCGGTCTCGTCCTCAAGGGCGGCGACCAGGCGGTCAACAACGCCGAAGTCCGCCTGCACGGAGCCCAGATCGGTCACGGCGACTACAATTCCGATGGTCTGAAGATCGGAGACATCAAGGTCTGCATCGACGGCGACATCCTGCTGGAGAACGGCAGTGCACGGCAGTCCCCCGTCCAAATCGGGCATGGCGGGTTTTCGCACGACGGAAACATCACGGGGTCGATCGAAGTTTCCTCCCTCAATGGCGGCATCACTCTCGATTCCAGCGTGGGCAACAATGACATCACCAACACCCAAATCGGCCACGGCGGCCCCACGACCACTGGAGCGTTCAACGGTAGCATCTCCGTCTCGGCGGCGGGCGACATCCAGCTCAAAGGCGGCAGATTCGATGCATCCCATTCCCAGATCGGGCATGGTGGCGATGCGTCCAACGGCAACTTCGGAGGGAACATCCATCTGTTGGCCGGCGGTGGCCTCAGCCTGACGGGCGGCACGCATGCGGACGCTTTTGCGATGGTCGGGCATGGCAGCGCCCGCCCGCACACCACAGGAACGCGCAGCGGTGAGATGAAGCTCTTCGTGGGCGATACCACCGTGCTGACCGACAACGTATCGGGCACGCGTCTCGGTCATGGCACCACCACCGTCGGGGGGATCGGCGGTGCCGGCATCACCCTGGTGACCGAAACGCTCGACCTCTCCAGCCATGCCCGGAGAGTGACCGACATCGCGAACGAAATGGGACAGAGCGGAGACGTGACCATCGCCATCACGGACGGCGACCTGCTCGTCGATGGAGGCGCGGTCCACTTCAATCATGGCTTCAACACCAACTTCGTGGCCTCCGGCAACGTGACCATGGCGACCACCGTGCAGAACTCGGGCAGCGGAAACGTCGGAGCGGCGGCGGGCTGGAATGCCTATGCAGGCTACGATGCCGCGACCGGCCAGTTCGACGGCAGCAACGGGCTGACTCTTGCGCTGGACTTCAACCATTGCCGCCTCATGCAGACGCTCGAATTCGACCTCGGAGCGTTGGCGACCGCCACCGCCCACTGGGGCAACAACGGCGGCAAGGTCGTCATCGGCGGCGGTTCGCAGACCGCCCACGTCGCCGTGGGTTCCGCCGGAGGGACCACGACGGCCCTCGGCCACGCCGTGGAGGTGATCGCCAGCACCGCTGGACACTACGCGATGATCGGCTTCTCCCCCACCCCCGGCGTCTCGCCGGACGGCGACATCACAGTCAAGGCCAAGGAGGGCGGCGTCTCGCTGAAGGGCGGTCCCGTCTTCAACGCCTACGCGCAGATCGGCCACCGCGCCTCCCTGGCGACGGTGCCGAACCTCGCCGGGGAGATCACGGTGGTCTCCGGCGGGGATCTCGACCTGCTCGGCGGGGACGGGCCATTGGCCAACGCCCAGATCGGGCATGGAGGCAGCCACGCGACCGCCGCGAGCATCGGCGGCGGGATCGAGCTGACGGTGGACGGGGACATGCGGGCCGTGGCCGGTGCCGGCGGCGCAGCCCAAGTCGGGCACGGCGGCTACTCCACCGACGGGGCCATGTCCGGCCTCATCTCGGTGGCCGTCGACGGCAGCATCGAACTGGTCGCCACGAGCGCCAACCCCGGCGGATACGCGAAGATCGGGCACGGGGACGACCTCTCGAACGGAACGGGGACGAGGGCCGGGGACATCGAGGTCACCGCCGGGACCGATTTCACGATAGCGGGGGCCTTGGTGGGGCACGTCTACGTCGGGTCGCCCGCGACCTTGGTCAGCGGCGCGACCTTCATCGGGGCGAGCTGGAACGATCCTACCAACCCCGCCGGTGGCAGCCTGATCGCGGACGCTGGCAGCGAGTTCAGCGGCGAGGAGGTGCGCTTCTACCTGCCGCGCCGTGGGAACAACCAAGTCGAGGCCGGGGCCTTGATCAACGGCGAGGTCTACGACGGCGGAGTCGACGATCCCCAGTGGGACCAGCGGCTGGACGAGTACACCAACCGGATCGAGGACGAGGGCGGGAACGAAATCGGCACTCCCGGCGAGCGAGGTGCAAGTCTCGGCGACGGGGAGGCACCCACGGCGCTCGGGAACTACGCCTTCTACTACGACACCATCGTGTCTGGCGAACCCGTGATCGTGAATCCCGGCCCTGGGCCTGGACCCGGCCCAGGTCCTGGGCCCGGAGGGAACAATCCCAACAGTCCCGAAGACCGGACCTTCCACGAAGGCGTGGACGAGCAGGTGCGGAAGCAGACCTCCCCGGTGGTGGGCAGCATCCACTACCGCGGCTACCACCAGTATGGCCCGAACGGGGAGAGCGTCTACAGCTTCAACCGCGCCCCCGTGGTGGAGGAACCCGGCTTGATTGGCGGCAACAGCGGCGAGGATGAGGACGATCTGCGCCGTCGTCTGCGAGCCCTCCGCCAGCAGGCGGAGGGAAGCGACTCCCAAGAGGAACCCCAAGAAGAGACCGCCGAGTCGGCTGCAGGCGGCGACAAGGCATCGGATCTATGACCGGAAAGGACCATCCAAGATCCAGCAGATAAAGAACGGCGCGAAGGTAGACCCGACCGGCCCGGTCGGGGATTGGGCGCGCAAGGTCACCCTTCGGCGGTTCGAGCCGAACCGCCCCGAACGAGGAGTTTTGAATCTATTGGGAGCTGCCCAAATCGTAGCAAACCAAGCGCGAGCCGAATTCGTTCTGCATCACGTAGAGGCGTCCGCCGCTGACGACCGGCGGCGCCCAAGTCTCGGGGGCGTAGAAGAGCCTCGCTTTCGCCAAGATCTCGAAGCCGCCCGCGCCCATGCGCAGGCGCAGCAGCACCCCGTCCTCGCCGAGGCAGAGGAAGCCTCCGTCCACATGGATGAGGTGGGCGTGGCCGAGGCTGACGGGAATCGGGCGGCCCTGCCATTCGATGGTCGTCTTGTAGAAGGCCTCGTTCCAGAGATGGCGTCCGCTCCGGACATCGTAGGCGAGCAGCAGCCCGCCGCTGCCGCCCACGCCGTAGAGGATGCCTTCGTGATGGATCGGCGTCTGGAACTGGCAGCCCAGCTCCGGCGCGGTCCAGAGGATGCGCGGCTGGAACGCCTCGTCGTATTGGACCATCGCCCCGCCAAGCCCGTAGTCCTCGGTGATGAAGACGCGGTTCTCCCCGCAGGGGACGGGGCTGGCCGCGAGGATGCTGGCGAATTGGGTGGACCGCCAAGGCAGTTCGCTCTCGATCGCCCCGGTCTCGGGATGGACGCAGAGCAGCCCCCCGGTGGGCGGCTTCACCATGCCGCCGGCGAGGACGAGGATGCGGTCCTGCCCGTTGATCTTCGCCACGACGGGCGAGGCGTAGCTGCCGTGCCAAGCGTGGTCGCTCCGCCAGAGGACCTTGCCGTCGCGTTTGTCGAAGGCCGCCACGCAGGTGCCCTCGGAGCCCACGTTGACGATGAGCTTGTCGCCATGGACCAGCGGCGAGGAGCCGTAGCCAAAGAAGACCGGCGCGGGGCCGAAGGCCTCCGGCAAGGAGACCCGCCAAGCGACCTCCCCGTTTTCGAAGCGTAGACAGAGCAGATCGCCGTCATTGCCGAGGGTGTAGACGAGTCCAGTCTCCGGGTCGGCGGTGGGGCTGGTGCGCGGGGCGTCGACGACGCCGTAGCTCTGCCCGGTCTCGACGGGATAGGAATGCTCCCACAGCCCCGCCCCGGTCGCGGCGTCGAGGCAGCGGATCTGCTCGCGGTTTTCGACTTGGTGCAGATAAACGACCCTGCCTCCCACGACGACGGGGGAGGCGTGCCCCCTGCCCCGCTCGACCTCCCAGAGCAGCTTCGGCCCGGACTCGGGAAAGTCCAGGCGCAGCCCCGTCTCGGCGCTGTGCAAATCCAGCTTGGGCCCGAGGAGATGCGGCCAGTCCTCCGAAAACGAGACAGGCACGAGGGCGAACGAGGCGACGGCGAAAAGGCAGGGGCCGGACGGGAGGAGGCTCATCGGGGAACTGTAGCCGCAATCCTGCCGGACCGGAGGCAAAATTCGCGATGGTCATTCCCTGCCTCACCATCTGCGGAAATTTGCGGCCATCTGCGTCAAAAAAATGGGAACGCAGATTTCCACGGATGAGCCGCGGATTGGCGCAGATCGAGGAGTGTTTGCTGGCCCGGCTACAACAGAACCAGTCGACCGACAGGAATGTCGGCCCTCCTTGGGCTTTCCGGAAAGACGATATAGAGATCGTCGAACTCACTCCTCCAGCGAAGCCCGGAACTGCTCCAGCTTCGAGTAGTCCAATCCCGGCGGACGATGTTCGAGGAGCCAGTCGAAATCCTCCCTCGCCCCGGCGATGTCGTCCGAGCGCACCCGGAGGATGGCCCGCTGGAAACGCTCGTAGGCGGCGTCGGGCTCGATGGCGAGGAGCAGCTCCAAGTAGCGCCCGGCCCTCTCCGGGGTCTGGCGCCGGTTGACCTCGATATCGACCAAGTTGCGCAACATGCGCACGGCGACGTCGCGAGGCTCGGCGGCGGCGAAATGCGAATCCTCGGGGGAGGCGCCGCTCATCTCGTAAGCCTCCCGCGCCGCCTCCTCGCGGGTGAGGCCGCGTCCGCCTTCGAAGACGTCGAAGAGCACGGCGGCGTCCGCGTCGCCCTCGCCCGGAGCCCAGCCGACCATGAACTTGCCCGGCAGGGCCGCGCCGTGGACCCCAGTGATGCCGAGACGGCGCGCCAGTTCGACGAAAAGGACGCTCAGGGTGATGGGCAGGCCCTCGCGGTCGTCGAGGACCTGGTTCACATAGCTGTTGGCATGGTGGTAGTATTCACCCCGGCTCCCGTGGAAGCCGTTCTCCTTGAAGAGGAAGTCGCGCAGGGCCTCCGCCTTCTCGCGCGGCCCGCCCTCGGGCGCGGCCTTCCCGAGCCAGGCACCGGCCTCTTTGACAAACTGCGAGAAGACCTCGCGGTAGTGCTCCAGATCGAGTTCGGGATCGTCGATGCGGGCGATCTGCAAACCGACCTCGAAAAGATCGACCTCGGACGCGGGTCGGTCCAAGGCCATGGTCAGCTCGCGCTCGATGGCCGTGCGGTGGATCTCGCTTTCGAGAAGGCGCAGCGTTTTGACTCGCTCCTCCAAATCGGCGACGGTTTCGAGGAGAAAGCGCCGACTCCGCTCGCTGTGGCGACCGAACTCGTGCAAGACCGCCTCGCTCGCTCCCTCGGCCTCGTGCCGTTTCAGAGCCTCGCCGAGGAGGAGGCGATCCTCGTCCGGGATTCCCCGCGTCGAAAGATCCTTCCCGATGCGGAATTCGAGGAACTCGGCGACCGTCTGGCGGAATTTGCAAAGCCCCGCCTTGCCGCCCCGCAATTCGGCCTCTTCGAGATCGATCACCGGCTCCTCGTTGACCCAAGCGAGGAGGCGGCCCTTCTCCACCCTCACCCGCAGACGGTTCCACCCGCCGGGCACGTAGGAAGGCGCCTCGGCTTGCTCCAAGATGGTCCAACTGTAGACATCCGGCCCCTCGAACCGGGTCAGGCGGATTTTCCCGTCACTCGGATACAAACCATAGTGAACTTGGTCGCCGTCAGAGGAAAAGACAAGCCCCGCCGCGCCGGATTCCTTGTCGAGCTTCACCTTCACCGCGATCTCGTAGGGTTCCTCCGGCACGCCGAGCGAGGAGAGGCAGAGCGCCCGCCCCCCGAACCCGTCGCCCGGATGCCGCGCCGTGATCACCCCGCCGCGCTGGCTCCAGTCCGCCCCCATCGCCGCCGTCCACTGGCGGGGGTCGAGGGTGCCTATGGTGCTCCAGCGGGCCATGGGTACGGGGTTCGGCTTGTCGAGCAGGGTTCGGAGATCGTTCGACGGCACGGCGAAGCCGAGATTCTCCGTGACACGGTGGCGCAGGGTCACGATGCCGAGGACTTCGCCCTTCAGGTTCACGACGGGACCGCCGCTGTTCCCCTGCTCGATGGGCATGGCAAGCTGGAGCATGGGGAATTCCGGCGTCTGCCCTTCGCCCGCGAAACCCGGCTCCAGCTTGCGGATCGCCGAAATCGCTCCCGGCACGACGCTGAAGGAAAGCCCCTGCGGTGCCCCGAAGCCGAGAACGAGGTCGCCCTGCTGGATCGCCCCGGAATCGCCCAAGGACAGCGAGACCAACTCCTTCTCCGGCGGGGCGAGGCGCAGGACCGCGAGATCATAGTGCCGGTCGGAGGCATGGACCTCGACGACCGGGCGGCGCGTGCCGTCCATGAACTCCACCTCGATCGGCCTGCCCTCGCCGATGACATGCAGGTTCGTGACGACGAGGCCGTCCTTCGAGATGACGAAGCCCGACCCCGTGCCGCGCTGCCCCCCGTCACGCCCGATCTGCCTCACCGTGACGAGGGCGGGCTTCACCCTCCCAGTCAGATCGGTGACCTTGGCCGGATCGAGAAACTCGCGCGCCCCGTCGCCTTTCTCCTCCGCCGCGAGCGCCTCCAAAGCCGCCCTGGCCTCGTCGGAGAAGGGATCGAACTCGTCGCCCGGCGGCTCCGTATTCTGGGCCACGGCCATCAGGCCCCAAGAAGAAAGGAAGGCCACAGCCAAGATCGACGGAGAAGGAAGACGGCTCATGGAGAGGGATCATAGGCGCGGTGCCGGAATTTGGAAAGGCGGCTTTTTCGCAAAGCGCCGCCATCGTTGCGCCACGACTCGCTTCCCGGGCCAGGAGAATCGGCACTATTCCGTCTTGGGAGCGGCCTCCTTCGCCTTTTGGGCCTCCCGCGCCAGCGGTCGACTGATGAGGATCTTCCCCTTGGACTTCGGTCCTTGGAATTCCTTCGCGAGCACGTCCTCCTCGGTGAAGCGGGCCATCAGGATCTCGCCGTCGGTGGAACGGTTGCGGTCGTAGGAGATGTAGATCGTGCCGTCCGGGGCTTGGAAGCCGTCGGGATAGGAGATGCCCGTTCGCTCGTCGAGCATCAGGCCGCCCTGCCAAGTCTTGCCCTCGTCCTCGCTGAGCCAAGCGGTGAGCTGGCTGCGTCCTTCGTGCGCCTCGATGGTCGCGCCGTGTTTCACGAGCAAAATGCGCCCCGAGGCGAGCCGCCGGATGTGGAAGCGGGCCACGGGATGCTGGATCGCCGAAGGCGTCGCCTCGCCCCAAGTGCGGCCGCCGTCGGTGGAGACGCTTTCCATGATGCCCTTCGCGGTGCGGGCGAGCATCCAGAGCGAGCCGTCCTTCCGCTCGACGACCATGTGCTCGTGCCAGTCGGGGTTGGGGAAGGTCGCCGCGCCGCGCCGTTCCCAGGTCGCCCCCTCGTCGGTCGAGACGAAGACATTGGCCCCGCGCAAGGGATCGAGTTCGGTGAACGCGCCCTTGAAAGGGCCAAAGCCGCCACGCTGGTCGAGGGAGACCGGCAGCATCCATTCGCCGGAGGAAAGCACGGTCGGCTTGTTCAAGGTCACCCCGTGCCAGATGCGGCGGGGCGCGGACCAAGTCGGCTCCTCGGCGTCGGGATTCTCGCAGATCGTCGCCCAAACCCCGGCGCGACCATCGAACATGTCCATCGACTGGTCGAAGATCACCCAGAGGCGTCCCTTCGGATCGGTCCAGAGATTGCCGACGAGGATGCTGCGGGGACGCGGCAGAGTCTTGGACTGGCCATCGAGGACGAGGCGCGGTTTCGACCAGGTTTCGCCATCGTCATCGCTGGCGTTCAGCACGAAGAAAGCCTCGGGGCTGTCGCCGCCCGCGACCCAGCAGGCCCAAAGCCGCCCGCTCGGCGTGCGGGCGATCCCGATGGTCATGCCGTAGTCGAGTTTGTCGTAGTCGTATTCGGGCAGGGGCGAGGCGTTCGGCACCGGCGGGATCAGGGCGAGGTCGGCGACCTTCTCCATGACCTCGACCTCGAAAGCGCGGATCTGCTCGGGTGTCATCGCCGCAAAGGGCGCTTCGGAAGCGTCCTCGGCATGGAGGGGAGACAGCAACAAGCCGCTGACAATAATGGGAAGGAACGGGATTTTCATAGCTTTTGGGACAGGAGATTCTGATAAGCATTTCGGAGAATGGAGAGGTCGGAGTCGATCGCGATACGGGTGAATCCGAGTTCCCGATGGGCCGGGAGGGCGGCAGCCTCGCGCAGGAGAATGCCCGCCTCCTTCCCCGCTGCAAGGGCCGCCACGACGACTTCCGCGAGGCAGCGGTCGTAGTCGGCAGGGGCCGCGCCGGGGGAATGTTCGAGGTCGTGCCGCAAGTCGGCGGGACCGACGAAGAGGACGGCGATCCCCTCCACCGCCGCGATGGCCGGAGCCGCCGCGACACCGACGAGGGTTTCGATCTGGGCCATCAGGATCGGTTCGCCATGGTGGCCGCCGAGGCCGTAGCCCGTCGCGCGGACGGTGCGGGAAAAGCCTCGCCTCCCCTTCGGCGCGTGGAAGGCGGCGCGGACGATGGCTTCCGCCTCCTCCGCCGACTCGACTCGTGGCACCATGATCCCATCCGCGCCCCAGTCGAGGACGCGGGCGATGAGGTCGGGATGGGGCGCGCCGACGCGGACGATGCCCTTTGTCGGAGTGCCGCGCAGGGCGCGGAGCTGATCCAAGAGGGTTGCCTCGGAGGCGCAACCGTGTTCGAAGTCGAAGAGGACCCAGTCGAATCCGGCGAGGGCGGCGAGTTCGGCGATGACGGGCGATCCGATGGAGAGCCAAGTGCCGAGGTGGAGTTGGGGGACGGCGTTCATGTTGCGGTCAGGAAAGCGGTTCGGACCACGAATGGCACGAATGCACACGAATCATTCCAAGAAACTTCGCGTATCCCATTCGTGTTCATCCGTGTCATTCGTGGTCCAAAAATCTTCACAAAATCTCCACTCCCGCCTCCTCCCGCAAGCCGCGCAGAGCCGTGGCGATCCGTGCCTCGGTGAACCGCCGCAGATCCTCCCCCGAGGAACCCGAGCCAATCAGAAAAAAACCAGCGTCCCTCTCGAAATACCCCGCCCCCACGCGGATGACCGCCTTCACGATCAAATTCCGCAGCAGGTGCAGCCAGAAACGCCGCAGCGCCTCCTTCGGCAGCGGTCGCACGCTCGCGTAACCCGCGAAGGCACGCTCCAGAAACGCCGCGCCGTGGAAGCAGGCGAGCAGGGAGGGGTCGTCCATCGCGTCGCCCGAGATGGCGTCGTCGAAATCGATGTAGGCGACGACGCGGTCGGACGTGCCGAGCGCATTCCACAGCGCGAGATCCTTGTGGACGAGGCAACCCTGACCAAGCCCCAACAGGTCCGCGTGTTCGTCGATGGCCGCCGCGATCTCCGCGCGTTGCCCTTGGTCGAGAAAGCGCTCCGCAACGAGATAGTCGAGATGCCGGTCGAGGCGCAGACGGAAGTAGCTCGCATAATCGTCGTGCAGCCCCCGCAATCCTTCGCCCCGCCGCCACGCTTCCAGATCGAAAGGGCCGAAACCCGTCGGTCGGATCGTCTGCCAACGCGCCACGTCCCGCCCCATCGCGAAAGCCACGGCGTCGGCATCGAGAGTTCCCGTCTTCGCCCAGTGATTCAAATCCGGATGCTGAATCCGCTCCAGCGCCTGCCACGCGAAAGGCGCGCGGGACCGGCTCGCGTCGCAGCCGAGGACGCGCGGGACCGGCACGCCCGCTTTCGCGACCTCGCCGAGCACGGCGGATTCCATCTCGAGGTGGTCGTCGCCTTCCGGCCCGTTCTCGATGCGGAGGAAGGCGGGGGCACCGTCGATCTCCGCGTTCCAAGTGAGGTGGTTCCCCTGCCCTGCTGCGGGCGATAGAGTGAGCTCGTCCGCTTGGAAATGCTCGATCAGCGCGGCGCGGATCGCCTCCTCCGGCACCTCGTCGGTGCGCGGCCTCGGCCCCGTACCGTGGAAGGCGGCGGGACGGTCGCATTTCCAGTAGTGGATGTCGCGGCGGCTCATCGGGTCATTTGGAAGAACGCCGTTTCCACCACGTCGCGAGGAGACCTCCGAGGACGTTCTGGATCACCGCGCTGAAGACGGCGGCCGCGGCGGCGAGGGGCATGGCGGCGAAATGCTGCTTCGCGAGGGCGGCGGCCATGCCGCTGTTCTGCATGCCGACCTCGATGCTCACGGTGCGGGCGACGGGCTCGGGGTAGCGGAAGAGCTTCGTCGCGAGGTATCCCAGACCGAAGCCGAAGAGATGGAGCAGCAGGGCGGCGAGGACGAGACGTCCGAAGTTCGCCGCGATGACCTCGGCGCTGGCGGCGACGATGCCTCCGGTCACGAGGGTGAAGGCGAGCACCGCGACGGTGGGGCCACAGGCCCCGATGCGGTCGGCGGCGCGTGGCAGCTTCCAGCGGATCAGCACTCCGAGCGCGACCGGGGCGACGGTGAGCTGGAGGGCCGAGAGGCAGAGCCCCCAGGCATCGACGGGCACATACTTCCCCGCGAGCAGGCTCGTCCACATCGGGGTGAAGAGGAAGGCCAGCATCGTCGAGCAGAGCGTGAGAACGACGGAGAGGGCGAGGTTCGCCTTCGCCAGGTAGCTGATCATGTTCGAGGCCATGCCGCCCGGACAGCTCGCCACGAGGATGATGCCGACGGCCAGCCCCGGATCGAGCCGCAGCAGCGTCGCGACGAGCCATCCGCAGAGCGGCATCAGCGTGTACTGCGCCCCGAAGCCGAGAGCCACCGCGCCGGGGATGCGCGCCACGCCCTTGAAGTCGTCGAGGCTCAGCGTCAGCCCCATCCCGAGCATGGACGCGGCGAGCGACCAGAAGATCCACGGCCTGTCGAACCAGAGCATCGTCTGCGGCCAGAAGAAAGCGACCACGGCGAGGCCGACGAGCCAGACCGAATAGAGGTTGTTGAACCAGGTTAAGAAGCGTTGCATGGGGCGAAGGTGAAAACGGTGGGTGGGTTCAGCCGACCAAGGGATCAGGGGCATCGGATCGCGCCCTTGAACACCCCGGCAAAGGGGCTATCGTGGCATCCATGAGCGTGATCGCCAGCGAGCTGGAGCAACGGCTGCTCGAACTGGATGCGGAATCCGCCACCAAGCTTGAGAAAGTGGGGCGCGACCTGATCGATTTCTCCCGTTCCGAGCGGAACGGTCCGGCCAAGGATGCGAACGGCTGGCCGGTAGGGTATTTCGAAGAGACGGCAGGATGCTTTGAAGGGGAGCCCTTGGAAGCTCCCGAAGATCCTGCTCCTCTCCTCGAATGGTGATACATGCCACTTTCTCCCTCCGCCCCGAAAGGCACAGGATCAAGGAGTGACTTCGAGGAAAGGGCGCTCCTGATCCGGGGGCGGAA
>DDTJ01000012.1:101528-164556 GCA_002344525.1 Akkermansiaceae bacterium UBA2367
CGGACGGCTGAGCCAGCCGTCCCTACCGGGCTTCATCTTCCCCGTCGAAAGCATGGGCAAGATGCCCATGTTACTCTTTCTCTCCTCTCCCCTCATTGCCCCGCCCTCCATTCCTCATACGCCTTCGCATCGAACGTCTTGTGGGTCGCTTGGTTGGCGATCCTGCCGAGCGCACTGCCCTCGGCGACGAGCTTCCCCGCTTTGATGTCGGCTTCGGTGACGCGGTGGTAGCAGACCACCTTCGCCCCGGTGCGCTCGAAGTCGTGGACGATGTGGATGACGCCGTCACGGTCCTGCGCCGCATCGGGATAGGAGGTGGCGCGTTCGTCGAGGAGGAGCCGGTGCGGCCAGGTCTCGCCGTCGTCCTCGGAGAGGTAGGCGGTCATGTGGGTGCGACCGGAGGGCTGGTCGATCTCCGCTCCGTTCTTGATCAGCAGGATGCTCCCCGAGGCGAGGCGCTGGAAGAAGGTCCGCGAGGACGGCCCCTGGATGCCCTTCGCCGGGGCCATCTCCGTCCAGGTTTTGCCGCCGTCCTTGGAAAAGGCCTCGCCCACCCCGTAGTTCGTCCGCCCGAGCATCCAGAGCGTGCCGTCCCGTTTCTCGACGATCATGTGCTCCTGAAAGGTCTTGTCTTTTGCGGGAATCTTCGACTGGCCGTAGTAACGCAGCGTCCTTCCCTCGTCCTCCGAGACGAAGACGTTCGCGTGGTTCAGCTCCGGCCTCGGATGGATGAGTCCCCGCTCCATCGGCGCTCCCTTCGCGTAGCGCCCGCGCCAGCCCTCCGGCCCCATGTGCTCGATGAGGTAGAGCCACTTGCCGTCCTTGGTGACGAAGGGCTTGTTCTTCGTGTAGCCGTCGCTCAGCCGCACCGGTTCGCTCCATTTCGTGTGCTCGTCGTCGCCGTTCTCCGCCGTCATCGTCCAAAGGCCGCCGCGACCGTCCCAGAAGCCGTAAACTTGGCCAAACATCAGGGTGACCCTGCCGTTCGGGTCGGTCCAGATGCCGGGGTCGTTCGTACGCACCGGGCCGTCGGTGTCCACGGCGAGGACCGGGCCGCTCCAAGTTTCCCCTTTGTCGCCGCTGGTCACGACGACGGTGCAGTTGTCTTCGTCCTCGCCGATGTCACCGGTTTTGAAGGTGATCCAAAGCCGTCCTCCGGGCGACACGGCGATGCCGGGGCCGCAGAGGAACATGCGGTTCTCGTCGCGGTATCTCGCCGGGATGGGCGCGGTGTGGACCTCGGCGGGCCGCAGGGCATCCCGCTCGCGGTGGTGCGCATGATTTTTCCCGAGCGTGTCGGTCAGGCCTTCGTAGCCCGGACCTCCGGCGGCGAGGTAGCCGCCGCTTTTGCCGCTGTCATCGGGACTGACCCAGAAGGAATAGAGCGCTCCCTGGGTGAGGTGGAAACGGAAGCGCACATTCTTGCCCGCCAGCGCGGAGAGGTCGTCCGCGCCCTCCCATTCCACCGCTTGGATCGTGGAGTCCGTGCGGATGGGCCGGCTTTGCTCCTTCCCGAAGCCGTCCACGACCTTCCCCTCGGCGTCGAGCACCTCGACCCGCAGTTCGCCATCGGGATTGTCCACGTTCACGAAGAGATGTTTGCCTGAAAAACGCAGCGGACGCGTCGTGAGGGTTCCGGGTTTGACCTCGGCCTCCATCGAGGCGAAGCCGTCGCGGCGCAGACTGGCGAGGCCGATGGAGGCACCGCCATAGAGGTCGCGTTTCCCTCCGCCCGCGTGGCCCGAGTAGGCACAGTAGGGAAAGACGAGTCGGTCCTCCAGCACGACGAAGACACCTGTCGTCGTGTGCAGGTAGGCGCGGTCCCAAGCGCCCCGCTTCCGCTCCCCCCGGATGAAGCCCCGTCGGTCGGGTCGGTCCCAATGGAAGCCGTCGCGGCTGAAGCCGAGTTCGAGATCGGTCAGCTTCGGGAACCCGCCCTCGTCGCAGAGGCGGTTGTCGGGACCGCGATGGATCTGGTGCATTCCGACCATGACGCTCTCGTAGGCGACCGCGGCGAGGCTGTAGAGCTGCGGCGCTTCGCCCCCGCCGGGATAGGCGGTTGCCGGCTCCGGCAAGTCAAGCTTGTCGGCGTTGGTCCAATAGACGGAGGACTGGTAGTCCGTGCCATCCATGAAGCGGTCGCTTTCGAGGTAATAGCGGCTGCGTCCCCGCGGCCCGTCCTTTTTGATGCTCTGGACCCATTTGTTGCGGAAGGGATTGTGGAAAATGGAGCCGTAGTCAGCGACGCCCTGGTTGCAGGGCACAGGCTTGGACCAGTTCACACCGTCGGAGGTTTGCAGGCTGTGGGTCAGGCCGGGAATGCGCTTCTCCTTCGGAACGTGCATCCAACAGGTCAGGTATTTGATCCGCTCCATCGAGTCCGTCGCGGTGATATCGTACCAGAGCGCGTTGTCCGTCCCCGCCGTGTTGCCTTCGCCATTCTCCCATGCCGCCCCTTCCGGCAGCAGGACATCGCCCTGCCGCGTCCAGCGTTTCAAATCCGGACTCGTCGCCATCGCCAGCGGTCCCCGCCAGCCCGCCGTGTAGAACATCTTGAAAAGCGCGTCCGCCGGATCGTAGAAGACGCCTCCCTGTCCGAGATAGACGACCTCATTCCGCTTTTTCTCCTCCTCCGTTTCGGCACGGAAGACGGGATTTCCCTCGTATTTCTCGGCTTGGTGGAAAATGCGCCGCAGGTCCGTCGATTCGATCAGGAAATCATCGACGAAAAGCTGCCTCCCGAGGTCGATGGGGATGGTTTTCGGCGGATGCGCCAGATAGGGCACCGGCATCGGCTCGACCGACTTCGAGTCGAAATGCTCCGGCGGCCAGACCTCGGGCAGGACGATGCCGTTGTAGAGCACCTCGCCCGCGTTCTCCGCCCAAGGTTTCGGCGGCGCAGGACGATATTCCTCGACCTCCGCCCCCTCGCCCATCGCGAGGAAGACCATCTTCTTGAACTTCAGCCGCTCGCCGCGCTTCACCTCCTTGCGGTAGAGGCTGACGCGGTTGATCTCGCCGGGAAACATCTGCGTCTCCGGCACATCGACTTTCCAAAACCCCGCCGACTTCAGCGCCGTCTCCTGGCTCGCCGCCTTCGGGCGGATCGTCGGGGTCAGGGCGTAGAGCGTGCCCGGCTGCTTCACCGTCACCTCGGTCTTCTCGATGCTGGTGCGCAGGAAACGCAGGCCCGCGACCGCCTCGGGCATTTCCTCGAGAGTGTATTCGCGATCCGTGAAGAGCTTCACGCCCGGCTTCATCAGCGCCGACTCCTCGGGTGGCGCGGGGATGGGCTTCCGCGTCTTGCCCTCCTGGCTCGCGAACTCGCCGGTTTTCTCCAGCCTGCCGAAGACGATGCGCTCCTTGCGGCTCGCGGAATGGTCGCCCTGCGTCGCGCAGAGCCAGACGACGCCCTCGTGCTCGCGGAAGGTCGGGTATTGGAAGGACTTCGTCGATTCGAAACGATACTTCCGCTCCCAGTTCTTCCCGTCGCGGGAAATCTCGACATTGAAGACGCTGCGCGAGACGCCGTGGATCCGCGTCGCCTCCTGCCAGCCGAGATAGTAGAGATCGCCGAAGCGATCGAAAGTCGGCTTCGAGTTGCCGCCGTTCTGGACGAAGGGCAGTTCGCGGCCTTCGCTCCAAGTGTGTCCGTCGGGGCTGGTGGTGAAATGGTAGTTCCCTTTGTCGTTGCGGCAGATCGCCATCCAAGTGCCGTCGGGGAGGCGGTTCACCGCCGACTCGCTGAGTTGGGCCGACTTAGGCTCGTTGTAGTGGCCCAGCACCTCGAAGGTGGCGAAGTCGTCGTGGACGAGGGCCAGCGCGTTCTGTTTCCCGGTGAAGTTGTTGATCGCGACATGGAGCTTGCCGTCGAAGCGCTTGAAGGAATCGAAAAGGAAGAACGAAGAATCCACCGCCTCCTTCGCAAATCCTTGGGCGACCGCGTCGGCGTGGAAATGCTGCGGCTGGAAGTCGAAAGTGCCCGCCGCCGTTTTCAGCTTCGCCCGGTGGATCGTCGGTGCGAACTCGCCCGATCCCAAGTCGTAGTCGCGATACCACAACTGCGACTGGCGTTTCCCCGGAGCCTCGCTCGTGAAATAGCAGCGCAGAGTCGTCGCACCGGTCTGGAGGATGCGCGGCACGAAACAGGCCCCGGCCGGCAGCGTCTCGTTCGCAAACTCCTCCTCGCTCTTCGCGAAGGGGATCACCCGGACCAACTCAAGAGGGTCGAGCCGGACAACAGACAGGGTGCAGTAAATCTCCGGCCAGCCCGCCGATTCTCCGGCTCGCACGTTGTTGACCTCCGCGACGATGTAGGCCAGCCCATCGACGATGACCATCTCGGCGTCGTGTGCGCCCTTCACCTGAGGGGCCGTCACCGTAATGAGGCGTTCCATCACCTCGTCGCCGGCTAGGGCGGGGTCCCATTTCGCGGGCAGGAGGGATTGCGCTAGGACCGAGGGCGCGACAAAGAGCGGCAGCAGGGGCAGGAAGCGGGTTTTCATGGGGGCGCGGCAAGAGTAGCGCAAGCGTCCAGTCCGAAGCGAGCACGGAGTCGCGCCAAGATTGCGTTATGTTAACTCAAATTTCTAACGCCCGAATGCCCACTCGACGCCCGACCGAGGTCGATGGCCTCAACACCCCTTCATTGACTCCACCGCCCCATCCGCTAACCTCACGCCCATGTCCGCCGCCAAACCGCTTGTCGCCATCATCGACTGGAAAACCTCGCCGCAGGGCGATCCCGAATCCTCCATCGAACGCTCCGTGATCGGCGACGCCGCCGAAGTTCGGCGCTACCTCTGCGAGAGCGACGCGGATTTCGACGAGGAAGTCTTCGGGGCGGACGCCCTCATCGTCTGGCACAACGCCCCCGTCGGCGAGGCGGGTTTCGCCCGCCTGCGGAACTGCCGCGCCCTCATCCGCAACGGGGTCGGCTACGACTCCATCGACCTCGCGGCGGCGGCCCGCCACGGCGTGGCGGTGTGCAACGTGCCCGACTACGGCACCGAGGAGGTCGCGGATCACACCATCGCCCTCGCCATGGCCCTGTGCCGCCAGCTTTTCCCCCTCGACGAAGAGGCGAAGCGACTCGGCTGGACCATCCGCGTCGCGCCGAAGATGCGCCGTCTCCGCGAACTGACCTTCGGCATCGTCGGACTCGGGCGCATCGGCACGGCCACGGCTCTGCGGGCGAAGGCCCTCGGCTTCCGCGTCGCCTTCCACGATCCCCATCTGCCCAACGGCATCGACAAGGCCATCGGGATCGCGCGCTGCCGCTCCCTCGATGAACTGCTCGCGCAAAGCGACGTGCTCTCCTTGCACTGCCCGCTGAGCGAGGAAACCCATCACCTCATCGCCGAGCGCGAACTGGCCCTGCTGAAACCCGATGCCTTCCTCGTCAACACCGCCCGCGGGGCCGTCGTGAAAAAGGACGCCCTCTTCGCGGCCCTGCGCGAAGGCCGCCTCGCCGGGGCCGGACTGGATGTGGTCGAGGACGAACCGCTCCGCAGCGCCGAGGAGGCCGCCACGCCGAACCTCATCGTCACCTGTCATGCCGCCTTTTGCAGCGTCGAGGCGAAAATCGAGATGCGCTCGACCTCGGCCCGCATCGCTCTCGCCGCCGTGACCGGGGCTCCGCTGGAGAATGTCGTGAACGGGGTGAACGCCAGATCGGCGACGGACGGCTGAGCCAGCCGTCCCTACCAAGCTTCTGCCCACGGGGACTTGGAAAGTCCCCCTTCCAGACGTGTGGGCAGTTCACAACTCCACCCGGATCGCCGCGCTCGCCGCCCGCGCCTTTGCCCGAGCCTCCTCGACATCGCCGCCTCGGGCGAGGGCCACGCCCATGCGGCGCTTGCCCGCAACCTTGGGCTTGCCGAAAAGGCGAATCTGGGTGTCGGGCTCGCGCAAGGCCCCATCGAGGTTCCCGTAGACGAGCGATTCGGAATGCCCCTCGACGAGGAGCACGGCGGAGGCCGAGGGGCCAAGCTGGCGGATCGCCGGGATGGGCAGACCGAGGATGGCGCGGGCGTGGAGGGCGAACTGGGAAAGATCTTGCGAGATCATCGTGACCATCCCGGTGTCGTGCGGGCGCGGGGACACTTCGGAGAAGATGATCTCGTCGCCCTTCACGAACAGCTCCACGCCGAAGACGCCGCGCCCGCCGAGGGCGTCGACAATGGCCTTGGCACACTCGCAGCCCCGCTCGCGGGCGAGAGCGGTCATGGGCTGGGGCTGCCAGCTCTCGCGGTAGTCGCCGTCCTCCTGGGTGTGGCCGATGGGTTCGCAAAAGGAGATGCCACCCTCGTGCCGCACGGTGAGCTGGGTGATCTCGTAGTCGAACTCGACGAAGCCCTCGACGATGACCTTCCCCTGCCCCGCCCGTCCGCCTTTCTGGGCGTAGTCCCAAGCCGCCTGGATCTCGTCCTCGCACTTCACCGTGCTCTGGCCTTTGCCGGAGGAGCTCATGATGGGTTTCACGATACAAGGCAGGCCGATCTCCGCGACGGCGGCGCGATACTCCTCCTCGCTGGCGGCGAAACGGTAGGGGGAGGTTTTCAAACCCAGCTCCTCGGCGGCGAGGCGGCGGATGCCCTCGCGGTTCATCGTCAGTTGCGCCGCCCGGGCCGTGGGGATGACGGTCGCCAGCCCCTCCCGCTCGATTTCCGCGAGGGCATCCGTGGCGATGGCCTCGACCTCGGGAACGACGAGGTGGGGACGCTCCCGCTCGATCACCTCCCGCAACGCCGCGCCGTCGAGCATGGGAACGACATGGGCGCGGTCCGCCACCTGCATCGCGGGGGCGTTCGAGTAGCTGTCCACCGCGACGACCTCCACGCCGTAGCGCTGGAGCTCGATGGCGACCTCCTTGCCGAGTTCGCCCGAGCCGCAGAGGAGGACGCGCGTCGCGCCGTTCGTAAAGGGAGTGCCGATGCTTGCCATGGCGGGCACCTTAGAGAGGAAATCCGATTTCCAAAGGGAAAATTCCCCCGCCGCGGTCGCCTCCCCTCATCTCGCCCCGACCGACGCCAGCATCGGCAATCCTTCTTTTTTTCCAAAAATAAATTAAAAAGACTGGAAATTTCAGTCAATCCATAATATTAATAGAAATTAATTTTAACAAATCTCCTCGAAGCCATGACCGCCGCAGCCGAACTCAAGCCTTTCTCCTTTGACGAAGACGACGCCGACCGGGATCTCGACCTTCAGTTCGATCCCCATCAGTTCCGGGCCGTCACCCCCTACAGCGACGACCTCGACGACGAATACCAAGCCGCCCAGGACAAGCTGCGCGAGCTCCGCCAGCAGGAGGAGCAGATCAAGCGCCAAGCCGCCGAACTCGAAGAGCTGACCAAGAAGGAGCACCTTTTCAAAAGCAGCCGTACCGAGGTCTCCGAGGAGCTGAACCGCTGCCTCTCCGTCCTCGAGCGCGAGGCCGCCGAAGCCCGCCACCGCGCCGAGGAATGCGCCATGGCCCACGAGCGCCTCGAAAACCACCTCGCCAATATCAGCGCCCTGCGTCCCGAACTCTGGACCCGCGCCGACCGCAAGGCCGAGCTGGCCCGCGCCCTCGGCTACATCGAGGCCGCCGAGGACGGGCTCGACGAGGTGCTCCCCATCCTCGACGCCGCCGGCAAGAAAGGCGGCCTGTTCGTCGGCAAGGGCGCAGGCCTCTCCCTGCCCTCCTTCCTCGGCGGGGCGCGTGGCGACTTCCTCTACTGGCTGAAAAGCGGTTTCGCCTTCTCCCTGCCCTTCGTCGGCTTCGCCCTGATCGGCGTCGTCTGCTTCCTCTTCTTCTGAGAAGCGCCGCCCCGCTTTTCCCGCATGAGCCTCTTCCCCCGCAAGCCCCAGAACCGCCGCCGCCGCTCCCGCTCGGCCAAGAAGTCGATGGACGCTTGGGATCTGCCCGAGTTGAGAAAGGCGAAGCCGAAGACACGCGCCAAGTCCGGCGACCTCGTCGGGCAAGTCTACCAGCTCAACGCCCAGATCGGCGCCTTGGAGAATTTCCTCGCGAAGAAGAACGCCGCGAAGAGCTATTCCGAGCAGTTGAAGCGCGAGGGCATGATCCCCCCGCCCGACCGCCACGGCGTCCGCCGGAGTTCGAAAAAACCCGTCCTCTCCCACGCCGAGCGACGCCGCTACCACGCCGAGAGAAGCCGTGCCGGCGTGCATTTCTTCGTCCTCTTCTGCCTCGCCTGCGCGCTCGTGTGGTGGCTGATCGAGTCGGGGGTCTGACGGGGGCGGCGGAGCCGCCGTAAAAGGTGGGAAGGGAAAATGTCAAAAGCACGTCGGGTAGGGCGGTTCGGCTCGAACCGCCGGAAGGGCGCTCTGGGATCCCTGTGCGCCCAACCCCCGCCCGGGCCGGTCGGGTCTACCCGCTCGCCGTTTTCGAAATCCGCAAGCGTTGGGGTGCAGGGATATCCTTATCCTGACGCCTATGGGCCAACGGCCTAAGTTGACGCAGGCCCGATCCAGCGGCAAGCTTGGCCGGGCGGGATGGATCGGGCTTTCAGCCCTCTCCCGTTTTCCGGCGGCAGATTCCCAGGCCGTCGGCCTGGGTTGGCATGGGGCCGCGCCTTTGGCGCTGAAATCATTGACAACCATGGGATGGCTGTGAAGTCAAAAATCGGAGAGAAGAAGCGGTGCCATGCCGCTTCCACATTCTCTTGATGGATCGCCACTACGGGCTATGTTTTCCCTGTCATGCTTGCCGAGGAAATCAACGAACTGTGGGATGCGCGTCCCTTTCAGCCCTTTGAAATCGTCATGGCGGATGGCTCCGCGTTTACCGTCACCAGCCCGAAGCTGATGCTGATGACGCCCAGCCAGCGAACCTTGCACTTGGTCACACCCGAAGGAAAAAGCCACTGGCTTGCCTTGAGCCAGGTCACCCGCGTGAGCGTCGCCCATGCGGATGAGCTTGGGGCAAGTGGCCATCGAGCGCCGTGAAGGGATTCTGAATGAGTGAAGTGTGGCAAAACGCGCCAGCACCTGTAGCTGGCCTCACTGAGGCCGAACCGGACGCCCAAACGACGCCCGCGCGAGGTCAATGACCTCGCCTACAGATTCCGTCCCCGAACGACGCGCCAGCGCCTGTAACCGCGCTCATTGAGCGCGGATCGGACGCACAAACGACGCCCGACCGGGCAATGCCCTCGGTTACATCCACCAAAAAAATCAGCGGAGATCAGTCAGATCAGCGATCCGCCCCCGACCGCAAACCGTCGCCAATCCCGGCCAAGGGAACGGGAGCGAACCCCGCCCTCCCGCGCATCTTGAGCGCATCATGCGCATCAAAGTCGTCTACGCCACGGAAACGGGCAACGCCGAGGATCTAGCCAGAGACACCGCCCGCCGTCTGCGGGAGAAAGGCTTCGATCCCGGCCAAGCCATCAATTTGGGCGATGCCAGGCTGGACCTCTTCGAGGACAGCGACCTCCTCCTCGCCATCGTCAGCACTTGGGGCGACGGAGAGCCGCCCTCGGAGGCGGAGAACTTCCACCGCCATCTCAGCGCCAGCGCCCCCCTCGGATTGGGCCATCTCCATTTCGCGGTGCTCGCCCTCGGCGACACCGGATACGACCAGTTCTGCCAATACGGAAAGGAGCTGGACGCCGAACTCGAACGCCACGGGGCGAAACGCCTGCACGAGCGGATCGATTGCGACATCGACTACGACGACTATTTCGAGGCATGGGCCGCCTCGATCCTGCGGCGGATCTCGGCGCTTTGGGAGAGTCCCCTCGCGATCTGAGAACCAGACGCCCGGCGGCCCCCAATGACAAACCGCCGTCAAAAGACAACCAAGTCCCATCAAAATCCATCAGCTCCAAGCTTGACACTCCATTTTATTGAGATTGCGTCCTAGCATCATTACAGCCGCTATGAAACCACCCTCCTCCCTCCTTGCGGGGGCCGCCTGCCTCTGCGTCTCCCTCGCCACCTCCCGGCTCTTTTCCCAAGAGACCGCGCCTGCCGCTCCGCCGTCGGCCACCGCCGCCGAACTCGAACAAACCGTGGTCGAGTCCGCCCCCGCACCGAAGCCAGCTCCGAAACCCGCCCCGCGACCGGCTCCCGCCCCCGCTCCCGCACCGGAGCCCGCCCCCCTTGTGATCGACGACGCTATCAACAAGATCGGCCCGGTGCCCTCCGACTCCTTCTCGGGGACCAAGCTGAACACCCCCCTCATCAAGACTCCCCAGTCGATCTCCGTCGTCACCCGCGAGGAGATGGACCTGCGCGGCGCCCGCAATGTGAACGAGGCCCTCGCCTACACCGCCGGGGTGCTCTCCGAGCGCAACGGCATCGACACCCGTGCCGACGACATCGCCATCCGCGGCTTCAACACCAGCACCCTCAACTCCAGCAACAACTACCTCGACGGGCTGCGGCTTCCCACCGGTGGCACCTTCGGCGCCCCGGCCCTCGACGCCTTCGGGCTCGAAAGCGTCGAAGTGGTGAAAGGTCCCGCCTCCGTCCTCTTCGGGCAAATCTCCCCCGGCGGCCTCGTCAACCGCAGCTCCAAGCGCCCCCTCGACTACAGCCGCAACCAGCTCGGCTTCGAATACATGAACTACGGATCCACCCGCGACGCCGGTCGGATCACCTTCGACACCACCGGCCCCATCGGCGGCACCTCCGACCACTACTACGACGGGGGCGGCAAGAGCGGAAAAGGCGGCAAGCAACTGGTCGAGGGCCGCGCCCCCGCCAGCTACCGCCTCGTCGGCTCCTATCAGAACGGCGGCGCCCAGATCGACCACACCGATCTGGAGCGGATCTACCTCGCCCCGAGCGTCACCTTCCACCTCGGCGAGGACACCGACCTGACCCTCTACGCCATCTACCAGCGCGACGAGGGCGGCTTCGGCTTCCAGTTCATCCCCTCCGCCCTCACCGGCCTCACCCCGAATCCCGCCGGATTGCCCCCGATCGCCCCTCAGGCCTTCCTCGGTGAGCCCGACTTCAACCAGTTCGACCGCACCCAGTTCCTCGTCGGCTACGAGTTCGAGCATCGCTTCAACGATGTCTGGTCCCTCTCGCACAACTTCCGCTACAGCCGCCTCGACGTGGACTACCAGGCCGTCATCGCCAATTTCTTCTCGCCCGGTGTAGGCATTGGACCCGACGGTCGCACCGTCGCACGCCGTACCACGGAAGGGTTCTCCTACACCGACGCCATCCAGTTCGACACCCGCCTCGTGGCGGAGTTCTCGACCGGTGCCGCCGATCACACCGCCTTCCTCGGACTCGACTACCTGAAGATGGATACGAGCCACGAGCGATGGGACCGCCGCGTCGTCGGTGTCGGACCCGGCACCCTGCCCCCCATCGACGCCTACAATCCCGTCTACAGCGGCGTGACCTTCCTCGGCATCCCCTTCAACAGTTGGGCCGACGACGGCATCATCGAGTCCGAGCAGATCGGCCTCTACGCCCAAGACCAGATCGAGATCGGAAACTGGATCGCCAGCCTCGGCGGACGCTACGACTGGTCCGACGCCTTCACCTCGCAGAGGGTGAATCCCGTCAACGCCCTGCAACGCAGCAACACCCATGCCGAAGCCTTCACCGGACGGGCTGGCCTGCTCTATCTGTCCGAATCCGGGCTCGCTCCCTATGCGAGCTACGCCACCTCCTTCGAGCCGGCGACGGGAACCACCTTCGGCGGAACCCCCTTCGATCCGACCACTGGCCAGCAGTTCGAGTTCGGCGTGAAATACGAGCCGAAGCGCTTCAATGGCCTCTTCACCGCCTCCTACTTCGACCTGACCCAGCAGAACATCCTCACCCCCGACCCCGGCAACCCCGGCTTCCAAGTCCAGACCGGGGAGATCGCCGTCGATGGCTTCGAATTCGAGGCGAAGGCGGAACTAGCCGAAGGGCTCTTCGCCATCGGTGCCCTGACCTTCCTCGACGCCGAAATCACCAAGAGCAACACCCCCGGAGAGACTGGGAAACAATGGCAGAACGTGCCCGACTACACGGCCTCGGCCTGGCTGGACTACACCTTCCCAGAAGGGCCTCTGCGCGGCCTTGGTGTCGGGGTCGGCGTGCGCCACGTCTCGGAGCGCTTCGGCAACAACACCAACACCATCGCCATGCCCTCCTACACCCTCGTCGACGCGGCGCTCCGCTACGATCTCGGGGCTCTCTCCCCGGACTTCGAAGGAGCGAAGCTCTCCCTCAGCGCAACCAACCTCGCGGACGAGCTCTACGTCGCCACCGCCACCGGGCCCATCTCCGCTTGGTATGGCTCCGCGCGCGTCGTGACCTTGAAGATGACCTACGAATGGTGAGCTGAACCGACCTTTCCGCACCTCCCACGGGCGTGGGCGCCGAACCGGTGCCCGCGCCCCCTTTCGTCTCTGGCTCCGACGCAAATAGCAACATTTCCAGCTTACCCAAACCCATGAAAAGCATGACTGAACGAACCCACGCAACCATCGCCATCGCCTTGGCCCTGGCGACGCTTCCGGCACCCATGACCCGCGCCGACGTCCCCCTGCCAAAAGGGGCCGACGAACTGATCCAAGGAGCGCTCGACAAGGTCGTTCCGGTCATGGCCGCCGCCATCGATCTGGCCAACCGGGAGGCGAAGAGCGACAAGAATTTCGTCGTGCTCCTCAAGGAGCTGAAGAAATACGGCTTCGGCTCCCCCGTGGCGATGCCGCCTTGGGCCAACAAGCCTGAGCACGAAGACCACGAAGACCCCGAACCCGAGGATCTGACCGAGGAGGAGAAGCAGGAGAAGGAGAGGAAGCGCCTGGAAATGATCGAGGCGACCCGCAAGCGCGTCGGGGGCCAGGAGATCAACTATTTCAAGGAGATCGACAAGAACGGCGACACCAAGACCGACGCCGAGGAGATCGCCACGGCCATCCGCGAATATCTGGTGTTCGAGCTGCACGACGACCTCATCAACGTCGACGGCGACAAGGACGGAAAACTGTCCCTGCGGGAATACGCGCTCTCCGTCCCGGCCCGTGGAGAGATCGGCGAGGACGGGGTGGACTGGCATCAGCGCGAGCACTTCCTGGAGGAGGACAAGGACGGCAGTGGCTTCATCGAGCTGGGGGAGATCATGGGACGACATGTCGAAGGCCTCTACAAACGCGCCTTGCGCTGCCTCCTCATGTTCCAGCTCGCGGGCCACGACAAGGATGGCGACGGCAAACTGAGCCGCGAGGAGTTCACCGCCATCGCCGAGGGCACCGACGCCATCTACGGCAAGATTTTCGCGGAGGGGGAGTCCTTGGACATCTCCAATGCCTACGCCCGCCTTTTCTGGGTGCCTTCCCCAGCCTTGGAGAAGCTCGTGAAACGTTGACCCCCCGCGATTCCATTTTCCAACCCGCCATGTCGCGCGCCCTTCCTTCCCTGCGGCTTCCAGCCTGCCTTCTTGCTGTCGTCGGTCTCCTCCCATCATCCCCCGTCGTGGCCGAGGACAAAACGGAGGCGGCACCGCCCCCCGCCCAGCAGCCCGACATGCTGCCTTGGCGTTTCAACTACGCCCAGGCGCTCGCCGAAGCCAAGGAGACGGGCAAGCCCATCTTCCTGGAATTCCGCTGCGTGCCCTGCGTCAACGGTAGGGAGTTCGACGCGCAGGTCGTCTTCACCGCCCCCGAATCGCCCCGGGGCAAGCTGATGTCGCAGTATGTGCTGCTCCGGGTCGATTCCATGACCGGGGCCGACATCGCCCACTACGACCGGGACTGGCACAATTCGCTCTACTATTTCATCATCAACGCCGACGAGGATATCTACCTGCGCTACGGCGGTCGGGACGAAAAGGCGGCCGACACCTATCTGGACTACGACAGCCTCGCACTGGCCCTCGAAATCGGATTGGAGGAGCACCGGAAGCACCTCGCCGACGAACGGCCCAAGGACGCCGACGACCCCCGCCCTCCCCGCCTCACTCCCGAAGACCATAAGCTGGTGCAGATGGAGGTGATCGAAAAAGGCCGCTGCACCGAATGCCATCTCGTCGGCGATTTCTCCATGCAGGAGAAGGAGCTGGCCGGTCTGCTGGACCCCATCACCGACCTCTACCGCTCGCCCGACATCAAGGCCCTCGGCCTGCATCTCGACGTGCCCAAAGGCCTCGTGCTGGCCTCCGTGGACGGTCCCGCCGCCGAGGCGGGAATCCAGGCCGGGGACAAGATCACCGCCTTCAACGGCAAGCGCGTCCTCACCTTCGGCGACCTCCAGCATCAATACGACAAAGCACCTCGCCGGACGACGAAGCAGGTCGCCCTCACGGTCGAGCGCCGCGGCGAAGCCGTGGAGGCCACCGTGCAGCTCCCCTTCGAATGGTGGAGGACCGGCTTGGAATTCCGGCACTGGAACATGCAGCCCCAGCTTTTCTTCAAATCCGAGCCACTGACCGCCGAGGAGAAGGAGGCCCGTCGCCTGCCTGCCGACGGATTCGCCTCCCGCGTCACGGAGATCGATCTGGAGGCGGCCTTCAACGACTACCACAGCTTGGAAATCGACGACATCGTCGTGGCGGTGAACAAGGTCAAGACCGACCCCATGACCACCCGCCTCGCAGATCACATCGCGCTGCATTACCCGGCGGAATCCGAGATCCCGCTGACCGTCCTGCGCGGCGAGGAGACGGAGGAAGTGCCGCTCAAGACCCAGCGCCTCAACTTCCGCAAATACCCCATCGACCGGGAGAACGTCGGGCTGATGGTCAAATGGTCCGAACCCGACTACGTCCGGAAAGGCAACGCCAAGATCGTCCGCTACCGCGCGGCCATCGCCAACGGGCATCTGCTGGTCGAGGCGGCGCACGAACCCGGCTGGCACAGCTACGCCATGGACAACGCGAAGCGTTCCGCCGCCGCATCCAAGGGCGGCCCTGCCGCCGCCGGTTCCCACGAGCTGCCCACGGTGATCGCGACGCCGAGCGACCTCGCCGTGGACGGGGGGTGGAAACAGACTCCTCCCACCGATTACTCCAAGCCGGACATCCACTGGTACACCTACGGCTTTTCGGGAACCAGCTACTTCGCCTTGCCCTTGAAGGAACTGCCCGGAAAAGCCTTCAAGGTGTCGATCACCTCGCAAGTCTGCGATGCCGAATCCTGCGCGGGCACCTTCGATTTGGAGCTGGAAGTGCCCATTCCGAACGCCGATCCCGCCAATATCTTCACCCAACGCATCATCGACGCTCTCGAAGCGGTCGAAAAGTAGCCATGATCGACCGGTAGGGACGGCTGGCTCAGCCGTCCGCCGGAAGTCTCGCAACACATGGATGGCGGACGGCTGAGCCAGCCGTCCCTACCGAGCTTAACCGACCGCAACTACATCCCAACTCATTCCAACCCCCGTCCACCAAAGATGACGACACCATCCCTCCTCCCCCGCACATGTATCCTCGCGGCGCTCGCGCTCCTGTGCCCTCCCGCGCCCGCTGATGAACCCGCGAAAACCCCGTGGACCCTGCCCGGAGCGGAAGTCTTCGATCTGGCCAACGCGGCGGGCGAACCCTACCGCCTCTACCTCTACCGTCCCGAAGGTCCCGCCCCGGACGGCGGCTTTCCCGTGCTCTACGTCCTCGACGGCGAGCGCTACTTCCCCCTCGCCTCCGCCATCCTGTTCAACCTGACCGCTTCGAAAAAGTCGATGGAAGCAGCAGGCGTGGAGCCGGGCATCGTCGTGGCCATCGGCTACCCCGGCGAATCCCGCCGCTCCTACGACTACACGCCTCCGGCGGAGAAGGGTGAACCAGAGCGGAAGCCCGACGGCACCCCCTACCCCGAGCAGAAAAGCGGAGGCGCCGACGCCTTCCTCGACTTCATCGAGACCGTGCTGAAGCCTCACGTCGCCAAGGCCCATCCCATCAATCCCGCGCGTCAGGCGCTGATGGGCCATTCCTACGGAGGGCTTTTCACGATGCATGTCCTCTTCACCCGGCCCGAGTGCTTCCGGACCTACCTCGCCTCCAGCCCCTCGCTCTGGTGGAACGACCGCCACCTCCTGCGGGAGAAAGAGCAGCCCTTCATCGAACGCCTCAGCAAAGAACCCCGCCCCCTCACCCTCGTGATGAGCGTGGGGGAATTCGAGCAATCGCTCCTCAAGGACGAAATTTCGCTGCCCGTGGAAAAGCAAGAGGATGCCGCTCTTCATCGCGGACGCCGCCGCATGGTGGACAACTCCCGCGAACTGGCTTGGCGGCTCGAAGCCTGCCGCGAGCACGGGCTCGACCTCAGCTACCGCATCTTCGAAGGCGAAAACCACGGTTCCGTCGTCCCTGCGGCCCTTGCGAGCGCCCTGCCCTATGCCTTCCGCAAGCCTTGAAGCACCTTGGAGCGGGACTTTTCAAGTCCCGTCTTTTGACCAAGGGACTTGAAAAGTCCCCCTCCCAGTCAATCCTCCCGCACCCCGTTCCTCACCTCGAACTCGCGGCACCAGCCCTTGATCTCGAGATCGTTGAAAATCTTGCCCATGACGCGGCGGAGGAGGCCCTTCAAGTTGGCGTTCTCCAGATCGGCGAGGGCGCGGACGGCTGCCTCCTTGTAGGTCTCGAAGAGCAGCAGACACTTCTCGTCGGCCTCCAGTTCGTGGGCGAGGCCGCGGATTTTGTGGATGGCGATGCCGTCGAGATCGCCGTGCGACCAGAGCGCGTCGAGGACAGCCCGGTCGTCGCCCTTGGCCCGCTCGCGGGCGACGGCGAGGAGGACGCTGGGGCGCATCCGTTCCAGTTCGTTGTCCCCCGCATCGGCGCCGAGGTCGTCCATATCGTCGCGGATCTGGTAGGCGATGCCAAGGTTCTCGGAATACTGCTCCAGCACGGAGGCGACTTCGTCGAGCTTACCCGCGTAGGCCGCGCCGAGCTTCAGGGCGACCTCGAAGGCCGGGGCCGTCTTTTGTCGGAAAATCTCCAATACCTGCTTGGAATTCAAAGGCTTCGGATCGCGCGCCCAGACGAGCTCGCCCCCCTGCCCCCGGCACAACTCGCGCTGCCCCCGCGCCGCGACGAGGAGCATCTGCGTCTTCGCCGCATCGCTCGCGGCGCACTCGCCGATGAGGCGGTAGCCCTCGCCGATCAGCAGGTCGCCCGCGTTCAGGGCCACGGCGACGCCGTGCTCGGCGTTCAGGGTGGGCTGGTCGTAGCGACCGTGATCCTCGTCCTCGATGTCGTCGTGGATGAGGGAAGCCTTGTGGAAGAGCTCGGTGGCGAAGGCGATCTTCTTGAGGTCCTCCGGCAGCGGATTCCCCCGGTCCCCGCGCAGGGCCTCGTAGGCGGCCACGGTGAGGAAGGGACGCCAGCGCTTCCCGTCGCGGGCGAGCCATTCGCGGGCGATCTCCTCCTGACGGCCAGCGGCGGGTCCCATGACGGCCTCGATGGACTCGGGGGTGAACCAGGTCTTCACCTCGTTGTGCAGGCCGGTCAGGTCGAGGCGGCGGGTCTGGTCGTCGCTGGTGAGGTGGAGGTATTCCCAGACCCAGTCGATGTCGACGGTGGTGTTGATGCAGTCGTCCTGCAACAAGGGCACGGCGATGGAGGGGATCGCGGCGGCCTCGACGTAGGGGAAGGTGCGCTCCAGCACGGGCAGGCAGGAGATGCCGACGATGGCCTCGATCTGCCCGGTCTGGATCAGGGACATGACGATGGCCGAACCCTCCGCCACGAGCACGGCGTAGCCGAGGCGCTCGGCCTCGTTCTGGAAGTCCTGGATCGAGCAGAGGCCGCATTGCTTGCAGAGCAGGCCGAATTCGTCGAAAGGCGCGGGGCATTTGCTCTCGACCCGCAGGCACTTCGGCATGAGGAGAAGGCGGCGTTCGTAGGGAATCTCCGCGAGGGTCTCGCGCCACATCTCGTTGTTCAGGCAGACGGCGGTGTAGTGCAGATAGGTCTCGTCGCCCTCGTAGCCCAGCTCGGCGAGGAGGCGCCGCGCGTGGATATCCAGCTCCTCCAGCGGCATCGGCGGCACGGGATTCTCCGTGGCGACGTAGTTCCGGATGGCGCGGAGGAAGCCGTCGCGCTCCGCCTTGGTCTGCGGAATATTCTTCTTCGGCTGGCGGAAGCGCGTCGTCGTGATCGGAACGGGACGGGGCACTTGGATCGCGGGGAGGGTCTCGACTGGCTTGGACATCGTCGGGGCGCTCGGAGGAAAGAGGGTTAAATCGGAGGGGCAACAGGGTCTGGTCGCTGCGCCATCGGGGACTCTACAACAGAGCCGCCCCACCGAAAGCGGTTTCGGCACCGGATTGCGCCCGCGATCAAGGACAAGGAAGCGTCAAAAAGAGCCTTCTTGACGCCGCGCCCCGGAGGCGGCATAGCAAAGGGCATGGATCCCCGCCTTTCCTTGGAGCAATTCGAAGCCGTCCTCGGTGCCCTGCGCCGGGGATCGAAGATCGACGCGGTCAAGCGCTACCGCGAGGCGACCGGAGCGGGGCTGAAGGAGGCGAAGGACGCGGTGGAGCAGATGGAGGCCTCAGCGCCGCTCTCGCCCGCCGACCGGAGCCGGATCGTCGCGACCCTGCGTTCTTTTGGCAAGGTGGAGGCGATCAAAATCCACATGGCGGCGACAGGCAACCGGAACCTGCTCGAAAGCAAGGAGGCGGTCGAAGCCATCCTCGCGGAGGAAGGCATCGAGCTCCCGGGGCCGCCTCCGAGGCAGGAGGGCGGACCGAGGATCACCCCGCCACCGCCTCCCTCCGGGCTGACTCCCGAGAAACGCGCCGCCGTGATCGAGGCGATGTCGCGCGGAAACAAAATCGAGGCGATCAAACTCTACCGCGAAGCCACCGGCGAAGGTCTCGCTGAATCGAAGAACGCGGTCGAGGCCATGGAGACGGGCTTGCCATCGACGACCACACGGAACGCGTCGCCGGAAGGCCGCACCCCTCTCCCGGACTGGAATCCCAAGGAGGAAAAGCGGAAGTCGGGCTGCTTCGGGGTGGTGGCGATGCTGGCGGGGGTTGCGGTGGCATTGGCAATGTTTGCGATGCTCTGACTTGGAAATTCTGGCTTGCCACACGCCGGTTTTTTGCCCATGAAGCACCTGCGAGCCATTGTCTTCATCGACGGAAACAACTGGTATCATGGTCTCCGCAATGCCGGATTGTAGAGAAGTTCGTGAGAACTTCTCCCCGAACGATCCTCCGACGACGTTCGTCGAAATTCTCACGAATTTCGCTACGCTCCGCCCCCTTCATTCAGGAATCCTGATAGACCTTGATGGAACCATCGGGAAATTCCTTGTAGGTCAGTCTGACGTTGCGGCCTTCCAGAATCCCTACGCGATCCAAGGGCACCGAAATCCAGCGCTCCTTGCCATCGAGGACGATCCTGACCCGGTAATGCGCCGGAACAAACCATCGCGTCGGCACGGTCCGCCATTCCTTGCCCGTGGGACTGTAGCTGGCAGGGACATCGACGTGCTTTTGTTCGACCCGATTGGATTCGAGGACCTCTCCGCCCCCCTCTTTCCGACCGAGACCATGCCGGTGGAACTGCACCGCGCCGATGGAAAACGCGATCAGGGAAACCGTGCCGATGAAGGCTTTGTCCGTTCGGGTAAGCGCCATGTCGGGGCAAGCCGCCCGACCAACTTACCCGAATGCATCGACGCAAATCAAGCGGCAGCTCCCTCACCCCGCCACCGCCTCGCGCAAGGCCGCGGCGGCGTAGTCGCGGTTGAGCTTCGAGATCACGTCGGCGCTGATCTCCTTCGGGCAGACCGCCTCGCACTCGTATTGGTTCGTGCAGTTGCCGAAGCCCTCGGCGTCCATCTGCCGCACCATGGCGAGGACTCGGCCGTCCTTTTCGGCGAGCCCCTGAGGCAGGGTGTTGAGGTGGTAGGCCTTGGCTCCGGTGAAAAGCATCGCGCTGGCGTTCTTGCAGGCGGCAACGCAGGCCCCGCAGCCGATGCAGGTGGCGGCGTCGAAGGCGGCGTCGGCGTCCTCCTTGCCGATGGGGATGCCGTTCGCCTCGGGCGCGGAGCCGGTGCGCACGTCGATGTAGCCGCCTGCGGCGATGATGCGGTCGAAGGCGGAGCGATCGACCATGAGATCCTTGAGCACGGGGAAGGAGCGGGCGCGGAAGGGCTCGATCCAGATGGTGTCGCCGTCGCGGAACTTCCGCATGTGGACCTGGCAGGTGGTGATGCCGCTCTCCTTGCTGTGAGGGACGCCGTTGATGGCGAGGGAGCAGGCCCCGCAGATGCCTTCGCGGCAGTCGTGGTCGAAGTGGATGGGCTCGCCGCCCGACTCGATGATGCCGGTGTTGACGATGTCCAGCATCTCGAGGAAGGAGGCCTCGGAGGGGATGTCCCTGGCCTCGTAGGTCTCGATACGTCCGGTGGCGTCCGGGCCGCTCTGGCGCCAGACTTTGAGAGTCAGGTTCATGGGATGGGTCGGATGGGCGGGTGCGGAAAGTCGGGGTTCGGGCGGATCACTTGTAGCTGCGGACACTGGGCTCGACGGCTTCGAAGTCGAGGGGTTCCTTGTGGAGGACGGGCGGCACGCCGGGTCCTTTGTACTCCCAGGCGGCGACGTGGCAGAACCGCTCGTCGTGGCGCTTCGCCTCGCCGGGGTTGGTGTAGCCGCTCCTGACGTCCTCGTCGTCGTCGGTGAACTGGTGCTCCTCGCGGAAGTGGCCGCCGCAGCTCTCCTCGCGGGTGAGGGCGTCGTAGCACAGGATCTCGGCGAAGTCGATGAAGTCGGCAACGCGCCAGGCTTTCTCCAGTTCCATGTTCACCCCGTCCGGATCGCCGGGAATCCTGACATCCTTCCAAAACTTCTCGCGGATTCGGGGGATCTCGGCGAGGGCTTCCTTCAGCCCGGCCTCGGTCCGGGCCATGCCGCATTGGTTCCAAAGGAGAAGGCCAAGCTCGCGGTGGAAGGCGTCGACGGGCGTCGCCCCCTTCACCGACATGAGCTGGGCGATGCGCCCCTTCACCTCGTCCTCGACCTGCTGGAACTCGGGGGCGGCGGTGGTGACGGCGCCCGGCTTTTGCCCGGCGAGGTAGGTCGGCAGGGTCGCGGGAATGACGAAGTAGCCGTCGGCGAGGCCCTGCATCAGGGCGCTGGCGCCGAGACGGTTGGCCCCGTGGTCGGAGAAGTTCGCCTCGCCGAGGACGTGGAGGCCGGGGATGTTCGACATCAGGTTGTAATCGACCCACAGCCCGCCCATGGTGTAGTGGACGGCGGGGTAGATCTTCATCGGCGTCTCGTAGGGGTCCTCGCCGGCGATCTTCTCGTACATCTGGAAGAGGTTGCCGTAGCGGGCCTTGATCGTGTCCTTGCCGAGCCGGCGGATCGCGTCGCTGAAGTCGAGGAAGACGCCGAGTCCGGTCTTGGCCACGCCGCGCCCGTCGTCGCAGGCCTCCTTGGCGGAACGCGAAGAGATGTCGCGCGGGGCGAGGTTGCCGAAGGAGGGATACTTCCGCTCTAGGTAGTAGTCGCGGGCCTCCTCGGGGATGTCCTTGGCCATCAGCTCGCCGCTGCGGATCTTGGCGGCGTCCTCCCGCGACTTCGGCACCCAGATGCGGCCGTCGTTGCGGAGCGACTCGGACATGAGGGTGAGTTTGCTCTGGTAGTCGCCGCTGACGGGGATGCAGGTGGGGTGAATCTGGGTGTAGCAGGGATTGGCGAAGTAGGCTCCGCGCTTGTGGGCGCGCAGGGCGGCGGTGACGTTGCAGCCCATCGCGTTCGTCGAAAGGAAGAAGACGTTACCGTAGCCGCCGGTGGCGAGGATGACGGCGTCGCCCGCGTGGCTCGAAATCTCGCCCGTGACGAGGTCGCGCACGACGATGCCCTTGGCGTGGCCGTTCACGACGACGAGGTCGAGCATCTCGGTGCGGGAATACATCTTCACCCCGCCCTTTGCGACCTCCTTTTCGAGGGCCTGGTAGCAGCCGAGGAGGAGTTGCTGCCCAGTCTGGCCTCGGGCGTAGAAGGTGCGGCTGACCTGCGCGCCACCGAAGGAGCGGTTCGCGAGCGCCCCGCCGTATTCGCGGGCGAAGGGAACGCCTTGGGCGACGCATTGGTCGATGATCTGGAGGGAAATCTCGGCGAGGCGGTGGACGTTGGCCTCGCGCGAGCGGAAGTCGCCGCCCTTGATCGTGTCGTAGAAAAGCCGCCAGACCGAGTCGCCGTCGTTCTGGTAGTTCTTCGCCCCGTTGATCCCGCCCTGCGCGGCGATGGAGTGGGCGCGGCGGGGGCTGTCCTGATAGCAGAAGCACTTCACCTGATAGCCCAGTTCCGAGAGCGTGGCGGCGGCGGCCCCGCCGGCGAGGCCGGAACCGACGACGATGACGGAGTATTTCCGCTTATTCGCCGGGTTGATGAGCTTCGCGTGGGCCTTGTAGTCCGTCCACTTCGTGGCGAGCGGGCCGTCGGGCACGGCGGAGTTCAGGGTGCCGTTCGGCGAGGACTGGCTGGAAGCGTTGCTGGCCATGGGAGGGGAAGTTTGCGGGATTCAGTCTTCAGTTTTCAGCCAGAGGGCTTTGCTGGACATGACCGGGGGAAAGATTCGCGGCGGCCCCCTTGTCGTCCTTGAGCACGCCGGTGGCGACGAGGAAGGGAATGGAGAGGAAGCCGAGCCAGAGGACCACGGAGACGGCGAGACCGACGGCGCGGATCGCGGCGCGGGTTTTCACCGTGCGGAGGCCGAGGGTCTGGAAAATCGAGGCGATGCCGTGGCTGAGGTGCGAGCAGAGCAGGGAGATCGCGACGATGTAGAAGAGCACGACGAGGGGATTGCTGAACCCGGCGATGACCATGCCGTAGACATCGTGCCGCGCCGGGTCGCCGGGGTCTTTCATCGCGGCGAGCTGGGAATCGACGCGGACGGTGAAGTGGAGGATGTGGAAGACGACGAAGGCGAGCACGGTGAGGCCGCTCCAAATCATGATGCGCGAGCTGCCCGAGGCCTGCACGGTGGCGTCGTGGGCATAGCGCGAATCGCGGGCGGCGCGGTTCTGCCGCACCAGCGAGACGGTCGCGACGATGTGGAGGACGAAGGCGGTGAGCAGGCCGATGCGGACGAACCAGACGCCCCAGCCGTGGAGCATGTGGTGGAGGAATTCGGCGTAGTCGTTGAGATCCTCGCGCCCTTGGAAGATGAGCAGGTTGCCCGCCATATGGCCGACGAGGAAGCCCACGAGCATCAGTCCGGTGACGGCGACGATCAGCTTTTTCCCGATCGAGGAGTTCCAGAATCGGAGGAGGGTGCGGCCAAGCGAGTTCATTTGCGGTTTCTTAAGCAATACGTCGCTTTTTTGCAAGGGGATGGGTAGGGAATCGTAAAATTTGCGAGGGGGACGGCACACAACGCCTTCAAGGATTCGCGGCCAGCCAATCCGTAGGGGTGATTCCGTTGGCTCGCTGGATCAGTTCCGCGTCCCAAGTCACCAACTGGCTGCCGGTTCGTTCCGCTGCGGCGGCATAGAAGGCATCGGCGGCCCGCAAAAAGAGCTTGGTGCCGCACTCGATAGCCTCAGCGATGAAAGGGGCGTCCAACGGAATGAGCGACAACTGGGGAAGCGTGCGCATCTTGGCAGCGAAAGCACGACCCACTTGCTCGTTCCGGCTCTTTCGTGAAAGGGCGCAGCTCACTTCGACGAGGAGCAGGGCCGGGGCCTGCAAGGGCGTAGAGTCCTGCATGATCCGCTGGAAGAAGAGCAGGCTTTCCGGGTGCAAAGCGTCGGCGGTGTCGTGCAAGGACACCCACAGATTGGCGTCGGTCAGGATCATGTCCCGTGCCCTTCAAGACGGTTGCGGTCTTCTTCCAAAATTTCCCTCGCCGTCGGCTTGGCAGGTGCCGCGTCCATTTCCTCCCGCCCGATGGACAACAACTGCTCAAGCCATTCCTCCCCTTCGGACGACGATGGCGAGGGAAGGGATTCGTCCAGCCACTGCCGATAGAGCTCGGCGGTCACGTCCCGGATGGCCCGGCCCTGCAAGGCGGACTTGGCTTTGACCCGGCGGTAGAGTTCGTCGGGAAGCTCGATGGTCGCTTTCATGAGGCAAGGTTACTGGTTTCCCGTATTGCCGTCAAGGTGTCTGCTCCAGCTCAGCAAGCCGTAGCGAAGTTGGTGAACTTCGGCGAACGTCCCTTGAAACGCCGACCGGGGAGAAGTTCTCACGAACTTCTCTACTGCCATACGCCATCGACCTCGCCTCGGACGTCCACATACCGTCCACCGCACCCAATGGACGCGGCTACAGCGCCCTCCCCTCACCCGCCCAAATACGCCTCGCGCACGGCGGGATCGTTTCGCAGCACGGCGGAATCGTTCTCGCAGATGACCCGGCCCGTCTCCAGCACGTAGCCATAGGAGGCCACCTTCAAGGCGAGGTTCGCGTTCTGCTCGACGAGCAGGACGGTGATGCCCCGGTCGCGGTTGATCGCCACGATCTGCTGGAAGATGTTGCGCACGAGGATGGGCGCAATGCCGAGGGAGGGCTCGTCGAGCATGAGGCAGCGCGGCTTGCCCATGATGGCGCGCGCGATGGCGAGCATCTGCTGCTCCCCGCCGCTGAGGGTGCCGGCGAGTTGGCCGATGCGCTCCTTCAGGCGCGGGAAGACCTCGAAGCAGTAGTCGAGGTCGGCGGCGATGCCGGCGCGGTCCTTGCGGAGGTAAGCGCCCATGCGCAGGTTCTCGGCGATGGTGAGGTTGGCGAAGACCATGCGGCCCTCGGGCACATGGCAGAGGCCGCGCGAGACGATGGCGTGCGGAGGCAGGTTGGCGATGTCCTCGCCGTCGTAGCGCACCGTGCCCGCCTTGGCCCGCACGAGGCCGGAGACGGCCCGCAGCAGGGTCGATTTCCCCGCGCCGTTCGCCCCGATCAGGGTGACGATGGATTTCTCCGGCACCTTCACGGAGACACCGTGGAGGGCGCGGATGGCTCCGTAGGAAACCTCGAGTCCAGAGATCTCAAGCATGTGGAAGTTGAGAGTGGAGGGTGGAGAGTGGAGAGTTCAGACGCCCTCCAGAAGCGAGCGGCGCAGGCCGCTGAGCATCCTGCTCTGTTCTTCGGCGGCGGCATAGAGGCGCTCGAAGTCGTCGGATGGGAGAAAGCCTTGGTTTTTCCCGATGTGGGACTGGGAGATGACTTCGTAGAGCGAACCCGCCGCGATCTCGACGAACCTTGCGAAGTCCTTCTTGGAAATCCGACCGCTGCCCTCCGCCAAATTGGAAGAGACAGACACGGCGGCGCGACGCATTTGATTCGTCAGTCCAAAGCGTTCGTCCGCCGGAAAATGCCGCGTCACCGAATACACGTCGTCCGCAAAGACGATGGCGCGCTGCCAAATTTCGAGTTTTTCAAATCCAAACATGGTCACTGTATCGTTTCGTCACTCTCAACTCTCAACTCCAGACCCTCAACTCTCCACCTCTTCCTCCCCGAGATAGGCCTCGATCACCTTCGGATCGCACTTGATCTGCTCCGGCGTGCCTTCGGCGATCTTCTTCCCGTATTCCAGCACGGCGATGCGCTGGCACACGCCCATGACCACGGTCATGTCGTGCTCGACGAGGAGCACGCTGATGGAGAAGCGCTCCTGGATGAAGCGGATCAGGTGCATCAGCTCCTCCTTCTCCGTGGGGTTCATCCCGGCGGCGGGCTCGTCGAGGAGGAGCAGCTTCGGGCGCGTCGCGAGGGCGCGCACGATCTCGAGACGGCGCTGCGCCCCGTAGGGCAGGCTCACGGCCTGCTCGTCGCGCAGGCCCTCCAGCTTGAAGATCGAGAGCAGGTCCATCACCTCGCTCTCCACGGCGGCCTCGGACTCGCGGAAGCCCTTCCCCCGCCAGAGCGAATGGAGGATGCCGTGCTCGCGGTGCAGTTGCGTGGCGACGCGGACGTTGTCGAAGACGGAGAGCGAGGCGAAGAGGCGGATGTTCTGGAAGGTCCGCGCCACGCCGAGCTTCGCGAGATGGTGCGGCTTCAGCCCGGCGGTGGGGCGTCCCGCGAACTCGATCGAGCCCGAGGTCGGCTGATAGACACCGGTGATGAGGTTGAAGGCGGTGGTCTTGCCCGCGCCGTTCGGGCCGATCAGGCCGACCATCTCGTGGCGGCCGATCTCCAGATCCAGCTCCGACACGGCGGTGAGGCCGCCGAAACGGATCGTGGCCCGGTCCAATTTGAGCAAGGGGGTCTCGTCGCTCATGGGAGAGTCTTGGCCTCCTTTCCTTTCTTCTTGAAACGGAGGGTGAACAGCCCCTGCGGACGCAGGATCATCAGCAGGATGATGAGCAGGGCGTAGATGATCATGCGGTATTCCGCGAAGACGCGGAGATGCTCCGGCAGCCATGTCAGGATGATGGCGGCGACGATCACGCCGGGGGTGCGGCCCATGCCGCCGAGGATGACCATCACGACGATGTCCACGGACTTCAGCCAGTCGAATCCCGTGGGCACGAGAGTCTGCTTGTGGTGGGCGTAGAGCGCCCCGGCGATGCCGGCGAAGAAGGCCCCCACGACGAAGGCGGTGACCTTGTAGCGCACCGGGTTCACCCCCATCGCGCTGGCCGCGACCTCGTCGTCGCTCACCGCGAGGAAGCCGCGCCCGTAGGTCGAGTTCACCAGTCCGGCGATGGCGTAGATGGTCACGGCGGCGAGAGCGAAGGCCCAGCCGAGGGTGGTCAGCTTCGGGATGCCGCTGAGCCCGCTGGCCCCGCCCACGGCCTCGGTGTTCTGCATGACCACGCGGATGATCTCGCCGAAGCCGAGGGTGACGATGGCGAGGTAGTCGCCGCGCAGCCGCAGCGAGGGAATGCCCACGAGCAGGCCCGCGCAGGCCGCCATCAACCCGCCCGCGAGGAGCGCGGCGGCGAAAAGCAGCGGATGCAGCGCCGCCGGGACGAGGGCCGCGCAGACGAGCGTCAGCTTCGCCGCCGTGTAGCCGCCCACCGACATGAAGCCCGCGTGCCCGAGGCTGAACTGCCCGGTGTGGCCGAGGATGAGGTTCAGGCTCACCGCGAGGATGATGTTGATGCCGCAATCGATCCAGACGCCCCGGTCGTAGGGATTGATCCCCCCGGAGAGGTAGGAGGCCAGCGCCGCGAGGAGGATACCTGCGATGAGCCAGCGTTTCGCCCCGGCGAAGCTAGTTGAGAGTCGGGAGTTGAGAGTTGAGAGCATGGGCTGCTGGCGGCGCTAGCGTCACCTAATCTTGTTAGCCATCGTTATCTTTTCCGAATGCCTTCTCGAAGTCCCTGTCTCGTTTCTTGGATTTTGCATATTCGATAGCACCACCAGAGGCAGCGCCAACGCCTGCGCCAATAGCCCCCCAGACGGCTACTGTCGCCGCGCTTACTGCCATTGCGCCTCCAACCCAAGGAAGCCATGCAGGAGCCGTAACAATCACAGCGGCCCCTGTTGCGACGGAAGCCACACTTCCGATCAATCCTCCTTTGGTCGCTCCTTTGAGGATGCCCTTCGATACATCCAATCCTGTCTTGTTGATTCTCATGTCATGCCATCGCTTCACGAATTGCTTCTTCAACGATCACTCGAATTCGCTCTCTTTCTTCGCGCTGCTTGCGGTCCTTCGAGTAGCCAACCCAAGCTCCTAGGGCAGCGCCAATCTCGACCCAGTCGTCCGAGATGAAGCCTGTACCAGGTATGGCATCTATCACGACTCCAATAACCGCGCCTGCGAGGGCATAAGTTGCGGTATCTGTCGAAGCTAGGCTATCGACTCTGGACCGAATTGCGGCCGAAAACGCTTCTCGTTTTTCGGGCGGAATACGATCTCGGAGCTTTAGTAGGAGTTCTTTTGTTTCTGCTGGTATTTGTTTCATGGTGTGGGTTCCTTTCTTTTTCGGCTAACTTTCCTCTCAATTGACTTCGCTTCGCTCCGTCTCTTCTTCCTCTCAACTCTCAACTAGAAACTCTCAACTCCCCGCTCACACTTTCTCCACCGTCGATTTCCCAAGCAACCCAGCAGGCTTGAAGAGCAGGATCAAAATCAGAATGGCGAAGGCGAAGGCGTCGCGGTAGTTCGAGAGTCCGGGGATGCCTCCGGCGAAGGTCTCCAGCAGGCCGAGGATCATCCCTCCGAAGGCGGCTCCCGGCAGGTTCCCGATGCCCCCGAGGACTGCGGCGATGAAGGCGCGCAGGCCCGGATGGATGCCCATGAGCGGCTCGATCCCCGGCGCCTTCAGCGCGTAGAGGATGCCCGCCACCGCCGCGAGCGCCGAGCCGAGGCCGAAGGTGAAGGAGATGACGCGGCTGATGTTGATCCCCATCAGCGCCGCGGCCTGCTGGTTGAAGGAGACCGCCCGCATCGCGGTGCCCACCTTGGTGCGATGCACGACATACCACATCCCGGCGAGGAGCACGGCGGTGACGACGACGACGACGAGGTCGTTGTTGCTCACAGTCAGCCCGAAAATGTCGAGGTTCCGCTGCTGGATCAGCTCGGGAAAAGGCCGAGTCGCCGCCCCGAAGACGGCGCGGTGCTGGCAGGTGAACTCGATCAGCAGCGACACGCCGATGGCGGTGATGAGCACCGTCAGCCTCGGCCGGGTCCGCAGGGGACGGTAGGCGAGCGTCTCGACGAGGATGCCGATGCCCGCGCAGATCGCCGCCGCGAAGAGCATCACCAACAGCAATCCCGCGACGCCCGGCAGAGGCAGCAGCTTCCCCACCGAAGGAGCAAGGAAGTAGGCCGAGAACGCTCCCAGCATGAGGATGTCGGCATGGGCGAAGTTGATGAACCGCAGCACCCCATAGACCATCGTGTAGCCAAGCGCGATCAATCCATAGATCGACCCAAGGGCGAGACCGTTGACGAGCTGCTGGAGGAAGGAATCCACTTTAGTTGAGAGTTATTTGGTTGAGAATACGCGAAGCGGATAGACGGAGCGGAGCGAAGTCAATTGAGAGGATTGGGATTTCCCCCGGCGAAGCGGATGACATGGGCAAGGGTAAGCCGAAAGAACACCCTCGATCGAACGTCGTTTGGGCATCCGATCCGCGCTCACTGAGCGCGGCTACAGGCGCTGGCGCGTTTTTCGGGGGCGAAACCCTGTAGCCGAGGTCACTGACCTCGGTCGAGCGTCGAGAGGACTTCCGCTCCTCGCTCAGCGCACTCCCCGTCGGTCTCTGCGTCCGATCAATTCCGAAAACCTGATGCAGCGAAGCATCGATTGAGGTTTTGACCACGAATGGACACCAATGAACACGAATGCCTTTGATTTCTATTCGTGCGATTCGTGTCATCCGTGGTCAAAAATTCAACGCTACGTTCAACAAACACCGTCGCGGGACCTTCGTGCTATCAACTCTCAACTAATAACTCTCAACTCAAGGCTCCACCGTCTCCAGATACTTGAACGTTCCTCCCTGCACTTGCAGAATCACCGCGGCCTTCACGGCGTCGCGGTTCTCGTTGAGGGTGATCCTGCCCGTGGCCGCTTCGTAGTCCTTGGTCGCGGCGAGGGCGTCGCGGATCTTCGCGCCCTCGGTGCTGCCGGCCCGCTGGATCGCGTCGGCGAGGATCATGGCGGAGTCGTAGCCGAGCGCGGCCATCGCGTCGGGCGTCTTGCCGTTGTAGCGCGCCTTGTAGGCCTCGACGAACTCCTTGCCCTTCGGCGATCCGGCCTCGGGCGAGTAGTGGGTGGAGAAGTAGTCGCCCTCGACCGCCTCCTTGCCGATGGTGAGCAGGTCGGCCCCCTCCCATCCGTCGCCGCCGAGGAAGGGCACGTCCAGCCCAAGCTGCCGCGCCTGAATGCGGATGAGGGCCACGTCGGTGTAGTAGCCGGGCACGAAGACCGCCTCGGGGTTGCTGTTCTTGATCGTGGTGAGCTGCGCCCGGAAATCCTTGTCCCCGCCGCTGTAGTCCAGCTCGGCGACGATCTGGCCGTTTTCGGCGAAGCGCTCCTTGAAGAATTTCGCGAGGCCCTTGCTGTAGTCGCTCTTCACGTCGGTGAAGACCGCGACCTTCGAGACCTTCAGCGTGTTCTGGGCGAAGTTCGCCATCACCGTGCCCTGGAAGGGGTCGATGAAGCAGACGCGGAAGACGTAGTCGCCCGTCTCCGTGACCTTCGGATTGGTCGAGGCCGGGGAGATCATGGGGATGCCGTTCTGTTGGGCGATCGGCGCCGCTTCGAGGGAACGGCTGGAGGCGACCTCGCCGAGGATGGCGACGACCTGGTCCTTCGAGATCAGCTTGTTGACGATGTTGGCCGACTCGCCTGCCTTGGAGAGGTTGTCCTCGGTCTTCAGCTCGATCTTCTTGCCGAGCACCCCGCCGGCGGCGTTGATCTGCTCGACGGCGAGGAGGGTGCCTTCGTGACAGGAGGTGCCGAAATTCGCCTCCTTGCCGGTGAGGGAGGCGTATTCACCGATCACGATGGTGTCGCCGCCGCCTTCTTTGCAACTGGTGAGGGCGTTCAAGGCGAGGGCCGAGGCGGTCAGGAGAGGAAGGGTGCGGTGTCGGAAGGTCATGGCACGAGTCTAGGCGCTTGTCGGGGCGGGGCAAGGGAAAATCGGGCGGCGACGAAGCTGCGTGGGCCTTGGAGTGCGCGGACATGTCCGCGCTTTGTTCCGCGGCGACATGTCGCCCCGAGGGAAAGCGGCGTCATTCCACCGCACTCCAAGATCGGACTCGACCCCGGCGGATCACTCGGAAACGGCGAAATCGAAGATCAACTCCTCGTTGGCCAACTCCAGCCCCTCGACCGCCGCAGGAGGCACGCCGGAGCCGCCGAGCATCGCGATGACGAGCTTGGGCAGCTTGGCGACGGCGGAGACGTCGGTGACCGCCCGGCATTTCACGAGGCTGAGCTGGACGAGACCGCCGAGCTTCGCGACAGGGGCGATGTCCACGAGATTCGCGCACCCGGTCAGGTCAAGCTGCTCCAGAGCGGGCGCGGCTTCGACCCCTTCGAGGGAGACGAGCTTCGGGCAATGGGTGAACCCGGCGTATTGGGACAAACCCGAGGGGATGCCGCGCAAGGAGCGGAGGTTCGGGCAGGCCTCAAGATGCAACTCCCGCAGCGAGGATAGCGACGAAAGAGGCTCCAGCGTCTCGACGATGTCCTGCCCGCCCATGCGCAGGACGCGCAGCTTCGGCAAGGCGGCGATGCTGGAGAAGTCGCCGAGATCGACGTTGCGGATGTCGAGCACGACGAGCTCGCCGAGGCGCTCCACGCCAGGCAGGCCGTCGAGCCCGGTGGCGTTGCTCACGTCGAGGTCGGTCAGGTTCGCCAGCCCTTCGAGGCCCGCGATGCCGCGCAGGGCGGCGCAGCCGTCGGCGTAGAGCTGGCGCAGCCCGCCGAACGCTCCGACATCGAGCGCCCCCAGATCGCGGCAGCGGCTGAGGTAGAGGTTCTCCAAGGCAGGCAGGTCGGCGATCTCCAAGGAACGCAAGGCGACGCAGCCGCTGAAATCGAGCGTCTTCAGCTTCGACAACCCCCGGATCGCGGAGACATCGGACAGCCCGGCGCTGTCGGTGAAAACGATCTCGCCCAGCGCGGGATGGCCGGACAAGCCCTCGGTCGAGACGAGGGCGGGGCAGTCGATCGCCACGAGGGAGACGAGGGAGTCCAGTCGCTCCACCCCGGCAAGGGAGCGCAGCGCCGGGGCCCCGGTCAGATCGAGGATGGTGGGATTGCCGACGCGCTTGGCCAGCCCGGCGAACTCGACGAGGTCCACGAGCTCCGGGCTGGAGCAGCCGAGATAGAACTCCCCGCCGTTGATGGAGAGATCGGCGCCGAAACGGGTCTCCAGCGCGGCGATGGCCTGGGCGCGGTCGTTCCTCTTCCAAAGGACGAGGATGACGACCACCGCGAGGATCGCCGTCAGCACCACCGAGACACGAGCCGCTTGTTTCATGGGAAAAACCGTCGAAGTCCGCTCCGCTCACGGCACCGGGAGCCGTTCGAGAATCGTCGCGAGGATTTGTTCGCTGGTGATCTCCTCGGCCTCGGCCTCGTAGCTGAGGAGGATGCGGTGGCGCAGGACGTCGTAGACGAGGTCCTTCACGTCCTGCGGCACGACGTAGCCGCGCCCTCTGAGGAAGGCGGCGGCCTTGGCGGCGAGGGTGAGGTTGATGGTGCCGCGCGGCGAGGCCCCGGCCCGCACGAGGGGCTGCAGGGCGGGCAGGAGCTCGCCGGGGAAGCGGGTCGCGTGGACGAGGCGGACGATGTAGTCCTTCACCCCGTCGTCGACGTGGACGTAGTTCACGAGTTCGCGGCTCGCGATGACCGTCTTCGGATCGACCATGGAGCGGACGCGCAGCTTCGGCGAGGAGGTGGCCATGCGGTCGAGGACGAGGCGCTCCTCCTCGACGCTGGGGTAGTCGACGATGACTTTGAAAAGGAAGCGGTCGAGCTGGGCCTCGGGAAGCTGGTAGGTGCCCTCCTGGTCGATGGGGTTCTGCGTGGCGAGCACGAGGAAGGGGTCGGGCAGCCGGTAGGTGGTGTCGCCGATGGTCACCTGGCGCTCCTGCATCGCCTCGAGGAGGGCGCTCTGCACCTTCGCCGGGGCGCGGTTGATCTCGTCGGCGAGGACGAGGTTAGAGAAGACGGGGCCGAGCTTGGGGGTGAACTCGTTGGTTCCCGGATTGAAGACGAGGGTGCCGAGCAGGTCGGCGGGAAGCAGGTCGGGGGTGAACTGGATGCGCTGGAACTTCGCCGCCAAGGCTCCGGCGAGGGTGTTCACGGTCAGGGTCTTGGCGAGGCCGGGGACGCCTTCGAGGAGGACGTGGCCGTTGGTGAGCAGACCGATGAGGAGGCGGTCGATCAGCCCCTGCTGCCCCACGACGACGCGGCCCATCTCCTCTTTCACCGACTCGACCCAGGAGTTCTGTTTCTGGATCTCCTCTGCGAGTTTCTGGGTGTCGACTTGTTGCATGACGGTGGAAGGCCGATAGCATGGACGGTTTTCCCGTCCGCGCAAGCTGCGAGGAAAGGGGGTCGAAAAGAGCCAGCCCGCATTTCTCACACTCTTTCGTCGCGAGACGCGGCGAGGACCGTTCCGGCAAGGCGCGGACGGATTTTCCCGCCGGGCTGTATGAGAACATACTGTCCAAGGGGAAATCCGGGCGGAACGCAGCCGGGGCGGGCCGCAGCAAGTCGCAGCAGAAAGAGTGTGAGAAATGCGGGCCAAAACAGGGTCAGACCCCCTCGGGCTCCGGCAGGGCCGCCTCCGGCTCCTCCTCCCCACCACTGAGGTCGGAGAGACGGCGTTCCACCACCGCCTCCAAGCGGCGCTCCCAGAGGTAGCGGCGGAAGAGCACCTTGATCGCAGCGGTGAGGGGCACGGCGAGGAGCGCCCCGAGCAAGCCGCCGAGGAGGAAGGACCAGAAGATCACCGAGAAGATCACCGTCAGCGGATGGAGCCCGACGGAGTCGCCGACGATCTTCGGCGCGGTGACGAAGCCGTTGATCTGCTGCAGGATCACGAAGATGGCGAGGACGATCACGGGATAGGCCCAGACATTGGGCAGCCAAGTCCAAGCGTTCAGGAGCACCTCGGCGCGGGTACCGTCCTCCGAGACCTGGACGACGGCGTAGGTGGCGGCCTTCTTCACGCCCTCGACGAGGACGAGGGCAGGCTCGCCGGCGACAGCGGGCTCGGTCCCCTGCACCTCCCCCCACGAGGTCGCGCCGAAGTGCGCGATGGCGATGAACAACGCCGGGATCATTACGAGGAGGTTGCCGATGTAGGGGATCAGCCCCAAAATCGCGAGGAAGACCCCGATCAGCAGCGCGTAGGGCAGGCCGATCACCGTGAGGGCGGTGGCGACGAGGGCACCGTCGATGAGGCTCACGACCATCTGGCCGCGGAAGAAGGAGATGAGGTAGCCGTTGATCTCGGTGAGGGTGCCGACGACCTCGTCTTTGAACTGCGAGGCCTTCAACGGCAGGTAGTCCGACCACGACTCCGCGATCTTGTGCCCGTTCTGCAGGAAGTAGTAGAGGTAGATGGGCACGAGGAGGAGTCCGAGCAGGTAGCCGAAGAAACCGAAGGCCCCGCTCACCCGCGACCAGATCCACTGCCCCACGGTGGCGGCGATTTTCGGCCCCTCGTTCGAGATCCATTCCACGCCGCGCTCGGTGTATTCCCTTGCGATGCCGTCGTCGAAACGCCCCTGCAGCGAGGTGATCCCCCGCTTCACGAGGCCCGTGACCCGCTCCCCGTAGGCTTCGCGTTTCTCGTAGAACTCCCGCGCCTGACCGAAGGTCGGCACCACGACCTGCACGACGAGGAGGACCACGATGACGATGAAGGCGACGTAGACCGCCAGCATCGCCCTCCGGTGCGACCAGCCCCATTTCCGCCGCAGCCATCCGATGACCGGCTCCAGCAGGTAGGCGAGGATCGCCGCCACGGCGAGGGGCACGAGGATGGGCTGGAGGTAGCTGAGCACCTTGCCCGAGAGCATCACGAACCCGACGGCGATCGCGCCGATCACGGCGATGGAGAGGGCGGTGATCGCGCCCCACATCGTCCGCCGTTGGAAAAGGGAGGGGACCGGCTTCGTTTCGGGATGCTCGGAGGCGGATTCCATGATCTCGTGGAGGCAGCAGCCCTGCGACACTACATGCGACCCGGCGGGGCTGGCAAAGGCGATTTTCCGGGTTTTTTCCGCAGTCCGGAATGACACGGGATTAAAATTTACGGATGAGCTCTCAGTTCTTTCTTAAATGCCTCAAACGGATTCTATGAAGCAAGGAGCAGAAGACTTGACGTCATTTTCCACCCGCAGCCAAGGCCCGGAGACGCCCGACGAGGAATTCGAGCCGATCATTGAGATCGTCCATTTCCAAAAGCCTCTGCCGCTCCTTCGGATCGGCCACGAAGCATTGCCCGACGATGTCGGCGATGGCGGCGGGCTCCTTGACGCAGCGGAGGTGCTCGCGCAGAGGCACCGATCCCGGCGGCCCCCCGCCCCAGAGGCGGATGCTGAGATCGACCAGTTCGAGGGAGGCGGCGGCGGCGGCAACGGGATCTCCGAGGGTGCAGGGACGGGGGATGATCGAGGCGATGCGGAAAGGTCGGCATTGCTCCCAGCCGAGAATCTCGGCGCGGCGCAAGCCCGAGAGCATCAGATGCGAGGTGCCGTCGGGATGGGTCACGCAGGCGCGCACAAGGCCGATGGTGGTGACCCGGTGGACGGGCTCGGGCGAGGTCTCGGGGTCGATCCCCGGCAGGGCGTGGCCGACGCAGAACATGCGGTCGCGCTCCAGCGCGTAGTCGAGCATGGCGCGGTAGCGCGGCTCGAAGATGAAGAGGGGCATGTAGCCGCCGGGGAAGAGCGTGGCTCCTCCCAGCACCATCACCGGCACCGATCCGGGCAGAGTGATCTCGGGGGTCGACATTCTTCCCAAGAATACGCGGGAAATGCGGGATAGGTGATCTTTTCGGTCATCTTTTCCATTGCATCGACGACAAAATGTGATTCCTTCCCGGCCCCGAAACCAGACCAAGCCCGGCATCAAGGCGATGCCACAACCCCTAGCCAATGAGCAACACCGACAACCCCACGGCTGAACTCCAGCTCCATGATCGCGACACCGGCAGCGCGGACGTGCAGATCGCGCTCCTGACCGGTCGCATCAACCATCTCACCGGCCATCTCACGGCCAACAAGAAGGACGTTTCCTCGCGTCGCGGCCTCCTCCGCATGGTGGCCCGCCGCCGCAAGCTCCTCGACTACCTTTCCCGCACCGACCATGATCGGTATCAGAAGGTGCTGACCACCCTCGGTCTGCGCCGCTAGAAAAGGTCGGGCGAAAAGCGTCGGAATTCCCCGGCGCTTTTTCCGTTTTGGACATCAGTCGCCTTGTCGCGTGCTTGCGCAAGGCCGGAACCCTAGCAGAAACGCCCTCTCCCACGCGTTCGGGTTCGTCTCGACGCCTTCCCGTGCCTGTGCCCGGAGACCCTTTGGCGGACGCCGGTCCCCCACCCCATTTTTGCCAAACAAGAAAAGAAGAAAAGAAAACACCATGAGTATCGAACGAATCTCGTGCCAAGTCGGCACGCAGGAAATGATCATCGAAACCGGCAAGTTGGCCAAATTGGCCGACGGCGCCGTCACCATCCAAGTGGGCGACACAGTGGTCCTCGTGACCGCCGTCTCCTCCACGAAAATCAAGGAGGGACAGGACTTTTTCCCGCTTTCCGTGGAATATAAGGAAAAGGCTGCCGCGGCGGGCCGTTTCCCCGGCGGCTACTTCAAGCGTGAAGGCCGTCCCACCGAGAAGGAGATCCTCACCTGCCGGATGACCGACCGTCCCCTGCGGCCGCTCTTTCCCAAAGGCTACCTCTACGACACCCAGATCGTCGCGCTCCTCCTCAGCGCGGACGGGGTGAACGACTCCGACATCCTCGGCATCAACGGCGCTTCCGCCGCGCTCTGCGTCTCCGACATCCCCTTCGCCGGGCCGGTCGCGGCCGTCCGTATCGGTCTCATCGGCGACCAGTTCGTTGTGAACCCCACCCACGACGAGCGTGCCGACAGCCAGCTCGACCTCGTCTACGTCGGTCTGCGCGACAAGGTCATCATGATCGAAGGCGGCGGCAAGGAAGTGCCCGACGCCAAATTCAAGGAAGCCCTCGTCTTCGCCCAGCAGGCGATCCAGCCCATCCTCGACGCGCAGGAGGAACTGGCCCGCCGCGCCGGCAAGCCGAAACGCCAAGCCCCTCTCCTCGAGGTGCAGGACGAGTTGCTCGAAGTCGCCTACGAAGTCGCCGGCGACCGCATCGAGGCGGCCCTCTACCAGCCCTCGAAAGTCGCTCGCGGTGCCGCCGTCGGCGCTCTCCGCAAGGAAGTCGAGGCCAAGGTGAAGGAGAAGTATCCCGAGGCGGGCGACTTCGCCATCTCGCAAGCATTCGAGTATTTGCAGAAGAAAGCCTTCCGCATCAGCATCCTCGACAAGGGCGTGCGCTGCGACGGTCGCGACATCAACACGATCCGCCCGCTTTCCGCCGAGGTCGGGGTGCTGCCTCGCACGCACGGCTCCGCCATCTTCGCCCGCGGCGAGACCCAAGCGATGGCCATCGCGACCCTCGCCCCCTCCGACGAGAAGCAGTATCTCGACAACTACGCCGGCGGCGAGGACTCGAAGCGCTTCATCCTCCACTACAACTTCCCGCCCTTCAGCGTGGGCGAAACCGGGCGCATGGGCGGCCTGAACCGCCGCGAGATCGGCCACGGCGCCCTCGCCGAGAAGTCCATCGAGCCGCTCATCCCCGACGAGGCCGAATTCCCCTACGCCATCCGCATCTCCAGCGAGATCATGGAGTCGAACGGCTCCACCTCGATGGCCTCGGTCTGCTCCGGTTCGCTGGCCCTGCTCAACGCGGGCGTGCCCCTGAAACGTCCCGCCGCCGGTATCTCCTGCGGCCTCGTCACCGAATTCGAGGGCGAGACGATGAAACGCTACGTCACCCTCCTCGACATCATCGGCAACGAGGACTTCATGGGCGACATGGACTTCAAACTCTGCGGCTCCAGCGAAGGCGTCACCGGCTTCCAGCTCGACCTGAAGCTGCCCGGCATCCCCCTCGACATCCTCCTCGAAGGCGTCGACAAGGCGAGCAACGGGCGCTTCAAGGTGCTCGACGTCATGAACGCCACCCTGGCCGTTCATGGCCCGCTCAGCCCGCTGGCCCCGCGCATCGAGAGCATCAAGATCGATCCCCAGAAGATCGGCGAGCTCATCGGCCCCGGCGGCAAGAACATCAAGGGCATCCAGGCCGAGACCGGTGCCGATATCAACATCAACGACGACGGCACCGTCAACATCTACGCCGCCCACCAGGAGGCGCTCGACCGCGCCATCGCCCTCGTGCGCCGCACCACCGCGGAGATCGAGGTCGGCGTCACCTACCACGGCAAGGTCGTCAGCGTCACCAACTTCGGTGCCTTCGTCGAAGTGCTTCCGGGCAAGGACGGCATGGTCCACATCTCCGAGCTGGCCGACTTCCGCGTCAACAAGGTCGAGGACATCGTCAAGGTCGGCGACATGGTCTACGCCAAGTGCATCGGCGTCGATGAGCGCGGTCGCGTCAAGCTCAGCCGCAAGGCCGCCATGGCCGAGCGCGGGATCGAGGCTGCCGCCGAAATGGCCAAGGATTGATCCGTCGCAAGCCTCAGGCTTTTCGAGAAAGCCCGCTTCCCGATGGGGAGCGGGCTTTTTTGTTTCCGAGGGCGGTTCGTCCCGGAGAATTCCACGTCAATCAATAAGCCAACTGGCGGATGGTGCGGTCCTGCCATTCCGAGATGGACTCGCGGTTCATTCCCGTCTCGGAGGCGCTGATGCCGCCCGGCGCGGGGTCGCTCGAGAAAGTACCGCAACTCGTCAGGCTGGAGGCGGAGACGAGAAAGGCGAGAAGAAACAGGAGTCGGCATTTCATGGGCGGCGATTTTTCAGCAGGATAGACAAAACGCGGCGCAGCGTCGAATGAAAAAGTCGCCTTCCGTCCTCTCCGCAAAATCCGCCAATACGGAAAAAAATAAGGTGGACACCCCCCTTCCCAGATCTCATATAAAGGCGGTTCGGGGCGACGGATTTCCGTCTCCCCGCCTCAACCCTCCCCTCACAACCCCCTCGACCCCATGAAATCCCCCGCTCTTCCCCCCAAGAGCGGTCGTCCTGCTGTACTTCGCGTGCTGCGGCGCCCCGCCAAGCTGCAAACCGCCATCGTCACCCTGCTGATGCCCGGCCTCATGGTCTGGAATCCGTCGGCGATGGCCAACCCCCAGGGCGCCACCATCGTCCATGGCGACATCAGCTTCGGGGACGGGGCCAGCGGCGCCTTCCACATCCACCAGGGCAGCCACAACGCCATCATCAACTGGGACAGCTTCTCCATCGACGCCGGCGAACTCACCCAGTTCCACCAGCCCGGCAGCAACTCCGCCGTGCTCAACCGCGTCACCGGGGGCGACCCCACCGCCATCTACGGGGCCTTGAAGGGCAACGGGACCGTCTTCGTCATCAACCCCAGCGGTATTCTCGTCGGCCCCGGGGGGACCGTCGACGTGAACGGCCTGGTCTTCTCCACCCTCGACGTGGACAACGGGGAGTTCCTGGCCAGGAGCGACATGGTCTTCAAGGGCGGGAGCGACAAAGGGGTGACCAACTTGGGTCGGATCAACGCCATCGGCGGCGACGTGTTTTTGATCGGTCGGACCGTGAGCAACAGCGGGACCGTCTCCGCCGGGGGCACGGCGGGCCTCGCGGCGGGGCAGGAGGTGCTGCTGACCGCCGGGCAGGGGATCGGCGGCGAGCGCCTCTTCGTGCGCGCGACGGGGGCGGGGGCGAGCGGGACGGGGATCTTCAACGACGGCACCATCGAGGGGGCCGCCGTCGAGTTGAAGGCCCACGGGAACCTCTACGCCTTGGCGATCAACAACAAGGGTTCGGTCAGGGCGACGGGGTCGGTCAATTCGGGCGGTCGCGTCTTTTTGCGTGGAGCGGGCGGGCTGGTGTCCAATGAAGGTGGCATCGAGGCCCGCGTTGCCGATGGAAGCGAAACGGCGAGCGTGCTGATCGAGGCCGCCTACGCGAGGGTGGACGGGAGCATCCGCGCCGAGGGTGGAAACGCAAGGATCGCGGCGGCGGATCGCGCCGAGGTGACCGGGACCGTCGACGTCTCCAGCGCCGTCGGTCGCGGGGGCGAGGTGATCGTCGAGGCCCGCGAGATCGCTGTCGGCAGCACCGCCTCGGTGGACGCTTCCGGCGAGACCGGAGGGGGGAATGTGCGGATCGGCGGCGGCTTCCAAGGGCGGGACGAGACCATCCGCAACGCGGAGAGCCTGGTGGTCGATGACGGAGCGGCGCTTCGCGCCGACGCCTTGGCCAGCGGCAACGGCGGGCAAGTGATCCTTTGGGCGGACGGAGACACGGCCTTCCGTGGCGATGTGTCGGCGCAGGCTTTGGGCATCAGCGGAAACGGAGGCTTCGTCGAGGTGTCGGGCAAAGAGGGTCTGCTCTACGACGGCACTGTCTCGACCTTGGCGGCGAACGGCCAAGCCGGGACGCTCCTTCTGGACCCGACGAATTTCACCATCACGGCAGGCGGTGGAGCTTCCACGGTCAACTCCATCGGCGATGTGACACTGGAAGGAATGCTGGCGGGCGGCAATGTGGTGATCACGACGGCCAGCGCCGGCACGGATGCCGGGGACATCACGGTGAACGCGGGTGCCCATGTGAACTGGAACAGCGCCAGAAGCCTGACCTTGTTGGCGCATCGCCACATCCATGTGGGGGCGAGCATTCAAAACCAGGGCAGCGGCGCGGTTCATCTGATCGCAGGATGGAATGGCACGGGGTTGACGCCGGTGCCGGGCAACAGCGGGGTGGCGGCGGGCGCCTTCGATTTATCCCATTTCCAAGGCACTCCGACAGCCTACGGAAACAATGCGGGGACGGTCTTCATCGGCGATGGAACGCAGACGACTGGCGTGGGCGTGGGCAGCATGCAGGGGCTGACTTTTGTGGCGGGGCATGATGTGACGCTGACGGGATCGAACAGCGGTAGTTCGAGCTTCGCCCAGATCGGATATTCCGGGACCGGGAACGTGTCAGGAAATATCGAGGTGAACGCCCGCAACCGGGTGAGTTTGCAGGCAGGTGCCCGATACGATCTGGCCCATGCCCAGATCGGTCATGGCGGGTATCAGGTGGCCGGGAACAAGGGGGGCAACATCTCCGTCAATGCCGGAAACGGCGTGACGCTGACGGCGGATAACACCGGTGACGGGCGTTTCGCGGGTGCGCAGATCGGCCATGGCGGGCGGGGGCACGCCGCTGGCGGTAACTTCACAGGGAATATCCTCGTGGACGGGGGAGCCGGCTCCGTCGATTTGGTGGCGGGCCAAGTTCTCGGAGTCCAGGATTTCAGAAACGCGCAGATCGGTCACGGTGGGTCCTACGACGCATCGGGCAATTTCAGCGGCGACATCCGGGTGACAGGGGTCCATGTGAACATGCGGGCCGGTTCCCAGGGCAGCAATTATGCCCGGGTCGGCCATGGCGGGGGGGCGGGTGGAGCGAATACCGGTGACCGGATCGGAAATATCTATATCGGGACTCCGGGGGAGATTTCGATCGATGATCCAGCGGGCGGTGGCATTGCCGTGATCGGACACAACAAAAATGCCGGTGTTGGAACCATTCATGGTGCCAACGTGACCATCGTGGCGGCATCGATGGACACCGTGTTCGGCGCTTCCGGGGGAAATGGGTTTGGAATTGACGTTGCCTTCGCCAACATGATGGCGGCGAATCTAGTCGGTGGCGATGTCTCGCTGCACGCCACCGGTGCGGGCGGCATGACCATGCACAATGGGGCGAACTTGGTCTTTACGGCGTCCAATGACTTCACCCTTCTCTCAGCGTACGATGTCAATATCCGGAGAGCCATCCAGAACGCGGGCGATGGCGGCATCAATGTCGTGGCGGGCTGGGATCCAACGGTAGCCGCTCTGGCGGATTCGGTGACGGGCATCATCGCCAGCGTCGATATGGGGAGCGATATTTTCGGCATCGCCGGTTCATTCGGAAAAAACAATGGTTCGGTGATCCTCTCCAACGCGGATGGTCCGGCGGCGGTCGGCAGCCTTTCTGGAGAAACCAATGTGGCGGGATACAATGTGACGCTGACCGGAACGAGCGGCACGGCTGCCGCCGTCCGTCATGCCCAGATCGGATACTTCGGTGCGGGCGACGGGCACGGCAATATCCGGGTGGGTGCCGTCAACCGGGTGGGGCTGCAAGCCGGTGACACCTACGACTTCGGCCATGCCCAGATCGGCCACGGAGGGTATCAGATCGTGGGGAACAAGGGAGGAAACATCACGGTCGAGGCCGGAAACGGCGTGACGCTGACGGCGGACCAGGTTGGCACCGGGCGCTTCGCGGCCGCGCAGATCGGCCACGGCGGGCGGGGCGGTGCCGTGGCTGGGACTCCTGTCAGCAACAACTACACGGGAAGCATCACGGTGGACGGAGGCGCGGGTTCCGTCGATCTGGTGGGAGGGCAGGTTTTGGTGAACGCTTCCTGGGAGTTCAGGCACGCCCAGATCGGCCACGGCTGGTCTCACGACGCATGGGGCAATTTCAGCGGAGACATCCGGGTGACGGGTGCCAACGTGAATCTCGACGGCGGTGCCACTTCCACGAGCTACGCCAGGATCGGCCACGGAGGCTGGATTTCGGGGATCAATACGGGAGATCGGACCGGAAACATCTATGTCGGGACTCCCGGGGAAGTTTCGATCGAAACCCCGTCCGGTGGCGTAGCGGCGATCGGGCACTACAACATGGCCGGCGCCGGGACCATTCACAGTGCCAATGTGACCATCGTGGCCTCGTCGATGGACACGGTGTTCGGCGTTTCGGGAGGCAATGTGTTCGAGGTGAGCGGTCCCATTGGAGCCATGCTCAGTGCCAATCTGCTCGGCGGCGATGTCTCGCTGCACTCGACCGGCGCGGGTGGATTGTGGATCAATCCGAATGCGAACATGTCGTACACATCGGCCCATGACTTCAATCTCCTCTCGGCGTACGATGTGGATATCCGGAGGACCATCCAGAACGCTGGCAGCGGCAATCTCAATGTCGTGGCGGGCTGGAACCCGGCGGTGGGCGCTTTGGCGCACCCGGCGACGGGCATCATCGCGGGCGTCGATATGGCGGGTAAAATCTTCAATACCCCCGCTTCGTTTGGAAACAGCAATGGCAGGGTGATCCTTTCCAACGCGGCGGTCGCGTCTTCGGTCGGCAGCCTTTCGGGGCAGACCAATGTGGCCGGGCATGCGGTCTCCCTGTCTGGAGGGGCGGCGGCGAGCGCCTATGCGCAAATCGGATACCGCGGCGCGGGAACCGGAGCCATCGAGGTCCACGCAAAAGATGGCGGGGTGAACCTGGCAGGCGGTACCGGGACCGACTCGTTTGCCCAGATCGGACATGGTGGCAGATCGGTCGCCGGAGTGAAATCCGGCAACATCACGGTGATCTCCGGCAACGGAGTCTCGGCCGCCGGCGGGCTTGGTGCGGGAAGCAATGCCTACGCGCAAATCGGACACGGAGGATACGGCAGCGCCGGTGTTGTCGGGAGCGCGGGCGCCACTGGCACCAGCGATATCGTGGTGAGAGGCGGGAGCGGAGCGATCCTGTTGGCAGCGGGTGGCAACGCGGCGGCCAACGCCCACTACAATTACGCGAAGATCGGTCACGGCGGGGATTTCTCGCTCGATGCGGTACATGGGAATGTCGATGTGTCGGGCATCGGGATCACTATGACGGCGGGGAGCTTCGGAAATGCCGCCACGGGCAGCCGCTTCGCGTCCGCCCAGATCGGCCACGGGGGCCGGGAGGCGAAAGGGGGCAGCGGAAACGTCACGGTGGACGCGGGATCGGGCGACGTGCGGATGATCGGGGGCGCTGTCGGGATGGACTTCAACTCGGTTCAAATCGGACATGGGGGCAACTACCAGGTCCAGGGGAATATCGATGGCCGCATCCGTGTGACGGGCAACCACATTGATGTCGTCGCCGGCAGCACGGCTCAGAGTTTCGCCAGGATCGGCCATGGTGGCGGGACCTTGGGGGTTAACAATGGAAATCGGTCGGGATCTATTTTTGTGCGGGCCACAGGGGAGCTTTCAGTCGTCCAAACTTCCCAAAGCGCGCAGATCGGCCACAACACGGCGGGTGACGGGTCCCTGCTGAACGCCGATGCGACCATTCAAGCGGACTCCCTCGACGCCACCTACGGCGATGCGCCCGGCAATGGGTTCGAAATCAACAATGCCTTCGCAGCCAACATGGCGGCGAATCTAGCGGGTGGCGATGTCTCGCTGCACGCTACCGGCGCGGGCGGGATGCTCGTGAATCCGACGGTGAACATGACTTTCACCTCGGCCAACGGTTTCAATCTTCTGTCGGAATACGGTCTGGCGATCCGGGGGACGGTGCAGAACCAGGGCAGCGGCAATATCAACGCCATCGCAGGCTGGAACCCGGTGGCCGCTCCGCTGGCAAATCCGCTGACCGATATCATCGCCGGTGTGGATGTCGCAAGCGACCTGATCGGAGTCGCCAATGCCTACGGCAACCACAACGCGGTGGTCACGGTGGGTTCGTCCACCGCTGCGGCGGCGGTCGGCTCCGTCGGCGGAGCCACCACGGTGCTCGGTCATGGCGTGGAGGTGCTCGGCAGCAGCACGAACGCCGGTGCCCATGCCTTGATCGGAACCCTGCCCGTCGCCGGCCTCACCCGCACCGGGGCGATCACCGTCATGGCCAACGCGGGTGGAGTGACCGTCCGGGGTGGTGGTGTGGACAACACCTTTGCCCAAATCGGCCATCGCAGTCTTACGGGGACCACGTCGCCCATCTCCAGCGGCATTCGCGTCGAGTCCCTTGCAGGCTTGGCTCTCCGAGGTGGTGCAGGCCTTCTCTCCTCCGCCCAGATCGGGCATGGAGGCGGCAGCGGCGGCGCAGGGGCTATGGGCGGGGCGATCGATTTGAATCTGGCGACCGACATCGAGCTGGCCAGCGGCGGCGGTGCCCAAGCCTACACCCAGATCGGCCACGGCGGCTACGGTGCGGGCGGGGCGACCTCCGGCGGGATCACGGTGCTTTCGCGGAATGCGAGTGGCGTCTACGGGAACATCGTCCTGAAAGGCGGCGGTTTGGACGCCTACGCGCAGATCGGCCACGGCGGTTCCCACAACCTCGCCAGCCATGGGGTGGCAGGCGACTTCATCAACGTGGACGGGGCCACTGTGACGGTGGAAGGCGGCAGCGGCACGCGCGCCTACGCGCAGATCGGCATGGGCGGGGCGACCTCGATCGCCGGTGCCGAAGGAGCGCTGCACGGGGACGTGAACATCAACCAGAACGGCGGAGGTTCCGGCGTGGTCACGGTCAAAGGCGGCACCGGCACCGAGGCCTACGCGCAGATCGGCATCGGAGGCACGGCCTGGGACGGCGCGAAAGCTGGATCGACGAGAGTGACTGGCAACGGTGTGAATCTCACTGCGGGCGCTGCGGGATCCTACGCCCAGATTGGCGCGGGGGGTGGTATCCTCACCAACACAGCGGATTTCGGCTCCGGCACCATCACCGGATCGACCTGGGTCACGGCGACGAGCGGCAACGTGAACCTGAACGCCCTGAGCGGAGGTGCCCAGGCCTACGCCAAGATCGGGGCGGGCGGGCTGCTCCACGACAGCACCATCAACGGCCTGGCACCCATTTCCACCACGGTCAGCGCGGCCAATGGAGCGGTCGTTTTGACCGGAGGCGGCCAGAGCAACACCTACGCCCAGATCGGCACGGGCGGCGGGGGCAGCGGATTGGCGTCTGATTTGGGGCATCATAATAACGCCGGGGTCAGCGTCACCGCGCGCTCCGTGTCGCTGACGGCGGGGGGAGGCACCTCCGCCTACGCGCAGATCGGCTCGGGCGGTGGGCGCACCGGTGCCGGAACCAACCGCCACGAGGGCGATGTCACGGGCGAGGTGGTCGTCACCGCCACGGCGGGTGATGTGACTCTGCTCGGTGGAACCAACAGCTTTTCCTACGCCCAGATCGGGCATGGCGGCAGCCTTTCCCTGGGAGCGCTCTCGGGCGATGTCCGGGTCACGGCCGGCGGTTCGGTCTCGCTGACGGGCCGCACCGGTGCCCAAGGCTACACGCAGATCGGCCACGGCGGCGATGCCAGCAGCGGGACGATGTCGGGAGATGTCCGCGTGGCCGCCCAATCGGGCAACCTCACCCTGACCAGCGGCTCCGGTACCCAGACCTACGCGATGACCGGGCACGGCTCGCGGACGGACTCGGCGGGCACCCGCCAAGGCGGGATTCACCTCTTTGCCAGCAACACGGTGAGCGCCGGTGCCGGCACCCGCCTCTTCCACCAGAGCGGCGCGGGACTCGCGGCGGCGAACTACGCCCTTGGCGGCGACGGCGTCCAAGTGATCGGCAATGCGAACCTCAACTTCCACGACGACGCGCTGACCGGGGTCGAGACGATGGTCAACGGCAATCTGGGCAATGGCCCGGTGCAGGTGGCCTTCTCCAACAACATCAACCTGACGCTGACTGGCGCGGACGTGGCGCTGAACAACGCGGAGCATTTCTACCTGCTGACCGGCGGCGGCATCACCATGCGGCGGAGCTACCAGAATGCCGGGACGGGTGGCGTCTGGCTCGGCGCGGGCTGGACCGGCGACATGGACGTGCTGGGGAACGGCACCGTCGATGTCGTCTCGGCGGGCGGTCCCCTCATGGCCGGGGCGGCCCTGGATTTCGCCCGTTGCTCCTTCGGCGCGAACGGCGGAGCCCTGACCTTCGGCGCGACGACGCAGACCAGCGCCGTGCGGGTCGGCAGCCGGGCAGGGGCCAGCCAGTTCGCCGGACACGCGGTGACGCTGCTCGCCGGCACGGTGCCGGGGGGCGCGGCCACCCATCTCGGCTTCTACGGGGCAGGCAGCGACGCCATCACCGGTGCCATCGGGATGCGCGTCGGCGCGGGCGGCCTCGAAATGCGGGGCGGGGTCTCCGGGGCCTACACCCAGATCGGCCACGGCGGTTACGATTCCGTGGGGCTGGATGTCACCAACACCGCCAGGATCGACGTCGTCTTCTGTTCTCCGGGATCGGTGCTTCTGCAAGGCGGCACAGGGAGCAACGCCTACGCCCAGATCGGCCACGGCGGGGTGCAGACGGGATCGAACACGCGCAACGGCGACGTGTCGGTGACGGGATTCCAAGGCTTGACGCTCAACGGCGGCGGCAGCACCGGAACCTACGCCCAGATCGGGAACGGAGGCCACACCAACACCGGCAGCATCACCAGCCACACCACCGTGGCCGGCACCGGCCTGATCACCCTGGGCAGCACGGGGGCCGCGATGAACTCGCAGATCGGGGCGGGCGGATCGGGCGCCCAGGGGGCCAAGACCGGCAATGTCACCGTCACCGGGGGCAGCCTCGTCATGCAGGGCGGCGGCAGCTCCGTCCAGATCGGAAATGGCGGGGCCTTCATCGGCAGGTTTGCCACCGGGACTTTGAACGGGACCGTCACCGTGACGACGAACGGCTCGGGGGTGGTCGGCCCGGACGCCGGTCAGATCCGCATGACGGGCGGTGGCACGACCCAGGCCTACGTCCAGATCGGCAATGGCGGGCTCGTCTCCGACGGCAACATGACGGGCCCCACCCTCGTGAACGCCAGCGGCGCCCTGACGATGAAGGGCGGCACGGGGGACAACACCTATGCGCAGATCGGCATCGGGGGTTCGGGCGTGGACGGCGTCATGGACGGCGCGGTGAACGTGACGGCGGCCTCCATCAGCATGACCTCGGGCCTGCGCTCCGCCTACGCCCAGATCGGGCAGGGCGGCGGTGTCACTGCGGGCGGAGACGGCAATCCCAGGCAGGGGAGGATCAACGGCAATGTGACGGTGAGCACGACTGCCGGGGGCATCGAGATGAAATCCGAAGGCAACGCCTCCACGGTGCGGAACTACGTCCAGATCGGCGCGGGCGGCGGCGGCAATGCCGTGTTCTTCAACGGGGGGGCCGCGAACACTGTCACCAGCAACACCAGCGTCACCACGGTCGGAGGTGGCCTGACGATGAACGCCAACAACGCCGACTACGTCCAGATTGGCGCGGGAGGCCGGGGCTTCACCTCCAGCGGCATCACCGGCGAGGTCGATGTGAACATCGGCGGCGCGGTGGCGATGACCGGCGGCAATCTGGAGAACCGCTACGTCCAGATCGGCAATGGTGGCTCCTACAGCAACGCGCCCATCAGCGGACTCGTGTCCGTGACGGCCACCTCTGACATCAGCCTCACCGGCGGCAGCTCCTCCCATGCCTACGCCCAGATCGGCCACGGGGGACGGTCGAGACAGGGGGAGGTCACGGCCTCGCCAGTGACCGTCCAGTCCGGCGGCTTGCTGACCCTGAGAGGCGTCGGCGTCGCCTCGCACGCCCAGATCGGGCACGGCGGTCACGAGAGCAGCGGCAACGTCACCGGCGCGGTGACCGTGAGTTCCGCAGACACCCTCCGCCTCGAGGCCGGCGCCGGCAACTGGAGCCACGCCCGCATCGGCCACGGCGGCAGACTCAACACCGGCGACAAGACCGGGGACATCAAGGTCAGCGTGACCGGCGGCAATCTCCATCTGCAAGGCATGAACGGCCAATACGCCTACGCCCAGATCGGACACGGTGCGACTTTCGAGACGGACACGGCCCTGAATGCCGACGGCTCCATCTGCGTCGATGTGGCTGGAAAAATCTCCCTCGGCGTGAGCACCGCCGGCGGAAGCGCGGGAGGCCACGCCCAGATCGGCCACGGTGCCCGGAGGATGATCGGAAACCATACCGGCAGCATCAATGTGGTGTCGGGGACCAACGCCACGCTCGGCGGCGGGATCGATCTACGCGGCGCCTACACCAGCATCGCGAGCCGCTTCGCCCAGATCGGCCACGGCGGGGTCTACAGCGGCGGGGCGATGGACGGCGACATCTCCGTCGTCTCGTTGAACGGAGGCTCGGTCACCTTGGTCGGCGGGACGGAGCAGATCCATTCCGCCGCGATGATCGGCCACGGCGAGAGTGGGACTTCATCCACCGGCACCCGCAAGGGCGGCATCCACATTTTCGCCGACAACAAGATCGAGACCATCGGGGCCTACACCAGCGTCACCCACATCACCGGCAACACCGCCACCCTGAACGCGGCGGACTACCTCGGCGGCAACGGCTTCCAGCTCATCGCGAACGGAGGGGCCACCTTCCGCGACCAAGCGAATACGGCGGACCTCAACAACGCCCTGCGCGGCGTCCCGACGATGGCCAACGGCAACTTCGGCACGGGGCCGGTGAATTTCGCCTTCTCCAACGCCATCGACATCAGCATCGGCGCGGGCAAGAACCGCAACGTCAATACTGCCGACGGCTTCCGCATGATGGCCGGCGGCAGCATCACCATGCTGAGCGGCTACCAGAACTCCGGCAGCGGCAGCGTGACCCTCGTGGCGGGCTGGAACGGGGTTGGCTCGGCTGGCGGCAGCGTGACCTTCAACGGCACGGGCTACTGCGACCCGGTGATCGCGGCGGGCGGCGTGGCGGTGGATTTCACCAACTGCGTGGTGACGGGCAACAATGGAAAGACCGTCACCCTCGGGGCCACCAACCAGACCAACGCGGTGCGGGTGGGCAGTCGGCAGGGGGTCACCTCGGTGGCCGGATACGGTCTGACCCTGAACAGCAGCACCTCGACCGCGAACACCGGCACGCAGCTCGGCTTCCATGGCAACGGCGGCGGCGACGCCAGCGGGGCCATCGACGTGAGGTTGAAGGCGGGCGGGCTGACACTGAACTCCGGCAGCCAGACCGGCTCCTACACCCAGATCGGCCACGGTGGCCTCGGTTCGACGGCGGGGAACACCACTACGGCTGCGACGATCACGATCTCCTTCTGCGAGCCGGGCGACGTGATCCTGAACGGCTCGACCGGCACGAGCGCCTACGCGCAGATCGGCCACGGGGGCCGCTCCACCAGCGGCACGCGCAACGGTGCGATCTCCATTACCGGGTTCAGGCATCTGGACCTGAACGGCGGGAGCAACGCCAACTACGGCTACGCGCAGATCGGCCACGGCGGAGCCAACAGCACTTTCGGCACGACCGTGACCGGGGCGACGATCACCCTCTCCGGCAGCGGCAACGCGACCATCGACGGCGGAGGCCAGAACACCCATGCGATGATCGGCCACGGCGGCAACACCGCGTCGGGCGCGGTCACGAACTCCGGCATTTTCCTCGACATGGTCGGCGGCATCGCCCTGACCGGCGGAAGCGCGCAGGAGAGCGCGGCCCAGATCGGCCATGGCGGCCACAACGCCCTGAACTTGCGGGCGGTGGATTCCGTCATCCGCATCAACCAGGCGGCGGGCACCGGGACCGGAAACATCGTGCTCCAAGGCGGGGGCACCAACACCCACGCGATGATCGGCCACGGAGGCAGCCGGACGGACGGCAACCAGGGTTCCGGCAACAACAGCGCCAGCGGCGACATCGAGATCCTCCGCGCCGCCAACGTGCGGGTGCTGGGCGGCAGCAATACCGATGGCGTCGCGCAGATCGGCCACGGAGGGGAGCGCTCGACCGGTACGCACGGCGGCAACATCACCGTGACCACTGTCGGGGAGATCGAGGTGCGCGGCGGCACCGGCGGCAACTTCGCCATCGGCAAGATCGGCCACGGCGGAGTGGCGAACCGGGGTGCCGGGGCAACCGACCCGAGCGGGACCAAGAGCGGGAACATCACTCTGAACGCAGGCGGCAAGGTGACCATGGCCGGGGGCACGGCTGCCTACTCTGCGGCGCAGGTCGGGCACGGCGGGCAGCAGAGTCGCGGCGACCTCACCGGCACGATCAGCGTGACGGCAGGGGGCGATGTGATCCTGTCTCCCGGCACCGGCGCCGGCATCGAGGTCGCCACCCAGATCGGTCATGGAGGCGTGTCGATGGTCGGCGCGGTTTCCGACGCGGCGGTGACGGTCGCGTCCGCCGGCAACGTGGAGCTGGTCGGCGGCAGCGGCGGCTTGGGACGCAGCGCCCAGATCGGGCACGGCGGGCAGGGAGCCGGCGGGCAGGTCACGGCCTCGGCGGTGACGGTCAACGCGGTCGGCGCCCTCACCGTGCAGGCGGGTGGCACCGACAACTCCTTCGCCCAGATCGGCCATGGCGGGTTCAACGCCCTTTCCTTCACCGTGGCTTCCTCAAACCTCCTCATCAACAGCCGCGTCGGCGACGGCACCGGCGACGTGGCCGTGCGGGGTGGGGGGACCAACAGCTACGCCTTCATCGGCCACGGTGGCACCCGGACGGACACCAACCGGGGACTCGGCGACAACAGCGCCACCGGCAGCATCGACATTTTCCGCGCGGCCAATGTGCGGGTGCTGGGCGGGAACAACACGGACGGGATCGCTCAGATCGGTCACGGTGGGGAGCGTGCCCCGGGGTCCCACAGCGGCAGCATCGTCGTGAAAACCGCCGGCGAGATCGAAGTGCGCGGCGGCACCGGCGGCAACTACGCCTTGGCCAAGATCGGCCACGGCGGCACGGCCCAGCACGGGACGGCGGAGACCGATCCCGGCGGAGCGAAAATCGGGAACATCGAACTGGAGGCGGGTGGCGCCATCACCGTGGCCGGGGGGGCGGCCTCCTACGCCTCGGCGCAGGTCGGCCACGGCGGCTGGCAGAGCCGGGACGACCTCGGCGGCACGATCCTCCTGACGGCGGGCGGCAACGTGAACGTCTCCGGCGGGAGCGCTCTCGACACCTTCGCCCAGATCGGCCACGGCGGATACGGTTTCATCGGCGGGATCGACCCCGCCTCGACCGTCACCGTGAGATCGACGGGCGGAAGCGTGGCCTTGGCAGGCGGGTCGAGCACGAACACCTACGCGCAGATCGGGCACGGGGGGCGCACCTCCGCCAGCACCAAGGCTGGCGACGTCACTGTGACGGCGGCGCAGCGGGTGGACCTGAACGGAGCGGGAGGGCAGGACGCCTACGCCCAGATCGGGCATGTGGGGAGTTCGGGCACGGCGGGCGGCAAGGTCACGGTCACGGCGGGCACGGGCCTTTCCCTGGAGGCCGGCGGCGGTCATTCGAGCCACGCCCGCATCGGCCACGGCGGCAGGCTCAATGCCGGCGACAAGACCGGGGACATCAAGGTCAGCGTGACGGATGGCGACCTGAGCCTGCAGGGTGGCGTGCAGCAGTTCGCCTACGCCCAGATCGGGCATGGCGCGAGCTTCGATTCGGCCACGAACGTCTCCGCCGACGGCTCCATCTGCGTCGATGTGGGCGGAAAAATCTCCCTCGGCGTGAGCACCGCCGCAGGCGGCTTCGGCGGCCACGCCCAGATCGGCCACGGCGGGCGGATGGTGAACGGCGTTCACAACGGCTCCATCAATGTGGTTTCGGGGACCAAGGCCGCGCTCGGCGGCGGGATCGAGCTGCGCGGCGCCCTGACCAGCGCCGCGAGCCGCTTCGCCCAGATCGGCCACGGCGGGGTCTACAGCAACGGGGCGATGAGCGGCGACATCTCCGTCGTCTCGATGAACGGAGGCTCGGTCACCTTGGTCGGCGGGACGGAGCAGGTCTATTCCGCCGCGATGATCGGCCATGGCGAGAGCGGCGGCTTGTCCACCGGCACCCGCCAAGGCGGCATCCACATTTTCGCCGACGGCAAGATCGAAACCATCGGGGTGAACACCAGCATCACCCACCTCAGCAGCGGGGCCTTGAGCGCGGGGAACTACCTCGGCGGCAACGGATTCCAGCTCATCGCGAACGGCGGGGCCACCTTCCGCGACCAGACGAACACGGCGGACATCAACAACGCCCTGCGCGGCGTCCCGACGATGGCCAACGGCAACTTTGCCAGCGCCCCGGTCAATTTCGCCTTCTCCAACGACCTCGACATCAGCATCGGCACGAACCGGAACCGCAGCGTCAACACCTCGGACGGCTTCCGCATGATGACCGGCGGCAATATCACCATGCTGAGCGGCTACCAGAACGCGGGCAGCGGCAGCGTGACCCTCGTGGCGGGATGGAACGGGGTGGGTTCGGCCGGCGGCAGCGTGACCTTCAACGGCACGGGCTACTGCGATCCGGTGATCGCGGCGGGCGGCGTGACGGTGGACTTCACCAATTGCGCCACAACCGGCAACAACGCCAAGACCGTCACCCTCGGAGGCGCGGGCCAGAGCAACGCGGTGCGGGTGGGCAGCCGGCAGGGGCTCACCTCGGTGGCCGGCTACGGGTTGGCGCTGAATTCGATCGCCGCCGCCACGCAGCTCGGCTTCCATGGCAACGGCAGCGCGATCACCGGCGACATCGCCATCCGCGTGAAGGAGGGCGGGCTGACGCTCAACTCCGGAGCCGCGAACGCCTACGCCCAGATCGGGCACGGCGGCACCGGGGCGACCGCCTCCGCGATCGATGCGGACATCGCCATCAGCTTCTGCGCTCCGGGCGACGTCCTTCTCAATGCCGCGACCAGCGCCGGGATCCGGGCCTACACACAGATCGGCCATGGCGGCTACGGCCTCGGTGGGACGAAAAGCGGCGACATCGCCATCGGGAGCGCGTCGAACGCCGCCGGAGCGGTGACGGTTCGAGGCGGGGTCACGGCGGATGCCTACGCCCAGATTGGCCACGGCGGACGCGGCACCACGGGGAACACCGACGGAAACATCGCGGTGCGCTCGCAGGGGCAGGTGCAGGTGAACGGGGGATCCCCGGCGGGGGTCGTCGCGGACTTGAACGCCTACGCCCAGATCGGTCACGGCGGCAGGAGCAGCGTGGCCAACCACGGTCTCGCGACGGACCGCACCGTGGTGATCGCGGCCCAAGGCATTTCGCTGAAGGCGGGCACCACCTCGGGCGCCACCGACTACGGCGCCTACGCCCAGATCGGCAATGGCGGCTACGACGGCAGCGGGACCTTGAGCGGCAGCATCTACCTGAACTACGATCCCGTCGCGGGAGCCGCCGCCGGAGGCGGGGACATCCTGCTCGACGGAGGCGGCAGCGTGCAGGGGGCCTCCGCCCAGATCGGGCACGGCGGCCGCAACCGCAGCGGGAACAAGAGCGGCGACATCGTCATCGGTCGCGCCAACCTCGTCTCGCTGGAGGCGAAGAACCAGTTCGGCTACACCCAGATCGGCCACGGCGGCGACAGCGGCACCGCCGCCGGCAACATGGGGAACGCCACCGGCTCGATCCGCCTGTTCGACGTGGGCGCGGTGACGGTGAAGAGCGGCAACGCCGGTGCCCATGCCATGATCGGCCACGGCGGCTTCCAATACGGCGGGGCGATCCGGGGTGCCGCCGGCGACGTGATCGAGATCGTCGCATCCGGCGACGTGACCGTGGAGGGCTTCGGCACCGACGGAACCAACGCCATCGCCCAGATCGGCCACGGCGGCTTCAATGTCGGCAGCTCCACCTTCAACACCGAGATCCAGATGAAGGTGGGCGGGAACCTGTTCGTCGGGATCAACAAGACCGGCAATGCCAGCACCGGAGCCAACACCTTCGCCCAGATCGGACACGGCGGCGTCTCGATGTCCGGCACCGTGCAGGATTCCCACATCCAGATCGACGTCGTCGGCAACATCGACGTGAAATCCGGCACCGCGGCCGAGAACGCCGCCCAGATCGGCCACGGCGGGTTCAACACCATGGCCCTCGTGGTGAACGATTCGAACATCGCCATCAACACCGACTCCGCCTTCACCGCCGGGAGCGGCAACCTGACCCTGACCTCCACCGCGCAGAACGGACACGCCCAGATCGGCCACGGAGGGGCGAGGAGCGATGGCAACGCCGATTTCGGAAGCAAGTCCGGCGACATCACCATCGGCCGGGTCCACCACCTCACCATGAGCAGCGGCGGTCTCATCGACGCCTACACCCAGATCGGTCATGGGGGCGAAGGCGGCAACCGTCTCGGCACGGCGGGCACGATCACCGGAGCGATCACCGCCACCATCCTGGGGAACCTGAGCATGAGCGGCGGCTCCGGGACCGACAGCTATTCGTTGATCGGCCACGGCGGCGACAACAGCGCCTACGCGACCAACGGAGCCATCGACCTGACCCTGCACGGCAGCCTGAACATGACCGGCGGCAGCGGGGAGGATTCCTACGTCCAGATCGGCCACGGCGGCAACGGGCATCGCGGCACGAACGCCGGCGCGATCTCGGTGCGTCACGCGGCAGGCGCCGCCGCCTCCAACTTCACCCTGCAAGGCGGCACCGGTCTGAGGGCCGCCGCCACCATCGGCCACGGCGGCAGCGAGGCGGGCGGAGCCACCTCGGGCAGCATCGACGTGCATTCCCAAGGGCGTCTCGATGTGAAGGCCGGAACCAGCACCGACACCTACGCCATGATCGGCCACGGCGGACGCAACAACGCCGCCAGCCACGGAGTCCTCGCCGACCGCCTCTCGGTCTCCTCGCAGGCGGGCATCCTGCTGCGGGGCGCGGACGCGGGCACCCGCAACTTCGCCAAGATCGGGAACGGCGGCTACAACACCGACGGAGCCATCGCCGGATCGGTCTACGTCAACTACGACCCCGTCTCGGGAATGGTGACCGGCGGCGGCGCGGTCGAGATGCAGTCCGGCAGCGCGCAGGACGCCTTCACCCACATCGGCAGCGGCGGCCTCGGCGTCAACGGGGCCAAGTCCGGCGAGGTCGTGGTGGCGGGCGATTCCGTGAAGGTGGCCACGGGAGCCGGGGCCGGGGCCTTCAGCCTCCTCGGGATCGGCAGCGGCATCGCGGGAGACACGTCGCAGCAGGAAGGCGGATTGCTCACTGGCGACACCACCGTGATCGCCACCACAGGGGGTGTCGTCGTCGATGCAACCCTGTCGGGCGCACAGGCCTTCGCCAAGATCGGTGCCGGCGGCCTCATCTCCGGCGGAGTGGCCTCGAACGTCCATCGCGGCGACACCACCGTGATCGCCGCAGGGCCGCTTGCCCTCTTCGGAGGAGTCGGCTCCAACGGCTTCGCCATGGTCGGACTCGGGGGCAACGGCACCGACGGCGACAAGATCGGGAACGTCCATGTGGAGGCCGGCTCCATCCTGATGCGCTCCGGCAGCGGTGCCGGTGCGAGCACTCTGATCGGCAACGGCGGTGGCCAGACGGGCGGCGGTCGCGTCACCCTCGGCGCGACGCAGGGCGATGTGGATGTGCGGACCGGCGTGGGCGGCCTTTCGATGGAGGCGGGTTCGGCCATCTACACCTTCTCCCAGATCGGCAATCTCGGACTGGGGACTGCCGCCAACCACAGCGGCAACATCCGCGTCCATAGCGCCGGAGACATCAGCCTGCTGGGCGGCACCTCGGCGACCAGCTCCGACGCGGTCATCGGGCACGGCGCGCGGGGATTCGCGGGAACTCTGTCGGGCGATGTCTGGATCCGCACGGTTGGCGAGACCAAGCTGGTGGACCGGACAGGCCGTGCCATCCTCGGGCACAGCGGGACGGGCGCGACGGCCGGCAGCACCGGCTTCGCCCTGATCACGGAGACCCTGGACAACGCCGCCGCCTCCTACGGACTGACCGACATGATCCACCGGATGGCCCCGAACGGCTCCATCGACATCGGCATCCTGAACGGGGATCTGCTCCTCAACGGCACCGCCGCCCTCGTCTCGTCGGCGGGCAGCATCGACCTCTTCGCCGGCGGCGACATCCGCATGTCCACCACCATCCGCAACTCGGGAGACGGAGCGATCAACGCCGTCGCGGGCTGGGACGGGATCACCGGCTTGGTGGAGCAATATCCGGTCGCTGGAACGGCCCCGGTCATCACTGACCTCAGGCTGGAGCTTGCCGACGTGCTCGCCGATGAGACTTCGTGGGGCAACAACGGCGGCAAGGTCGTCATCGGCGGCGGCTCGCAGACTGCCCATGTCTCCTTGGGCTCAGCCCGCGGGGACACGACGGCCCTCGGTCACGCCGTGGAGGTGATCACCAGCACCGCAGGACACCACGCTCAGATCGGTTCCACCCCCACTGCCGGAGTTTCGCCGACTGGCGACATCACGGTCAAGGCCAAGGAGGGCGGCGTCTCGCTGAAGGGCGGTCCCGTCTTCAACGCCTACGCGCAGATCGGCCACCGCGCCTCCGGGACGGCGGTGCCGAGCCTCTCCGGGGAGATCACGGTGGTCTCCGGCGGGGATCTCGACCTGCTCGGCGGGGACGGGCCGCTCGCCAACGCCCAGATCGGGCATGGCGGCCCCCACGCGACCGTCACAAACATCGGCGGCGGGATCGAGGTGACGGTGGACGGGGACATGCGAGCCGTGGCCGGCGCTGGCGGCGGCGTCCAAGTCGGGCACGGCGGCTACTCCACCGACGGGGCCATGTCCGGCCTCATCTCGGTGTCCGTCGACGGCAGCATCGAACTGGTCGCCACGAGCGCCAACCCCGGCGGATACGCGAAGATCGGGCACGGGGACGACCTCTCGAACGGAACGGGGACGAGGGCCGGGGACATCGAGGTCACCGCCGGGACCGATTTCACGATAGCGGGGGCCTTGGTGGGGCACGTCTACGTCGGGTCGCTCGCGACCTTGGATCCCAATTCCTCGACCTTCATCGGGGCGAGCTGGAGCGATCCCGCCAATCCCTCCGGTCGCAGCTTGACCGCGGACGCGGGCGGCGAGTTCAGCGGCACGCAAGTGAGGTTCTACCTGCCGCGCCGTGGGAACAACCAAGTCGAGGCCGGGGCCTTGATCAACGGCGAGGCCTACGACGGGGGAGTCGACGATCCCCAGTGGGACCAGCGGCTGGACGAGTACACCAACCGGATCGAGGACGAGGACGGGAACGAAATCGGTACTCCCGGCGAGCGCGGTCCCGGCCTCGGCGACGGGGAGACACCGACGGCGCTCGGGAACTACGCCTTCTACTACGACACCATCGTGTCTGGCGAGCCGGTGATCGTGAATCCCGGTCCAGGACCAGGTCCCGGCCCAGGTCCTGGACCCGGCCCCGGAGGGAACAATCCCATCCCCCCTGAAGACCGGACCTTCCACGAAGAGGTGGACGCTCAGGAGCGGAAGCAGACCTCCCCGGTGGTGGGCAGCATCCGTTACCGCGGCTACCACCAGTATGGCCCGAACGGGGAGAGCGTCTACAGCTTCAACCGCGCCCCCGTGGTGGAGGAACCCGGCTTGATTGGCGGCAACAGCGGCGAGGACGAGGACGATCTGCGCCGCCGTCTGCGGGCCCTCCGCCAGCAGACGGAGGGAGAGGGTGACTCCCAGGAACCAAGCCAAGAAGAGGCCACCGAACCGGCTGTGGAGGAGCAGTGACGGCGCATCGACCTTGGACTCAGCCCCCTCCCCTCCCCCGCCTCTCGCCAGACACCATCCTGCTTCGCTCTTTACCTTTTACTTTTCCCCTTTCCCCTTTTACTTCCCTTCCATGCTCCGCCCCCGTAAGAAATACACCGTCCACGAACTGCGACAGCTCAAAGGTCGGCGCGCCCTCACCCACATCCATGTGAAGTCTCCGGAGGAAGCCGCCGCCGCCGAGGCCGCCGGGGTGGATCTGATGAGCTGCCCCTTCGACTCTCCCGAAGCTCAAGCACGCCTGCCCCTCCTTGCCGCCGCCGCGCCGGAGAGCTTCCTTTCCGGCTCGACCCCGCATGGCCTCGCCTCGTGCGAGGAGGCGATCCGCATCGGCTTCCGCGCCCTCGAACTGGGAGCCAGCTCGGTCTATTGCTCGGCCAGCCCTTGGATCATCGAGGGAATGGCGCGGGAAGGCATCCCTGTGGTCGGGCATCTCGGACTCGTTCCTCGCCACGTCACTTGGACCGGCTACCGCGCCATCGGGAAGACCGCCGCCGAGGCCCGCATCCTCTACGGGAGGATGAAGGAGCTGGAGAACGCCGGGGCCTACGCTGCCGAACTGGAAGTGGTGCCGCACCGCCTCGCCCGCTTCCTCTCGGCGAACACCAGCCTCCTCCTCATGTCCCTCGGTTCGGGCACCGGCTGCGACACGCAGTTCCTTTTCTCCGACGACCTCCTCGGCGAATACGACGAGCGCCTCCCCCGTCACGCCAAAGCCTACCGAAACTTCCTCGCCGAATACCGCCGCCTCCAGGAGGAGCGCGTCGCCGCCTTCCGCGAGTATGTCGCCGACGTGAACGAGGGCCGTTTTCCCGAGGCAAAGCACCTCGTCGAAATGGACGAGGCGGAGTTCGAGAGCTTCCGGGAGTCGCTGGGAGGAATAGCGCTCGGTTAAGGCTCGACTCCTTAAACATCCGAGGAGCTTTGGCAGGGACGCGCGGCTCGCTCCTCCGCCTCTTGGGGCTTGCGACCATCTTTCCGGCGGGCGGCTGGCCAGCCGTCCCTGCCACGCTTCGCGCCGTTTGACGCGCCGCCCCTTGGTCGTCGAGAAACCTCAGACGGGCGCTACTCCTCCCAAGGTAAATATTTTGTTTCCCTTAAAACTTTGACATTCCGAACGAATCTGGCCAGAATCTGGCTTATCCGTCGCGCATCGACCTGAAAGGTTTCACTTCCACGAGCTTATGACCGATCTACCATCCGAGGTGGGAGTTGGCCCCCTTCCGAACGGAATCCGCCAATCCGAGATGTTCGCGATCCAGAACGGGCGCTCCGGTCGAGAGAAAGCGAAACGACGCCCCGTCTACGGCAACGGCCTGAAAGCCCCCTCGACCCTCGGAAAGAACTTCGTCCTCGACACGAACGTGCTCCTGCATGATCCGGACTGCCTCGACCGCTTCGGCGACAATCACGTCTGCATCCCCCTCGAAGTGCTCTGCGAACTCGACAAGTTCAAGAACGAGCAATCCGAGCGCGGCGCGAACGCCCGCAACGCCCACCGCAAGCTCGCCGCCCTCTTCTCGAAGCATCCCGAGAACGCCACCCTCGGCATTCCCAATCGCGGGGGCGGTTCCGTCCGACTCGTCCCGGCCCAGCCAACGGAGGGCCACCGCAGCGCCGCAGTCGAGGAGTTGATCGAGGTCTTCCGCGGGCAGGAGACGAACGACAACCGCATCCTCATCTGCACCCGGCTCATCGCGGAGAAAAACAGCGCCCCGACCGTTCTCGTCACGAAGGATCTCAACCTCCAGCTCAAGGCCCACGCCATCGGCATCCCCTGCGAGGACTACCAAAACGACAAAGTAGACAGCGCCCGCGTCGGCGCGGCCTCGCCCATGGTCGTGGAGGTCAAGCCGAACGACTTGCAGCGCTTCGCCAGCACCGGTGGGCTCGACCTGCCCCCGCACGTCCGCCGCTCCGGCCCGAACGAATACGTCCTTCTCAAAGCCGGGGAGAAGCGCACCATGCCCGCCCGCATCGGCGTGGACGGGAACTTCCACAAGCTGAACCTGCCCGAGCAGATCCGCATCCAGCGCGGTGCGCCGCTCCGCCCCCTGAACCTCGGCCAGCAATGCTTCCTCGACGCCCTCCTCGATCCCGCGATCTCCCTCGTGACCTGCTACGGCTCGGCCGGCACGGGCAAGACCCTCCTCGCCGTGGCCGCCGCCCTGCACGCGACCTTCAACGGCGAATACAACGGCGTCACCGTGAGCCGCCCCGTCATCCCCCTCGGCGACACCCTCGGCTTCCTCCCCGGCTCGCTGGAGGAGAAGCTCGATCCCTGGCTGAAACCGGTCTACGACGCCCTCGAATTCCTCCTCACCCCCGAACAGGGCGCGGCGAAGCGCAAGCAGACTCGCAAAGGCGGTCCCGAGTTCCCCCCGCCCGGTGGCGGCAAGCGCAGCTACGACCCCTTCCTCGAATCCGGACTCATCGAAATCGAGGCCCTCTGCTACATCCGCGGCCGTTCCATCCCGAACCGCTTCTTCATTCTCGACGAGGCCCAGCAGCTCACCCCGCTGGAGGCCAAGACCATCGTCACGCGCATGGCGCGGGGGTCGAAGCTCGTCCTCGTGGGCGACCCCGCCCAGATCGACAACCCTTATGTGGATCGACTTAGCAATGGCCTTGTCTACACTCGCGAGCGTCTCCGCGACGAGGCGTGCAGTTCGCACGTCACCTTGGAGCGCGGCGAGCGTAGCCAGCTCGCCGAAGCCGCCGCGCGGAAGATGTGAGGGGGGTGAAACCCGAAGCCGGAAATCCGAAATCCGAAGCCGGTAAGCCTGCTTCGTTAAATTGAGGTTTGGGACCACGGATGGCCACCAATGGACACGAATTTTCTTGATCTCCATCCGTGTGGTTTCGTGTGATCCGTGGTCAAAATTCCAACTTCATCTAAGCCGGGACTTCGGATTTCGAGCTTCGGATTTCGGATTTCGCCGATTGCGCATCGGCTCAGATCGGGCCTAAGGTCATCGGAAGATGCCCCGTGAGTACACCGTCACCCGCACCCCCGTCCACGCGAAATCGGGGATCGACTACGCCGCCGAACTGAACGAAAGCCAGTTCGCCGCCGTGACCGCCCCGCCCGGCCCCTCCCTCGTCATCGCCGGGGCTGGCAGCGGCAAGACGCGCACCCTCACCTACCGCGTCGCCTACCTCCTCGACAACGGCATCCGACCGTCGAACATCCTCCTCCTCACCTTTACGAACAAGGCCGCCCGCGAGATGCTGGAGCGCGTCGGCGAACTCGTCCCCCTCGACACGCGCGACCTCTGGGGCGGCACCTTCCACTCCATCGGCAACCGCATCCTCCGCCGCCACGCCCGCGAGATCGGCTGGGAGCCGGGCTTCACCATCATGGACCGCGAGGACCAGAAGGAGCTCCTCGCCGGCACCGTCGAGGAGAGCGGCATCGACACGAAGGCGGTGCGCTTCCCCAAGCCCGAAGTCCTCGGCGACCTCTTCAGCCTCGCGGTGAACACGGGCGAGGCGATCGAGGACATCGTCCACCACCGCTACCCCTACTTCCACCACCTCGTCCCGCAGATCGAGTCCCTTCAGGAGCGCTACGAGCGGAAGAAGCGCGAGACGAACTCGATGGACTTCGACGACCTTCTCGAAAAGCCCCTCCGCCTCCTCCGCGAGCGGAAGGAGCTGCTGGAGCTCTACCAGCGGCAGTTCGAGTGGATCCTCGTCGACGAATACCAGGACACCAACCTCCTCCAAGCCGAGTTCATCGACCTCCTCGCCGCGCCGCAGAACAACGTCATGGTCGTCGGCGACGACGCCCAGTCCATCTACTCCTGGCGGGGGGCCGACTTCCGCAACATCCTTGAGTTTCCCGACCGCTACGAGGGCGCCCGGAAATACGTCATCGAGACGAACTACCGCTCCGTCCCCGAGATCCTCAGCCTCGCCAACGCCGCCATCGCGCCGAACACGAAGCAGTTCCGCAAAAACCTCGCCCCGGCCAGGCCCGACCGTCAGGTGCGTCCCGCCCTCGCCCCCTTGCAGGATCCCGTCACCCAAGCCGCCTTCGTCGCCCAGCGCATCCTCGAGCTGCGCGACGAGGGCGTCGAGCTGAACGAGATCGCCGTGCTCTACCGCGCCCATTTCCACGCCATGGAGATCCAGCTCGAACTGACGAAACGCGGCATCCCCTTCGTCATCACGAGTGGCCTGCGCTTCTTCGAGCAGGCCCACATCAAAGACACGGCCGCCTTCATGAAATTCGTCTTCAACCGCCGCGACGAAGTCGCCTTCAAGCGCCTCGTCCGCATGCTCCCCGGCGTGGGGAACAAAGGCGCCGACAAGCTCTGGCGCGAATGGCTCGCGAGCGGAGCGCAGGACGCCGAGACCGTGACCTCGTTTTCGGAGATCCTGCTGAAATTCAAAGTCGGCTCCAAGGCCAAGACCGGCTGGGAACAGTTCGCCTACACCCTCGACGAACTGGTCGATTTCGGCGGTCGGCCCAAGCCCCCCGCGAAGATGATGCCCTCCATCCTCGAAGGGGTCTACGAGGACTACATGAAAGGCAAGTTCACGAACTACGAGTATCGCAAGCAGGACCTTCTCCAACTTGAACGCTACGCCGAGCGTTTCGACGACCTCGGCGAGTTCCTCACCCAGCTCAGCCTCCTCGCCGGGCAGGACGCGGTCGAGGCCACCGCCGCTCAGGACAAGGAGTCGGTCTGCCTCAGCTCCGTCCACCAAGCCAAGGGACTCGAATGGAAGGTCGTCTTCTGCGTCTGGCTCGCCGACGGCATGTTCCCCAACAGCCGCGTCCTCGACGAAGACGGCGAGGACCAGCGAGGGCTGGAGGAGGAGCGCCGTTTGTTCTATGTCGCCGTGACCCGGGCGAGGGACGAGCTTTATCTGACCTATCCCCTGCTCTGGCACGGTTCCTTCACCGGCGAGGTGCTGCAGCGGCCCTCGCGGTTTCTTGATGAGATTCCGTCGGAGTTGATGGAGGAATGGAGGGTTGGGATGGGGTGGTAGAATCTCCTACTCTTTACTCCTTACTCTTATCTCTTACTCCTGCTCATTTTCATGCCTCCTACTCAAAAACCGGAGGATGAGTGAGATGCAACGGATTTTTGG
>DDTJ01000092.1 GCA_002344525.1 Akkermansiaceae bacterium UBA2367
TCCAAAAATCCGTTGCATCTCAGATCTCGGGATTAGGACCGCGCTCCTTCGCGTCCGCCAGATGAAGCTGGGGCATGGCACGCGGCATTTGGAGATCGGCGATGGTCTCGCCCGAGGCGATGTTGATCGTCACAACCCGGCTTCCTTTGCGCGTGCCGCTGCCGCTGTCCTTCTGCCAGCTCGTCCAAGCCGTGCCGTCGCTGGTCGTCGCGACGTACTCGATGCGGCGCCCGTCCGAGCGCAACTCATGCTTTCCGTTCCAGCGCTGCGCCACCTTGCCCGACTCCGCATCCACGATATAGCACATCTGTTCTTCGGCGCCCACCACGAAGCAATCCTCCCAAGCGGCGAGATCGTCCGGCATCCGGTCCACCGAGAGGAACTGATGCGTCTGGTGGGCGAGATCGACGAGGAGCAGGTTGTGCCGCGCCGCATGGGGCGATGTCGCGAGGAGGTAGCGCCCCGACTCGGAGACTTTGAGTTTGTGCGGACGGAGGAAGGAGGGACTCTCGGCGAGGACTTCTTGGGAGAGGATGCGACCGCTTGATCGGTCCACGTTGGCGACGGCCACCCCGCCGCCTTTGCCGCCTTTGAAAGTATAGTAGACGGCCTGCGGGTTGCCTCGGGAGACGGTGCCGGGACCGCCGACGCACCGTTCGGCGGGAACAAAAAGGAACAAGGTCAGCAGTGCCGCCCCGAAGCCAGCGGAACCATTTCCGAAAGAGAATATACCCATACCTTCCACCTGAAGTCCGACTCGTCAATTTGGGCAAGCCCCAACCTTGCCTCTGCGTGTGACGATTTCGAAACACGCTTCCGACATATCGAAAAACTCGACGAAATCGTCACATTATACCATTGTCGGTTTCGATACGGACCGGACTAATGGATGGGAAAATGTCGATTCCATCCAATCATCGCCCCTCCGCGTTCCGAGCGTTGCGTTTATGTCTGCTCTTGGCCGCGCTGGTGGGGGGCTGCATTTCGTCAGTCTACGCCCAGATCAATGTCACCAACCAGCAGCCTGTCGCCAATCCGGCAGCCGGGAATGCGATGTCGGACCCGTCGGGCATCGTGATATCGGGTGCCAATGGAGAATTGCGAATCACTGGCGCGGGCATCTATACCTTCGGCAACAATGCCGCTCAACTCATCACTCTGAACGGCGGAAACCCGAGTAATGGTGCTTTCAGAACCCAGGGAGTGAACGCGACGGTGGTCAATCCCTTCCTCGTGTTGGCGAACTCCGCGATTTTCGTCCAAGGCGGTTCGAGCGTCCTCACGCTCACCGGACCGATCTCCGGGTCGGGAACGCTCGAGAAGCGCGGCGGCGGCGTCCTCGACCTGACCACGAGCAATCCGCTGGCTGGGGGAATCTCCATCACCAACGGAGAGTTGAGGCTCTCCCACCTCGACGCCGTCTCCTCCGCATCAAGCGTCCTCGTCGAATCATCGGACAGTACGCTCCAGCTCAATCTGACCGGCACCAACACTTGGCAGCTCGGCACTGGCTCGATCATCCTCAGCAACGGCGGAACGCTCCGGCAGTTTTCGGGAACCGAGGACGACATCGCGGTCATCACGCAGACCATCCAGCTCAGCGGCTCCGGCGGCAGGATCAATGCTCCCGGCGACTCGCGGATCTACGCGCAGGGGGACATCACTGGCGGGAACCTGTCTAAGAGAGGTGGCGGCGAACTCCGGTTCACCGGGACGCCCAAGACCTACACCGGGGCGACCGAGGTGAGAAATGGCAGGCTGCGCATCGACACCTCCGGGATCCCGACGGACACGAGCGCCATCAACCTGGTTACCGATGGCGGTGATAGCGGCAACCTCCGCTTCGGGCAGGCGGGGACGCGCACCTATTCGCTCGGTGCCGGGGGCAACGCCCCGATCAACATCACGGGTATCGCCAACAGCATCGAGCATACCGATCTCGGCCATACGACGCTCACCAACCCGGTTTCCATCACCGGAACGGGGAACTTCCGCTCGCGCGAGGACGGAGCCCTCTTCGAGTTCAGCGGTCCGATCACCGGGGGCGGGACGCTCAACATCAATCAAGGCACCGGCGGGAATCCGGTCCAATCCGGAACGATCTTCCTGAGCGGCGACGCCTCCGCATTTGCCGGGAATGTGAACGTCTTGCAGTCCACCCTCCGCCTCGGGGAGAACACCACCTTGGGGGCCAACGCCTTCAACCTCCAGAGCGGTGCGACCTTGAGCTTCGATATCGCCTCCCCGTTGCAGCTCGGAACCGTCTCGGCGACGACCGCGACACTGGCCGCAGGGTCCATCATCGCGACGCAGTTCTCCACCGGTCCCGCGGGTGGCGTGAGCACTTACGACCTCATCCAGACCAGCGGCGGCGTGACGGACAATGGCGCGACCGTCCAGAGCACCGGCTTGATGCAGTTGAGTCTCGACACGTCGGACCCGAACCTCCTGAAGCTCGTCGCCAATGTGGACTATGCCGGATTCGGCGTTTTCGGATTCAACGGAATCCAGGCCGCGGTCGCCGACTACCTGAACAACGCCGCCGCCAGCCCCTCCCTTTCGCTGCTGCGAGGCCAAGCGCTCAATTCCACCACCGACGCGGAGATCGCCGCCTTCTACGAGGCCGTCGCCGGCGAGGAATACGGGGGGATGATGGACACCGCCTTGTTCCACGGCCAGGAGCAGCTCCGCTCGATCACTCGCTACGCGCCCCACCTCCAGAACCGCTTTGGATTGCGGGACTCACTCGGCGTCCGCCCCTTGGACGGCCGCCAGGATTCCAGCCAAGCGGGAACCGACTGGAACCTGTTCAGCGATCTGAGGATCCAACGGGGCAGCCAAGCCCGCACCGCCGAGTTGGGCGGATTCGACTCCAGCGGACAGGCGTTCATCTTCGGTGCCGACCGGGTCTTTTCCGACGGTTTCGCGGGCGGGATCTTCAGCTCCTACGAGCACACGCGCACCCACTTCGACTTGGGAAGGGGATGGGCCGACGCGGATACCCTCGCCGTCGGGGCGATGGGTTCCCTGCTGCTGCCGAAGGGGAACATCACCGCCGGGATCCAGTATCTCCATCATTCCTTCGATATGGAACGCTACAGCCCTCTCGGGACCGCCCGCTCCCGTCCCGAAGGCGACCAACTGGGGCTGATTCTGCAAGGAGCGACCACCCTCCGAAAGGGGGGGCTCGACATCACCCCCACCACCTTCCTCCAATACAACCGCCTCGCGATCAATGGATTTGCGGAATCCGGCGCCCCGATTTCGCAAGTCTTCAACGACATGACCGCCGACAGCCTTCAGGGAGGGATCGGCGTGAGGGTTGGCTACACGATCCCGGGCCAAGGGTTCTCCCTGCGACCGGAGGTGTTCGCCGAATACCGCCAGGAGTTCCTCGACGGCTCCCGCGATATCCGTTCCGGCCTCCTCGACAGTTCCGGGAGCCTCGGCATCACCACCCCGGGGAGATCGTCGGGCTATGCCGTGGTCGGCGGCGGGCTCCACGCCGCGTTCAGCAACCATGCCTCCGCCTTCGTCCAATACGAGGCCCAGCTCATCGACACGGACACCATCACCTACGGCATCTACGGCGGTTTCCGGTGGAACTTCGGCGACCATCTGCTCGACAACCCCTCCCTCGCCTTCGCCGACAGCCCCCGCCCCTACCGCGACACGCTGCGGGGCACCCCCCTCGGCGATGCGCTCGACTTCATCAATCTCCGGGCGCTCGTGATGCTCCAATACGACCATGCGGAGACCGCGAGCGCCGGTGGAACCACGCCGGATCCCGACGACCCGGCCGACACCGACTTCTGGTTCGCCCGGCGCATCCGTCTTTCGGCGGATCGCGATCTGGGCTGGGGATTCAATCTCGGCGGCGCGTTCCAGTTCACGGAGGAGCTGAATTCCAGCGACAACGCCGTCCGGCTCTTCGAGGCCAATCTGGGATGGGATTTGTTCGAGCCGTTCTCGCTGTACGCGGGCCTCGACAAAGTGCCCCTCGGCTGGGAGGAGACGACCGGCAGCGCCCGTCTGAAAACGATCGAACGCTCCGTGGCCACCCGCGCCCTGGGACGCCTCGGCGGCGACCAGATCGGCCGGAGCCACTGGCGCGTCGCCGCCAAAGGCACCTTCTCCGAGCTGTACTCCAATCCCAGCGGACCGGTCAACCGCTACGATTTCCACTACGAATTCGCCATGGCCAATCCCCGCGAGGCGGTCAACGCCCCTTGGTCGGACGATCTAGGCGGCTTGGGCGAACGATGGCCCGATCCCTCCTGCTATTTCCGGATCCACAATGAACTCCGCACCGACATCGGAACCTTCGATTTCGGGGCCGACTTCGCCGACATCCCGACTTTCCGCGCACGGAGCGGGGACGGCATCACCGGGGCGACGGCCTTCTCGCCTTTCCTCAACTATCATCACGGGTGGTTTAATTTCACGGCGACCGGAGCCTTTGCCGAGTACGACCGGGATCTTGCCAACGGGGGCCAGCATCGGAAGGCCAACGGGTTCACCCTGACGCCGAGCCTCTTCATCACCCCGCAAGTGGAGCTGGTCGGAATGTATTCGCGGTTCGACACGGACGGCGACGAATGAGATGCAACGGATTTTTGGAC
>DDTJ01000056.1:0-2489 GCA_002344525.1 Akkermansiaceae bacterium UBA2367
AAGCCCTTCAGCCCGCGCGAGCTGATGCTGCGCGTCCGCAACCTCCTCCGGCGCACGAACCCGAACCAAGGCGCCAGCGTCGTCGAGTCCGGCCCCTTCAGCCTCGACAAGAACGCCCTCAAGCTCCACCTAGAGGGCCGCGCCATCGAGCTCACCGCGACCGAATTCAAGCTCCTCCTCAGCATGATCGAATCGCCCGGCATCACCCAGGAGCGGGGCGACCTCCTCAAGAAAGTCTGGGGCTACAGCGACCTCATCCAGACGCGCACCCTCGACACCCACATCAAGCGGCTGCGCGAAAAGCTCGGGGAGCACGGAAATTCCATCGAAACCGTCCGGGGCGTGGGTTATCGTTTCCAAGAGGCCTGATCCTCCGCCCGCCCCTCCCAGCCATCCGCCATCCGAAAGGAGCCCCTTTGGACAAGCTGCCCCTCCTGATCTCCGCCGCCCTCGCCGCGTGGTTCGCTTGGCGCTATTTCCGCTTGAAGCGGGGCCTCGGCCAGCTCACCCGCGCCCTCCGCGCCGCCCCCTCGGAGGATCTGCCGACGCCGACCGTCCCCTCCGCCCTCTCCCCCCTGCGCCGCGCCCTCGCCGACACCCTCGCCGAGGCCGCCCTCGTCCGCGATTCCGAGCGCCAGCGCCGCGAGTTCCAAGAGGCCCTCCTCAATGAGATCAAAGACGCCATCTTCATCCTCGACCGCAGCCGGGAGATCCGCTTCCTCAACGAAGCCGCCCGACGCCTCTTCCCCAGCGACCAGCCCTACCAGTCGCGCCCCTTCTTCGAGGTCTGCCTCGATCATCGCGTCTACGACACCCTCGAACTCGCCGAGGAGATCGGGGCGAAAGTCTCCGACCACATCGCCCTGCGCGTCCGCGACGGGGGGAGGGACCGCCTCCGGGAAATCTCCGTCCTCGTCGAGGCCGAGCCGCTCTCCTTCGGCGGGGGCGCCACCGGATCGTGGATCCTGATGAAGGACATCACCTCGGAGCTCGAAACCGAGCAAATCCGCCGCGACTTCGTCGCCAACNNCGCCTCGCACGAGCTGCGCACCCCCCTCTCCATCATCAACGGCTACCTTGAGACGATGGACGACGCCGCGACCGACCTCAACCAGGCCGTCTACCGCCGCGCCCTCCGCACCATGCGCAAGCACGGGGAGCGCATCGCCCGCATCGTCGAGGACATGCTCACCATCTCGAAGCTCGAAAGCGCCAGCGAGCTCCTCGCCCGCGAACCTTTCGACCTGCGCGACTCCGCCGAGGACATGGTCCGCCAGCTCGCGCCCATCATCGAGGAGAGGCGCGCCCGCGTCACCGTGGAGGCCGACCCCGCCCGCGACTGGACCCTCGTGGGCGACCGCTTCTACTGGGACCAGATCTTCTTCAACCTCGTCGAAAACGCCCTGAAGCAGAATCCCGAGCCGGGCCTCAAGATCGCCGTCGCCTTCGCGGAGGCGAACGGGCGTTGCGTCGTCACGGTGACCGACGACGGCATCGGCATCCCCGCCGCCGACCTCCCCTTGGTCTTCAAGCGTTTCTACCGCGTCCAGAAACACCACTCGCAGCACCGGGCGAAGGGCACGGGCCTCGGCCTCTCCATCGTCAAGCGCGCTGTCGAGGCCCACCACGGTCGCATCGAAGTCGCAAGCCGACCCGGCGTCGAGACCGTCTTCACCATCACCGTGCCACGCAGCGCCACGCCGGTCCCCGACACCCCCGTCGGGTTCGATGAGGCGCGGTAAGGTCCTCAATCCCGCGACGCCGGGACGAGCTTCAAGGTCAGCTCCTCCCCTCCCCTCTGCACCTTCACCGTCGTCTCCTCGCCGACTTTCAGATCGGCCATGGCGTCGGTGTAGTCGTAGATGTTGAGGATCTGCCGCTCGCCCAAGCCCACGATGATGTCGCCAGCCTTCAACCCGGCGGCCCCAGCCGGACCCTTCTCGGCCACGCCGCTGAGCTTCACGCCCTTGATGTCGCCCTGGCTGTAGTCGGGGATGGTCCCGAGATAGACGCGGAAGCCGCGCCCGCCCTGGTTCTTCGGCGGATCGACTTTGAGATACTTCGGCGCACTGTCGTCGATGGCGAGGCCCCGCGTGATCAGACCCATCAGCTTCGCGATCTTCGTCGCGCCCTCGTAGTTGATCTTGTCCGGCGTGTCGCGCGGCGTGTGGTAGTCCTCGTGCGCCCCGGTGAAGGCGCTTAGGATGGGCACCTGACGCAGGTAGAACGGCGTCGCGTCGGTGGGCAAATAGGTATCGCTCTGGATCGTGATGGGCAGGCCGATGGGCGCGTTGCGGCTCTCGATCGCCCCCTTCCAGTAGTCGCTCGACCCGATCCCTTGCAGGACGAGGCTGTCCTTGAGCCGACCGATCATGTCCATGTTCAGATAGGACGAGATCAGCAGCCCAAGCGGCGCGTTCTCGTCGCCGAGCGCCTCCTTCGCCAGTTTCCTGACAAAGTGCGAAGACCCCAGCAGCCCGATCTCCTCG
>DDTJ01000056.1:2523-6110 GCA_002344525.1 Akkermansiaceae bacterium UBA2367
GCCCGAGGCGTTGTCGTCGGCCCCGCGATGCGCCTGCTTGCGCTCGTCCTCCCGCGCGAGCGAGCCTGGCCCCGCCTCGGCCCCGAGGTGGTCGATATGCGCCCCGACCATCACCGCCGGATTCGGATGCGGCCCGGTCTGGCCCGCCGAGAGAATGCCGATCACGTTCCGCCCCGTGCGCGTCTCCTGATCGACATCGACGGTGGCGCTCAGCTTCGTCTCCGGGATGGTGAAACCCTCGACCATCTCGCCGGTGTCGAGCGCCTTCTGGATCTCCGCGAGGTCCTTGCCCGCCTTCGCCACGAGACGTTTCGCCAAATCCGTCGAGATACTGATCGCGGGGATGCCGGAATCGGCGTTGGACGCGTCGAACTCCATCGGCACCAGCTCGTCCTTCACCTCGGAGTTCGGCCCGGTCACGAAAATGATGCCCGCCGCGAACTTCCGCCTCGCCAGGGTCGCCTTGTGGCGGAGGCGGGAGAAGCGCTGCATCTCCTGTCGCCGCTCCTTCGGCACGTCTTCGGGGACGAAGCGCAGCACCATCACCCACTTGCCCTTCACGTCGAGGTGGAAAAAGTTCGTGTAGGATTCGCCGCCCTTGTCGTCCGGGATCTCCAGCCCGTAGCCCGCGAAGACGATGCCCGCGTCCTCCAGCGTGCCGTTCTTCGAGAAGGAGACGGGACGCCAGTCCTTCTCGACCTCCGGCGTCAGCGTCTCGCCGCCGAGGGAGAGGGACATCGCGTTGTCCTCGCCCACCGCGACCCCGGCGGTGAATTCGAAGGACTGGAAATAGGTGCCGTCGTCGCCGCCCGGTTCGAGGCCCCACTTCTTGAAATGCTCGGCGACATGCGCGGTGGCCGCGATCTCGCCCGGCGTGCCGGTGAGACGCCCGTTCAGCTCGGGCGAAGCGAGGAATTCCAGATGGGCGCGCAGGTCGACTTCGGCGATCTCCGGCTTCGTCTCGATGGTCGCCGCCTCGCTCGTGGTGGCTTTGTCAGGCTCGACCGTCGCCGGAGCCGGGGCCGCGCCACTCTTCTCCAGCAAGGCCAGCGCCGCCTCGTGATTCCAACCCGCGAGGAAGATCTGCGACTGCTTCGACGGCGTGCGGTTGCTCGTCCACGACAGGGTCTTCCCGTCCGGAGAAAAGACCGGTAGCCCGTCGAAGCCCGCCGTGTGGGTCACGCGGACCGGCTCCTTCGCCCCCTTCGCATCGACGAGGTAGAGCTCGAAGTTGTCGAAGCCGTGCTTGTTCGTCGCGAAGATCAGGTAGTCGCCGCTGGGATGGAAAAACGGTGCCCACGACATCGCCCCGAGCGCCGTGAGCTGGCGCTCCTTCCGCTCCGCGAGGTCCATCGCGAAGATTTCCGCGACCAGCCCCTTGCGGTCGAAGCGCCGCCAGCAAATCTCCTTGCCGTCCGCGCTGAAGAAAGGCCCGCCGTCGTAGCCGTCGGCATGGGTGAGCCGCTCCACCCCCGAGCCATCCGCGTTGGAGAGGTAGATCTCCATGGGGAATTTCTTGTCGAGCTTGAAGGCTTTCTGGTCCTCCTCGCCCATCGAGCCGTCGTAGGCTTGGCGGTTCGAGGCGAAGACGATCTTCGCCCCGTCCGGCGAATACGCGCCCTCGGCGTCGTAGCCTTGGGTGTTGGTCAGGTTCTTGTATTCGCCCGAGCCGATCACCGTCTCGTAGATTTCGAATTCGCCGTCGTAGTCCCATGAATACTTCCTCGCCTGGCCCGACTCGCGTTCGGTGTATTCGGCCTGCTGCTGGGCCTCGACCTCGGGATTCTCATGAGTCGAGGCGAACATCACCCGCTTCCCATCGGGATGGATCCACGCGCAGGTCGTCTTGCCCTTGCCCGGAGAAATCCGCTCCGTATCGCCCGTTTCGAGATCGAGCAAGTAGATCTGGTAGAAGGGATTGCCCTCCTCCCGCTCGCTCTGGAAGATCATCTTCTTCCCGTCCGCCGAGAAATAACCCTCGCCCGCGCGCAGCCCCTCGAAGGTGAGCTGCCGGACGCCCGAGAGCAAAGCCGCCTCTGCCTTCGCCGCCGCAACGGGATCGGGAGCCTCCTCGGCAAGGACCGGGACGGCCAGCGCGACCAGACAGGGTAAGGCGACGGACAAGACCCTCTTGGACAGGGATACGGGACAGAACGAAATCATGGCGCAAACTTGAATCGGCGAGCGTGTCCGGTCAACGAAGTTGCTTCGCGGATGCGCGGTAGTTAAATCCGAAATCCGAACTTGGTAGCGGTGCCTTGTCCTCCGAATCGCATTCGCGGCGTTGCAACCGGGCGGCCTTTTCCTTATGATGTCCACCGCATCATGAACGCTTCCCGATTCCCATCCATGTGGAGCTTCCTCGTCGCGCTCCCCCTCCTGCTCCCCGGCCCGGCCTTTTCGGCGGAAACCAGCGGGGAGACCAAGGACAAGACCGCCTTCGTCTTCGGCTGGGGCAGCCTCCCCGTGGATCGCGCCGCTCCGCGCGGAGGCACGTCCAAGGGCCTGCCCGTGACTCTCGTCCCTCCCACTCCCCTGCCCCCGCCGTCCCTCGCCGAGGCGAAGGACGATTTCGAACGCGACCGCGCCGCGATCCTCGCCCTCGCCGGGGAATACCGCGTCAGCTTCCATTTCCTCGAATCCCTCGGGCTCACCGAAGGCTTCCAGGCGGATCGCCCCTACCACTCCTGGGCGACCGAGAGGGTCCATGTCCTCGCCGACACGGGGAAGTTCATCAGCCTGCAGCACACCCTGGAGATGTATTTCGAGAAGGAGAACGGGGAAGACGCCGAGCCTTCCCTGGTCAAACACTGGCGGCAGGACTGGACCTACGAGGACCAGGACCTGCACACCTATCGCGGCGGCGAGGCTTGGGCCCGGCGCGAGCCCTCCGGCGATGAGGTCGCGGGAGCTTGGTCGCAGGCGGTCGCCGGGGTGGACGACGCGCCCCGCTACGAGGCCCTCGGACGCTGGGAGCACCGCGGCAACCTCTCCTGCTGGACGAGCGAAACCTTCTGGCGGCCCCTGCCGCGCCGCGAGCATTCGGCGAGGAAGGACTACGCCGTGCTGGAGGGCTTCCACCGCATCGTCCTCACTCCCACCGGATGGATGCACGAGCAGCACAACTGGAAGCGCGTCGCCGGCGAGGGCGCGGAGCCCACCTACCTCGCCGCCGAGATCGGCCTCGACCGCTACGAGCGCCTCGCCGCGCCCGAGCTCTCCGCCTCCGCCGAGTATTGGGACCGCACCGGCCCCTTCTGGACGATCGTGCGCCGCGTCTGGAGCGAAACCCTCGCCAGCCGCGACCGCCTTTCGCTGAAAAGCAAGGTCGAGGGCGAGTCCCTCTACGAGCGGCTCTTCGACTACGCCGAAGGGATCGGAGCGGATGGCGCGGCCTTCGACCCCGCCGAGGCCGAAGCGAAAGCGAGGGAGTGGATCGCCGCCTACCTCGACGACGCCGAGTGAATGCCGATTGAACGCCGGACGATGCTTGATTTTCCGGTTGCCTTCCTCCGATTCCTGTAGCAGAGTCCCCGCCCGTCCCGCGAGGGACTCCGGCAGATGGGGCATTAGCTCAGTTGGTAGAG
>DDTJ01000083.1 GCA_002344525.1 Akkermansiaceae bacterium UBA2367
CCAAAAATCCGTTGCATCTCAGTCCCGTTCTTTCATCCCCACGGACTCCTACTCCTTCGTTACTCCTACTCCTCGACCAGACGACAGATGAGGCAAGGAGTAACGAGTAAGAGTAAGGAGTAGGAGAAAGGAGTCCCCAACACAATCACGCCGCCCTTCGCGCCGCCGCTTTCGCCGCGTCGCGGTCGAAGAAGGATTCCATGCGGTGGTTGAGATCCTCGTAGAAGGTCTCCGCGAACTGCTCCAAGCGCTTCGAGCGGTTTTTGGAGCGGGCACCTTTTTCGTCGGCGAGGCGGGCTTTTTCCGTCTCGACTCGCTCCTCGAAGGCGGTTTCGAGCTCGATGAGGTTCTCGACGAAAGCCTTGGCCGCGCGGGAGCTGTCGATGCCTTCGATGAGGGCTTTCTCCAGCGGCTTGTTCTGGGTGAGGTGGAGGAGGCGTCCTTCGGAGAGGTCGTCCATGTATTTGTGGTAGCTCTTCAGCCAAGCGGTGCGCTCGCGGGCGAAGCGGACCTCCTCGCGATCCACGAGGGCGTCGTAGGGGCCAGGCTGGGAGAAGAATTTCACGACCAGCGGAATCGTGTCGATGAGCATGAAGAGCCCGGCGAGGACGAAGTAGGCGATGAGGGCGAATTTCCCGCCTTCCGTGTCTTGGTCGAAGAGGCTGTGGAGGGCGAGGGTCTGGGTGAGGATGTCGCGGCGGGGTTCGGCGGCGATGGCGGCGATGCGCTCCTGCTCCTGCGTGCCGATGGCGGCGAGTTCGCCTTGGAGGCGGCCGAGTTCGGCGAGACGAGTGTCGATCTGCGCGGTAATGGTGGCACGGATCGTGTTCTGCTGCTCGACGAACTGGTCGGCTTGGGACTGCTGCACTTGGCGCTTCAGGTCGGCGATGCGGTCGCGCTCGGCCTTGAGACGGTCGGCCTTGGCGGAGGCGAGGGCGATGAATTCACCCTTGATGCCGTCCTCGGTCGCCTTGACCTGCCCGGCGAGGGCGTTGCGCTGCTCGGTGAGGTAGGCGAGGGTCTCGCCGATGCGCTTGGCCTCGTCGCGACGCCAGGCTAGCTGGTCGGCTTGGATGCTCTTGGCGCGGGGGCCGAGACCGACGATGCCGCTGCGCTGGCCGTTGACCTCGCGCTCGAACTCGCGCTGCCAAGTGTCGAGTTCGCCTTGGAGGGTGGCGTATTTCGCCTGCATGTCGGCGAAATCGGTGTCGACGGCTTCGATCTTCGCCTTGTCGGCGGCGGTGTCGGCGGCGATGCGGGCGTCCATCTGGGCGCGGAGTTCGTCGTCGAGTTCGGCGAGGGGATCGGCGAGTCCGACAGTGGCGTCCTCGACGAGGAATTCGGCGGAGAAGGTTTTCTCGAAGTTGGCGCGCTGCTCGGCGATCTGGGTCTCCAACTCGGCGATCTTCGTCTCGACGGTGGCCTTCTCCCCGTTGGCGGCGGTGCGCACGGCCTCGATCTCGGTCTGGCGTTCCTCCTCGACCACGCTGGTGATGGTGTCTTTAAAAAGCAGGAGGGTGAGGGGGTGGGAGATGGTGACCCCCATGAGCGCGGCGACGACGATGCGGAGGAAGAACTGCCCGACCTTGCGGTGGAAGCGCTGGTAGGAGCGGTAGATCGAGAGCAGGGCACGGTCGATCGTCATGATGATGAGGCCCCAAGCGAGCGCGACGGGGACGATGACCCTCCAGTTGTCCGTGAGGGTGGAGAGGGCGTAGCCGCAGGCGATGAAGGCGAAGACGGTCGGGACGAGCACGGTCGCGCCGAAGGCGACGTATTTGCGCTGCTCCCATCCAGGGCACTGCTCCAGCGTGTCGGCTCCGGCTCCCGAGAGCCAGAAGAAGAAGTGCTTGAGCGGGTTCGGCTTGGCGGGGCGGTCAGACGGGGACGGATACGAGCTGTTCATGACACATGGCGTTGAGTGGGGTGGTGGAACGAACGGCCTTCGTCAGGAAACGGCCCCGGCAAGGCCCGAGATCGCAATCTCGTCAGAGATAATTATGAAAACTTGACAATATGTAAACCATTATTTTTCCGAGATTTGGTAGCTCTTTGGAGTACATGGGGATTCGAGGGGCCGAAGGCAAGGGCGGGGAGGTCCGTTTTTTGCCAATGGCAAGGTCCATGCGGTGGTTCACGACGTTGGGAGCTTTTCGCCCAACGAACGGGGCGCTTGCCACGCAGGGGATGTCGGCAGTCGTCGACCCGAGCTTGAAAAAGCGGATCCCCGGCGGTAGAGTCGCCTGGTCAGAGACTGCGGAGTGGAGGCGGGTCAACCCCGCCAGGGCCGGAAGGCAGCAACGGTCGCTCGTCCTTCATTGCCGCAGTTCTCTGGCACTCTCCCGGCTCACGCCGCCGCGGCCTCGAGGTCGAAGACTTCCCGGGCGTCGCTGACCACGCCGGTCACCGCCGCCGCCGCGACCATCACCGGGGACATCAGGATGGTGCGCCCGACCGGGCTGCCTTGGCGGCCTTTGAAGTTGCGGTTGCTGGAGCTGGCGCAGAGCTGGTCGCCGACGAGCTTGTCGGGGTTCATCGCGAGGCACATGGAGCAGCCCGCCCCGCGCCATTCGAAGCCGGCTTCGGAGAAAACCTTGTCGAGACCCTCCTGCCGGCAGAGATGGTCGACGATCTCCGAACCCGGCACGGCGATGGCGGTGACGCCCTGAGCGACCTTGCGCCCTTTGAGGAACTTCGCGGCCTCGCGGAAGTCGGAGAGGCGGCCGTTCGTGCAACTGCCGATGAAGCAGACATCCACCGGCGTGCCGGCGATGGGGGCTCCGCCTTCGAACTTCATGTATTCGAGGGCCTCCTCGATGCTCTTGCGCGCCTCCTCGTCGGGGGCGTCGGCGGGGGAGGGGATGCGCTCGTTCACGAAGATGCCGTGGTCGGGCGAGATGCCCCAAGTCACCGAGGGGGCGATGTCCTCGGCGCGGATGTTCACGATGTCGTCGTAATGGCAGCCGGGATCGGAGGCCATCGCCTTCCAAGCCTCGACGGCCGCGTCCCAATCCGCGCCCTTGGGCGAATAGGGGCGGTCCTTGAGGTAGGCGAAGGTCTTTTCGTCGGGATTGACGTAGCCGCAGCGCGCCCCGCCCTCGATGGACATGTTGCAGACGGTCATGCGCTCCTCCATGGAGAAGCGGTCGAAGACGCCGCCGCCGTATTCGTAGGCGTAGCCGATGCCGCCTTTCGCGCCGAGGAGCTTGATGATGTGGAGGATGACGTCCTTCGCGTAGACGCCGGGCCGCAGCTCCCCGTCGACATTGATACGGCGCACCTTGAGTTTGCTCAAGGCCATGGTCTGGGTCGCGAGCACGTCGCGGATCTGCGTCGTGCCGATGCCGAAGGCGATCGCGCCGAAGGCCCCGTGCGTGGCGGTGTGCGAGTCGCCGCAGGCGATGGTCGTGCCCGGCTGGGTGATGCCCTGCTCCGGTCCCACGACGTGGACGATGCCTTGGCCGCCGCTGCCGATGTCGAAGAACTTCACGCCGAACTCGGCGCAGTTCGTCCGCAGCGCCTGGATCATCTCCTGGGCGAGGTTGTCCTCGAAGGGTTCGACTTGGTTCTTCGTCGGCACGATGTGATCCACCGTGGCGAAGGTGCGGTGGGGGTATTTCACCTTCAGGCCGAGGTCGCGGAGCATGCCGAACGCCTGCGGACTCGTCACCTCGTGGATGAGGTGCGTGCCGATCAGCAGTTGGGTCTGCCCGTTGGACAGACGCCGTACGGCGTGGGCGTTCCAGACTTTTTCGAACAAATTTTGGCTCATGCTTCGGATGCTTGGGGCGTTTTCGGGGGTGGAAAGCTAGCACAGCCCCGGATGAAGGGTAGGGGAATCTTCATCCGCTTTTGCCCTTCGGCGGAGAGAAAGAGTCCCAAATCTTTAGGCAATCCATTGAATTCACCGGGAAAACGGTGTAGGAAGAGAATGCCCCATCAGGGCGAACCAACTCATCTGAACCCGATATGAAACTGATTCAACTCATCGAAAAACTGCCCGTCGTCGCCCTTGCTGGTGCCGCCCTCGCCCTCACCAGTTGCGAGAAAACCATTGAAGGCGTCGCCACGGACGCGGAGAACGCCAAGGAAGCCGTAGCCGAGAAGGTCGAAGCGGCCAAGGAAGAGGCTGCCAAGGCGACCGACGCCGCCGCCGAGAAGGTCGAAGCGGCCAAGGAAGACGCTGCCAAGGCGACCGACGCCGCCGTCGAAGCGGTCAAGGAAAAGGTGAACGAAGCCGCCAAGGCGGTCGAGGAAGCCACCGCCCCGGCCCCGGCTCCCGCTCCGAACTGATCCTTCCGGCTATTTGTAGCCGATGGTTTGTAAAAACCCCGCTCCCGTGAAAAGGGGCGGGGTTTTCATTTTTGTGGAGGCTTGACCGGCGTCCCGTCGCAATCCGCGTTGCGTATCCGCCTTGGCCGCATCAGATTCCGCTAATGGAAAACTCAGCGGACACCTCCGGCATCCCGACCGTGGCGCCGGAACTGATCGGGACTTGGGCGGAGCATCGCCTCGCCCGTCCGGCCCTCGCCGAGCTGCCCCGGCTCACCGAGGTCTTCCGCGACATCCTCTGGACGGCGCAGCGCTACGTGCCGTCGGAGAGCGGTTCGATCTGCCTTGCGGGACTCTCCGACCCGCCCGGCGACCTCGTCTATGTCGCCGCCTTCGGTGCCGGGGCGGAGACCATTGTCGGGGCCCGACTCCCGGCGGGCGAGGGGATCACGGGGCGAGTTTTTCGCGAGGGATGCTCCACGCTACAGAACGAGGCGCAGGGGGACCGCGATTTCTACGCCGGGATTGACGAGAGCGCGAGCTACACGACCCGCTCCCTGCTGGCGGTGCCCGTGTCCCTCGCAGAGGAGCCCATCGGGGTGATCGGGCTGTTCAACCGCACGGGCCTCGGGGGTTTTTCTTCCGAGGACCTGAAGCTGCTCGAAATCCTTGGGGGTTACGCTTCGAATTCGCTCCTCAACCTCGTCGACGCCTTCCGCCATCGCGAGATCGCGAAGCGCGACGACCTCACGGGGCTGCGCAACGACCGTTTCTTCCACCAGCAGCTCCGCGTCGAGTTGGAGCGGCGTGAGGTCGAGGGGGACGACCTCAGCCTGATCTTCCTCGACCTCGACCGCTTCAAGGCCATCGTCGACGGTCACGGGCATCTCGTCGGCAGCCAAGTCATCGCCGAAGTGGGCTGGCTCATCGCCCGGGTCGTGCGCTCGCCTCGTGCCACCCTCGCCCGCTACGGCGGCGATGAATTCGTCATTGTGCTGCCCGGCGCGGGAGCGGCGGAGGCGGTGGCCGCGGCCGAGGCAATCCGCACGGCTATCGCCGAAACGGCTTTCCTCGCGGAGCCGGGGGAGGATGGCCGCCCCGCCCTGAACCTGCGGGGGGCTTTCTCCGCCAGCATCGGCGTGGCCTCCTACCGCGACTGCTCCTTCGCGGCGGAGCCTCCGACGGATTGGCGGGTGCGCCAGCGCGACTTCATCGAAGCCGCCGACCAAGCGATGTATCGGGCCAAAGCCTTGGGGCGGGACCGGGTCCACCTCGCTCCGTGAGACGGTCCGGTCTCATCGAGGGTGGGAGAGGGCCTTCACCCGCATTTCTCACACTCTTTCTGCTACGGCTTGCTGCGGCCCGCCCCGGCTTCGTTCCGCCCGGATTTCCCCTTGGACAGTATGTTCTCATACAATCCGGCGGGGAAATCCGGCCGCGCCTTGCCGGAACAGCCCTCGCCGCGTCTCGCGACGAAAGAGTGTGAGAAATACGGGTTCATTGATCGAAACGCACCCTCTTCGAGGCCGATGGCTCGGTTGCAGATCTCGACGAAGGGCGCGCTTTGAAGGATGGTACGACCGAGAACGGGCCAGGGCATGCCCCCCGGTCAGGCGGCGTCGGCGCCCTTGTGCCCGAGGATCTTCACGGTTCGGTTGAGCTGGTCGTATTCGATCGGCTTCTTGATCACCGTGACCGGGCCGCTGGAGAGGATCTTGGTGAGGATCTCGCTGTCGGGGTAGCCGGTGATGATCACGATGGGCAGGTCGGGGTAGATCGCTTTCAGCTTCGCGTAGAGTTCGTCGCCCGGGATGTCGGGGAGCTTCAGGTCGAGGAAGACGAGGTCGAAACGCTGCTTCTCGGCATAGGCGAGGGCCTCGGCCCCGGTCCCGACGACGATGCGGCCGAAGCCGGCCTTTTTCAGGAATTGCTTGAAGAGGGTTTGCAGGGGCGGGTCGTCGTCCACGACAAGGACGGTGGGCTGGCCGCCCTCGTCCGTCTTGAGGATGTCGCGGTCGAGGAGGCTGCGCTTGATACGCCAGCGCCCGCCGATCTGGATCGCAGGCAACTGGCCGCGCTGAACGAGATAGTAAACCGTGGGGAGGGGGATCCGCAGGTATTCCGCGGTCTCTTTGACGGTCATCAATTCGGGTGCTTCGTCGTCTGCCATGTCGTTTGCTTGGGGGGGTTGGGTCGTGGCCGCTTCACCTGCGCGGATCGTCGGCTTAAAAACCACAATCTTGAGGAAAAACATTCGGTTATGGGAATTGTGGCCAAACTTATTAAAAACACAAGCGAAAATCGAGAAATATTTCAGTTATGAGATTCAGAATTGTGATTTTAGTGCAAAAGGTTGATTGAAGGCTTGGAAATGCCTCTAATTCCGGACGGTCTCCAGACGTATCGAAAGCGTCCCCGGCGGACAGATTCTCTTCTCCATGGTTTCAAAAAACAAACGTTGCCGCGCACTGAGGGCGGCGGGGATCCTCCTCTTGACCTTCCAAGCGATGGCGGGAGTGGGCCATGCCCAGTCCTACATGACGGCGAGGCTGGCCGACGGCTTCGACTACCCGGTGGGGAAGCCGAACGGGGACGGCTACTACATTTTTCGCGGGTTCACGCAGAACGGGCACCTCGGCGAGGACTGGAACGGCAACGGCGGAGGGAACTCCGACGAGGGCGATCCCGTCTATTCCATCGCCCACGGCCTCGTGGTTTTCTCGGAGGACTATGCGCGGGGCTGGGGCAACGTCGTCATCGTCCGTCACGCCTATCGGGAGAACAACGGGCAGATCGCCTTCGTCGATTCCCTCTACGGGCACCTCAAGGTCCGCTCGGTGAAGGTGGGGCAGCAGGTGACGCGGGGGCAGGTCGTCGGCACGATCGGGTGTGGACCGAGGCGGATGTATGCCGCGCACCTGCACTTCGAGATCCGCAAGGACCTCCGCGTCGGGATGCGGCGCGACCTCTATCCCCGCACCTACCAGACCTACCACATCCCGAAGGTCTTCACCGACAGCCGCCGCAACCTGCGCTACGAGGATCGGCCCGTGAGGGTGCCGATCAACACCTTCCTCAAGAGCAATCCGAACCGCATCGAGACTGGCGAGGTCGATCTGCCGAACCTCACTTCCAACACGAGGCCCGCGCCCGACACGGCGCGACCGAGCGTGCCGGAGGCGGTCGAGACAGTGATCGAGGCGGAGACGAGCGCGGCGGAGGCCGCGCCAGAGAAGTCCAAGACCTTCTTCGAGAAGCTGCTCAAGAAGATGGCCAATCCCCAGTGAAGGAGGAGTTGGGGGTTGAGAGTGGAGGGTTGAGAGTTTGGAAATGAGCGGCTTGCGCCGGAATCCAAGTTCACTTGAAGGGTTCGTTGCCGCATTGAGGCAACTTCGTTGATTCCGAGACTCTCAACTCTCAACTACCCTCTCTCAACTATCCACCCCCCTCCGCTTCGTGAGGAAGTAGTCGAAGGAATCGACGAGGGCGCGCCAGCTCGCCTCGATGATGTTGTGGCTGACCCCGACGGTGCCCCAGGTCTCGTGGTCGGCGGAGCTGAGGATGAGGACTCGGGTCTTCGCGGCGGTGCCCATGTGGCTGTCGATGATGCGGACCTTGTAGTCCTCCAGTTCCATCTCGTCGATGTGGGGGTAGGCGGGGCGCAGGGCTTTTCGCAAGGCGGCGTCGAGGGCGTTCACCGGACCGTCCCCCTCGGCGACGTGGTATTGCTCGATGCCGTTGACGACGAGCTTCACGGTGGCGGAGCAGGCTTGGTAGTCGCGCACCCCGTCGCGGCGGAAGGTGCAGTGGTATTCCTGCGCGTCGAAGAAGGGCTGGTAGGTCTTGAGATGCTGGCGGATGAGCAGCTCGAAGCTCGCCTCGGCCGCCTCGAACTCGTAACCCTGTTCCTCCAGCGACTTGAGACTCTTGAGGATTTCGAGAGCCTCGGGGCTGCCTTTTTCCACGGGCAGGCCGAGTTCGTCGGCTTTCATGAGCACGTTCGACTGGCCCGACAGCTCCGAGACGAGGATGCGCTGGCGGTTGCCGACGGTGGCGGGGGCGATGTGCTCGAAGCTGTGGGCGACCTTCTGCACGGCGTTCACGTGCATGCCGCCTTTGTGGGCGAAGGCGGTCGATCCGACGTAGGGGGCGCGGATGTTGTGGGCGCAGTTGGCGAGGTCGTCGACGAAGTGGGAGAGATGGGTGAGCCGCGAGAGGTCGGGCACGACGGGACGCCCCATCTTGAGCTGGAGGTTCGGGATCACGGTGGTGAGGTTGCAATTGCCGACGCGCTCGCCGTAGCCGTTGGCGGTGCCTTGGATCTGGGTCGCGCCGGCGAGGACGGCGGCGAGGGCGTTGGCGACCCCGACGCCGGTGTCGTCGTGGGTGTGGATGCCGACGGGGATGCCGAGGGTTTTCACGACGATTTCGGTGATCTCGGCGACCTCGTGGGGCAGGGTGCCGCCGTTGGTGTCGCAGAGCACGAGCCAGTCGGCCCCACCCTCTTTCGCCGCCGCGAGGGTGGCGAGGGCGTGCTCGGGAGCGTCCTTGTAGCCGTCGAAGAAATGCTCGGCGTCGTAGACCACCTCGCGACCGTGCTCTTTCAAATAGCGGGTCGTGTCGCGGATCATGGCGCGGTTCTCCTCCTCCGTGGTGCCGAGGATCTCGGTGACGTGGAGTCGCCAGCTCTTGCCGAAAAAGGTGATGACCGGCGTTTTCGCCTCCAGCAGGGTGCGCACCTGGGCGTCGTCCTCGACCGGGGTGTCCTTGCGGCGGGTGCTGCCGAAGGCGGCGATGCGGGCGTGCTTCCATTCCAGATCGGCGGCCTGTTCGAAGAAGGAGACGTCCTTGGGATTCGATCCCGGCCAACCGCCCTCGATGTAGTGGATCCCGAAGGCGTCGAGCTCCTTGGCGATGCGGATCTTGTCGAGCGAACTGAAGTTCACGCCTTCGCCTTGGGTGCCGTCGCGCAGGGTCGTGTCGTAGAGTTTCACGTCGGGATGTTTGCTCATGGGAAAAAGGGTCGGGAGAGGGGAGGGGTGATCCCGACTCGGTTTTTCCGGCATGTGGAAACAATGGACCGACTCGCAAATCACCCGGCGGGTCAGCCGATAATGATCGCGATGCGAATGATGGAGCGTTCGATGAGGCGGTCCATGCCGTGGGAAGGCCGCGAAGATAAACCCGCCGCCACGGGGACGCAATCCCTATTGTTCAGAGGCAGGAACCCCCGCGCGGCAGCGGGAGGCGGACGCGGAGGAAGTTCGTCCGCTTCTCGATGGGCAGGGCGAGGCGGCGGCGGATCAGGTCTTCCAACTCCAAGTCGGATTCGGCCCGCAGGGCCTCCAAGCGTTTTCTGCGGCTGGGGGTCGGTTTGGAAGGCCGGGGGGATGGATCAGGCTTTTTCATCTTCATTCCGGCGGGTTTCCCGTTGAATCCGAAGCGTCTCCTCAAGCGTCGGAAGCACGGCGAGATCACGGGCTCGGCCTGCGGTTCGCTTGCTTTTGACAATATCCTCCAAGCTCGCCAAGAGCAAGCGCTCCCCGAGGATTTCGACTTCGCTGGATCGCGCTTTGAGCCCCTCGAAGGAGCGGATTCCATGGATCACGGGAAGGAAATCGAGCTGGATGCCCCGGTCGTCGTTGCAGAGTCGATAGAGATTGGAGACAGGATAGAAGGGGCGCAGGATCACGCCTTCCAGCGACTTGGCCACGGCCTTGAGCTTTCGCAGATTGAGCGGAGTCTCGCGGAACATGAAATCGATGTCCATCGTGGTGACGGGAGCGCCGTGCAGGGCGCCGGCGGCATTGCCGATCATCACCGCTTCGAGACGGTGGCGGTTCATCGCCTTGAGCACTTCTCCCAAGATGGGGCTGGCATCCATGAGCAAAGAGTAAGGTTGGTTCCGCAAGTGCTCAAACGGAGGCCGCCTACCCCGGCCGCCGCCCCGCCAGTTCACAGAGGCGTTGCTTCAACTCATCCAGCCCCAGCCCGGTGTCGGCGGAGATGGGGAGGATCTCCTGTTTCGGAAAGCGGGTGCGCAGGGCCTCCAGACCGCCGGCGGCTTCGGGCAGGTCCATCTTGTTCGCGACGATCAGCCATGGCCGTTCGACGAGGCGCTCGTCGTAGAGCTTCAGCTCCTGCCGCAGGATCTGGATGTCCGAGACCGGATCGCGCCGATCCACCCCGGCGGCGTCGACGACGAAGAGGAAGATGGAGCAGCGGCTGATGTGGCGCAGGAAGTCGTGGCCGAGGCCCACGTTGCGGTGCGCCCCCTCGATGAGGCCGGGGATGTCCGCCACGGTGGTGCGGTAGAAGCCGGGGAACTCGACGACCCCGACCATGGGCGTCAGGGTGGTGAAGGGATACGAGGCCACCTTGGGCGTGGCGTTCGAGAGCGCCCCGAGCAGGGTCGATTTCCCCGCGTTCGGAAAGCCGACGAGGCCGATGTCGGCGATGCGGCGCAGTTCGAGATGGAACCAGCCCTCCTCTCCCTTGGTCCCCTCGGTGAACTCGATGGGGGCTTGGTTCGTGTCGGTGCGGAAGCGCCAGTTGCCCTTGCCGCCGACTCCGCCCTGGCAGAGGACGAAGCGCTGCCCCGCTTCGGTGAGGTCGGCGACGACTTCGCCGACGGTGGGATCGTCTCCGGGGAAGACGTCGCCCTCCTCGGTGCTTTCTTCCATGAATTCCCCGGCGTCGAACTCGTCGCCCTCTTCCTCCTCATCCTGCCGTCGTTTCGGGACGGGGGCTTCGCTGCGGCAGACGAGGGTGCCGGGCGGGACTTTCAGCACGAGAGGCTTGCCCGAGCGGCCCGTCTTTTTTCGGCCTTGGCCGGGAGCGCCCTTCTCGGCGAGCTGGTTCGGTTTGAAGAAGAAGGCGCGCAGGTTGTCGGTGTGGGGATCGACGACCAGGACGACATCCGCGCCGCGCCCGCCGTCCCCGCCGTCGGGGCCGCCTTTGGGTTCGAATTTCTCGCGGCGGAAGCTGGAGCAGCCGTTCCCACCGTCGCCGGCTTTGGCGAAAATGCGGATGTGGTCGACGAACATGGCGGGGGAGGGGATTCGGTGGTGAAACCGCACCGATACCACCGATTTTCGCGTTTTCCCCAAGTTATTCACAAGCTTTTCCCAAAGGGGGCATTGGCGTGGCGGGGATTCGGGCGTTTCCCCGCCGTTTTTCACCCGGTTATTCACAGCTTGTTCCATGGTGGTGGGCTGGCCTGCATTTTTCCTGGGACGATACAGTCTGGCGTGGGGCTTCCCTTGCTGCGTCCGCGACGAAAGGGTGGGAACGTGGGCCGCCGGTTGACCAGAGGGGGGTGCGGGGCTTTGGTTGTCCGGTCGTGCGTCGCTTCCTTCCAGCCTTGCTTCTTCTCCTCGCCAGCCCGCTCGCGGCGCAGGAGGCGGTGCGCGGTTTCGTGGCGGTGGAGCCTTTCGAGTTCCGCCTCGAAGCGCTCGTGAAGCCCGAGGCTTGGCGCCAAGCTTGGCGGATGAAGGGCGACACGATCGGTCCGGGGGAGCGGCGGATCGTGCTCGACCAATTGCTCGCCCTTTTCGAGTCGGAGGTGAAGGTGACGAGTCCGGGCGTGGACCTCGCCTTCACCGAGCGGAGCGTGCGTTTCCTCGTGCCGGATGCGGAGAAGGGCTTCGTCCCGGACGAGCGCGAGGCCATTCCGCTGTCGGAGGCGCTCGTCGGATTGACCCTTTCGGCGACGGCACAGGGGATTTCGGCCTTCGATCTGGAGTGGCGCTGGTTCGCTCCGGGGCAGGAGCGCCTCGTGTTGGAGATCGCGAGCGGCGGCAAGCCTTCGGCACGGCTCCTCACCCCGACGGAAAGCCGCGCCAGTTGGAAGCTCGAAGGCGGGGCCGAGGCCCCGGCCCTGCGACCCGTACCGACGCCGGAGCGGCGGGAGGGACGGCCTTTGCGCCTCCTCCTCCCCCTCGGTCTCATGATGATCGCGGCGGCGGCGATCGTGGTGCTGCGCCGGAAATCGAAGTCGCCCGCGTGGATCGGATGGCTCCTCGTCGGCGGGGTCGCTGCGGGAGTCGTCGCCCTGCGCTTTCATACGAGCGAGGTCGTCCGGCCCGTCGGCGCGGACGTCGAGGGGCTCGTCCATGCCCTGCTGCGCAATACCTATCACGCCTTCGATTTCCGGGACGAGTCGGCCATTTACGACACCCTCGAAGCGAGCGTGACCGGGCCGCTCCTCGAACGCGTCTATCTGGAGATGCGCTCCTCGCTCGAACTGGAGAACGCGGGAGGCCCGCGCGTGCGGGTCCACGAGATCGCCCTGCGCCAGTGCGAGGAGCTTCCCGGCGGCGTCCCGGAGGCGGACGGCTTCCGGACGCGGGCGGAGTGGGTCACCATCGGCGAGGTCACCCACTGGGGCCACACGCATGAGCGCACGAACCGCTACGAGGCGGAGATTTCCCTGACCGCTGCGGACGCTTGGAAAATCAGCGGCCTCGAACTGCTCGACGAGGAGCGCGTCCAGAAAGTCTCCCGCCGTCCTGTTGCGACCGAAGCGACCGAACCATGATCCTTTGCGAAGATCTGCGATTCTCCTATCCGGGTGACGCCTTCGATTTGCGGATCGAGCGCTTTGCGGTCGCCGCAGGCGAAACCGTCGCCTTGGTCGGTGCGAGCGGTTGCGGTAAGACGACGTTGATCAACCTGATCTCGGGTATTTTGACTCCCAAATCGGGAAAAGTCACAGTGGACTCAGTCGAGCTGAGCGCCGAGCCGTTCGCCGCCCGGCAGCGCTTCCGCATCGAGCGCATCGGTCTCGTGCCGCAGAGCTTCGAGCTGCTCGACTATCTCACGGTGCGGGAGAACCTCCTCGTGCCTTTCCGCGTCAGTTCGGCCTTGCGACTTTCCCCCGGGGCGATGGCTCGTTGCGGCGAACTGGCGGAGCGGGCCGGCATCGCCGCGCAGCTCGACAAGTTCCCCGGCCAGCTCTCGCAGGGCGAGCGCCAGCGCGCCGCGCTCTGCCGGGGGCTCGCCACCTCGCCGCGCCTCCTTCTCGCCGACGAGCCTACCGGCAACCTCGACCCCGACAACCAAGACCGCGTCGTCTCCCTTCTCCTCGACGAGGCTGGGCGGATCGGCGCGACGGTGCTCATGATCACGCACGATCCCGTGCTGCTGCCGCGCTTCGACCGGGTCGTCGACGTTCTTGCCCTGCGGAAAGGGGGGCGGGCATGAACTTCGGCGGCGTCCTCTACCTCGGCTGGCGCTACCTCGCGCGAAATCGCGTCAAGACCGGGCTCCTCGTCGCCGCCTTCGCGCTCGTCTGGCTGCTCCCGGCGGGGCTGGCCCTCGTCGTGGGCAAGGTCGAGGCGCAACTGCGTTCGCGGGCGCAGGGGACTCCGCTCCTCCTCGGCCAAGCGGGCAGTCCGCTGGAGCTGGTCTTCAACGGGCTTTACTTCACGAAGCCGCAGGTCGCGACCCTGCCCTACGGCGAGACCGAGGCGGTCGCCGAAAGCGGGCTCGGCACGGTGATCCCGCTCTACGCCCGATACTCCGCCGGGGGCCATCGCATCGTCGGCACGACACTGGATTATTTCGATTTCCGCGGTCTCGAAATTCGCGAAGGCCGGGGGCTGGTCGAACTCGGGGAATGCGTCGTCGGGGCGACGGCGGCGGAGCGGAACGGGATCGCTCCGGGCGATGCGGTCATCTCCACGCCCGAGACCCTCTTCGACCTCGCCGGGGTCTACCCGCTGAAAATGCGCGTCGTCGGCGTGCTCGCCCCGACAGGGACTCCCGACGACGCGGCCCTGTTCGTCGATCTGAAGACCGCTTGGATCATCGAGGGGCTGGGCCACGGACACGAGGACGCCGAATCCCTTGGGGAGGAGTCGAAGCTGCCGGAGTCACCGGACGGAGCGGTGCGGCTCAACGCCTCGGTGGTGCAATACAACGAGATCACCGAGGAGAACGCCGGGAGCTTCCATTTCCACGGCGAGATCGCCGACTACCCTGTGACCGCCGCCATTGTCGTCCCGGGCGACGCCAAGGGGCAGGCCCTGCTGAAGGGGCGCTACGGAAAGGCCGGCGGCCTCCAGCTCGTCTCGCCCGCCGGCGAGATGGACGAGCTTTTCGACACCGTCTTCAGCGTGCAGCGGCTCGTGCTGCGCCTGCTCTTCGCCATCGGTCTGGCGACGCTGGCGATCGGGGCGCTCGTCTTCCTTCTGTCGAACCGGCTGCGGCGCGACGAGTTCCGCCATCTCCGCCATCTCGGGGCCGATCCGGGGACGCTGAGGGCGCTCGTCGCCTTCGAGGCGGCCTTCGTCGTGGCGGCGAGCCTCGTCGTGGGCGGGGCGGGACTGGCGGTGTTGCATCTGGCCGCGCCGATGCTGGTGCGGGGCTGGGTGGGGTGAGCGTGGGGAGCTGGCGTGTCGTCGGTATTGTTTCCAACGCTGAATGCCCACTTCATCCATCAGGGACTGGCACAAGCGGAATGAATGAAACTGCTGAACCGGACCACTTTCAAGGAAGTCGATGGGCGATACGAAAACCAAAGCAGAGCGAGCCTCTTGCAAAACCTTCTTCCATTTGCGGCCATTCGCGTCCCATTCGTGAAAATTCGCGTTTTCCATCTTTTTGGAACGCGAATGGCCGCAGATGTCCGCGAATAACCGCAAATCAGGACCGACGAAGAGAGTTTTGCAAGAAGCTCGAGCTACTCCGACTTCTTCCGCAGCCCCCCGAACATCTTCGGCAGGATCGGTTTCACCTTCCGCTGGGTGACCGGCTGCTGCTGCGGTTCCGGGATTTGGGCCTTCTCGAAAAGGATGGGGAGGAACTCCGCGTCGCGGAAGCCCCGCGCCCCCTTCTTCCCCTGATGCACCACCACGAGGTCCATCGAGGGCACGACGTAGAGCCGCTGGAAGTTCGAGCCGAGGGAGCAGATCAGGTCGGAGGGGGCGCGTTTGCTGAGGCAGGCGCGGCTCCAGTCCTCGGGCAAAGGCGTCCGGTCGAGATACTCCTCCACGTCGATCTCGCGGGCGTCGGGTTGGTCGCGGTAGGAGTTCACCCAGAAGCAAAGGCCGAAGGCGGGGTTGATCCGGGTGGGGGCGAAGCATTTTCCGAGGCACGCGGACGAGGCGACCTGCCGCCCGCCATAGGAGCCGCCATGGCAGACCATCTCGCCGAACTTCAGCCAGTCGCGCCCCGTCATCCACATGCCGGCGGAGGGGATGGGGTTGCCGTGGTCGTCGCTCCGCCAGTTCGCGATGCGGATGTCGAGGGGCTTGACGATCTTGCGGTCGAGGTAGCCGGTGTAGGTGAGGCCCTTCTTCTTCAGCTTGCGGCGCAACACTTCGCAGAAGACTTGGAGATGGCTGGGACCGTAGATGAAGGCCTCGCCCCGGTCGCGCTTCGTCCCGAGGCCCACCGAGAGCGTCAGCTTGTCGGCGGTGGAGCGGCCGTAGATCTCCTCGAAGCCCGTCTCCAGACCCGAGGTGAAGTCGAGCAGCTCCCGGATCGTGATCCGGGACTTTCGCGGGTCGCCGCGCCATTCGGGCAGGGTCTCGGCGACGCGTTCGTCGAGGGAGAGGAGGCCCTCGCTTTCGGCGATCACGGCGAGGGCGCCGAAGAAGGACTTCGTCCCCGAGTAGATGTGGATCGGCTTGTCCGCCCCGTGGCCTTTGGCGTAGCGCTCGAAGTGGACCTCGCCCCGCTCCTTCACGATGAACCCGATCCCGCCCCGGGCGGCGGAGTATTTGTGGGCGGCTTCGATCGAGCCGGGGGCGAGCTGGGCCGGGGCCGGTCCGGCGGCTCCGAGGGCGGCGGAGAGGCTCATAAGGAGGAGGACGGGGCGGGGAGGGGACATGGGCAGGAAGAGGGGGCGGCGCGACAGCCCCGGTAGTTTCGCCCATAAGCGCCTCCCGATCAACCGGGCTCCGTTCACTTCGGGCGCAACCGGCACCGCGCCATTTGCCGCCATGGCGCCGCGCTGTATCCGGGCAGGCTGCCGCCCCGCCTCCGTCGCCCCCCGACCATGGCCTGCTTCCCTCCTTTGGCGCCCGCCTTCGAGAAGGTGACGCCGACGGTCTTGGAGACGCCGTACATCACGTCGGCGCGGGACATGGTGCGCTTGCTGTGGGTCACGATGACGAACTGGCTGCCGCCGATGAGGCGGTCGAGGAAGCGGAAGGGCGAGGGCTTCACCATGTGGATGCCGAAGAGCAGGGCCACGGCCGTCATGGAGCGCTCGCCGCCGGAGAGGAGGCTGATGGATTGCAGCTTCTCGCCGTCCCGCATCGCCACAGCCACTGCATCAGCCGATGCAGGGATGCCGGATGCGCAAATTGCGAGATCGGCATTTGGCGGCTCATCATATGGCATAGGTAGCGTTCGCTTGGCTTTGCGGTTTCCACCGCTAGAGCATCCGTCAAGTCGTTCGCTTCGACCAGCACCCCGTTGCCCGAAAACCATCCCCGGCCCAAGCAGACGGTCGGAATTCCGAGAGCCAGCGTTTGGAAATGGCAAGTGCTGTTCACCATGATGGCGTTCCGCGCATGAGCCATGAGCCACGCCAGCTGGAGATCGTTGTCCGAGTCGTCCTTGAATCTGGAAACGATCCGATGGTGCGGGCCTTCGCTTGGCAATCCGAGATCCAGACCCGCCAGGGGATGTGGTTTGACGACGACGAAGCGGTTCGCTCTCGTGGCTTCGGCGACTGCGGCTTTGGCGAGGGCGCTGGGATCGCGCCAGCGTTTCGGCGCATCGTGGGTCAGGACTTGGTCGCCTTCCCGTTGCAGGATCAGCAGGGAATAGGAGTCGAGGGATTCGAGGCCGAGTTCCTTCCGCCGCGACGAGGCTGCGCCCGCCCGCTGGAGAAGGGTGTCCTTGATTCGGGAGACTTCGTTGCGGTGGCCGTCCACCTGTGCGCGGATTCCGGGATCCGCATCCAGCGCGTGGAGATTCCCCACCATCGACGAGGTGGCGTTCTCTCCGGTCTCGTCCATGAGGTAGGTGCGGTAATGCGGCCACACTCCGAAATCCACGAACAGCGTGCGGCAGGCGATGGAGGCGAGCGCTCGGGTCACTTGTTCCAAGTTGGAGTAGAGCCGCTGCCGGGCCATGCAGAGGACGGGCTGATGGCGTTCGATCTTGCGGACGATCTCCGGGATGTCTTGGGCAAACCGGGTCTGTCTGAACACTTCGTATCCCAAGGCATTGAGCGATTCCGCGAGGTGGTCGAGGATGGGTCCGCCTCCCCAATCCAGAATCAATGCGGCCCCCATGGGATTCCTTTTCGGGAAAAGGGCGGACGTGCCTCTCGTCGTCGCATGGCGGGAGGTGTCCGGGTGTTCGCTCATGTGCGCAGCCTTTCGGTGGAGTGGCTCCCGGTGCTCTCTATTGGTTTCTTTTGTCGCGGAACCATTTCGTGATGATGACTTTCCTCCCCGTGCGAACTGTTGTCCCTTCATGCAAGGAATGGGGGTTGGCATCTCCGTCGCTGTTGAGGTTGCTCCATGCCACAGCCGTTCCGACCCGGCAGGGGACACGGAGATCCAGCGATGGGAAATAGGTGGCCCCTCCTTTGCTGGGTGCTTCCAGATAGATCATGAAAGTCCAAGTCCTTTGCCCTCGAAGACTGGCGTGTTCCAGGAATTCGGGAGTGCCGGGGCTGAAGTAATCCGTGTGGGGCTTGAACTGCTGTCCCGGTTCGTACAATTGGCCTTGGATCAGTTCGGAGAATTCCAAAGGGATGCCCAGCGACGCGCTGATGAGCGTGTCCGTTGCACGCGCGCCGGAATCCTCGAGAAGCGCCAGGTCGCAGGTGGAGCTGGTGCGGAAGTACTGGTCGGGCTCCGCGGTGGTCAGTGTCGAAGGATGGCTTGAACGGACGATTTTCTCGGCCAGCGACCGGCACAAGTCGGGCGGCAGGAAGTCGATGCCGAGGTAGAGTTGGAAATGGGGGGTCCCTACCCAAGCGAATGATTCGGTGCGGGCGTCTCGCTGGACTTTGGGGACGATCCGCGCGGAATGGCGGTAATCGTAGGGTGCACCCTCCCCGGATGGAGCTTGGTCGGGGGTGGGCGACGCTTCCGGATCGGGCCATGGGGGCTTCGGGCCTTTGTCGCGTATCTCCCGGCACAAATCGGCCAGATCGCATCCGCGGTTCAAATTCTCCCGCGTCCAGTTCAGCCAGGATTCCATGTCCTTCTCGTAAGCGGCGTCCGTGCTCATGGGGTATTTCCGGTGATTGTTTTGCGATGCGTTTTCAACAGTCTGCTAGAAGTGGTAAGTGCGGTAGAAATCGTTCTTGGCCCTGAAATGGGTTGCCGATAGCGAGATGGATGCGGTCAGCCCGCGGACTTCGTGCCACCAGCCGAGGGGGATGAAAAGGATATCCCCCTCCCCGAGGGTCACGGTGAACGAAAGCGCCGGCAGCCCGGAATCGACGCGGCGGCGGTCGATTTCCGACAAGCTGGAGGCGAGGTAGCAATGGCGGTCGTTGTCGACTTCCAACAGAGCCAGGCTGGAGGCCAGGCGGAACTCCTTGGAGCCTTTGACTTGGAGGAAAAAATTGTTCGTGAGATCGTGGTGCGCTGGTGTGAAGGTTCCGCGAGGCCCGATCCACAGAAAGACGTTTCCGTCCGCTTGCGTGCCGTCCAGCAATTCGGGGCAAAGGCTGGCCGGGTCCATCGCCGCTGCCACCAAGGCGGCATTGGCGGAGCCGTTTCTCGCGGTCATGTAGAAATCATTGGTGTCGTCGGCCTCTCTGACCCGTTGGAGGAACGAGGCCAAATCCGTCATCGACTTCAGAGGGGAGGAGTCCCGCTCGAAATTGGCATGGCTGGCTCGCCCCTCTTGGATTTCGACCGCCATCGAGCCGAATGTCTTTTCGAGACGCTCCCAGTCGAGGAGATCGCCGAGATGGCGGGGGGAGATGGCGTCGCGGTAGACGACCGGAACATTGCGAGAGTAGAAATGCTCGAAAAATTCGTCGGGATCGAGGGTGCGGCGTTCGATGACCGGTCCCGAAGGGGCCGAGTGCTGGAGCAAGCGGAGCGAATCCAGCAGCCAGCGCGCCTTGTCGAATCGGGAATCTTTTTGGATGCTGGCCGTCTTGGTGCGAAGAGAAAAAGCCTCGACCAAGCCTCGGGCCAATTCGGGCGGACATCCGTTGGCCATCATCGCCTCCGACATCGAACCGGGGGGCTTGGACAGGCGGACGTTCTCCTCCAGCCAAGCGACCCAGTCTTCAGTGAGCCGGAACGCGGGGGCTGCGGCGGGAGGGGGAGCATTTGCCTCACCCCGAGCGACCTGCGGATTCTGAAGGCTTGTCTCCATGCTGGTTTGCCGGGTGGGGATCGGACGCCTGTCGGCTCTCGCCGACATCAAAGGGGGGGGGTAGCTGGTTTTTACTCAAAACGGCCTGCTTTGTAAAGCGGGAACACTCCAGCGCATCCGATTTCGGGAAGCGCTTGCGAGGATTCCGAGGCATCTTCCGAAACGGACCCGGACATGGCCCCGCAAGCCGTCGGGATGGTCGGCGGGAGATCGCCCCGCGCCCGGAATGCGGCAGCGGGCCGGAGCTTCGGCTTCCAAAGCGAGACAGGGAAAACGGGGCGGGAACGTCACCCGACAATCCGGAGCGCCGCGCCTTGGTCGTACCCCATTTTTCTCCATTCCACAAAACTGGAAGGCAACTGTTCGTACTGCCGCAAAAATTGTTCCACCGGCATGACGTCTCCCCGCGTGCCGATCCATTCGAAATGGATGCCCTCCCGCTGGACGAATTCGTAGAACGCCAGCATCTCGTTTTCCATGAAATCCTTGTAGTGCAGCAACTCGTCAAACACGATGACGGTGCCGTTTCCGATGCGCGGCCCGCAATGCTCCAGGATCGTCCTGGTGGAAGAATACAAATCGCAGTCGATGTGCATGAACGAGATGAATTCCGTCGGCTGCCGCTTCATGAACTCGGGCAGCGTTTGATCGAAGAATCCCTTGATCAGATGGATGTTCCCGGGAACTTCCGGCTGGACCCCTCCCAGCGAGAAATCGCACCGCCAGTCCGTCCGTCCGTCGTCCGGGAATCCCTCGAAAGAGTCGAATCCGTAAACGGCGCGTTCCGGGAACGCATTCGATATCATCCTGATCGTGTGCCCTTTGTAAACGCCGAACTCAAGGATCAGGCCTTCTTGGATCGGCTCTTCCTTCAAGCAGAATCGGAGCAAATCGTGTTTTATCCATTGGGTGTGGTACCGCTCGGAAATAGGGCGGCGCTTCAAATCCATCAAGCGGCTTGACAGAAATTCATGATATTTCTCGAAGTCCCCCGCCTTCTGGAAGCGAGAGGAGATTTTGTGGGGCGGGTTCATTGGGGACGTCCATGGAGGTTTTCGCCCGGCCCGCGAGGTCGAATGCCGGGGGTCGTCTGGTTCGGGCATGCCCCCCTGATGCCGATGCCCTGATGCTGATGCGCCGGAGTGCGCCTTGGATCGGACGGGCAAGGTTTCCCGGAACTGCGGAGCTGGCGAAGGGACAAGAAGATGGCGAAGGCCGGCGCGGGGCCGGGAGGAAGCACCATTTGGGCAGTGGGAACCATCGGGTTTGAGAGTAAACAGGGTCGGCCCAATCCGTCAACCCTGTTGTATGGGGCGAAGGATTGGCTGGAGGGGCTCATCGGATATTTGAAATGGGTTCCATGGCCTGTTTCCACGGTTTCCGATTGACTCGGCGGTCTCGGGAAGATAGCAATGGTGCCATGTGCGCTGTATACCGTCTCTGCTGGGTTGCCGTCATCGCGACCGCTCTCCATGGCATCCCCTGCCATTCGCAGGATGAACTCCCCGAGACAGCGACGCTTGGCTCCCTCTGGCTCGAATACGAAGCCCTGAGCGCCCAAACGCTCAAGCCTGCGCAGGAGCTCGACGAGCTCTACGCGGGCAATTTGGAGAAGCTGCGGACCGAGGCCACGGAAAGCGGCAACCTCCAGCACGTTCTCGCCGTCAAGGCCGAACTCGAAGGCTTCCGCGAGGGAGCCAGCCCCGAAGCCCCCCAGGACTTCCCCGCGCTGCGCCGTCTCCAGGGCATCTACCGGGCCGAGCGGTCCAAGCGTCTCGCCGCGGCGGGGGAGGCGAGGCGCCCGCTGCGCGAGGAATACCACCGGAAGCTGGGGGCCTTGCAGGTCCGCCTGACCCGGCAGGGGAAAATCGAGGAAGCCGTCGAAGTGAGCAAGGCCGTCGCCAAGATCGAGGAGCACCGCGCCACCAACGCGGCGCCGGAAGCGGTCGCAGCCCCTCCGGCCGCCCTCGCGCGAAAGGACGGCTTCAGCAACCGCCTCGGCATGGCGTTCGTGCCGGTGCCGGGGACGGACGTGTTGTTCTGCATCCACGAGACGCGGCATCAAGACTATGCCGCCTACGCGGAGGAGAACTCGAATATCGACAGCGCATGGAAAAACCAAGTTCATGATCGCTACGAGATCCCCGAACGGGCGGGGGAGCATCCGGTGGTGAGGGTGAGCTGGGATGACGCGAACGCCTTCTGCGCCTGGCTGAGTCGGAAGGAGGGCAAGACCTACCGCCTGCCGACGGACCGGGAATGGAGCGCCGCGGTGGGCTTGGGTCGCAAGGAGCGCTGGTCGCGCGACGACACGCCCCTGAGCGTGGCCAAGGACCAGGACGAGTTTCCGTGGGGGAGGGAGTGGCCCCCGCCTGCCGGGGCGGGCAACTACAGCGACCAGAGTCGCAAGATGAAGGCGCCGGTCGAGGGCTCGGACTATTTGAACCACGACGACGGCTTTCCCACGACGGCCCCGGTGATGAGCTTTCCGCCGAACTCCTTCGGGCTGCACGACATGGGAGGGAACGTGTGGGAATGGGTGGAGGACCGGTATTCGAACGGACAGGGGGACCGGGTGTTGCGCGGGGCGGCCTTCCCGTCCCATGAACGGCATGCCATGCTTTCGTCCTACCGCCGCAATTCCCCGCAGGGCGCGCGTTTCGGCTACGGCTTCCGCGTGGTCGTGGAAACGGATCGGGCGAGGCGGTAGCGGTGGCGTTCGGGTCCAAAGATTCGGTCCGACTCTCTTGCCTTTCTTGCCGATCCGTCAACTCCGTTGTGCGGGCGCGGGATTTAGATTTAGCTTGAGGGGTTCGCCGGATATTTGAAATTGGTTCCATGAACCCGTTGCCTCGTTGCCAACTTTATTTAAAACGCTCTAACTCAGACGAGATGTATATAATAAAGTTAGATAACGACGCCTCAAACCGATTTCTATAATCAGGGCTCTCCGGATTGTTAATATACTCCTTGGCCAACCCGTGCGTTGACGACCACGAGAACCACCCTTCGGATTCCATTATTTTCGCGACTTCGATTGACGGACGGCTGCCGCACATTTCGATAAAGGCCGAATATTTCGAAAGTGATCGGTCGAGTCCTTTTTCGATTTCCAGAATTGCCTCTATTAATTTTTGATTGTTCTCTGAATTAACTGATAGAATATGGCGATTTCCATTTGCATATTTTAATTTAGATCCGCTGGGGAAGTTCACGCCGCGATCTGAAAACCAATCTTTTAGATCATTATCGACGACAGCCCGTCCTGCCTCGATGATGGGGGTTCCGATTTTGAATATACGTGTATACACCTCTGGTGAAGAGTAGCATTCTGATATTAGAACTATGTTAAATAATGAAAATATGAAATTGGTGAAAAACCTCATTTTCCACCTCTCGAATCTCATTGATTTTGACTTGGTTGTCATTTTCGCCCCTCGACGCCCGATCCAGCTCTCTTTCATGTTATCTGACCCCGTTTCCGATCCGTCATCTTCGTTGTGCAGGCGCGGGATTGGCTTGAGGGGGGTGTCGGATATATGGCCCCGTTGCCTCCCGTTGCCCTGCTGGCTCCTGCATTTCGGATATGCGCTTATTTAAAATTCTCCAATGTGATTTTTGATCGAATGTCACCACGGTTTGCCGCCAATTTATACCAAAAAATTGCCTTTTGATGGTTTTCCAGAATTTCAGAATCGGACATCGAACTCATTATTCTAATACGATAAATTTCAGCCAGATCAAACATCGCATCGATATTCCCAAGATTTGCAGATATCAAGAGATACGAGATTCCATTTTCTTCGGATTGTTTTGTTTCAATTCCAGAGAAATAGCATAAGGCGGCATAGCGGGTCAAGGCGGGATCGCTGAGTGATGCTTCAGCAGTAAGCAGCTCAAACCCTCCCTTTGCTGAAGATGAAAGTTTGTTCCGTTGAAGTTCGGTAAGTTCATTGTATTCGCTGATCTGCCTCGATGTCGAAATGGCAGCCACATCCCCACTAAGCGCCAGATCACTCAGCATATCAATAATATCATCCTTATTCAGTGTCTCAGGAATCATCCCTTCCAGTAGGCACATCACGCTTACTTCGATCACTGATTCGCTGATTCCCGAAGCTGCTGACCGAAGAAGATGCTCGAAAGCAAGGCTTCGCCTGATCCCTTCCCCCGTGCGATCAGTTTTTAAAATCATTCCGTATGCGTACTGATCGATGGGACTCGTTGGCATTCCGTTCTGCACCGATTCTTCATAACAATTTTTAGACATTGTGAAAAATCTCTCGGCTAATGGGATGTCTTTTTTCACCAGCTTCCCGTTACTGTAGATCATGCCGAGTTCATACCATCCTGAGCAAAATCCGTTTTTTCCGGATATTTCGTAATACTTTACAGCGAGGTTGAAGTCCCTCGGTCCTCGAATGTCTTTATGATAAAAACGAGCAACCTCGAAAGCTGAGGCAGGGTCTCCGAGGTCAGCTTTCTTCAGCCTGTTTTGAAATTCTTCATTAAATGAAATGGGGTCTGGCGTGGCTCTTGAATCTTGTGATGCCGACTGAATAATTGCTAGTATGAGAATGATCGTAATGCATGCGATTCGGAGGGCAGGACGATCTCGTTTCTCTTTTATTGGATTCATTATTGGCTAAGTTCTGCGGGGGGCTAGTCTAGGGGGTAGGTATTGGTTGGTGTCAATGGCTGATTTTCGGGTCGCTAGGGGTTGCCTTCCAGTAAATTGCATTTTTCACGAAATGTATCTAACTGACTGCGACGAATCGACTGATTCTGTAAGTTTCGGCATGGTCTTTTAGAAGAAGTTTTTATTGAATTTAAATATCTATCTATGTAACTATACTGACTCTTCATTCGAAATATTCTCTCCTTAGAGCCTATTCTGAACTTTTT
>DDTJ01000082.1 GCA_002344525.1 Akkermansiaceae bacterium UBA2367
CCCTAATCTAGGAAAGACCCAAAATTAAATTTCCATAAATACCATAAAAATGGATAATAACCGGCAATGCGATTCCTTTTGGTCTTTGGCTCGTTCGCCCTGTGCGCCTTCGTCGGCTGGAACAGCCGGGAGAAGGTGTTGAAGTCTGTGAAATCCGCCGGTGCGCGGATCGCCACTCTTGCGAGCCGAAGCGGGACGGGCAACCTGACAGGTCCGGGATCCCCAGGCACCATGATGCTGCCGACGGCGCAAGGTCTCCGCAAACCCGGCCAAACGTGGACTTTCGCCGACGGCAGCCAGATCGAGGCCGTGCTCGTCGCGGCCGATTCCCAGAGAGCCCAGTTCAGGGTGCTGGAGCTGCAAGGCGTCGGCGAAGTCAGGATGGACCTTCTCGCGGACCAAGAACGCGAACGGATACAATCTTGGATTCAATCCGAAGGAACGGACGGCGTGGTCGGATTTCCTCTCTCCCTCAAGAGCCATCGGTGGCCGAAGCAGTGGAGGGACACCAAGAAGGTCTCCCTCGAACGGGTCGGCAACACCGACCAATGGAGAAGCGAGCATTTCGACATCACCAACAAGGCGGGGATCCAGCGCGAGGCGATGGAGTCGATCACCCTGATCTGCGAGGCGGTGGACGGCGCGTTGAGTTCCCTGCCACTGCCCCTGCCGCTCAACTGGGGCCGCCGGTCCGACGAGCTGCGGAAGATCGTGATCGAGCGGAGCGCACCCAGGGAGGACGACCCCAAAGCCGGATACTGGGACGGTCGGACTGGCTTCGTCCACATCTACGCCGACCGCCTTCTCGAACCCGACCTGCAATTGGTGGTGTTCGAATTCGACAAGCCCGAAAAGGCGCAGAAATACGACGTTATCGTGCATGAGGTGACGCACCAGTCGATGGCCGCGCTCATCTATCTGGGCGTCCCCGCATGGGTGCCGGAGGGGATCGCCGAGTATATGTCGGCGACGCAATTCGCCCCCGGCTCCTACCATTTCACGAACACCCATGTTTCGATCCGGCACCACATCAACAAGGGAGTGCTCGGAGACCGGATCGTGAAGGATCGGAAGATGCGGCTCGCCCATCTGGAGAAGCTGATGAATCGCGACCTCCGCGAATGGAACCGGGAGCTCGAATCGGGAGATGCCGCCGGTATCCTGCAGTACGACGAATCCCTCCTCCTGATCGACTATTTCTTCCATCGGGACCATCCCGACGGCGTCCACTTCCGCCGCTATCTGGAATGCGTCCTCAGCGGCGTCCCCGAAAGCGAGGCCAGCTCCCGCCACCTCCTGCGGGGACGGAGCTACCGCGACATCGAGCAGGAGGTCGCCAAACTGTGGCAACCCTTGGGCTTCACCATCCATTTCCAAGAGCGCGGGGAGCTGCGCCAAGGCGACGTGATGATCGACTGGGACGCCGAGGGGGTGAAGCGCACCATTGCCTCGCGCCGTGCGCTCAAGGAGGCGGCGCAGTGACTGTGGATTCCCCTTTCCCTGCCCTCCCCTCGATCCATTCCGCCAGGGACGCGTCGGGCTGCCACCCTCCGGAAGCTGCGGCCCCGAATCACGCAGCGAACTCGCGTGAGAGCTGGACGTGGAAGCCGTGGAGTTTCAGGGAGCCGTCCGGCAGCAGGTCGAGCGTGGCGTAGGCGTTGTTCTCCAGCCCTTCGCCTTCCACCATGGCCGCGAGGGTGGTGTAGTGGATGCCCTCGATCTGCTGGTAGTCGTTCTTGTGGGAATGCCCTTGGAACACGGCGGCGACGCGTCCGGATTTCTCCAGGATACGACGGACTTCCGCGGCATTGCGAACGGTGTGGTGCTCCTCCAGATCGAGGCGCTGATGGGCGAAGACGATGGTCGGAGCGCTGGAGGAGGCGAGCTCGCTCTCCAGCCAGCGCAATTCGTGCTCGGGGATGATGGAGTCCTGCCAGTGGAAGTTCTTGCGTCCGTAGGGCGTGCCGTCCTCCTTGTAGCAGGCGTCCAGCACCACGAAACGGAAGCCTTTCTCCTCGAATCCGTAATGGGCCGAAGCGGAGGCTCCGGTGTGCTCCGCGAACTCGGCCTTGGTCAGGGTATCGACGCAATGGTTGCCGAGGACGTAGTGGCGGGGTGCCTGGAGCCTCGCGTAGCGTTCTTCGATGGTCCGCAGCCAAGCGAGCTCCTGCTCCACCGACTCGGCGCGATCGATGAAATCCCCCAGTTCGACGACGAATCCGGGCGAGATGCCGTTGCAGTGATCGACCGCCTCGTCCAGCTTCCGCAGGGTGTCGCGATAGAAGCGCCGCCCTGCCGCCTCCTTGTCCGCGTAGTGGAGATCGGTGAACAGGCCGATGCGCAGGAGCGGGGCGGGCGTCTCATCGGCGGGGAGCGGCAGGCGGCTCCCCAATCCGGCAAGGGCGAGGACGCCGTTTCGCAGGAAGGCGCGGCGGTTCGAAGGGGTCATGGGACACGGCTACGGCAGGGGCTTCGCTTTTTCAAGTTTCGGCGGGGAGGAAGTTCGAAATCCGAAGGCGTGGCCCCCGACGACGCCAGTTGCGGACGCCAGTGGGCTGGATCATCTATCCCGATGAAGCCCCGACTCCTCTTCCTGCCGATCTTCCTCCTGCCGATCATGGCTTCCGCCTCCACTTGGCGCGTGGCGCAGGACGGCAGCGGCGATTTCAACGGCACGGACGACGCGCCCCTGCGCGAGGCCATCGAACGCGCCAAGGCGGACGGCGGCGAAATCGTCGTCGGGCCGGGCGTGTATCGCATCGGAAAACGCCTTGCCCTCGGCGGCGTCAAGCATCTGCTCATCCGTGGGGAGGGTGAAGCGGTGCTGCAACTCGCCCCGGCTCTCGTGACCGAGCTGGCCGTCCCGGCGGAGGTCGGCGCGACGACCTTGACCTTGCGCTCGCCGGAAGGCCTGCGTGCGGGGCTGAAACTGCGCGTGATCGCTCCGGGGGAGATCGTCGCCATCACCGGCAAACCCAAACCGAGCTTCGAGACGGTCGTGGCGTCGGTGGACGGGGCCACCGCGACCTTGGCGGAGCCGCTGCGCTTCGGTGCGACCGCAGGCACCCGGGTGGTCGACGAGAACGACCTGAACCTCTTCACCCTCGACGGAGGCTGCGACGATGTGACGTTCGAAAACCTGACGCTGGACGGAGCCTTGAAGCCCGACGGTCTGCGCCAAGCGACCCACCACACCCGCTGCGGCGTCTGGATCCAAGGACACTACGACTATCTGAAAGGCCCCTCCGGACCGAAGCCGCGGCGGATCGTCCTGCGGGACTGCCGTATCCGGAACTTCCATGGTCGCGGCATCGCGATCTACTCGGCGGACGATTGCGTGGTGGAGAACTGCGTCATCGAAAACACCCTCGACGAGGGCATCAACCTCGACCATTTCGTCGAACGCTGCCGGGTGGTCGGCAATGTCATCCGGCAGGCCACGGTGGGCATCGAGCTGAACGACGTCAACGACAGCGTCGTCGAGCGCAACGAGATCGAGAACTGCTCCATCGGCATCCGCGTCTGGCGCTATTGCAAACTGGAGAGGCTGAACGTGGGAAACATGGTCCGCGAAAATCGGCTGCGCGGCATCGAGGGCCGGGCGCTGGAGTTCCAAGTCGGCACGGCGGAGAACATCGCCCGCGACAACGTGCTCGAAATGCCCAAGGGGTCGGACGACACGCCGGAGAAACGCTTTCGCGATGCGGGCGACGGCAATCGACTCGAACGCAACCGGGTCGAGTCTGGCGAGGCGATGGAGCGAAAGCGTCAATAGATCCACCGTGCATTCACATGTGATGTGATACGAAATCCCGAAAAGCTCTGGACGATTGCAGAGCGGACCCAGGATCGGATACGGCACCATCGCCGGACCGCACGACCCGGCTGCCGCCGATTTGCTGGATCGGCTGCATCGGAACGATGCCTGTTTGGTGGCGATTCCACTTGGCCCGCAGGATGCTTGCCGCAGTTCTTCGCGATCTGGCGGGGCTATTCCGCCTTGCGATGATCCATATACACATCACCCAGCCGGGTGAACGCCTTCGGATCATGTCCCACGATCCGGCCCTTCATTTCGAGAGCCACGGCAGCCTGCCACGCATCGTTCTCCCCCATGCGCCGGGCGGGACGACGCTGAAGCAGCGCCGCCCGCGCCGCGTGGGCATGGTGCAGGCCCTGCCAGCGAAAGCGCGCCAGGAACCGCCGGACATGATCCATGTCCTCCGCTCCTTCGAGCACCTCGGCCACGGTCACCGCGCTCACCCACAGACGGGCGCGCTTGTTCCTGCGCAACCAAGCGCTGGCCGGCCCGGCTTTCGCGGAGGAAAGCTCCCGCAGCAGGTCGATCACGAAGGATGAGTCCAGCAGCACGTTCATTTCCGCGCCTTCACACGCAGCCGCTTGTCACCCATCAGGTTTTCCATTTCGTCCAGCAGGTCGGCGGCAGTGATGAAGGGCTTCTCCCGGATCAGTTCCCGCACCAGCCCCCCGGTAGTCGTGCCTGCGGCCTCTGCGCGGCGGGCAAGCTGGGCCTTCTCTTCATCGGAAATACGGACAGTCAGGATGCTCATCGTATGACCAGTGTATGACGGCAGTGGCTTTTGTCAATCCGCTTCCGCATTCGCCGCCGCGAGACTCGGAGCGTGGTATGGAGAGCGTGTCGTCCCTGATTCCGGGTCGCTGCTCGACAAGCTGCGCAGGGATGCGGCTGGGTGGATCATGGCGGATCGCACGTCCCCGCGATGCTCGCGCGAGGTCGATGACCCCGCCTACAGCTTCCGCCTTCGAAATCGTCGCACGGTTCCGCTTGCAATCCGGGTTTCGCCCTTGTAACCAGATGGCGGGATTTCCAAGGCTTCGAGACTCCCCGTGCCTCTCCGTCACCATCGATGAACTCCGAAGCCCGCCCGCCCGCGACCGTGCCTCCCTCCTTCGCCGAAGCCCTCCGCTTCTGGTTCAAGCTCGGCTTGATCAGCTTCGGCGGTCCCACCGGACAGATCGCCATCATGCACGAGGAGTTGGTGGAGAGGAAGAAATGGATCAGCGAAGACCGTTTCCTCCACGCCCTGAACTACTGCATGCTGCTCCCCGGCCCGGAGGCGCAACAACTCTCTATCTACATCGGCTGGCTGCTGCATCGCACCTGGGGCGGCATCGTCGCCGGGACCCTCTTCGTGCTGCCCTCCGCCTTTCTCCTCTGGGGCCTCAGTTGGCTCTACGTGGCGGGGCGGGACACCGCTTGGGTCGAAGCGGCCTTCTACGGGCTGAAACCGGCGGTGCTCGCGATCGTGGCGGTCGCCGTCCTGCGCATCGGGAGGAAGGCGCTGAAAAACGGAGTGATGTGGACGATCACCACGCTGGCCTTCATCGCCATCTTCTTTCTGAAATGGCCCTTTCCCCTCATCGTCGGCCTCGCCGCACTTGTCGGCTGGATCGGCGGTCGGTTCCGGCGGGACCAATTCTTCGTGATCAAAGGATCCGGCAACGACGCGGAGGCGATGCGCGCGGTCGATGCTGCGGCGAGGCACGCCGACCACACCCGCGTCCCGTTGATCCATTCGGCGAAGGTGCTGTCGGTCGGTCTCGTCCTGTGGGCCTTGCCCGTGGTCGCGGCGGGCCTGTGGCTGGGGTGGAAAGGGCTGCACGTCCAGCAGGGTCTCTTTTTCAGCAAGGCGGCCATGGTGAGCTTCGGCGGAGCCTACGCGGTGCTGCCCTACGTCGCCCAGCAGGCGGTGGAGAGCTACCAGTGGCTCACCCTACCGCAGATGATGGACGGCCTCGGCCTCGCGGAGACCACGCCCGGCCCGCTCATCATGGTGCTGCAATTCGTCGGCTTCGTCGCCGGCTGGCAGCATCCGGTGGAGGGCTGGTCGCCACTCCTGACGGCCACTTTGGGAGCCGCCATCACCACTTGGGTCACCTTCATCCCGAGCTTCCTCTGGATTCTGCTGGGGGCGCCCTACATCGAACGGCTGCGCGGAAACGAGCGGCTCAGTTGCGCCCTGTCCTCGGTGACGGCGGCGGTGGTGGGGGTGGTGCTCAACCTCGCGGTCTGGTTCGCCCTGTACGCCGTCTTTCCGCAGGCCGGGGCGGAGGCGGCCTCGTGGCGGCCCGACGGCTTCGTCGTCGTCGTGGCGGCGGCCGCCTTCGTAGGCATGCAGAAGTGGAAATGGGACGTGATCCCCGTGGTCTTCGGGGCGGCCTTGCTGGGAGTCGTGTGGAGTTGGGTTTGAGAAAGCCCGCTCGGCGGACGATGCCCCCTTGCAAGCGCCCCGCAACGCCGCCACCTTGGCCCGGCGCAACATGAGCGACTCCCCTTCCACCCCACCCCCTTCGGTCGGCGACCTGACCCTCCTCGGTCACAGCGAGAACCGCCTCCCCCGCTCGCCGGAGGAGGCGAAGCTGGAGGTCTTCCCCAACCGCAATCCGCAGCGGAACTACTGGATCGAGCTTGACTACCCCGAGTTCAGCTCCCTCTGTCCCGTCACCGGCCAGCCCGACAGCGCCCATCTCACGATCCGCTACGTGCCCGACCGACTCTGCCTGGAGACGAAGTCGCTGAAGTTCTACCTCGCCTCCTTCCGCAACCTCGCCTCCTTCAACGAGGACATCGTCAACCGCCTCCTCGACGATCTCTCCGCCGCCTGCTCGCCGCGCCGCATGGTCGTGAAAGGGCGCTTCTCCCCGCGTGGCGGCATCCGGCTTACCGCGACGGCGGCCTTTCCCGATCCCGGACTCGACGATCTCGCCGACGTGGAATGAAAGTCGTCATCCTCGTCAGCGGCGGGATGGATTCGGTCACGGCCCTGCACGCCGCCACCCGCGAGCACGAGGTCGTGGCGGGACTCAGCTTCGACTACGGCTCGAAGCACAACGCCCGCGAGTTGCCCTTCGCCGCCCATCACTGCGCCCTTCTCGGCGTGCCGCACGAGGTCGTGACGCTCGACTTCATGAACCGCCTTTTCCAAAGCGACTTGCTCAAGAGCGGCGGCGAGATCCCCGAAGGCCACTACGAGGCCGAGAACATGAAGATGACTGTGGTCCCTTTCCGCAACGGCATCCTCCTCGCCATCGCGGCGGGCTACGCCGAAAGCGCGGGGGCGGAAGGTCTCGTGATCGCGGCGCATTCGGGCGACCACGCCATCTATCCCGATTGCCGCGAGGAGTTCATGCGTCCCATGGCCGAGGCCATCCGCGTCGGCACCTATGCCGCCATCGAAGTGCTGCGGCCCTTCATCGACCAGCGCAAGGATGGCATCGCCGCCATCGGGGTGACGCTCGGGATCGACTTCGCGAAGACCTGGTCCTGCTATAAGGGTGGCGAGCTTCACTGCGGCAAATGCGGCACCTGCGTCGAGCGGAAGGAGGCCTTCGCCCTCGCCGGGCTGGAGGATCCGACGGAATACGAGGCCGGGTGATGGACCGGCCGGGAGCCGGGTTCAAGCGATCTTGAGTCCCAAGACGCCCAAGACGATGAGACCGACGCATACCAGCCGGGCCGGGGTGGCCGGATCACCAAGGAAAGCGATGCCGCAAAGGACGGTGCCGACCGCGCCGATGCCGGTCCAGACCGCGTAGGCCGTGCCGATGGGGAGGGACTTGGCGGCGAGCCCGAGCAACACGAAGCTGGCAATCAGGGCCGCAAGGGTACCCAAGCTGGGCCAAAAGCGAGTGAATCCGTCGGTGAACTTGAGGCCGACTGCCCACACGGTTTCGAAGAAGGCGGCAATGAGAAGGAGAATCCAAGGCATGGCACCGGAAGTCGTTTGTCAGGGCCGTCCCTGGTCCACCATCCGAGACGCCGAGGCCGTCCTCCGCGCGAGTTGCAAATCAAGGAGCCAAAATAGGAGCCGCCCGCGATTTGTCAACCTGCGCCCTCTGTCCCGAGGTGCGCCACCTTCGGGAGCCATCCCGAATTAGCGGGATCGCGGCGATGTAAAACAGTATTTCAAATATATGTTTACCCAATGCTCCCGGATGCCTCCGTCCTCCGCGCCTTGGTCGTGACCGCCCTGCCCCTCGGCTTGGCGGTCGCGCATGCGGGCGGCTTGCACGAAGGGGCTCCGGTCCATTACTACGAGAGCGAGCCGGACACGAAGCTGACCCGTTTCTTCGCGGAAGCGGGAGACCGCCCGGACCTCCGCTCCGGCGACGAGAGGGTCGTCCTCGACGCGCTCCTCAAGGGACTCGACATCCCGGCGGAGTCGCAGGTGCTCGTCTTCTCGAAAACGAGCGCCCAAAACGACCGCATCGCGCCGGAAAGGCCGAGGGCGATCTATTTCTCCGACGATCTCTACCTCGGGTGGGTCCAAGGGGGGGAAATCGAGGTGGCCAGCTTCGATCCGCGCCTCGGCATGGTCTTCCACCTCGTCAAAATCACCGGGCGCGAGCCGGGCAGCCTGCCCCAACTGGTGCGCGAGCGATCCTGCCTGAACTGCCACGCGGGCTCCTCGAACCGCGAATTGCCCGGCTTGATGGCCCGTTCGGTCTACCCTTCCGGATCGGGTCTGCCGGTCTTCGAGGCGGGCACCTTCCACGTCCGCCAGAGCAGCCCCATCGAGGAGCGCTGGGGCGGCTGGTATGTGACGGGGCAGGTCGAGGGGGGCGAGCACCTCGGCAATGCCTTGGCGCGGCCCGCGCCCGACGGCGCGGGAATCGAGCTCGAGCGCCTCGCCACCGGGCCGGTCGCGAACCTCGACGCCTTTTTCGACGGCAAGCCCTACCCCCACGGAGGGAAAAGCGACGTCGTCGCGCTGATGGTGCTGGAGCACCAAGTCGGCGTCCACAACCTCCTCGTCGAGGCGAACCTGACGACCCAAGCCACCCTGCACCGCCATCGGGAAATGCGGAAAGCTCTCGGCGAACCTATCGACGGGCCGCTTTCGGAGACGAACGAGCGCATCCTCCGGTCCCTCGCCAACCGGGTGCTCCGCGAGATGCTCTACGTTGAAGAGGTCGCCCTGCCAGGCGGGATCGACGGCGCGGCTGATTTCCAGAGGGCCTTCGCCGAAGGCCGCCGCAAGAATGCCGAGGGGCGCTCCCTGCGCGACTTCCGGCTCTACGAGCGGCTCATGAAGTACCGGTGCAGCCACCTCATCTACTCCGAGGCCTTCGAGACCCTGCCGGGGGAGATCCGGGTCCGCATCCTCGACCAGCTCCACGGCATCCTTTCCCGTCCGGCGGAGTGGCCGGAATTCTCGCATTTCGGCGAATCGGAGAGGAGGCATCTCCTCGCGATCCTCCGCGAGACCGTGCCGGATCTGCCGCCCTCGTGGCGGTGATGGGTGAGAAAGGAGGGGGGCTTTTCAAGTCCCCTATGGTTGGACGGGACTTGGATATTTGTCGCCTGCCCCCGTTGCCACACCGAGGAAGCAAACGTTTCATCCATGCGACACAACCTCCATCTCTTCACCACCGATGAACACGCGTTTCACCCTCAGCTTCCGGCTCAACAACACGAAGTCAGCACGCTTGCCCTTGGCGATGCTTCCGGTTTTTGCCGAGATGCCAGTCCGTTCCGCAGGAGTGAGGCTGGCCATGCGTATCACCTCCGGCAGCGTCGCGGTGGTGTCGCGCGCCATCTGACGCACCATGTGATCCATACCCACGATGCTGCTGGCCAGACTCGTGCGTCCCGGCGCCCAGCCGACTCTTCCATCGCTCTCAAACCACGAGCCATCGTCGTTTGAACCAAAACGGTAAGTGCCCGGCGGCAGATCGAGCGCACGATTGCAATCGGTCACGAGACACAACCTGTGCGCGCCCTTCATCCGAAAGGCAAAGTCCAGAAGCTCCGGCGCGAGATGGCAGCCGTCTGCGATGACTTCCGTGCTCATATCCGCTATGCCGAGCACGAACTCCAGCATACTGCCCCGCATCGGCACGCCCAGGCGTCCGCGCACGGAGGAGACATTGCTCATGGCGCACCAGAAGTGGTCCACATGTCTCATCCCAAGCCGGAACGCCCCGGCCATCTCCGGCCAGCTTGCGTTCGAGTGACCGCAGGTGATGAAACACTTCCGTCGTCTTGCTTCACGATAAAAATCGGCGGCACCGGGCAGCTCCGCCGCGCAGGTAGCGATGCGGACGATGCCCTTGTCAAAGTAGCGCCGGCATTCTTCCGCCGTCGGTGATCTGCGCCCTTCCGACGAGTGGCAACCCACTTTGTCTTCCGCGAAGAACGGACCATAAAGGTGGACGCCGGCGATTCTGGCTCCATTTGCAGCTTGTTGGTCTTTTTGCACCGCCTTTGCCGCATCCAGCATCGCATGAATCTGCTCTGGCGATCCTGTGGTGGTCGTGGGGAAAAGAGTGGTGGTGCCGTGCTGCGCGTGAGCCCGGCAGACGGTTCGCATGGCATCCTCCGTGCCATCCATGAAGTCCGCACCAACTCCTCCATGAACGTGAATGTCAATAAAGCCGGGCGAGAGATAGGCACCATGGCCGTCCACGACCCCTGTATCCGCACCCAGCCGGGGTTTCCGTCTGCTGACCGACATGATGATGCCATCCACGCAGAGCACATTGGCCTCTTCCATCAGGCGATCGGGCAGGATCGCCGTTACATTGGTAAATAGTGTCCGGCTCATGGCTGCTGCTAGGTGTGTCAATGTAGAATGGCCCGATCCCGATGCCTGCGACTACCGGTCCATCAGCTCGTGCCCTGTGATGCTGAGGGCGTAGATCGCGGCGGTCTCGCTGCGGAGGATGATGGGGCCGAGGGAAAGCGCGAGGAAGCCGTGCGACAGGGCGGTGGAAATCTCGGCGGGGGTGAAGTCGCCCTCGGGACCGATCATCACGGTCGCGGCGGCGGGGCGGGGCGCGCCGTCCTGCTCGCGGGCGGCGAGGATGGCCTTCAGGGGGCTGGCCCCGGCTCCGATCGCGGCGACGAGCCGGAGCGGATCCTTCGCCGAGCGCACGAAGGCCTCGACGTTCACCGGAGCGGCGATTTCCGGGATCCAGTTCTGCCCGCATTGCTTGCAGGCCTCGATGGCGACGCGCTGCCATTTCCGGCGCTTCTTCTCCAGTTCCCCGCCGTCGAGTTGGACGACGGTGCGCTCGGAGAGCAGGGGCACGATGCGGGAGGCTCCGAGTTCGGTCGCCTTCTGCACGATGAGGTCCATGTTCTTCCCCTTCGGCACGGCTTGGGCGAGGGTGATCGCGGCAGGCGGGCGCGGCGTGGCGCCGAGGAGCACCGCCTCCAGCGTCACGGAACCCCTCGCCGTCCCCGCGATCCCGGCCTCGGCTTCGGCCCCGGCCCCGTTGAAGACGACGACGCGGTCGCCCTCGCGGCAGCGCATCACCTCGAGGCAGTGGTGGGCCTCCTCACCCTCGAGGACGAGGCGCTCGGGATTCCATCGGTCGGCGGGAATGTAAAATCGGTGCTTTGCCATCGCAAAAGTCAGGCTTATTAAAAACCACCCACCTCCCCCGTCCACCTTTTCCCTTTCACCCTCCCACCTTTTACCGCCCGCAGCGCGAGCCATGATCCCCTCCCCCGACCTGCCTCCGATGGACCGCCTGCGCCGCATCATGCACCTTCTGCGGGCACCGGGGGGCTGTCCTTGGGACGCCGAGCAGACCCACGAGAGCCTCGTCCGCCATCTCCTTGAGGAGGCCTACGAGGTGGCCGAGGCGGTGCGCTCCGGCGACCGGGACGAGCTCGTCGACGAACTCGGCGACCTCCTCCTCCAGCCGGTCTTCCACGCCGAGATCGCTTCGGAGGAGGGGCGCTTCGACTTCGACGACATCGCCCGGGCCATCTGCGAAAAGCTGATCCGCCGCCATCCCCACGTCTTCGGCGAAGCCGTCGCGGACACGCCCGAAGCCGTCCTGACGCAGTGGGAGGCGATCAAGGCCGGGGAGAAGGCCGCATCCGACAGGGTCGGGTCCGGGACCCAAGAGGGTTATCTCCTGAAAAAAGCCAACGAAGGCCAGCCCGCCTTGCTCGCGGCCGCGAAGCTCCAGCGCAAGGCGGCGACGGTCGGATTCGACTGGCCCGACCTGCCCCCCGTGCTCGACAAGGTGAGGGAGGAGATCGACGAGGTCGCCGCCGCCTTGGCGACGGGTGCGGACGAGGCGGTCGGGGAGGAGATCGGGGACCTGCTTTTCGCCGTCGTCAACCTCGCGCGGAAGACCGGGCACGAGGCCGAAATCCTCCTCGACGTGGCCAACCGGAAGTTCGTGCGGCGCTTCCAGGCGGTCGAGGACGAGCTGCGGCGCGAGGGCGGGGGGCTCGCCGGGGCGGGGCTCGCGGAGATGGACGCGGCCTGGGATCGGGTCAAAGCGGCGGAAAAAGGCTGAGTCCGCCCGAGAGACCGTCTTTTCATTTTCGCTCCGCACAAATCTCGATTAACTTGGCGGACCCAAGAACTTTCCGCGTGACAAGGCCCAGAAGCGGGCCATAGCTGTCCGCTTACACCCACGGATGAAACCGGGACTGTCGAGATTCCTTTATCTGGGGGCCTGCGGCCTCCTCGCAAGCTGCGCGGTCCCCGCGTCGGGTCCCGTCGCGATCACGAAGGTCAATCCCTACCACCTTCAGAACTCGACGGCTCCGTCCACGGAGGACGAGATGATCGCCTTCGAGCACACGCGGCTCCTCCTCGGCGCGATCAACGCCTCGGAGCGGAGCGACCGCTACGGGAATTATTTCACGATCTTCTGGAGGACCAAGACCCGCTCCCCCGTGACGGTGCGCTTGGAATACCGACAGGGCTCCACCGGGCTGCGGGTCCACTCGCAGGAGGTCTCCGTGCCCAATCCGAAGGGGACCAACACCACGAAATTCCAAGTCACCGGGGACGACTACCACCAGAACGGGAAAGTCACCCAATGGAAGGCCTCCATCCTCGAAAATGGAGCCGTCGTGGCCGAATACCGGTCCTTCCTCTGGCAGTGACCCTTTTTCGCAAAGGTTCCATGAACCCTCAGACTGACCTCACCCCAGAAGCTCCCGCGGATCCGGCTTGTCCGGGGCGGGGGTCCCGAAAGCAGTCCGGGTCGCAGCATGCCTGCGGGGGTAAACCCATCGTCCCGTGAGCGCGGAGGAGTCCATTCGAGTCGGTTGCCTGGGCTCGGTGGCTTGGGTCCGGGTGAGCGGAGCGGCCACCCACGAGAGCGCTGCGTGCATCAAGGAGTTCCTCGCCGGGCGCTTCGAGCGGGGCTGGCGGCAGTTCGTGATCGACTTGGGCGGCTGCCGAGGGATCGATTCGACCTTCATCGGGATGCTCTACCGCCTCGCCATCAAGGTCGCCGAGACCAGCCCCGACGGCACCGTCGACGTGATCAACCCGGGCGAGCGCAACGCCAACTCCATCCGCAAACTGGGCCTCGACGACCGCATCCATATCGACTTGGAAGGCGACCGCTGGCGACGCGAGCGCGAACTCGTCGAGGAGAACCTCGGCAAACCCGCCTGCCCCACGACGCTCAACCCGGTCGAGCACGCCGAGTTCGTCCTGCAGGCCCACGAGGCTTTGCAAGCCGCCAACGAGGAGAACCGGAGCCGCTTCTGCGACGTGGTCGAGTTCCTGCGGCAGGAACTGGAGGCGAAGACGGCGGACAAGTGAGTCCCCGCGCCCCCGGCATACCGCCATGGAACACGTCGTGTATGCCGCCCTCCTCGCTCTGGCCGTCGCCGGCGGGGTGTGGATGTGGGCGAACCAGCGCCGCGCCTTCGCCCGCCTCGCCCGCGAGCGCGACGCCATCGAGGTGGAGGAGCGGCGCATGTTCGACTTCCTCCATGGCCTCGGCGAGAAGTTCCAGGCCGATCCCTCCCCCGCGAACATGCACCGCTACATCGTCGACGGCGTCGCCGAGGTCGTCGGGGGCGACGCGGGCATCCTCTACCTCGTCGATCCGGAGACCATCCGCCTCGTGACCGCCTACCAGTCGGCGGGAACCTCTCCCGTCCTCCCCGTGCCGGCCGAGATCGCCGAAATCCTCGCGGAGGGGGGCAACGCCACCGAGGCGGAGAGCCAATATCGAGGCTACATCCGCCTCTCCTCGCTGCGGTCGGGGGAGAGCTTCATCGGCCGGGTTCTGCGCGAAGGAAAGATCCTCAGCGTGCCCGACCTCGCCGCCCACCCCGATTTCGCCGCCTCTTGCGCCCCGGTCTTCCACGAGGGCGTCAGCCTCCTCGCCACGACCCTCGTCTACGCGCGCAAGGCCGTCGGCGTCCTCGCCGTGACCCGCCGCAGCGGCGAGCCTTTCAGCCAGAACGACGAGGAGGTCTTCGGCGGCATCGCCGAGCAGAGCGCCATCGCCCTCGGCAGCGCCATCATCCACGTCGAGGCGGCGGAGAAGCGGCGCTTCGAGCGCGAGTTGACCCAAGCCAGCGAGATCCAGCGCGTCCTCCTGCCCCGCGCCGCCCCGGCCCTCGCCGACTACGAGATCGCGGCGGAGTACAAGGCCGCCCGCCACGTCAGCGGCGACTACTACGACTACGTCATGGTCGACGAGGACCGCTACGGCATCGCCATCGGCGACGTCTGCGGCAAGGGCATCGCCGCCTCCCTCATCATGGCCATGTGCCGGTCGAACCTGCGCGGCCGCGCCCCCGAGAATCTCTCCCCCGCCTCGGTCCTGCACTCGGTGAACCACTCCATCTTCCCCGACATCCGCGAGGACATGTTCGTCAGCCTGCTCTACCTCATCCTCGAGCGCGGGTCCCAGGAGATCACCCTCGCCCGGGCGGGCCACGAGCCGCCCCTCCTCTACCGCACCGCCACCGGGGAAACCGAGGTCATCGAGACCTCCGGCCTCGCCGCCGGCATCGACGAGGGGCCGGTCTTCAAGCGCTCCGTCAAGGACCACCGTTTCCGCATGGAGCCGGGCGACATCCTCCTGCTCTACACCGACGGCGTCATCGAGTGCGAGAACGGCGAGGGCGACGAGTTCGGCTTGGACCGCCTCCGCCGCGTCCTCGTCGAAAACCACGAGTGCGGCTCCCAGGATCTCGTCAACGCCATCGTCGCCGAGCTTTCGCGCTTCTCCGCCGGGGCCGCCCAAAGCGACGACATCACCTTGATTGCCATCGAGAAAAGGTGAATAGTCCCGGCTCGCGCCGTCGCGGGGCTGGAACCCGCCCCGGGCGCGACACGGCAAGGCATGACAGAGACGACAGACCACGCAGATTCCGAACCCGCCGCATCCGAGACCGGCGCGGGAGAACACGCATCCTTCGACGAAGCCGTCGCCGCGGTCGAGGCCGCCGACGCGCTCGCGGACGAACCCACGCCCGCCGCCGAGATCGAGAGGTGGAAGGACATCGCCGCCCGCGCCCAGGCCGACCTCGACAACTACCGCAAGCGCATGGCCCGCGAGAAGATCGAGGCGGTCCAGTACGCCAACCGGGGCCTCCTTGAGCAGCTCCTCCCCGTCATCGACAATTTCGACATGGGATTGAAAGCCGCCGAATCCGCCGAAGGGCCGGCCGCCGTCATCCTTCAGGGCATGGCCATGGTCCGCAAGCAGCTCGACGACTTCCTCGCCGAGCAAGGCGTCGAGACCGTCCCCTCCGACGGCCTCGCCTTCGATCCCAACGTCCACGAGGCCCTGAAGCAGGAGCCCCACGCGAGCGTCCCCGAGGGCCACGTCATCCACACCCTGCGCCGCGGTTACCGGCTCAAGGACCGCCTCCTTCGCGCCGCCAACGTCGTCGTCTCGGCCGGTCCCGACCCCGCCCCGTGACCATGGAGAAACGCTGCTACTACGAAACGCTGGAAGTCTCGCGCACCTCCTCCGGGGGCGAGATCAAGAAGTCCTACCGGCGCCTCGCCATACAATACCATCCTGACAAGAATCCGGATGACAAGACCGCCGAGGAACGGTTCAAGGAGATCGGCGAGGCCTACGAGGTGCTCTCCGACGACCAGAAGCGGGCCGCCTACGATCGCTACGGCCACCGCGCCTTCAGCAACGGCACCGGCCCCTCCGCCGGCGGGCGCTCCGTCGATCCCTTCGACCTCTTCCGCGAAGTCTTCGGCGGCGGGGGCGGAGGCGGCATTTTCGAGGAGTTCTTCGGCGGAGGCGGGCGCGCCGCGCAGGCCGAGCGGAGGAAGCGCGGGTCCGACCTGCGCTATGACCTCCAGATCACCCTTGAGGAGGCCGCCGAGGGCGTCGAGAAGGAGTTGAAGATCGAGCGGCTCGTCCCCTGCGAGACCTGCTCCGGCAGCGGCGCGCAGAACGGCCGCGCCGAGGTGCGCTCCTGCTCCACCTGCGGCGGCATGGGCCAGGTCATCGTCAGCCGCGGCTTCTTCCAGGTGCAGCAGGCCTGCCCCGCCTGCGGCGGCGTCGGAGAGTCCATCGCGAACCCCTGCCGCGACTGCTCCGGCGAAGGGCGGGCCAAGGGCAGCAGCCGCATCAAACTGAAAATCCCCGCCGGCATGATCGACGCGGGGCGGCTCCGCTCCGTCGGCCACGGCGACGCCGGGCAGCAGGGCGGTGCCCCCGGCGACCTCTACGTCGTCGTCCACGTCAAAGAGCACGAGGTCTTCGAACGCGACGATTCGGACCTCCACTGCCAGGTGCCTCTGCCCTTCACCCTCGCCGCCCTCGGCGGGGACCTCGTCGTGCCGACTTTGAACGGCCAGGCCTCCGTCAAGATCACGCCCGGCACGCAGACGAACACCTCCTTCCGCCTTCGCGAAAAGGGCCTGCCCGATTTACGGACCGGACGCCGCGGCGACCTCCTCGTCAACGTCCAAGTCGAGGTGCCGGTGAAGCTCACCCGCGATCAGGAGCGCCTCCTCCAGGAATTCGCCGGCACCGTCACGGACAAGAACCACCCCGTCGGGGAGAGCTTCTTCGCCAAGGCGAAGCGTTTCTTCACCGGGGGGTAGCGGCGGCGGCACAGCCCGTTCCATGTCCCCTCCTCCCCTCGTCGTCGAGCATCGCTGCCGCACCTCGGTGCTGGAGAAGGAGACCCTCTGGCGTCTCGAAGGCGACACCCTTCTGAAAATCACCGAGGGCCTGCCGCCTTTCCCCATCCCTCTCGCCTCCCTCATGACGGTGCGTCTCCAGTATGCGCCGACCCGCTACCAGAAGGGCCGTTTCGTCTGCCGTCTCTCCGACCTTCGGGGCCAGCGCGCCGCTTTCCAGAACGAGCATTACGTCGCCTTCGCCGAATTCGAGGATCGCAGCGAGACCTACCGTGAACTCGTCTTCGCCCTGCTCCTCCGCCGCGCTACCCTCGGTCCGGGTTGCCGCGGCCTCGGCGGAACCTCGTATGCGAATTGGTTGGGGTCTTTCCTAGATTAGGGGT
>DDTJ01000072.1 GCA_002344525.1 Akkermansiaceae bacterium UBA2367
GCGGCTTGTCCATGCGGTCGAAGAACTGCCGCGTGTAGGGCGAGAAGGTCTCGACATAGCGGCGCTGGCCCTCGGCGTAGAGGGTCTGGAAGGCGAGGCTCGATTTGCCCGAGCCGCTCGGCCCGGTCACGACGACGAGCTTCCCCACGGGCAGATCGAGGTCGATGCCCTTGAGGTTGTTCTGCCGCGCTCCGCGCACCTCGATGACCGGATCGGAGGGAGGGGTGGATTTCCGTGTTCGTTTGTTCGCCATTTTGCCTGCCGGGAGGTTACCCCGGAGGCGGCGCTTTGCATGGGGAAAATGGCGGGGAAATGCGGGCTTGCGAAGGGATCGGGCGGAAGGCCGCCGCAAGGAAACGCAAGCCTGTAGCGGCCTTTTTGCAGCAGCGCACCCGCTCGAAACCGGTTGACTTCCCCCCGGAGACCGGGCGATTCTAGCGCCGTTCCATCCCCTTCGCCTTCTGCAACTCCTCCACCGTGGCGAAGAGCCGGTTGCCGATCTCGTCCTTGGCGATACCTGAATACACTTCCGCCCGCAAATCCCGAATCACCCGCAACCCACCCCAATCGGCACCCCGTGTCGCCCGCGCCCCGTCGTTCGACGCGACCCGTAGCGTGTGCGATGCGCTCGAAGACCCCTTCACAAAGGCCATGCTACAAGCGCCACCCCGTCGCTGAAGTGGCGCTACCTTCACCCGTGGGATCTAGACAAGGGCAGCTTCCCGTCCCTCGCGATCTCCGCTTCCTCAAAAGACTTTAAACGGGTTCTAAGAGGTAAGAGTAAGGAAGGCAAGGCCACTCAAAACGGAATATCATCCTCCTCGTCCTCGATCGGCCCCTCCTGATAGCCGCTTTTCTGCGGCGGGGCGGAGGAGCTTCTCGGCGGGGCGGCGGGGCGGTGGCCTCCATGGTCGTCGTCCGGCTGGGAGGCGGAATAACCGCCTCCCCCGCCTCCGCGCGATGGGCCTCCGCCTCCGTCGTCGCGGCTTCCGAGGAACTGGAAGTTCTCGCCTACCACTTTGAGGCGCGAACGCTGCTGGCCCGTGGTCTTGTCCTCCCACGAGTCGAGCTGGAGACGGCCCTCGACGTAGAGGGGGCGTCCCTTTTTCAAATATTCGCCGATGACTTCGGCTTGGCGGCCCCAGAAGGTGATGTCGACGAAAGTCGTCTCCTCGTGGCGCTGGCCGTCGTCGCCCGTGTAGCTGCGGTTGATCGCGAGGGAGATGTCCGTCACCGCCGTGCCCTTGGGCGTGTAGCGCACCTCGGGATCGCGGGTGAGGTTGCCCATCAGTTGGACTTTGTTGAGATTCGGCATAGGGGAATCTTATAGGGCGGAGGCGGGAAATATCCAGCCTTTCTTTCGCGGCGCGTGCGGTCCCCGGACTCAGTTTCCGTCGCTGGGGGGCGCTTCGCCGGGGGATGCTTCGGCGGACTCCTCCGGTGCGGGCGGGGTTTCCGCAGGCGTTTCCGCCGGGGGAGACTCGCTCGCGGGGGCTTCGGCCTCTTTCTTGGCGGCTTCCTCCTCCGCTTTCTTCTTCGCGATGAGATCCTCCCAGCGATGCAGCGAGTAGCCCTCGCCGAGGCCGCCGATCTCGTCGATCAGGCTGGAACAGGTCTGATGCCACTTTTCCAAGTCAGGTGGCCCCTTCTTCTCGTCGGCGCTGCCGGGGAAGATGAGGTAGGTCACGGTGAGGTCGCTCACGGGGCGGTTGTAGGGCGAAGCCTTTTCGTTGATCTGCCGGGCGATCCGCAGCGAGGCCTCGCCGAATTTCCAGGTCGGCCCCCCGTCGCCCGCGATGGCGGGGTAGAGCTGGTCGCCGAAGACGACCACGGCGTAGTCGCCGATGGCGGGGCCGAACTCGTTCTCGTCGCGCCGCCCGAGGAAGGAGAGCGGGATGACGATGAAGGGGTCGGCCTCCGCGATCAGGTAGCTGCGGGCTTTCAAGTCGGCGATCTGGGGCTTCAACTGCTCGATCTGGGCGCGGAGGAAGCGGTTGCGCTCGACGCCGAGTCCGGGGAGGGCGAACTCCTTCTCGTATTCCTTCAGCTTCTCCTCCCAGCGCGCGAGGAGGGGGTTCGGCGTGCTGGTGCGCTTCGTCCAGCCGTAGCTGGTGAACGGCTGGTAATGCTGCGACATCGAGATGTAGTCGTCGAGTTCGGGCCAGCGGTCCCCGTCGGAGCCGTCGGAGACCGTGTCCATCTCCCCTTGGGCGAGGAGCAGCTTTCGCCCCGTGCCGGGATGCTTCACTTGGAGGAGGGTTTCGAGGTCGTAGAGGTTGTGCCGGGAGAGCAGTTCGTCGATGCGGGTCACGTTCCGCTGAATGCGCTCGGTCTTCAGGTTGTAGAGGTGGTGGAAGAAGGGCGAGACCTCGGCGGCTTCGACGAGGGGGTTGAACTCCTTCAGCATCTTGGGCAGGTGCTCGTTGATGGCGGCGAGCTCGGCGGCCGACTCGTTCGGTTTCGGCACGGCGAGCTTCACCTTCATCTCGATCTCGTAGGCCGGGTCGCGCACGCGCTCCTTCACCGCCGTGTCGCCTTGCCTAGTGACCATCTCGGTCTTCACGGGGATGCCGCTCCAGAGCTTCGCGACATCGACTTTCCTCCACGGGACGTGGGTTGAGGGCAGGGGGGGCTTCACCTCGACGATCTTTTCGACGATCTTCTCCACGGGCACCTCGACGATTTTCTCGACGACCCGCTCGATCGCGGGCGGGTCGGGTCGGGGTTCGGCAGGCGGATCTTCGGCGGGACGCGGCTGCGCCGGGCGGTCGACGCCCAACCAAGCGGCCAGCGCCCGTTTCACCGCTGGACCGCGGCCCGAGACCTTGACTACGGCGAGGGCCGCCGCGAGAGCGACCATCCCGACGACGACCATCCAGAAAAAGCCGGCGAAAAAGCCTCCTCCGCCCCGCTTTCGCACCACCCGCCTTCCCGGTCCGGATTTCGGCACTTCGAAAAACTCGTCCTTGTCGTTCATGGCATCCTGGCGTCTCGGCGTCTTGCGTGGTAAGGGGATGATCGCAGGATTTCACCGAATCGACAAGCGGAATGGCTGCTCCGGCTCTTGGAACCTGTTGACTCAAAAGTTTTGACACCTGAGCTACCGAGACGGCGGGGAGCAAAAGAAGGCGTTGGCTCAGAAAGGATGACACCGGCAACCCAAGCCGATGTCCATGAGCCATGGAGCCAGAGCCTCGGTGTCACAATTCATGAGTCAATGACACCCTTCCTCATCTCCTCTCCGGTGTCATTTATTTTGAGGCAACAAGCGAGTTCCGCACCCGACCCTCTTTTCCCTTTCCCCCGCGCTCTTCCCGTCTTTAAGTGAGCCGCCGCCTCCCATGACCCGCATCCCTCCCATCCTCGTCGTCCTCTTCTTCGGTGCGATCGCCGCCTTCTGCGTGCTGCGGGTGCAGTTCAACGCGGTGCTCTACGAAATGCTGCCGCCGGACCTGCCCGAGGTGCGGGGGATGGACTGGATCAACCGCTACTTCAGCCGCGACGGGCAGCTCATCGTGACGGTCAAGGCCGGCGAGTCCCGCGAGGCGGAGGAGGCGGTGGAATCGCTCGCCCGCCGTCTCGTCGTGGAACCCCGCCTCGTCTCCGCGACCTTCCGCGAACTGACCCTCTCCGAACTGGTCAAGGAGGGGGGAGGGCTGCTCGCCTGGCTCTGGCTGAACGCGCCGCCGGAGAAGCTCGACGCGCTCGGCGAGAGGCTCGCCCCGGGCCGTTCGCAAGAGGAGATCGCCGCGGCGATGGCGGCGGTGCAGGAGGGTTTCTTCGACCAGGACACGGTCGTGAAAAGCTACGACCCGCTCGGCTTCTCGCGCTTGGGCGAGCTCTTCGGCGGGGGCTTCGCCAGCCCGGACGCGATGAGCTCGGGCGACGGGAGCTTCCGCGTGATGTATGTCGAGGGCATGGGCGTCGATTTCTCCGACTACCGCGCCGCCGCGAAGTGGCTGGAGAAAGTGCGCGCCGTCGTCGCGGAATGGGAGGCGGAGTGGGAAGGGGCGCACGGCGGCGGCGGCTCGGTCACGGTCGGGCTCACCGGCACGCCGGCCTTCATGGGCGAGGTCGGCACGCGGATGGAGTTCGACATGACCCTTTCGGTCTTCTCGACCATGGCGCTGATCTCGCTGCTGTTCTGGTGGATGCATCGGCAGACCAAGCCGCTCGCCTGGCTGATCTCGGCGATCCTCGCGATCCTCGCGATCACGCTGATGATCGGTGGGCTCGTCTTCGGCGACCTCAGTGTGATGAGCGCGGGCTTCGCCGCCATCTTGATGGGGTTGGCGGTGGACTACGGCATCCTCCTCTACCGCGAGGCCCACGATGGCGGCGGGAGCGCGAAGGAGCTGCGCCGCGTCGTGGGGCCGGGCATCCTCTGGGCGGCGGCGACGACGGCGGCGGTCTTCCTTTCGCTGAATTTCAGCTCCCTGCCGGGCCTGTCCGAGATGGGCAATCTCGTGGCCATCGGCATTGCCACGGGGGCGCTGGTGATGCTCTTCGGTTTCGCCCCGGTCGCGGCCCGCTTCGCGCGGGAGCTGGTCGTCCGTCCGACCGCCCCTCCGAAGATCCTCCCGTGGGGGAGGCACGCCGCCCTGCTCGCGGCCCTCGCCGTGCCGGCGGCGACGCTCGTCTCGATCTTCGCCAAGGAAATGCCCGCGCTGGAGGCGAACTTCCACCCCTTCCGCATCCGCGAGAGCCCCTCGATGGTGGCTTGGCAGGCGATGCAGCACGAGCTGCAAGGCCGCGAAAAGGTCGTCCCCGCCGTCGTCACCGGCGCGACCCTGCCGGAGTTGCACGAGCATCTTGAGGCCGCCGGGAAGCGCATCGAGGCGGCCCGCGCCTCGGGCTTGCTGGAGGACGCGATCCTTCCCGCTGTCTTCATCCCCGACCCGGAGAGCCAGCGGGCGAACGCGGCGAAGGTGCGGAGCTGGCTCGGGGAGAGGGAGCGCCTCCTAGGCGAGATTGGCCTCTCGGGTTTTTCGACGGAAGGCACGGCCCTGACGGAGACGGTCTTCGAGGCGTGGGAGGGCTACCTCGCCCAGCTCGGGGGCACCGACTACGCCAAACCCGAGGGGCGGCTCGCGGCCTGGTCGGTGGACAGGCTTTTCGCGGCGAAGGACGGTGGTTTCGCCGCCCTCGCCGCCTTGACCCCGGCGAACCCTCGCGACCGCGCCTGGGTCGCAGCGGTCTGCGACGAGGACACCGCCGTGGCCAGCCTCGGCTCGCTCGGCACCGCCCTGAACGAGCGCATCCGTGGCGACCTCACGCGCGTCTTCCTGCCCATGTTCGGCATCCTCGTGGTCATGCTCGCCTTCGTCTTCCGCTCGTGGCGCGATGTCGCTCTGAGCGTCTTCGTCCTGCTCTTCTCGGCGGGTATCCTCGTGCTCGCGACGGTCTGGACGCCGCTGAGCTGGAATTCCTTCAACGCCTGCGGCCTGCCCCTCATCTTTGGCACGGGGATCGACTACGGCATCCACATACTGATGGCCCTGCGGCGCAATGGCGGCGACATCGCAGCGACCCGGGCCGGGATCGGGAAGGCGCTCTTCTTTTGCGGGGCCTCGACGGCGATCGGCTTCGCCTCCTTCGCCACTGCTTCGGCGCACGGGCTCGCCAGCCTCGGTCTCGTCTGCGCCGTGGGCATCGCCGCGAACATGGCGGTGGCGATCTGGCTGCTGCCGCATTGGTACCGCTGGCTGCACCGCTTGCCCGGATGAATCGAGGCGGCAGACAGATTTCGTTCTAAAAATTTTGAATTTTCTCTTACTTTTCTAAAAAATTAAGATAAATTTACAAAATAATGACCTTCCTGCTCCGCCTTCTGCTCCTTCTCGCCCTTTCCTGTGCCGCCGTCTCCTCCCCTGTGTCGGCCCAATCGAGCGCCGTGGACATGCAAGTCGTGGAGCGCTGGCTGGCTACGAATTCGGGGATCGGCTCCCTCAAGATCGACTTCACCCAGACCCGGCGGATGCGCGCGGTGAAGGTGCCCGTGTCCCAGGAGGGCACCCTCTGGCTTGACTACGCGAACCACCGCTTCCGCTGGCAGACGGGCGAGCCGGCGCAGACCATTGTCGTCAGCCTCGGAGAGAATATCCTCATCATCCGCCCGTCCGGGAAGAAATACGAGGTGCGCAAGGCCGGGTCGTCGGGCAGTTCGCCGGGCATGGCGGCGCTGGCGAACGGCTTCCCCCGCACCCTGCCCGAGTTCCAGCAGAAGTACCGCGTCTTGGAAACCCGCTCCGAGGCGAACACCCGACGTATCGTGACCCGCCCCCTAGGCGAGGCGGGACGTGGGGTCGAATCCCTCACCTTCGTCGTCGACTCGGGCCACCACCGACTCCTCGGCATCGAGATGGACTTGGAGGACGGCTCCTCGGTCCACACGATCTTTCGCCAAGTCGAGACGAATGTGCCAGTCACGCTGGCGCTCTTCCAGCCGCCGGTGGACGGCTACACCGAGACGAAGTTCTGATTCCGTCCGCTGCGGCGGCTCAATGCGTCTCGATCCTCTGTGGCGGGGCGGGCAGGATTGGGCCTTGGGGCAGGACCACGGGCGCGTTGGCGTTCGGCGACGGGGCATCCTCCGGTCCGGGTTCGTCGCCAAGCTCGCGAAGACGCCCCCTCAGCTTCGCGTTCTCCTGGTCGAGGGCTCCGATCTGGTCCTGCAGACGGATCATCATCTTCTCGTCGTTGGTGAAGAGATCGCCCGAGGCGACGCGTTTCCAGTGCAGGCCGTAGAGCCATCCCGCCAGCGCCACGCCTGCGAGGACGAGGAGGAGGAGCGACTGGAGCGGCGGGATCGCTTTCAACGCGGACGGGGGTGGCGGGAGCCGCGGCTCATTCTTTCCGCTTGAAGAGGCGGGGCATCCCCTTCTTCGGCGGCGACGCGGCCTGCGGAGCTTGGGGGGCCTGCGGGGCCGCCGCCGACCGGGCATCGTCGCGCTGGGTGATGACGAGCTTCAAATCCTCCGGCACGTTCGCGACGTAGTCCACCGAGCGCACGGGGAGCTGTTCACCGCGGGGGCCGTACTCCTGCACTTTGCGGCGGATCAGGGTGCCTTTCGTGTCGTAGATCTGCTCCTCGGTGAAACGCCCGTTGGCGGGGTCGTAGACCAGCACGCCGCGGTACTTGAACTGCTTCCGGGCGTCGTAGATCATCACCTCGCTGGGTCGGCCTTGTGCGTCGAGGCTGATCATCCGTTGTTGCAGTTCCACACCGTTCTTGCTTTTCGTGATCTGCGTGAGGGTGTTGTTACGGGTATCCTCCGCCGACAGGGTGTAGGAGCCGTCGCTGTGGTGGATGGCTCGGCCCCAGATGTCCACGGGCCTGCCCGCCATCTCCCCGAGGGAGACTTTGTTGTAGGGACTGAGGGAGTCCCTGACCTCGTCGAGCAGGACCATGCCGGGCCTCGCCTCGCCGACCCTCTCGATGTGGGGTGCCACCTTGGCGGCGCTCCCTCCCTGTTGCGGGACCGGCTGGGCCGACTGCGGTGCGCCACCTTGGCCTTGGCCGGATTTGGGCATGTGGAACTGGGCGACCGCTTCGGGGGCGGGCAGCAGCACGCCCCCGATGGCTGCGATGACGATCCTGAGCGTGATCCGATCCATGAGGAGGGCCAAGGGTAAGGCCCCGTGCCGCGAGGCGCAAGCCTTTCCGCTCGCCGTCGTGCGGGGGAGGGGAGCGGGCGGAACGCGGCGTTGGAGGTCCTCGCGATGCCCCGCGCCCAGCGCGAATGCGCCGCTTTCGCGCACGGGGATGCCGTGGTCGATTCGATGGCATCGAATTATGACGACACGCCGTAAGTTTCTCAAAGGGGGCGCCGCCGCCTCCGTCCTCGCCGCCGCTCCCGCCATCGTGCGCGGGCAGAACCTCAACTCCCGTCTCCAGATCGCCTCGATCGGCTCCGACGGGAAGGGGTTCAGCGACATCAAGGCGATGTCCACCCACGACAAGCAGAAGTATGTCGCCTTCTGTGATGTGGACCTGAACCGCACCCTCAACGCGAAGAAGCTCAGCCCAGAGACGCCCGTCTACCAGGACTTCCGCGAGATGTTCGCGCAGATGAGCGACCAGATCGACGCCGTCACCGTCTCCACCCCCGACCACATGCACGCCTACTGCTCCATCACCGCGATGAAGCTGGGCAAGCACGTCTACTGCCAGAAACCCCTGACCCACAACGTCTGGGAGGCCCGCGAGGTCGCGAAGATGGCCAAGGCCACGGGCCTCATCACCCGCATGGGCAACCAGATCCACTCGCACCAGTTCTACCGCACCGCCGCGCAACTGGTGCAATCGGGCCGCATCGGCAAGGTCGTGCAGGTGCATTCCTGGGTGGCGACGCCCGGCCACTGCCGCAGCGGGTACATCAGCCGTCCGGCCCACACCGACCCGGTGCCGGACTCGCTCGACTGGGACAAGTGGATCGGTGTCGCCCCGGTGCGCCCCTACGTCGGGGAGCGATGCTACGCCCCTTGGGGCTGGCGCGACTGGCAGGACTTCGGCCTCGGTGCCGTGGGCGACTTCGGCTGCCACATCCTCGATCCGGTCTACACCGCCTTGAAGATCGCCGGGCCATCGAACGACTACCTCGCTGACCATATCGGGATGAACGACGAGGTCTGGCCCGCCCAGACGACCTACAGCTTCACCGTCCCCGGCACGGAATACACCGCCGTGGAGCGGCTCAAGATCACATGGTACAACGGCGGTCTCCAGCCCGAGACGAAGGGTTCGCACCTGCCCGAGCGCGAGGCCCTGCCGGCGAGCGGGTCGCTGCTGATCGGGGAGGAAGGCTCCCTCGTCATCCCCCACGTCGCCGCGCCGCGCCTCTATTTCGAGGGCAAGCCGATGAGCACGGACTACGAGCTCGCCGACGACCGCGACCACTACCACGGCTGGATCGACGGCTGCCTCTCCGGCGAGCAGCCCTCCGACGATTTCCAATACGGGGCGATGCTCACCGAGGCCATCCTCCTCGGCACCATCGCGCTGCGCTACCGGGGCGAGAAGCTGACTTGGGACGCCGCCAACATGCGCTTCCCTGACAAGGAGGAGGCGAACCGCTGGCTCACCCGCGAATACCGCGAGGGCTGGGATCTGAAGGCGCTGATCGGGTAGGAATCGGAAATCCGAAATCCGAAGCTCGAAATCCGAAGGGTCTTTGGATTTCGGGTTTGGCCCGTATTTTCTTCGCCCCTTTCTGCGGTGGCTTGCGGCAGGCTGTCTTGACGGCGGGGAAGGGGATCGGGCAGTCAGTCACGGGGTGGACGGCGTTTCCGTTGCTTGCCGGGTGCATGATTGGATCCGTTGTTTCCGTTGTCGCTTCCTGCTTTCAGGAAAAGGGGTGGAACGCTGCCATCTTGTTGCCGCACTCGGTTCCCTCGGGGCCGGTGCTGTCGGTGCAGCGCAGTCGTTCCAAAGGGGGGTGCCGTGGATGCATCGCAGTCGCTCCGGATCTTCGAAGTTGTCTCATCGCGCGGGATAAAGGGGGGATCAGGCCGAGGCCGGTTGCGGGCGGCGGTCGGGCTGGTAGTCGCCCTGCCCTTCCCAGAGGGCCAGCAGCAGCACCGCCAGCTTGCGGGCCACGGCGACGACGGCTTTCCTCTTCGCCCGGGAGCCTCCGCGCTCGGCGAGCTGGAGGCCCTTGCGCTTCAGGTCGCAGTCGGGGCCGAAGGGGCCGAGGATGTATTGCGCCGCCCCGACGAGCAG
>DDTJ01000026.1 GCA_002344525.1 Akkermansiaceae bacterium UBA2367
CTTCACTCTATCCACACGTTTAGAGCTGACGGACTACTAGAGCAGTTCGTCGTTCAGGCTGGCTCTCGCGACATTCGTCAGCTTCATCTCCGACTTGCGCGAGGTCGCCGCCGCACCGCTGCCCTCGCTGATATTGCGCACCCCGCTGCGCGCCGCCTGCACCATCTGGTCGTGGGTGCGGTCCGACTTGGGAATGAACCGGCGGCAAAAGACCACCGTGGCATCGTAGACCGCCTCGGCGACCTTGTAGCTGCGCAGATGCCGATAGCCGCCATGCAGGAGCAGTGGACTGTCGTCGCCGGAAGGCATGTTCAAATGATTTCATTTTTTGGTCGTTTTGTCGAGCGATTTGTCTGACGGGTCCGATTCATCGGTCCTCCAAACGACCGAATCCGCATAAAATCCGTCCAAGCCATCCAAGAACGCGGCCTTGTCCGGACGAAGGGTTTCTGCAAATACCCCCGGCCTCGATGAAGCTCCCCCGACGTTTTCCCCTGCCCGCCTGCGGACTGGCTTGGCTCTCGCTTTCCGCGACGGCCCTCGCCGACGAGGCTTGGATCTCCACCCAGCTCCTCCCCGACTTCCACGCGGAGGGCGCGGCGGTCGGCGATCTGAACGGCGACGGGCATCCCGATCTCGCCTACGGCCCCTTCTGGTTCGCCGGACCTGACTTCGCCGAGGCGCGGCGCTTCACCTCGGGCGAGCCTTTCGTCGCGGAGAGGGGCTACTCCGACAACTTCTTCAGCTTCATCCACGACATCGACGGCGATGGGAAAAACGACATCCTCGTCTTCGGCTTCCCCGGCAAGGAGGCTCGGCTCTATCTCAATCCCGGCGATCCCACGAGTTCGGCGGACTGGACGATGCACCTCGTCGCCGATCAGGTCGCGAACGAGTCGCCGCATTTCATCGACCTCATCCCCGGCGGCCTGCCCGAGATCGTCTGCGCGAGGGAGAATGCCTACGGCTACTACGAGGCCGGAGCCGACCCGACGCAGCCTTGGACGTGGCACGCGATCTCCGAGACCGGCGAAGCGGCCACGCCCTTCGGCCACGGACTCGGCGTCGGCGATCTCAACGGCGACGGACGTCTCGATGTGGTGGAAAAGGCCTTCTGGTACGAGCAGCCCGCCGATCCCGGCAAGGGACTCTGGCAGAAACACCAATGGGCGCCCATCCCCTACGGCGGAGGCGGGGCGCAAATCCTCGTCCACGATTTCGACGGGGACGGAGACGCCGACATCGTCACCTCATACAACGCCCATGCCTGGGGACTCGGCTGGTTCGAGCAATACGAGCCCGGCAAGTTCGCCCGGCACGACCTCATGGGCGAAAGCTCGACGCAGAATCCCTTCGGCGTGGCCTTCTCGCAGATGCACGCCTTCGCCCTCGCCGACATCGACGGGGACGGGCGCATGGACTTCGTCACCGGCAGACGCCACTACGCCCATCAGGGCCGCGACCCCGGCGGCTTGCAGGAGCCGGTCCTCTACTGGTTCCGCAACACGGTGACGAGCGACGGTGCAGAGGGTCCGATCAAGTTCATCCCCCACCTCGTCCACCGCGATTCCGGCGTCGGCGTGGAGGTGAAGGTCGCGGACCTGAACGGCGACGGGCGCCCCGACATCGTGAGCAGCAGCAAGAAGGGCCTCACCGTCCATGTGCAGAACCACGCGGAGGCCCTTTCCCGAACCGCTGCCGAACGCTGGAAAGTTCCCTGCGGTCGACCGCAGGATGGCTACGGCAGCGGCCTTTCCCCGCAGGACGCCCTCGCCCGCATGGAGGTTCCCGAGGGCTTCGCCGTCGATCTCCTCGCTGCCGAGCCGGATCTCGCCCAGCCCATCGCGATGAACTTCGACTCGCGCGGACGCCTCTGGGTCGTCGAGGGCCACACCTACCCGGTGCGCGAGGAGGGGAACTACAACGAAGGCAAGGACCGCATCCTCATTTTCGAGGACGCGGATGGCGACGGCACCTTCGAGACCCGCAAGGTCTTCGCCGAAAGGATCAATCTAGCCAGCGGCATCGCGGTCGGCTTCGGCGGCGTCTATGTCGGAGCCGCGCCCTACCTCCTCTTCTACCCTGACAAAGACCAAAACGACCTGCCCGACGGCGAGCCCGAGATCCTTCTCGACGGCTGGGGCTGGCAGGACACCCACGAGACGCTCAACGCCTTCACTTGGGGACCCGACGGCTGGCTCTACGGCTGCCACGGCGTCTTCACCCACTCGCGGGTCGGCAAGCCCGGCACGCCCGACGAGGAGCGCGCGCCCATCAACGCGGGGGTCTGGCGCTTCCATCCCGTGACCCGCGAGTTCGAGGTCTACGCCCACGGCACGAGCAATCCCTGGGGCGTCGATTTCGACGAGCGCGGCGACTTCTTCGTCACCGCCTGCGTCATTCCGCATTTCTACCACCTCTCCCAGGGCGGACGCTACCAGCGGCAGGCCGGGCAGCATTTCGACCCCTGGACCTTCGACGACATCAAGACCATCGCCGACCACGCCCACTTTGCAGGAGACTGGACCAACGTCCGGGGGAAAGGGAAGCTTGCGCCCTCCGACACTTCGGCCCTCGGCGGCGGACACGCCCATTGCGGGCTCGTCCTCTATCAGGCCGACGCCTTCCCGCCCGAGTATCGCGGCGACGCCTTCTTCCACAACCTCCACGGCCACCGCATCGTGCGCGAGACGCTGGAGCGCGACGGCTCTGGGCACATCGCCCGGCACCGGCCCGACTTCCTCCTCGCGAACCACCACGACCACATCGGCGTGGGGATTCTGCTAGGGCCGGACGGGGCGATCTACTTCTCCGACTGGACCGATCCCCAGACCTGCCACCACCGCGATGTCGAGATCTGGGATCGCTCCAATGGCCGCCTCTACCGCGTCCGCTACGGAGACGCCAAAAGTACGGTGACGGATCTTCCGGACCGCTCCGATGCGGAACTCGTCGCCACTCTCACGCACCCCAACGCCTTCCATGCGCGACAGGCCCAGCGGCTTCTTCAGGAGCGGGCTGCCGCCGAAACGCTCGACCGGAACGCTGTGGAACAAGCTCTTGTCGCCCTTGAAGGCGAGCACCTCCGCACCCTCTGGACCCGCCACGTCTGCGGACTGCTCGACGAGGCCCGCCTCGCCATTCTGCTCGACGATCCCGAAGAATCCGTGCGCGGTTGGGCCGTCACCCTGCTCGGCGAAAAGAAAACCTCCCTTTCCGCCCCCATCCTCGCCAAGCTCGAAACGATGGCCGTCGAGGACTACTCCCTCTTCGTTCGCCGCCACCTCGCCTCGCTCCTGCAACGGCTCCCGCTCGAACAGCGCTGGAAGATCGCCGAGGGACTCGTCGGTCACGGGCGCAGCATCAACGATCGCAACATTCCCCTGCTCTGTTGGTATGGGATCGAGCCGCTCGTCGAAGCCGATCCCGACCGCGCCCTCGGTCTCGTTGGGCGCACGCCTTGGCCGAACCTGAAGGACTTCCTCACCCGCCGCGCCGCCGTCTTCCCCGAGGGACGCGAGGCTATCCTCACCTCCCTGACAAACGCTCAAAAAGCAGACGACTTCGCGCAGCGGGCCGGGCAGTTCCTCGCCTCCCTCGCGAACCTGCCCCCGGTCGAACGCCCTGCCGGTTGGGACGCCGCGAAGGCGCATGGAAAGACCCTCGCCTCCGCCAGCCCCGCCGTCGCCGAAGCCCTCGCCCGGCTCGGAGCCCGTTTCGGCGATCCCGAGTTCTTCCCGAAATGGCGCGAACTCGCCCGCGACGGCAAGCAGTCCGCCAACACTCGCCGCGAGGCCGTCGATCTCCTCGCCGCCGGACGCGATCCCGAGCTCGGCGGTCTCGCCCACGAGCTGCTGTCCGAGACCGCGCTCCAGCCCGTCGCCCTCTCCGCCCTGCGCCAGCATCCCGGAGCCGAGACGGCGGCAGCCCTCGTCCCGCGCCTCGCCGAATTCCCCCTCGCCCTGCGCAACGAGGCCATCAACCTCCTCGCCGCGAAACCCGAGTCAGCCCTCGTCCTGCTGAAGGCGGTCGATGAAAAGGCCCTGCCCTCCTCCCTCGTCTCGCCCGTGCTCCTCGACCAGTTCGCCCGGTTCAACCATCCCGACATTGACACCTTGATCGAACGCAACTGGGTTCGCGGCGACGGAGGCGGCATCGACCTCTCGCAGCTTCCCGCCTCCATCGAGGCGTGGAAGAGGAAGCTGAATCCCAACGTCATGGCCAAAGCCGACGCCTCGCGGGGACGCCAAGTTTACGCGACCACCTGCGGCACCTGCCACCAGATTTTCAGCGAAGGCGTCGCCCTCGGACCCGACCTTACCGGCTCGAACCGCGGCGATCTCGGCTACCTGCTCGAAAACGTCCTCGCCCCCAGCGCCGTCGTCGGGAAGGACTACCTTTTGAATGTCTTCACGATGAAGGACGGCTCCACCCTCGGCGGCATGGTCCACGGGGAGACGCCCGAGTTCGCCAAGCTCGCCCTGCCCGGCGGCGCGACCGTCGATGTGAAGCTCGCCGACGTTCAAAAGCGCGAGGAACTGCCCCAATCCCTCATGCCCGCCGGGTTGTTCGACGCCCTGCCGCTCGACCAAGTCGCCGATCTCGTGAAGTATCTCGCCAGCCCCTCGCAGGTGTCGCTTCCCGGCGAACAGCCTGCCGTCGATCCCGCCAGCGCCGTGCCGCCTCCGGGCGAGGGAGTCGTCCGCATCGAAGGCGAAGCCCTCATCGAAAGCGCCTTCGTCAAAGGAGGGAGCGTGAGACCCCAGGGCATGGCCGGATTCGGTCCCGGCTGGTCGGGCAACAGCCATCTCTGGTGGACCGGAGGCCAGCCCGGCGATGTTCTCACCCTGAAGGTCTCGGGCCTGAAGCCCGGCACCCGCCACGTCACCCTCTTCCCCACCACCGCGAAGGACTACGCCACCATCCGCGTCGCCATCAACGGCCAGCTCCGCGAAGCCGACCTCTACACCGAGAAAGTGCTGCCCGGCGAGCCGATCCGCTTCGAGAAGGTGAACATCAGCCCCACCGAACCGCTCCAGATCGACGTGCATCTCACCGGCTCAAATCCCGCCGCCCTGCCTCGCTACATGTTCGGGCTGGACCGCGTCGAGGTGGAGGAGGCGAAGTGAGTTGAGAGGGCATGGTTGATAGTTGAGAGGGTTGCCTCCGGCCCTGCCCGACTCGCTTTTCTTCCCCCCACACGATCCGGGCTTTACAAAACCGGATGGATGCTCTTGCCTTGGCAACTTCCGAACCCGCCCGCCCTCGCGGTGCCGCCCCTCGATGATCGCCGCGATCCTGACGACGCTGTTTTTCGCCTGCTCCGCCGTGACCGGCCAACGGGTCGCGATGAAGCTCGGCGGGGCTTGGGGAAATCTGATGCGGCTGCTCCTCGCCGCGCTGGCGCTGGGCGGGCTGGTCCTCGCGTTGACGCCCGACTCGATGCGCTGGCCGTCCTTCCTCTGGTTTTTCGTGAGCGGCCTGATCGGCTTCGGCATCGGGGACGTGGCCTTGTTCGCCGCCTACGAGCGGCTCGGATCGAGGCTCACGATCTTGCTGAACCTCTGCCTCGCCCCGCTCTTCGCGATGGCGCTGGAATGGCTCTGGCTGGGGAACGCGGTGGGGCTCCGGGTCGTCGCTTGCGCCGGGCTCATCCTCGCGGGTGTGGCGCTGGCGCTGCGCCCGGGGCGGCGTCCGGCAACGGCAACGCCCCTGCGGGGCCGCTTTTGGACCGGGGTCGTCGCGGCGGTCGTCGCGGGTTTCGGCCAAGGAACGGGAGCGGTGATCAGCCGGAAGGCCGAGGCGGTGGCGCACGCGCTTGGGGCGGACGGATCGGGAATCACGGCGGCCTTCCAGCGAGTCGTCGCGGGTCTGCTGTTCGCGGCGGTGTCGGTGCTTTTCATCCGGCTCTTCGGCTCGCGGAAGACTTGGGAGACTTGGCGCACGCCGCTGGACCGGAAGGTCGCGCCTTGGCTCTTCGGCGCGGCGCTGTTCGGCCCGGTCGTCGGGGTCAGTTGCTTCCAGTGGGCCTTGCAGAGCCTCGAAAGCGGCATCGTCCTCGCGATCGTCGCGTTGACGCCCATCGCGATGATGCCTCTCGCCGCGATCACCGAAGGCGACCGCCCCGACCGTCTCGCCATCGCCGGTGCCCTCGTCGCGGTGGCGGGCGGGGTGCTGCTGGCGCTGGGGTGAAATGCGAACCTCGAAATCCGAAATCCGAAGCGACTGGCACACGGTGGGCCTCCGGCGACCGCTGATCTTCGCTGATTCCCGCTGACCGGGAGGGGGACGGCACCGTTTCCCACCTCCCAAACAAAACACAAAAAATCAGCGCAGATCAGCGCGAATCAGCGGTCGCCACAGGCCCCAAGTTCGGATTTCGGATTTTACATCAGCGCCTTCGCTCGCTGTTTCCTCCCCGCCCTTTGCCGTTGTTGTTTCGGGCGTTCCGGTTCTGGTTTTGGCTTTGGTTTTCGCCGGAGTTTCTCCGGGGGTTGCTTTGCCCGTCTGCGGGTGCCGGGGGCATTTCGATTTCGCGCCCGTCCATGAGGCGCACCATCGCCCCGCGGATGAGGTTGCCGCGCTCCTCGCGCGACATGTTCGGGTAGCTCTGCATGACGCGACCGATGTATTCGCGCAGCTTCGCCTGCTTGTCCTCGGGCAGGTTCCGGAAACGTTCGACGTCCTGCGGCGAAGGGCCACGGCGCTCGCCGCCCTGACGACCGGACCCTCCGGGGCCCGCTTTCGGTTCGGGGTTGATCTGGCTGACATCGTAACGCAGCTCCGCCTCGTCGCCGGCGAAGGAGATTTTCGCGACCACTCCGTCGAGTTGCGGGGCGGGGGTGACCTCGACGAGGGAGAGGCCGACCTCGTTGCCTCCCTCGGGCGTGACCACAAGGGTCTGCTTCGTCTGTCGATTGTAAAGGGTGGCGACACGCTGGCCGTCGATCGTGGCGACGCCGCGCAGGGCGTAGGTCTCCGGCAGGCTGAGGACCCGGGTGAAAGGGCTGGTCTTGCGCAAAGCCTCGAAGTCCGCCTCCAACGGGGGTTCGGGGATCGGAGGCTCCCCTGCGAAACCTGTCGGAATGGCGAGGGCAGCCAGCAGTCCGGGGAGAAGTCGCGGGGTTTTCATGTCGGGAGGAGATGCGCTCGCTCAGCTTCGCGGGCTGGCCGGGCCGGGGGAGGAGGCAGTTTGCCCGGAATCCTCCGGGGCCACGGGCTCGCCAGTCTCGGGATGATACCAGCGGGCGACGGTGATCTCGCACTGGGCCTGGGGTTCGATCTCGCGCGAGCGGCTGTCGAGCTTCAGTTCGAGTTCTTTGATGATCTGGAATTTGTCCGGGCCTTGCAAGGTGGTGAGCCACTCGATCACCGCGGCCTCGGCCCCCTTGACCTCGATGCGCACGGCGACCTCGGTGTAGAAGCCCCCTTGGACGATGTCCTGCAGGCTCTGGCGGTCGATGCGCAGCTTGCGGTTGAAGACCTCGTCCTGCAGCGCCAGCGCCAAATCGCCCTGAAGCTTCCCGAGCGTGTGTCCCCCCGTCTTCGGCATGTTCGCGGCGATCCAGCGTTCGCGGGCCTCGGCCTTCGGCGTCTCCTCGACCCACATCTCGTGGTCGGCGAGGGTGCTTTTCAATGCTTGGATTTTGGCGTCGCTGCCGCGCAGGATCTTCAGCACAGAGCGCGCCGCGAAGCCGTTGCCGACCGCGAAGATCACGCCGAAGCAGAGGCCCAGCATCGTCTTTTCCCTGGGGGTCAGCGATCTCATGTCTTCGGTTTTCCCTCGATCTCGAAGGTCGCGGTGTTGTTCCTCTCGACTTTAGGATTGGGCATGCGCCATTCGTAGCGCCCGAAGCCGTCCATGCTTTGGAGGTCCTCAAGGAGGCGGTTGGCGAGTTGCACGTCGCGGGCCTGGCCGCGCAAACGGACGGTGCTCCCGGAGGTGCGGTATTCGCGGAGGACGACCCCGCTTCCCGGCAGGGCGGCGGTGATGCGGCTGAGCTGGACGATGGGGAAAAGATCCTTGTCGAAGGCCGGCTCCAAGGAGCGCCAGCGCTCCCCGGCCTCCCGGACGCGCTCGACGTCGGGCTCGATGATGGCGATGCGCCGCTCCAGCGAGGCGATCTCGCGCTTCGTCGCTTGGGCGTCGCGCCACACCCAAGCACCGACGACGGCGTAGAGGACGAGTCCGGCGGCGAGCAAGGCGAGGTTCCGCATGGTGGCGCGGCGGCGGCGGCGATGGGCGACGACCGCGCGGGGCAGGAGACGGTCGCGCGCCTCGCCCTTCGCGGGGAGGCGGGGTACCTCGACGCGGACGGGCAGAGGAAAAGCAGAGCGGAAGGCGGCCAAGTCCTCTTCGGAGACCCCGTCGAGGGAGAGGACGAGTTCGGACGGGCCGCTGTTCTCGAACAGGCTCGCGCCTTTGAGCCCCAGCAGAACCAGATTCGCCTCGCCGCCGAGCGCTTTGCCCACCTCGGACTTGCCGCTGAGGACCTGGACGTGGACAGGCGCGCCGCCGACGAAGACGCCGAGGACGAGGCGGCCCTGCTCCTGCCAGATCGAGGCGGTGGCGGCACCGGAGAGGGGGGGCACCCCGCGCAGGGCGGCCGAGGTGGTGTAGCCCGCCGCCGCCGGGACGACGAATTCGGGCGGCAGGTCGGGCGCGACGCGCACCGCGAAGGTGTCGCCGCGCTCGCCGTGCGCGACCCGCTCGTAATCGACGAGGGCCGCGCCTTTGCCGGAGAGGCCGCGCTTGTCGATCTGGGCGTGGATCATGCTCTCGTGCAGCCCCTCCTCGACGGGGGGCAGTTCGACGAGGAAGGTCGAGACGCAGGAGGCGGGCAGGGCGATGAGGAGGTCGCCGCGCTTCCCCGCGAGGACGCGCAGATCCGCGTCCCGGCCCGACTCGGAGCCGCCGGAACTGAGGATCCAGCCCCGGTCAGGTGCCGGGAGGGCCAAGGTGCTGTGCGACATGCCTCGGGGTGTTTTCGTTGGTTGGCCCGCGTCTGCGGATCGGGGGAACGCCCCACGGGATGGAACCCGCGCGTCCGGCGGAAGTTTCTTGGAAATGAGCCGAGGAATCAACCCGCATTTACCGCCGGAATCCGCCTTGGTCGCGCCTCCTCACTTCGGCCGGATCTCCAGCCCCTCCAGCCAAGGGGCAGGGATTTGCGGCGGCATCCCGCCGAAGGGCTGGTAGGCGGGAAGCTGGATCACGCTCATGCTGTGGGGCTGCGAGGCGATGAAGAAGAGCGCCTCGGCGCAGTCCTCGCACTGGATCATGGCCTCGCGGTGCTCGGGGCCGGGTTTGACGGGACGCTTCTCGACGATGGGGGTGTTGGCCTCGCCGGGGGCGTATTCGGAGACGACGATGCCGTGGGCGGCGAGCTGTGGACGGGCGGTGAAGAGCAGCCCGTGGACCGCCCACTTGCTCGCGGTGTAGGGCACCCCGGCGAAGGAGTCGAAGCCGTGCCCGGCGGTGGAGGAGACGACGACGATACGCCCGCCGCCGTTCTCGGCCATGGGCTTGGCGACGGCTTGGATCAGGTTCGCGACACCGAGGACGTTGATGTCGAGGACGCGCCGCCAAGTGTCGTGGCTGGCGACCTTGGCCGGGTCGTCGTGGGCGACGAAGCGGTCGGGCGTGTTGATCCCGGCGGTGTGGATCAGGGCGCGGGGAGTCCCATGGGAAAGCACCGTCTCCATGGCCGCAGCCACGCTGCCGGCGTCGGCCACGTCGCAGACGAGGGGGACGATGCTCGGGGAAAGGGCGGCGGTCTCCTCGAGGGAGGCGAGGGTGCGTCCGAAGACGAAGGTCGTCGCCCCGGCCTCGGCGAAGCGTCTGGCCGCGGCTTGGCCCATGCCGCCTCCGCCTCCGGTGACGATGACGAGTTGGTCGGTCCAGTCGGGCATGGGTTGAGAGTCGGGAGTTGAGAGTTGAGAGTTGAGAGGGACTCTTGCTATTCGGATTTCAGCCCGACAGTGTTCTCGGCGATGATGCGGTAGGTGTGCGTTTTGCCCGCCTCGGCGGTGGCGTCGGTGAAGCGCATCTCGACGAGGGGCGCGGCGGGGGTGTCACTGTATTGCAAGCCTTGGAACAAGGGACGCCCGAAGGGGTTCTTCGCCTCCTCGGGAACGGTGGCGATGAGTTGGCCGTCACGCTCGATGTGGAAGCGGGCGAGGCCGCTCTCGGGATCGGCCTCCGCCGTCCAGCGCAGTTCGTTCCCCGCCACCGTCGGTTTCGAAGGCGCGGGCGGCGGGGTCGTGTCGGTCACGGCGGTGTCCTTCACGTATTCCATCCAGGCTTTGGCGATGGCCGCGTCCGGCAGCCAGACGGCCTGTTTTGGATCGCCCGCGAAGTCCGCCGCAGGCTTCGCCTCGGTGGCGAGCAAGGGCGCGAGCCAAGCATCCCCGGTCGGCATGGGACGGAGCGGATCGCCCGCTTTCCCGGGGAGACGCACGGCGAGGCAGGCGTCGAGCCAAGGGATGGCGAGGTAGCGCTGGTTGCCGCATTCGTGGCTGCTCAGGGGATCGACCGCCACGCCGACGAGAGCTCCCTTGCCGCGCAAAGCGGTGAAGAAGGTTTCGTTGGCGGGCCAGACCCCGGCGAAGCGGCCCTCCTTCACGGTGACGCCCTCCTTCGTGCCGGGATTGCACATCAGGGGCACGCTGAGGGCGGCGTCGGGGACGGAATAGGGTTGGATGGTCGGCCTATCAGGGTTCGCTGCGAGCAGCGGCACGCCGGAGCGCAGCCAAGCCGCGACGACGCGGTCGGGATGGAGGAGGACCATGCCCCCGCACCAATGCCCGCCGCCGCTGTGGCCCCAGAGCGCCCATGGCACAGTGGCCAGTTCGGGATGGCCGCTCGCGGCGCCGAGGTCGGCGAGGGCTTTTTGGAAGGCGGCGTCCGATCCGTTGCGCGGGTCGCACCACATTTGGCAGTCGGCCTTCTCGGGCTGCTCGTAGGAGGGGGAAAGGAGGGCGCAACCATGCTTTTTCGCGAGAGCCTGCCAATGGAGATCGTAGGCCCCGGTCTGGCCGGATTTGCAGGAGCCCTCGCCGCAGCCGTGCTGATGCACCACGACTCCTCGCAGGGTTTCGATGCCCTCGGGAATCCAGATGGTGTATTGGACGGGGAAGATCAGTCCACCGGGCTGGTCCGAGGCCTCGTAGCGGACGCGGTAGTAGGGCGGCTCGGCGACGGGCGCTTGGTCGTAGGGGGCTTCCTGCCCGTGGAGGAGGCCGACGAGGGCGAGGGAGGCGACGAAGAAGACAGGACGGTTCATCGGGCGAGCTTGGCAGGAAACGAGGGCGGCGTCAACGCTTGGGCTACCGACATGCAGTTCCCCACCAATCGGCATCACGCCCCTTGCTGTGGAGGGACAGGCCCAAGCGAAGATCGATGAGGTCCGGGTGCGGAAATGGGATGGAGCGACCACCAAGTTCCCTCTCACTCCGAAGGAGCAGGTACCGGATCGGACGCAGGCGCGGTCTCGACCGGGGGATCGCTGGGTTCATCCGTCATCGGACCGGGAATCCTGCCTTCGCTCGCGCCGCATCCGCGCGGAGCCACGTCGGCGAGGACGAGCGCGGCCATGGCGGCGGCGCAGAGGGGGAAAAGGAAACGCTTCATCTCCTCCGAATGTGCTACCGTCTCCCGGCCTCCGTCAATCCAGATTCCGCGCGTGGTTCGTTTTTCCCAGATCGCCTCTGGCTTCGCCCGCCCCCTCGACCGGGCGCGGCTGGAATTGCTGCGCCTCTCGGGGGCGGCGGGGCGCTTCTTCGTGCGGCGGCGTGAGGCGCGGGTGCTCGCGGGCGGGTTGCTGCTGGTCGGGACGGCGCTGGCGCTCACGCTCGCCGCGCCTTTCTGGCTGCTCGCCCTCGGCCCGGTGCTCTGGGGCATCCCGCATGTGCTCTCGGATTTCCGCTATCTCGTCCTGCGGCCGGGGCTGCACCGCCGTCTCGGCCTCTGCCTCGGGGTTGGGATTCCCTTGGCAGTCGCGGGGGTGGGATGGCATCCGGTGCAATCGGGGCTGGTCGCGACGGCGATGGCGGCGCTGCTGGCGCGGGGGCCGGGCTGGCGCAAGGCCGCGATGCTCGCAGTCGCGGCGGGGCTGTTCTGGGTGAGCATCGGGGTTGGCGACCTCGCCTCGCTCGTCTTCGCCCATGCCCACAATTTCATCGCCCTCGCCTTGTGGTGGGCGTGGCGTCCGGCGGACGGAGGGCTCCGCCTCGGGGTGCCCTGCGCCTTCCTCGTGGCCGGGGCGGCGCTGTGGCTCGGGTGGCTCGCGCCTTCCGGGATAGCGGCAGGCTGGGCTCCGCCGGGACTGCACGCGGGCTACCATCTCGGCCTGCTCGCCCCGGGATTGGCGGAGCCCTGGGCGCTGCGGCTGGTGCTGCTCTTCGCCTTCGCCCAAGCGGTCCACTACGGGGTGTGGCTGCGGCTCATCCCCGAGGAGGACCGGCCCCAGCCAAGCACGCGCACTTGGGCGGCGAGCTTCCGGGCTTTGGAAAAGGATTTCGGCCCCGTCCTGCTGTGGGGGGCTTTGGCGCTCATGTCAGGATTGGCGGTGTGGGCGGTCTTCGATCTGGTCGAGGCGAGGGCGGGCTATTTGCGGATGGCCCTGTTCCACGGCTATCTCGAACTGGCGGCGGCGGCTTGGCTCTTCGTGGAGGGACGGCGCGGCTGCGAGGCGACGAAGGGGGCGGCGCGATGACCTGGCTTTCCGCCTTCCTCCTGACGCAGGCGGTGGAGGGGCCGATCTACCTGTTCGCCGGGCGGAGGCTCCCGGCGCTACGGCGCTGGCTCTTCGCCTTCGGGGCGAGCGCGGTGACGCATCCGGTGGTGTGGTTCGCCTTTCCTTGGGAGAGCGCGTCGTGGTGGCTGTGCTTCGCCTTTGCGGAGAGTTTCGCGGTGATCGCCGAGGGGGCCTTGGGGAGGCTCGTCGGCCTGCCGCGTCCGTGGCTCTGGTCCTTGGCGGCGAATGCGGCGAGCGTGCTTGTAGGACTCGTCATCCAGTGGTGGTCATAGAACCCGACGGGCGGCGCACCACCGCCATCCCGCCGCCGCGAGCGCGACCAGCCCCAGCGCGATGGAGAAGGCGTCGCCGATGCGCCCGTAGATCGTCGCGGGCGGGTCGAGGGCGACGGCGAGGGTCGCGGGCAGGCTGCCGCGAATGGCGGTCGCTCCGGTCTCGGGATCGCGCACGATTCGGGGGCCGGGCTCGCGTCCGGTGCGGTCATGGACGCTCCCGTATTCGTCGATAAAACCGCTCACCCCCGTGTTCGCTGTGCGGATCATGGGGCGGCGGAACTCGATGCAGCGGAAGAGGGCGTTGTCGAAATGCTGCTGCGGCTGGGCGCTGCCATCGAACCAACCGTCGTTGGTGATGTTCACGAAGACCTGCGGCCCCTCCCTCAGAAAGCGGCGGGCGAGGCGGGGCACGGTGTCCTCGAAGCAGATCAGGGGGATGATCCCGATTTCGCGCCCCTCCTTCTCCACGACGAGGGGCTCCCAGGAGTCGCCGGGGGTGAAGTCCTGCTCGATGACGCCGCCCGCGATCCGCTCGAAGAAGGGGATCTTCCCGCGCAGGGGGATGTATTCGCCGAAGGGGACGAGATGCGTCTTTTTATGCATCTGATAGGATTCGGTGCTCCCTTTGAAGATCGCGAAGGTGTTGTAGATCTCGCTGTTCGTGAGGTTGGTGGCCTCCAGCCCGGTGACGAGATGGAAGTCGCCGCCCCTGAGGATATGCTCGTTGAGGAATTCATGCACCCAAGGGGACGAGAAGATGCCCGGCACCGCCGTCTCGGGCCAAAGGACGAGATCGTGCGGCGCGGCCCCGACGAAGGCGAGGGTGAGGTCGCGGTAGTCGTCGAGGACCCGCTGCCGGATTTCGTTATCCTCGGACCACTTCTCCTCAAGGGGCACGTTGAACTGGAGGATGCGGGCGCGGAGGTCGATGGTCTTCCCCGGCGATCGGAGGAACGCGGAGAGTCCGAAAAGGAACAGGCCCGCGACCATCGCGGCGGACAGGGTGAATTCGAGGTGGAGGCGGATCTTCCGGCGGGTGTGCAGCTCGCGGACGACCCGGACGAGCGTGATGAGGAGCGCCGTCCCCGCGAACATCAGCACAAAGCCATATCCGGTGATACCGACGACCTCGGCGAACTGGACGAGGACGAGGTGGTCCTTCAAGGCGACGCCGAGCCCGTTCCATCCGAAACCGGTGAGGAGGACGCCGCGCAGCCATTCCAGCCCGCACCATGCCGCGCCGTTGAGAAAAGCGACGCGCAGCGCCGCGAAGGATTCGCCGAAAAAGCGGAGCCTGCCTCCCCTCCCCTCCCCGTCGCCGGGCCGCCAGCGCCCGACCGTCGCGGCGAAAGCCCCGAAGACCGCGAAATACAGCCCGAGATACGCCGCCATTCCCAATAGCGCTCCGATCCCCGCCCAGATCGTGCCCGCTACCGACGAGATTTTCACGATCCAAGAGACATTGATGGCGAAAAAGGCGAAGCCCGCGAGGTAGCCAAGGCGGAAGCCATGCCACCAAGGGGGCACCGCCTGGCCCTTCCCGGACCCCGGCTCGGAGAACCACAGCGCGGCGATCAGGGGGAAGGCCCAGACCCAGACGAGCCCGCCGCAGTCCCATGGCGCATAGCACAGCGCGAGGAGGACGCCGCTCAAAATCGCCGCCGCCCCCGGCCAGAAAGGGAGGAGCCGCCCCGGGAACGGGGGGGAGACGGATCTGGGAGCTTGTTTGGACACGGAGGAGCAATGGACACGGCTTCGCGCCGGGTGTCAAAAAGCGCTTCCCCCTCCCGCAGCGGGGCCGCAGAGAGAGCGTCGCCGGGAGAAACGGGGAAGGCGAGCCGGATTCCGTATTTCCCCATTTGCCACCGCCCCCCCCATGGGTTCCCTTCCGCGATGCGACTGAACCACGGCATCCACCTCGGCTATTGCACGAACATCCATCGCGGGGAGACCTGGACGGAGACCTTCTCGGCCTTGCGCACCCACACCGACGCGGTGCGCCGCCGCGTCTCGCCGGACCGGCCCTACGGCATCGGCCTGCGCCTCTCGGCCGGGGCGGCGGAGGAATTGGCGGCCCGCCCCGAGGAGCGCGACGCCTTTCGCCGCTGGCTCGACGAGACGGATTCCTACGTCTTCACGATCAACGGCTTCCCCTATGGAGCCTTCCACGGCACGCGGGTGAAGGAGCAGGTCTTCGCGCCCGACTGGAGCCGTCCCGAGCGGCTAGACTACACGAAGCGGCTCTTCGACCTGATCGACGAGATCGCCCCGGCGGGGCTGGAGGCGAGCGTGAGCACCCTGCCCGGCTCGTTCAAGGAATTCCTCCGTCCGGAGACGGCGGACGGGCAGCGCGAGGCGATCCGGAGGAACCTGCGCGCCTGCGCCGAGCATATCGAGCGGCTGGGCGAGCGGAGCGGGCGCGACCTGCATCTCGGTCTGGAACCGGAGCCGCTGGGCCTCTTCGAGAACAGCGAGGAGACGGTCGCCTTCTTCGACGACCTCACCGCCGGGACGACGGCGGAGGAGCGCGAACGGCTACTGCGCCATCTGGGGGTGAACTACGACACCTGCCATCTCGCGGTGGAGTTCGAGGAACCGGGCGCGGCTATTGGCGCTCTGCGGGCGGCGGGCCTCCGCATCAGCAAGGTCCACCTCAGCTCCGCGCTGACCCTGCGCCCGACCCCGGAGGCGGTGGCGCGGCTGGGTGAATTCCAGGAAGGGGTCTACTTCCACCAAGTCCTCGTCGCCGAAAGCGGGAGGGTCTCGCGGCGCTTCAAGGACCTGCCCGACGCGCTGGATTGGCACGGGGCGCATCCCGAGGAGGCCGGGGAGGAATGGCGGGTCCATTTCCACGTCCCCCTCCACACCAGCCCCGAGTCCTGCTTCGGCGACACGCGCGACCATCTCACGGGCCTGCTGGCGCTCTACGCGGCGGAGCCGGGCTGGTGCCGGCACTTCGAGTTCGAGACCTACACCTGGGAAGTGCTGCCGCCGTCCCTGCGAGCCCGCGACGTGGTCGATCAGCTGGTCGCCGAATACGGCTGGTGCCTCGGGGAACTGGCGAGGCATGGGCTGGCGTGAGGTTGTGGAGGATACGCGAAGCGGAAGCCCGTAGAGAGCTTCTCCCCGACTGACGTTCGTCGAAGTTCACGAACTTCGCTACGGTTCCACTTGATCACAATGGTAGAGAAGTTCGTGAGAACTTCTCCCCGCCAATTGCGCCAAAGGCCGGTTCAAGAGGCCGACAGAGGGCCGTCCTCGCGCTTGGGGAAGGCGAAGACCGGACCGCTATCCCCGGTGGTGGAGGGGGCGGTGAGCGCGGCGGTGGAGAAAGCGGTCGAGGGCGGGGCGGCCGCTTGGCCCGTCCATGGCGTCCCTTGGTCGAAGTCGGGCAGCTCGATCATGCCGGAGCGAGGAGGATGGTGGGCGGCGGTGGCTGTGTCGGCCTCCCGGAGCTGATTGTAGGTCATGCTCGCGCGGAGCTGCTCCTCGATGACTTGGAGCAGCTCCTGCAACTGCACGGGCTTGGAAAGGACGAGGCTCTGGATGCCCCCGGTGTTGGCGAGGGCCTGCGCCTCGCGGGCGATCGCGGTGAGGAGGATGACCGGAATGTAGCGCAGGGAAAGGTCGTTACGCAGATCCATGAGAACGCGCCCCCCGTCCCGCTCCGGCATCATGACGTCGAGGAGGATGAGGTCGGGCATGTAGTGCCGCACCGTGTTCACCGCGAGCAGCGGATTGTTCTCGACGACGGGCTCGTAGCCGAATTTGGCGAGAGCTTTCGCCAACAAAGTGGTGAGAGCGACATTGTCGTCGATAATCTGGATGCGGGATTTCATCACAATTAATGTCAATATATATGGAAAATATGAAAAATACAAATAAAAACCGTGAAAAATTTCTCCATGCGGATTTCCCCTTCAAGGAAGAGGCCACAGCGAGCGTTGAAGACCCGACAGGGTGTCGTCGGGGATCCGACAGGGTTCTTTGAAAATTTTAAAAATTCACTTGAAATAAACTTAAAAAACAGTGAATTTATGGAAATTTGATTATTTACTCTTAATTCAGATCACCTATCGTACTATGAACAAAGTCCTGATTGTCGCCGGGGAACGCCAGACCGGGGAACGCTACCAGCAGGCGCTCGGCCAGGAGGGCTTCCAGACGGCCGTGGTCTGGAACCCGATCCAGATGGTCGAGTTCTGCCGCCAGCACAGCCCCGATTTCATGGTCGTCGATCTGGATCTCGCCGAGCTCGGGCTCTGGAGCGCGGTGCAGGCGGTGCGCGGCATCGGCACGCTCGCGAACGTGCCCTTCCTCGGCCTCTCCTCGACGGCGAACCCGCCTTTGTTCGAGAAAGCGAAGGCGGCGGGCTTCCTCTCCGTCTATCCCACGCACGACAGCAGCCGCCAGATCGTCGAGGCGCTGCGGCGCGAGGTCGAGCGGGTCGCGACCCCGGTCGAGGCTGAAATCGTCGATGTGGTGGGGCGCGACCCCTCCCTGAACCGCCTCCGCGAAATCGCCCGCGACATCGTCTCGACGGCGGCTTCGCTACGCCCCCGCGTCGCGGAATACGGCGAGGACGGCCCCGAGCTTTTCAGCTACATCGAGAACTCGGGCTTCGCCATCCGCAAGAAGCTGAACGGCGTGTCCGATTTCTCGCTCCACGACAAGGAGCTGCGCCACGACTTCCGCAACATGATCGGATCGGTCACAGGCTTCGCCGAACTCATCCTGATGGAGTCGGGCCTGTCCCCGGAATCGACCGAGGGGCTCACCCGTCTGCGCCGCAACTCGACGGAGTTCGTCGACATCCTCGACTTGCAGAAGGCCGAGGCGAATGCGTGAGGCGGACCGGGCATCGCGGGGCGGGACTTACGAATCCGCTGTTTCCTTTCCCCGCTCGCGGGATAGGGTGGCCGCATGAAAGTCGGCATCACCGGTGCGAGCGGATTTCTCGGCGGCGCCCTCGTCGCGGAGGGGAAACGGCGCGGCTGGACGGTGGTCGCCTTCTCCCGCCGTCCCGCGACGGCGGCGGAGGGGATTGACGAAACGCGCTCGCTCGCCGATCCCGGCGCGGTCGATCTCGGGGGGCTGGACGCCCTCGTCCATCTCGCCGGCGAGCCGGTCTCGGGTCTGTGGACGCAGGCCCGCAAACGCCGCATCCGCGACAGCCGGGTCGATCTCACCCGCGGCCTCGTCGAGGCGATCGCGGCGATGGAGCGGGAACGCCGCCCCGCCACGCTGGTCTCGGCCTCGGCGCTCGGCTACTACGGGGACCGCGACGACGAGCCGCTCGACGAGGAGAGCGATCCCGGCTTCGGCTTTCTCGCGGGGGTCTGCCGCGACTGGGAGGCGGCCTCGGCCAAGGCCGCGAAACTCGGCGTGCGGGTCGTCCAGCCGCGCATCGGGCTCGTCCTCGGGCGCGAGGGCTTTTTGAAGCGCGTCCGCCCCATCTTCCGGCTCGGTCTCGGTGGCCGGCTCGGGCAGGGCAGGCAGTGGATGTCGTGGATCCATGTCGACGACCTCGCCCGGCTCCTCGCCGAATGCGTCGAGAACCGCTCCGTGCGGGGTCCCGTCAACGCCGTCGCCCCGCATCCGGTGACGAACCGGGAGTTCACCGCCGTCTACGCCCGCGTCCTCCGGCGCATCGCTTGGCTCCCCGTCCCCGCCTTCAACCTCGCCCTCCTCCCCGGCGGGATGGGGCGGCTCTTCCTCGACAGCCAGCGCGCCGAGCCGGTCGCGATGAGGGCCTTCGGATTCGAGTGGGCCTATCCCGTCCTCGAAGACGCGCTGCGGGCGGTGGAAAACGGTTCTTGAACTTGGAGCCTGCAACCTGAAACTTGGAATAGGATGGCCGCGCCGCAGAACATCATCGGGATCGTCTACGACTACGATCAGACCCTCAGCCCGACCTACATGCAGGACGAGGTGCTCTTCCCGAAATTCGGCATCAATCCGTCGGAGTTCTGGAAGCGCTGCAAAATCCTCGTCGAGGAGCAAGGCTACGAGAGCGAACTCGCCTACCTGAAGGCCATCATCGACTACTTGGAGATGGACGGCCCCAGCAACGCCGACTTGGAGGAACTGGGGCGGGGTTTGCAGTTCTTCCCCGGCCTGCCCGAGATGTTCGAGGAGCTGGACGCGGTCCTGAGCGACGAGCATCGCGCCATGGGGGTGAGAATCGAGCACTACATCGTCTCCAGCGGGATCAAGGCCCTGATCGACGGCAGCCGCCTCCGTCCCTACTGCAAGGAGATCTTCGGCTGCGAATTCGCCGAGAACGCTGCGGGCCGCATCTCCTTCCCCCGCCGCGTCATCTCGCACACGTCGAAAACGCAATACCTCTTCCGCATCAACAAGGGCATGCTGGACCCCGCCGAGGACGTCAACGACCACATGCCCGACCACCTGCGGCCCATCCCCTTCCCCAACATGGTCTACCTCGGTGACGGCCCCACCGACGTCCCCTGCTTCACCGTGATGAAACGCTTCGGCGGGCACAGCATCGCCGTCTACAATCCCGACGACAGGACTCGCACCAGCTTCCGCAAGGCCTACCAGCTCGCCGGCGTGGCCGGGCGCATCAAGCACATCGCCCCCGCCGACTACCGCGCCGGCAGCCACCTGCGCCTCCTTCTCGAAGAGACCGTCCTTGAGATCGCCTCCCGCATCGTCGAGGCGCGGCGTCGGGAAATCCAGGAGAACACCGTGGCCGCGCCGACCCACTGACGGGGAGGACGCCTTCGCGCGATTGCCCCGGACGGACTTTCCGGCTCTGATAAGCGCATGAGAACCAAGCGCAGATTCGCAACGGGGATGCTGGCGGGCGCGTTCGCCCTCCTGCCGCTCTGCCAGCAAGCGGCGGAGGAAGCCGCAGCACCGGAGTGGAAGGCCGGAGCGGCGACGGTGAAGATCACGCCTCACAGGCTCATGCCCATGGCCGGATACGCTTCGCGCAAGGACAATCCCGCCGAGGGCACGGAGCAGGATCTCTTCGCCAAGGCGCTCGCTGTCGAGGATGCCGAAGGCCACCGGGCGGTGATCGTGACGACCGATCTCAGCGGCATTTCGGAAGCCTTGCGAACGGTGGTCGAGCAACAGGTGGCGACCGAGTCCGGCATCCCGCCCCACGCGCTGTTGATGAACGCCTCGCACACTCACTGCGGCCCGGCCTACAGCCGCGAGGACACGAGGGACTACTTCGACTTTCTCGCCGGGGAGATCCCCCGCCTCGTGGCCGCGGCTCTCGCGAACCTGGAACCCGCGCACCTGAGCTACTGCGAAGCCAAGTGCGGGTTCGCCATGAACCGCCGCACGCCCACCCCCCAAGGATACCGCAACCACCCCAATCCCGAGGGGCCGGTCGACCACACCGTGCCGGTGCTGCGGGTGGACAACGCGGCGGGCGAACTGAAAACGGTGCTCTTCGGCTATTCCTGCCACAACACCACGATGAGCTTCATGCGATGGCTGGGCGATTACGCGGGCTACGCCCAGGAATACCTCGAAGCCGATCATCCGGGCCTGACCGCCATGTTCGTGAACAATTGCAGCGGCGACCAGAACCCCTACCCTCGCGGCATGCTCTACTTCGCCCAGCGCCATGGCCGCAGCCTCGCGACGGCGGTGGAAGCCGCGCTGGAGACGAACCAGCGCGAACGGTTCCACCAGCATCGGCTGGGCAGTCCCCTGCGCTCGGTGCTGGAGACCGTGGACTTGGAGTTCACCGAAGCCTCGGGGCGGGAGCCTTTCGCCTATCCGGTGCAGGTGCTGCGCTTCGGGGACGGGCTCGCCTTGATCGGCTTGGGCAACGAGGTGGTGGTCGATTATTCGTTGCGCCTGAAAGCGGAACTCGGCGGGCGCGGCCCCGCCATCTGGGTGGCCGGCTACACGAATTCCTACAGCGGCTACGTCCCCAGCAAACGAGTCCTCGAAGAAGGCGGCTACGAAGCCGAAAGCCGTCCGTGGAAACCGGACCTTGAAGAGCGCATCACGGGGAAAGTCCACGAACTGTTCGATCGCTTGAACCCTTGAATCCCGCCCATCCCTTGCCTACACTCCCCGAATTATGGAACGCAGATCCTTCCTCCCCCTCGTCGCCGGCGCCCTCGCGGGCGGCGGTGCCTCCGCCACCACCCCGGCTCGCGCCCAGACCGAGGCGGCGCCCGCCCGCTATCAAGGCGGCGTCAGCCCTTGGCCCATCTGTCTCGACACCGCGACGATCCGTCCCGCCAGCTTGGAGGACAAGGTCAAGTTCGCCGCCGAAGCCGGTTTCGACGCCATCGAGCCTTGGGACAAGGAACTGGAAACCTACGAGCAGGAAGGCGGAAATCTGAAGGATCTCGGCAAGAGAATCCGGGATCTCGGCCTCTTCGTGCCCAGCATGATCGGGTTGTGGAACGCCCTGCCGCCCACGAAGGAGGCTTTCGAGGAATCCCTCGCCGACACCCGGCGGCGCATGAGGATGGCCGCCGACATCGGCTGCGAGCATGTCCAGGTCATCGGCAACACCGCCGGGGACGACTGGCAGCAGGCTTGGGTCGCCGCCCGCTACCGGGACCTCATCGAGATCGGCGTCAACGAGTTCAACCTGCGACCCGCCTTGGTCTTCGTGAAATTCCAGCCGATCAAAACCTTCGGGCAGGCCCTCGGCATCGCCTTGGACGCCAACCACCCGAAGGCGATGGTCATCCCCGACACCTTCCACATGTATATCAGCGGCGGGGGCTTCGAGGCGCTCAAGCATGTCAAAGGCGAGAGCATCGCCATCTTCCAATTCGCCGACGCCCCCGCCAGCCCCGGCGCGGACGAGTTGAAGGACGCCGACCGCGTCTATCCCGGCGACGGCATCCTGCCGCTGCCCCAAATCCTGCGCGACCTGAAGGCGACCGGGTTCAAAGGCTGCGTCTCCTTGGAACTCTACAATCCTAACTACTGGAAGGAGGATCTCGCCAAGGTCGCCCGAACCGGCTTGGAGAAAACCGTCGAGGTCATCCGGCAGGCGAGTGTGTGAGACGCGCCAGCATCTGAAAACTTGGAGTGCTCGGACATGTCCGCGTTTTGTTCCGGGGCGACATGTCGCCCCGAAGGAAAGCGGCGTCATGCCGCCGCACTCCAAAAGCATTGGCCCCGGCCATCACCCCTCCGCCGTCTTCGCCCGGTTCTCGAAGCGCATGAACTCCTTGTGGAAGGTCAGGGGCACCTCTCCGGTGGGACCGTTGCGCTGCTTCGCGATGATGAACTCCGCCTCGCCGTAAAGGTTCTCCTTGTCCTCGTCGTCGGCGTAGACCTCGGGCCGCATGAGCAGGCCGACGAGGTCGGCGTCCTGCTCGATGGAGCCGGATTCGCGGAGGTCGCTCATGCGCGGCTTACCGCCGCGCGAGTCGGGGTTGCGGTTGAGCTGGGCGAGGACGATGACGGGGATATCGAGCTCCTTGGCGATGCCTTTGATTCCGCCGGAGATGGAGGCGATCTCCTTCTCGCGCCCGTCCCGGTTCCCCACGTCGGGAGCCTTGAGGAGCTGTAGGTAGTCGATGGCGATGAGCCGGATGCCGTGCTCCTGCTTCAGCCGCCGCGCCTTGGCCTGGAGCTCGTTGATGGTCAGGCCGGGGGTGTCGTCGATCCAGATGGGGGCCTCGGCGAGCTGGCCCGCGACCTGCATCAGCTTGGGGAGGTCGGCCTTCCCGAGAAAGCCGCCACGCAGCTTCTGCATCTGCACCTTGGCGCGGGAGCAGAGGAGGCGCTGCACGAGGGACTCGGAAGTCATTTCCAGACTGAAGACGGCGCAGGGCATGGCGTTGTCCTTCCGGATCGCGATGTTCTCGACGATGTTCATGACGAAGGAGGTCTTGCCCATGGAGGGGCGCGCCGCCACGACGATCATTTCGCCGCCGTGGAAGCCGTTCGTCATCTTATCGAGATCGTCGAACCCGGTCATGAGGCCTCCTCCGCCGCCCTCGTTGTTGTAGATGTCCTGGATGGACTCGATGGCCTTGAGGACGTGGACGCGCATCTCCTCGATGCCCTTCTCCCGCTCGGTCTCGCTGCGGATCTGGAGGATGCGCTTCTCGACGCCGTCGAGGAAATGCGCGGCGTTCCCCGGCCCGTCGTAGGCCTCGGTGACGCACTCGGTGCAGTCCTGGATGACGCGGCGGAGGACGAACTTCTCCTTCAGGAAGGCGGCATAGTCGTCGAAGAGGGCGGTGGTGGGGACTTCGTCGAGGAGGTCGGCGAGGGTCTTCGGCCCGCCCACGGCGTCGAGCTGGTCGCGGTTGGAAAGCTCGGTGTTCAGGACGATGAGGTCGAGCTTGCCCTCGGGCCGCGTCTTGTAGAGATGGAGGAGGGCCTCGAAGACGATCCGGTGCGCGGGGAGGTAGAAGTAGCCCGGCCCCAGCTTCTCGATGGCCTTCGGGATGATGGTCGCGGGGTCGAGAAGCATGCACGAGAGCACGGCGCGCTCGGCATCGGGATTGGAGGGCATGGAGCGGAGGGGATCCTCCGGCGACAGAGTCTTGGAAAAGGGCTTGCCGCCCTCGTCCTTCGAGCGCTTCGGGCCGTTTTTGAGGGAGCCACCTCCGCCGTTGGCGGTGCTGGGGTCGGGCATGGGAAGGGTGCGGTTGGAAAGTGCGGGAACAGGAGAAAACCCCGACCTCTTCCCTGCGGGGACGAAAAAGGGCGGGTCCGCTATCTAAGCGTCCCGCCCGCGTTTCGCAAAACGAATCCTCGGCGAAGCCTTGAAAATCGCTTTTTTCGATCCCCTCCCCTTCGGAAAAGAGGAGGGAGCGACGATCACTCGTCCCCGGCCTCGGCCTTCGCGCCTTCCCCGTTTTCATCCGAATCCGCCGCGACGACGCGGACGGTCACGGAGGCTTCGACGGAGGGGTGCAGCTTCACCGGGATCTCGAAGGAGCCGAGGGTCTTGATCGGCGCGTCGAGGAGGATCTGGTGGCGGTCGATGGTGAGACGGCCCTTCTCGGCGATGAGCGCGGCGATGTCGGCCGTGGTCACGGAGCCGAAGGCCTTGCCGCCTTGGCCGAGGGACAGCTCGGTGGAGAGGCGCAGCTTGCGCAGCTTCGTCGCGGCGTTCTCCGCGTTGGCCAGCTCCTCGGCCTCGCGGCGGGCGCGGACTTCCTGGAGGCGGGTGACGTGGCGGAGGTTCGACTTGGTCGCCTCGTAGGCGCGGTCTTGCGGCAGCAGGAAGTTGCGCGCGAAGCCACGCTTCACCTTGACGACATCGGCCTCGGCGCCCAGTCCTTCGATTTTTTCTTTGAGAATCACTTCAACGGTAGCCATGGCCTTGGTCGGTTCGGTTTTGGAAAAAGAGCGGGACATGTAGCTGCGATCCGGTAGAATGTCAACCGGCAGAGGCGGATTTCCCCACCCGCCCGAAAAACATGGCCGAAGTCCCCTCCACCTTCCAGCTCGCGCCGGGTTCGCCCGCGCCCGATTTCTCCCTGCCCGACGCCTCCGGCGCGCTTCATTCGCCCGCGAGCCTCGTTTTGGGGAAACGGGGCCTGCTCGTCGTCTTCGCCTGCAACCACTGCCCCTACGTCGTCCACCTCGCCGATGCCCTCGGGCGCTTCGCCGCCGACATCGCCGGGCGGGGCGTCGCCACCGCCGCCATCGCCTCGAACGACACGGAGCGCTACCCCGCCGACGCGCCGGAGCGGATGCCGGAGTTCGCCGACGCGCACGGCTGGGCCTTCCCCTACCTGCACGACGCCACGCAAGAGGTCGCGCACGCCTACGCCGCCGCCTGCACGCCGGACTTCTACCTCTTCGACGACGCCCTGCGCCTCGTCTACGCGGGCCAGTTCGACGAGAGCCGCCCGGGCCGGGGCGTCCCCACCGGGGCCGATCTGGCGGCGGCGGTGGAGCAGCTCCTCGCCGACCAACCCGCGCCCGAACCTTGGTATCCGAGCACAGGCTGCAATATCAAATGGAAGCCGGGCAACGAGCCGGATTATTTCGGGTAGGTTGGGTGGTTCGCTCCATCCAAATCGAGGAGGCGAAATCTGTAGGCGAGGTCATTGACCTCGCTCGGGCGTCGATCAGTCACCATCTGCGAAAATTTGCGGGCATCTGCGGCCATCTGCGTCAAAAAGGAATGGGGAACGCAGATTTCCACGGATGACACGCCGATTGGCGCAGATAAACACGGATGATCCGTCCATCCGCCACTTGGCATTTTCCGCCTTCCAACCGAGGCTGCCCCGATGCAACTCCCTCGCCCCATGCTACGCACCCTCCTCCTTCCCGCCCTCGCTTCCGTCATCGCCCTTACTCCCGTCCCGTCTATGGCGCAGAAGGCCCCGGTGAAGATGATCTTCGACACGGACATGGGCAACGACATCGACGACGCCATGGCCCTCGCCATGATCCACCAGCTCGCGCGGCGCGGCGCGGTGGAACTGCTCGCGGTGACCTCGACGAAGGACCACGCCAAATCTGTCGCCTACATCGACGCGCTCAACACCTGGTATGGCTTCCCCGACATCCCCCTCGGCGCGGTGCGGGACGGCGCGGCGAAGGAAGAGGGCCGCTTCAACGGCCAAGTGGACCGCCGGGGTCCCACCGATCAATTTCTGTTCCCCTATGATATCGACGGCACCAAAGCACCCGAGGCCGTCTCGCTGATCCGCCAGACCCTCGCCGCGCAGCCCGACGGATCGGTCATGCTCGTGCAGGTGGGCTTCTTCACCAACTTCGCCCGGCTCCTCGACACGAAGGGCGACGAGCATTCCCCCCTCGACGGTCCCGCCCTCATCCGGGCGAAGGTGAAGGAGCTGGTCCTGATGGCCGGGGCCTTCCAAACGATCCGGCACAACACGAAACACATCGAATACAACGTGAAGCTCGACATCCCCTCGGCGAAGCGCATCGCCGCCGACTGGCCCACCCCGGTGGTCTGGAGCGGCTACGAGATCGGGATCGCGGCGGCCTACCCTTGGAAAAGCATCGTCGAGGACTACGACTACGTGGAGCACCATTTGATCAAGGACAGCTACCTCGCCTACGTGCCGGAGCAACCCCACGACCGCCCCACTTGGGATCTGACCGCCGCGCTCTACGCCATCTATCCCGACCGGGACTACTTCGACCTCTCGCCGAAGGGCCACGTCCTCGTCGACGACGAGGGCCGCACCGATTTCCGCGTGAAGGAGGACGGCAACGACCACTATCTGATCATGGACGCGGTGCAGACCGAACGGGTGCGCGAGGCCTTCGTGCAGCTTTGCACGGAACCGCCCGGGAGGTAAATCCGAAATCCGAAGCTCGAAATCCGAAGCGGCAGGCCCGCCATATCCGGCAAAAAAATCAGCGAAGATCAGTGGTCGCCCAACCCGCATTTCGGATTTCGAGCTTCGGGCTTTCCCATTTCCGCGCAGCGGAAATGGTCGGGGTGACTGGATTCGAACCAGCGACCTCGTCGTCCCGAACGACGCGCGCTACCAGCCTGCGCTACACCCCGAGTCTCCGGTGGCGCAGCCGTAGGGATTCGAACCCCAAACCTTCTGATCCG
>DDTJ01000034.1 GCA_002344525.1 Akkermansiaceae bacterium UBA2367
TAATCTAGGAAAGACCCATTGTAATTTCAGAATCAATAAAATCAATAAATTTTATCATTCCGAGAGTTTAACCCCTCTTTCTTTTGGTTGATCAAATGGACTTCGCTCCCCAAAGGTTTCCAGAATATTTTTCGCAGGCACTGTCCTTGGCCTGAATACACCCGCCGACACGAAACAGGTAATAGTTCCCGTCCTTCCAATTTTGCTGGATTTGCTTAAAAAATAAGGTATTTTTGGCTTTCCTGAAATTATTCTGCCATGAAGTCACATGTGATTGCGATTCTCATCACCATCCTGTTGGCTCTCGCGGCGGTGGTGGGCGACTACTTCCTGAAGGTGGCCAGTTCGAGCAAGTCTCCGTTCATCAACTGGAGCTTCGTCGTAGGCTTGTTGATCTACAGCCTCAGCGCCTTCGGTCTGGTCCTCGTGATGCCCCACTTGAAGCTCGCCTACATCGGCGTTCTCTACTGCCTCACTATGGTTCTGTGCCTGTGCCTTCTCGGCACATTCTTTTTCAACGAGTCGCTGAGACCAAAGGAATGGCTCGGAGTCGGATTGGCGATCATCTCCCTGATGCTTCTCTCCTCACGCATGGCGTAAAGGGCCAAAAGCTTGCTCGCCCAGTGATTGTTTTTCTAGGGACAAGGCTATGACGATGGTGAGAATCGAGATCGGCAGGAGCGGCATCCACGGCCTCGGGTGCTTCGCGAAAGAGGGGATCGAGGCCGGACAGCTCGTCTGGAGGTTCGACGAAAGCTTCGACCTCGTCTTGAAGAAGGATATCGTCGAGGCCTTGTCCCCGGGGGCGAGGGAGAACTTCCTGAACTACGCCTTTATCAGCAAGACCACCGGTGACTATATTCTGTGCTCCGACGATTCGAAGTTCACGAATCACAGCTCTTCGCCCAATGTCACCTGCTTCGTCCCGGAGGGCTGCGAAAACAACGAACTGGAGTGCTACGCGACCCAAGACATTCTTCCCGGCGAGGAGATCACGAACGACTACCGCGATTTCGACGCTGAGAGCGACAGCATCCCGATGGACTGAGGGGGGGCTGTGCCTCTGCCGCGTGTTCAAGCGGAGAGGAGGCGATGCAGATGCGGTCCAGCACTTGGGAGATCAGGCGGCTTGCGACACCAATCCGGCGACCGAGGCCGCTTCCTTCAAGATGAAGTCTTGAACGACGCCCAGCCGTAGGTAATGCCGCTGCAGTGCCATGGGCAGCAGATCGAAGTCGCGGATCCTCCCGCGACACTGTGGCGAGTCGCAGCGGCAGTCCAGCTCCCAGTAGCGCTCGAGCATGGTGGTCGAGTAGTCGAAACGGATCTCCTCGCCCGGCCGGATCTGGCGCAGGGCGATGAGACGGATTTCGTCCACAAATCCTGCATTCGGGGAGCAGGAATGGTTGAGGTAGCGAGCCGGAGACGGAGAGCGGGGATCGATATAGCGGTCCACCCCGACCTGAATCGTGTATTCCCCCTCGACGGCCGCCACAGCGTCCTCGAAGCAGATCAATTTTCCGGTAAGGTAGAAGATGGTCTCGCGTGGCTCGATCGGCACTTTCGCAAACACTCCCAAGCCGAGATCGGATTGTGCGATGTGGATTTTCTGCGACATCGGAGGAGGAGGAGGGACTCGAAGCGCGCGTTCATCGGGGTTGAAGAACTGTCTGCGTCTCGAATTGCCGAGTTTCCACGATTATCGGACGAAATTGCAGGAATGAAAATAAAAATTGAGAGTATTTTCAAAAATTTCTCAGATTTGATTTTAAAAAATTTTTAAAAAAGATGGATTTTATGATATTTATGTTTATTTTATTGTTCAACTCTCTCTATGCATGCTTCTATGAAATCGACCCAATCTTGGCGATGGAGTCTGCCGCTCGCTTTGTTTCTGGTGATCGTGCTCGCGGGATGCCGGGATTCGCCGCCTCCCTCGGTCGATGCCGGGGCCGAAAGGGAGGTGGCACCGGCTTCCGGCGGCCATCCGACCGTGATCCAGGCACAGCACGAATCCATCCCCAAGAACAAAGGTTTGGGAGCGGATCTTCGCCCGCATGCACAAACAAGCGAACAGGAGTCGCAGCCGAGGCTATCCCTGCTCATCTGGGAGGACTATCTGGCACCCGAGGCCCTCGCGCGCTTCGAGCGCGAGCATGGCGTCATGCTCCTCGCCACTGAAGTCGATAACAGCGAGCAGCTCAAGCAGACTCTCTCCTCGCGCCCCTCCGACTTCGATCTGATCGTTGCAGACGAGCAAACCCTCCGAGAGCTGGATGACCTCAAGCTCCTGCGCGACCTCACCCCGGCCCTGCTCGGCGATACCTTCCCGGAGACGGAGAGCTTCCTCGCGCCTGCCGCCGTCCGGGGAAATCGCCGCTCCGTGCCCTATCTCTGGGGGCTCACCGTCCTCGCAGGGCGCTCCGAAGTCTTCCGCAGTGCTGAGCCGAGCTGGAACCTGCTCTGGAGGGAGGACTTGCGCATCGCCCTGCTCGACGAGCCGAGCGACCTCATCTGGGTGGCGCTGCTCGCCCTCGGCCACGATCCGGCCACCGCCACAAAGGAGCAGATCGACAAGGCCGCCGACCGCATCGAACGGCGTTTCCCGAAGCTCGTCGAACGCATGCGGGATCCGATCTCGGGCTTGGACGCCCTCGAAATCGGCGAGGTCGACCTCGTCGTCACCTACAACGGGGACGCCCTCCTTCGGGCAGCGCAGAATCCGGCCCTCAAGGTGGTCCTCCCGAAAGAAGGTGCGCCGCTCTGGGTTGATAGTTTCGCAGTGGCCCGGGACGCGCCTTCCCCAGAGCTCGCACAGCGCTTCATCCGCTTCATGAGCTCGCCAGAAGTCTCAGCTGAAACGTCCAAGACCCTGCTCTACGCCAGCCCTAACCCCGCTGCCCGCGCCAGGCTGGAACCCGTCCTGCTGGCGAATCCCGTGCTCTATCCGCCAGAGGCGGCGATAGAGAAATGCCGTTTCGTCCGCTTCGACCCCGGCGTCGAAAAGCATGTTCACCAAGCGATCATCCGCCTCGTCACCAGCGACCGTGGCATGGCGATGGATTCCGGCAAAGCCGCGGCTCCGACTTGGCGAAGACCGGTCGAACCCTCTCCCGTCGACTAGCGACTCCGCCAGGTTCCCCAGCTCCGACATGGACACCATCCGCAGCCGACTCCTCACCTCCATGGTGCTGACGGGCCTCGTGCCCCTCATCGCCGTGCTGGTGCCACTCGGCACGGTCCTGAGCCGGAATCTGCGACAGCAGGAGGAGGAGAAGCTGGCCGAAACCTCGAGGCAGCTCGGGCGCCTCGTCGCCGAGGTGACCGATCGTACCGCCCGCGAACTCGGCTCCCTCCAGTCGAATCCCCTCCTTTCCGATCCCGAAGGGGATATCGAGACGAAGCTCACCGAGATGTACCGCCTCGTGAGCATTTTCGAATTCTACTCCGACATCAGTCTCTACGACGGCGACGGCTTCCTCCTCGCCTCCACCGCCGAGGAGCACCCCTCCTTCCGCGAATATAGCGACTGGTTCCGGGAGGCTGCCCAGGGCAAGGTGGTGATCTCCCACCCGCAGCGGGTGCTGGGGCAGGAAGGGCTCTATCTCATCGTCTACCTACCCGTCGAATCCCCGGGTGAGGTTCGCCACGTGGTCAGGGCGAGGCTTTCCTTCGCGCGCATCGTCTCCATCCTCGGCGAAACTTCCATCGCGGGGAACCATCCCGTCTTCCTCCTCGATTCCCTCGGCAACACCCTTTCCGGCGGCGACGCCTCGCGGCTGATGGAGAAATTCGACGGGATCGTGCCTGCGGAACAATGGATCGAACGACCCATCGGCGCCTACACCGCCCCCGATGGCATCCCCTATCTTTACGCTAGGGAAATCCTCCCTAGCGCCGTCACCAAAGTCTCCTCCCCTTGGATCGTGCTCGCCTTGAAACCCATGGAGGAGGTCACCGCCGTCGTGCGACAGGTCTTCCTTTCCCTCGCCGCCGCCGCCATCTGCATGATGCTCGTGGCTGCCGCACTTGCCCTCTTCCTCTCCCGCCTTATCTCCCGCCCCTTGGAACGGATCGGCGAAGTCGCTGGGCAGGTCACCGCTGGGAACCTCGCCGTGCGGGCCGACGAGGAGGGCGGATCAAGCGAAACGAAAAGCCTCTCCATCCTCTTCAACCGCATGGTCGGGGAGCTCGCCGAACACCGCGAGAGCCTTGAGAAACTCGTCGCCTCGCGCACCGAGAGCCTGCACCAGAGCCAGTCCGATCTGGAGCGGGCCAACGCCCGTCTCCAAGCCGCCATCGAGAGCACCAACAACGGCTTTCTCGTCGAGGACCTCTTCGGCGAGGTCGCCGTCGTCAACGACCTGTTCCTCACCCTCCTCGGCTTTGAGCCGGGGGCAAGGATCCCGGCCGCCACCGTCCTCGACGCCTTCGTCGAGCGCGGCGGCTTTTCCCCCGAATCGACCGACCAATGGCTGGAGCAGCGCTCCTCCGGCGGGATCATCGACCAGGAGATCGTCCTCGCCATGCCCGAGAAACGCGTCCTCCACGTCCACTCCGCCCCGATCCGCGACTCGCGCGGCAGCGTCGTGGGGCGGGTCTGGACCACGCGCGACCTCACCGAGCGGCGCCAGCTCGAAGAGGGGCTGCGCCAGTCGCAGAAGATGGAGGCCGTCGGCCAGCTCGCCGGAGGCGTCGCCCACGACTTCAACAACCTCCTCGCCGGCATCCTCGGCAACCTCGCCCTCGTCAAAATGGAGCTTGGCGCCGGAGTCGCCGAAGAAGCCCGCGAAAGCCTCGCCTATGCCATCAAAGCGGGCGAACGCGCCACCGAACTCGTCAAGCAGCTCCTCGGTTTCTCCCGCCGCAGCCACATGGACCTGCGGCCCTGCGACGCCAACCTCGTCCTCGCCGAGGTGCGCGACATCCTCTCCGCCACCATCGACCGCCGCATCCGCATCGACCTCGATCTGGAGAGCAGCCCTTGGCGCGCCATGGCCGACGTCGGCATGCTCGGCCAAGTTATCATGAACATGGCGGTGAACGCCAAGGACGCCATGCCTCATGGCGGGCGGCTCCTCCTGCGATCCAGCAATCGCGTCCTCACCGCCGCCGACCTCCGCTCCCATCCCGAGGTCGCGCCCGGCGAATTCGTCTGCCTCAGCGTCGAGGACGAGGGCGAGGGCATCCCCCTCGAAGTGCAGGCGAAGATCTTCGAGCCTTTCTTCACGACCAAGGAGCCGGGCAAGGGCACCGGCCTCGGCCTTGCCACCTCCTTCGGCATCGTCAAGCAGCTCGGGGGCTGGATCGACTTCCGCTCCGTCCCCGGCGAGGGCACCCGCTTCGACATCCACTTGCCGCGCAGCACCGCCGCCGAGGCGAGCGGCTCCTCCGCCCTGCTGCCCTTGTCCGGCGGCGAGACGAAGCTCGCCCCTTCGCGCCGTGGCGAGACCATCCTCCTCGTCGACGACGAGGCACTCGTGCGCCGCATCGGACGCACTCTCCTCTCGAAACTCGGCTACGAAATCCTCGAGGCGGGCGACGGTCTGGAGGGTCTCGACCTCGTCCGCGCCCAGGGCGACCGCATCAGCCTCGTCCTCCTCGACCTGACCATGCCGAACCTCACCGGGAAGGAGACCTTCGCCCGCCTCCGCGAAATCCGGCCCGACCTGCCCGTGCTCATCTGCAGCGGCTATCTCGTCGATCTCAACGAGTTCACGAGGGAATGCGGCGCCTGTCCCGACGGCTTCGTCCAGAAGCCCTACCGCTTCGAGGAGATGGCCGACATGGTCCGCCAGACCCTCGACCGCCACAGCCACGCCGCGTGAACGGAGCCTCGTAGCGAAGTTCGTGAGAACTTCGGCGTGCGTCCCCTGGGCTTCGGAGGGAGAAGTTCTCACGAACTTCTCTACGTACCAGCACCGTCGACCCAACCCTGTCTTTCCCCTTGGCGCGGTCCGGCGGCCTTTGTAAAGTCCGGGGATATGAACGTCTTGGCCCCTCTCCCGGCGAAATGGCCGCCTTCCCGCCCTTGGCTCGTCGCGGTCTCGGGAGGGATCGACTCGATGGTCCTGTGGCACGCCCTGCGCGGGGCGGGATACGGCGACCTCGTCGTCGTCCACGTCGAGCACGGGCTGCGTGGCGCGGATTCGGAGGCCGATGGCGCGTTTGTCAGGGCCGAGGCGGAGCGGCACGGGACGCCCTGCGAGATCCGCCGGGTCGAGGCCGCTGCTTTCGCGAAGGAGCGGAAGCTATCCCTTGAAACGGCGGCGCGCGAACTGCGCTACCGTGCCTTCGCCGAGGTCGCGCGGGAGCGGAGGATCGCCGGGATTTTCCTCGCCCATCACGCCGACGACCAAGTCGAGACCGTGCTGATGAACTTCCTCCGGGGAGCCGGATCGCGCGGTCTCTCGGGCATGGCGGAGGAGACGGCCCGCCGCGTCGACGGGGTCGAGTTGGCTTTGGTCCGCCCCCTCCTCGCCGTCTCGCGCGAGGAGATCGAGGCCTACGCGGCGGCGCACGAGGTCGCTTGGCGCGAGGACGCGAGCAACGGCTCGGATTTCGCCCTCCGCAACCGCATCCGCCGCCGTCTCCTGCCGGAGATCGAGGCGGTCTTCGGTCGCGACGCTCGGGCCGCCATCCTGCGCTCCGCCCGGCTCGCCTCCCTCGACGAGGCTTGGGTTGCGGCCGCGCTCGGGGACCTGCCGAGTCGAGGCGAAACGGGTGGCCTCGACGTCGCCGCCCTGCGCGCCTTTCCCGAGGCGCAGCGCAACCGCCTCCTCCTCGCCTGGCTGCGCCAGTCCGGCGTGCCCGACTGCGGCTTCGCCGAAGTGGAGCGCGTCGCGGCGGTGCTGCTCTCCGACGCCCGCCCCGCGAAGGCCAGCCTGCCGGGCGGACGGCAGGTGCGCCGCCGCGCCGGGACGCTGTTCCTCGACTGCTGAAAGCCCACACCCCTTGCCCCATCGACCTGCGCCTTTACACGCCCGACTTCGCCGTGCTCGACGAGACCGAGGACTACCTCGTCGTCGATAAGCCCCCCCATCTGATGGTCCATCCCTCGGTGCCGGGGAATCCGCCGACCCTCCTCGACGGGCTGGAGGCCCTCTGCGCCTACGAACTCGCCTGCGGCGCGAGGCTATCCCTCGTCAACCGCCTCGACCGCGAGACCAGCGGCATCGTCCTCGTGGCGAAGCATCGCGCCGCCGCGCGCATGTTCGGCAAGGCGATGGAGCGGCGCGAGTTCCGCAAATCCTACCTCGCCGTGGCTTGGGGCTGGCCCGAGGCGGACGAATTCCTCGTCGACGCGCCCCTGCGGCGCAAAGGTGAGATCGAGGACTCCTCGGTCTGGGTGAAGCAGATCGTCCACCCCGGCGGCAAGGAATCGGCCACCCGCTTCGAAGTGCTGCGCCGCTTCGAGCGCGAGACGACGAACGGTTCGCGCTTCTCCCTGTTGCGCTGCCATCCCCTCACCGGGCGCATGCACCAGATCCGCGTCCACGCCGCCCACGTCGGCCATCCCCTCGTCGGCGACAAACTTTACGGACCCGGCGAGCGTTGCTACCTCGACTTTATCGAGACGGGCTGGACGCCGCCGTTGCAGTGTCTCCTCCTCCTCGACCGCCAAGCCCTCCACGCCGCCGCGCTGGGTTGGGAGCGGCACGAATGGCATAGCCCTCTGCCCGCCGACCTCGCCGCCTTCTGCGGGATCGAGGCGGAGAATTTATCGGGTGCAAACTCCGGGGGCTTGTTCTAAATTCCCGCCCTTCCGGGCCGGACCAGTGCGCCCGGACCTCTCCCCGACCATGAACCTTTCCGTCGAGCGCCTCCCCGAGTGCCGAGCACGCCTTTCCGCCGAGATCCCGGCGGAAACGGTCGTGAAAACCCGTCGCGAGATCGTCTCCGCCTATTCCCGACAAGCCAAAGTCCCCGGCTTCCGGCCCGGCAAGATCCCTACCTCCGTCATCGAGAAGCGCTTCGCCGACTCCATCGAGGACGAGTTGAAGGACCGCCTCGCCCGCTCCGCCTACGCCGAGGCCCGCTCCACGCAATCCCTCGCCATCCTCGGGGTCGCCCAGGTCGAGAGCGAGCAGATCGGCGGCGACGGCGCCTACCGCCTCGAAGTCGAGATCGTGACCGAACCCGAGATCGCCGTGCCCGAATACAAAGGCATCCCCGTCGAGGTCGCCAAGCTGGAGGTCACCGAGGAGATGGTCGCGAGCTATCTGGACAACACCCGCAAGCAGCAGGCTAAACCCGTGGACGTGGACCGCGCCGCCGCCCCCGGCGACCTCGCCGTGGTCTCCTACACCGCCACTCTCGACGGCAAGCCCCTCGCCGACCAGGTCGAGAAGGAGGTCGGTCCCCTCGCCCAAGGCGAAGAGCACTGGGCCGATCTGCCCGAGGACGGCGCGGAAGCCCGCGAATTCATCCCCGGCCTCGCCGCCGCCATCGTCGGCCTGAAGGCGGGCGAGAGCAAGACCTTCGACGCGACCTTCGCCGAGGACTTCCCCGTCGAAGCCGTCGCTGGCAAGACCGTGAGCTACGAGGTGACCGTCAGCCAAGTGAAGGAGCGCGAACTGCCCGAGCTCGACGACGCCTTCGCCGCCACCCTCGGCCTCGCCTCGCTCGACGAGTTGAAAAGCCGCGTCCGCGAGCAGTTCGAGGGGCAGCGCGAGAGGATGCGCGTCCAGATCATCGACAACCAGATCCTCGCCCACCTCACCAAGGACGCCTCTTTCGAACTGCCCCAGCACATCGTCTTCAACGAGACCCAGCGCCAGGTGAACCAGATGGTCTCCCGAGGCTACGAGCAGGGCATGACCGAGGAGGACATCACGAAAAACCAGGACGACCTCATCCGCAGCGCCGAGGAGCAGGCCAAGAACAACGTCAAGACCACCTTCCTCCTCGACCAGATCGCGGAGAAGGAGCGCATCGGCGTGACCGACGACGAGCTCAGCCGCCACGTCGCCATGATCGCCTACCGCCAAGGCCGCCCCCTCAAGAAGGTGGCCCGCGAGTTCCGCGACCGCAACGCCTTCGACGAGCTGCGGCACGACATCCGCATCACCAAGACCCTCGCCTTCCTCCGCGAGAACGCCGCCGTCACCGAAGTCGATCCGCCGAAGGAGGAGGCGTAATCAGAGTTGAGAGTTGAGAGGCTGAAAATGAGCGGTTTGCGCCGAAATACAGATTCATCCTTTGGATGAGTTGCCGCCTTGAGACAACTCACTGATTCCGAAACTCTCGACTCTCAACGATCAGCTCTCAACTATCATCCAACCGACCCCATCCGCCATGCACGATCTCGACTCCGTCCAGGAACTTTCCCCCCTCCTCCCCCCGCACCTCCAGCAGCGCATCGTCGATCCGATGCGCAACGTCAGCGTGATCGAGAAGGAAGGGAACACGATGATCCAGTTCGACCTGCTCTCGCGCCTGATGAAGGACCGCATTATCTTCATCGGCGAGCAGGTCAGCGACCCGCTGGCGAACTACGTCATCGCCCAGATGCTCTACCTGCAGATGCAGGACCCGAACAAGGACATCAACGTCTACATCAACAGCCCCGGCGGCTCCGTCACCGCCGGGCTCGCCATCTACGACACCATGCAGTTCGTCACCTGCGACGTGAACACCTACTGCATGGGCATGGCCGCGAGCATGGGCGCGGTGCTCCTTACTGCCGGGACCAAGGGCAAGCGCTACGCCCTGCCGAACGCGCACATCATGATCCACCAGGTCTCCGGCGGGGCGCAGGGCACCGCCTCCGACGTGGAGCGCACCGTCGAGTTCATGTATTCGCTGAAAAAGCGGCTCAACAAGATCCTCGCCTTCCACACCGGCAAATCGGTCGAGGAGGTCGAGCGCGACGCCGACCGCGACAACTACATGACCGCCGAAGCCGCCGCCGAATACGGGCTGATCGACAAAGTGCTCGAACGGAAGCCCGAGGAGAAGAAAAGCTGAGGACGCGGGGTGTTCTAGTGGCTCATTCCAGCAAAGCTGATGGGGCGGGAAATCTGACGCATCCTTCGGAGGCGGAAATCTGTAGCCGGGGTCATTGACCCCGGTCGGGCGTCGTTTGGACGTAAGGTCCGGCCTCACTGAGGCCGGCTACAGCGCTGGCGCGTCTTCTGACGTCTTTCCACGCTTCCCGCCTTTTCACCCGATCCGCTCCCGTTTCAGATAGGGCACCAGCGCCTCGGGCACTTTCACGCTGCCGTCCTCCTGCTGGAAGGTTTCGAGCAAGGCGACGTAGAGGCGCGGCAGGGCCGTGCCGGAGCCGTTGAGGGTGTGGCAGAAGCGGTTGTGGCCTTCGGCGTCCTTGAAGCGCAGCCTCATGCGGCGGGCTTGGTAATCGACGAAGTTCGAACAGCTTGAGACCTCCAGCCAAGCTCCGTGGCCCGGCGCCCAGACCTCAAGGTCGTAGGTCTTCGCCGAACTGAACCCGAGGTCGCCCGTGCAGAGCTCGATGACGCGGTAGTGCAGCCCCAGCCGTTGCAGCACGGCCTCGGCCTCGGCGGTGAGGAGTTCCAGTTGGGCGAAAGACTCGTCGGGATGGACGAGGTTGACCAGTTCCACCTTGTCGAACTGGTGCATGCGGATGAGCCCCCGGCTTTCGCGGCCCGCCGACCCGGCCTCGCGGCGGAAGCAGGGGGTGTAGGCCGTGACCTTGAGCGGGAGGTCGCTCTCTTTCAAAATCGTCTCGCGGTAGAGGTTCGTCACCGGCACCTCGGCGGTGGGGGCGAGGAAGAAAGCGCCCTCTTCGAGGGAGTACATGTCGTCCTCGAACTTGGGAAGCTGTCCGGTGCCGACCATGCAGTCGCGGTGGATGATGTGCGGCGGCGAGACTTCGGTGTAGCCGTGGAACTCGGTGTGCAGGTCGAGGAGGAACTGGATCAGCGCCCGCTCCAGCCGCGCCCCGACGCCGGTGAAGACGACGAAGCCGCCGGTGCTGACCCTCGTCGCGGCCTCGAAATCGAACAGGTCGAGCCGCGTCCCGATCTCGACGTGGTCCTTTGGCTCGAAGGCGAACTCCGGCTTCGCCCCCCATTCGCGCACGACGGGATTGGCGGTCTCGTCGCTGCCGACGGGGCAGGCGGCGTGAGGCAAATTCGGAATGTGGAGGAGCAGGTCCGTCTGCGCTTCCTCCGCCGCGTCCGCTTCCTCGCCGATGGTCTTGATGCGCTCACTGATGCCGCGCACCGTCGCCTCCAGCTCCGACGTGTCCTGCCCCTGCTTCTTCAAGCCGCCGATCTCCTTCGAGAGGCGGTTGCGCTCGCTTTGGAGTTGCTGTTTCTCCGTCTCCCCGGCGCGGCGGCGCTCGTCTTGGGCGAGCACCTCATCGACGAGTTGCCAGGATTCGCCTCCACGGGTTTGGAGGCGGGTCTTGATTCCTTCGGGATCTTCGCGGAACTGGCGGATGTCGAGCATGGCTGCCGACTGTAACCCGGCTGCGGGACGCGTCAACGTGGCAGGAGGCCCCGTCTCAGGGAACCTCCATCGCCCCCGAAAGACGCGCCAGTGCCTGTAGCCGCGCCCATTTCCATCGCAGCGGCCCGCTGGGCCGCCAAGCTCCACACCCTTTCACCTTTTACGGTGGCCAAAGGCCGCCCGAAGATCAGTGATCCTCAAGCTCGCGCAGCTCTTCGCGCAGCTTGCTTTCTTCCTTGTAAAGCCGTTTCAACTCCGAGTTGTAGGAACGCAATTGGATATCGGAGTTCGTCCCACCGATCAACTGGTTGATCTCGTTGATCCTCGCTCGGACCTCGTCCATCTTGGCCTGCCGCATGCGATAGATGGACGACTCCGCCGGACTTTTTTGAGGAGCCTTTTGTATCGGCAGAGTCGCGACACGGCGCTGGTCGCTGTCGGCGAGACGGGCCACAGGCAGATCGAAGCGTTGCCCATCCGTCTCGCGCACGAGGGTGACGGCGGTTTCGCTCCTGCCGATGATGGTTGCCTTGACGGTGCGTCCCTCGACATCGGTCAGGGTCCATCTCGCTGGGAGTTGCGCCGGGGGAGTCTTCCCTTTGGGTGGCGCAATGGCCAAATCCGCATTGTCGCAGCCCGCCAGGAGGAAAGCGGCCACCATCGTGCGGCTCAATAGGTGGATGTGGCGACTCTCCATCATAGGGCTATGAAGCCCGATCACCCCCTCCTTGCAAGCGGAATGGCGCAAATATCGCTTGCGGGCGGATGGCGGCATCGCAACAGTTCCTCCATGCCTCCGAAGCCCGCCTTTCCCCTCGCGTTCCTCGCGTCTCTCTGCCTATGGACCCTCGTGCCGGAGTCGTCGGCGCAGGATTGGAAGCCGCACCTGCGGAACCTCCCCTCCTTCGACCTCCAAGGCATGGACATCGACGCGCCGGAGGGCGTCGTCGTCCTCGCGCAACCCTCCGCGGACGCGCAGGTGCTCAAGACCCAGCCCGGCCCGCTCGTGCTGAAAGCGGCGGCCTATGTCGATAACAGCGGCTCGCGATACTACCTCACCGCCGAGGCCCGCGACTTGCTCTGGGATGAGAAACCGGCCTACTGGGTCTCCGTGCCGGGCACGGGGCGGTCGGAATTCATCGCCAGCACCACCGCCGCGACCTTGGTGAAGCGGGAGACGCGTGACTTTTTCAAAACCGGCCCGCAGACCGCCGAAGTCTATGAGGAGACCGTGAACCTCGCCCCCGTGTCCGAATGGGGCGCGGGCTGGCGTCGCGCCGAGATCGACTTCCACCTGCCCGTGAAGGTCGCCGCCTTCCGCTCCCTCGACGGCGGTGCCTGGGAGCTGGAGCTGACCGTCTTCCCCGCCTTCGAGTCGAGCACCGAGCGCATTCCCGGACCCCGTCCCGAAATTTACGGCGAGCCCTATCAGGCCCTCATCACCCGTCCCGTGCAGCGCACTGTGAAGGTGACGGGCGCGGCGAAAGCCGACCCTCTTCGGTCCCTCCTCGTAGAGGGTTCGGTCTGGGCGGCGGGCTTTTCGGAGGGACGCTTGCAGGAGTTGCGCATCGGCTGGCACGAGCTGGAGCCTCCCTTCGAGGTTTCGCGCCTCTCCGCCCCGCACTTCCGGCGAGGCGACCAAATGGCCTTCCGCTTCCGCCTGAACCGCCTCCTCGCCGAGCCCGCCCAGATCGAGGTCACGCCCGACCGCATCGTCGGGGTCGATTACACGAAATACGATCTCATCGCCGAGATCGGCGGTGCGCCGGGGGAATACTCCGACGCGGAGATGGAGGCCTTCCTGAACCAGCTCTGGAATGTGACGGTGGGGCCGGACCTGCTCGTCAACGTGGTCGCGCCGCTCATCGAAGGGCGCGGCGCGGAAGGCATCATCGAACTCGAAAGCCTCGGGCTGGGGCCGTCCTTCGAGGAGGAGTTGAAAGCGCTCGCGGGCATGGCCAAGGCCACCGCCCCGCCCCTCGATCCACCGACGGAGGCCGATTGGCTCTCCATCGTCGATCACGAGTTGGGCGTCATCCCCGAATCCCAGCGCGGCCCCGAAACAGACCTCGAATACTGATGAGGTGCGTTGCCCGGATGGTCTGTCTGCTAGGCGTGCTTGCGGCGGGCGCCGCCCCGGATTCACCGGCCCGGGATCTCACCCAGGAGGACCGCGACGCCTTCGCCCGTTGCCGTGAGTTGCACGCCGCGGGCGACTGGCTCGCCGCCCGCGAGATCGCCCAGGAGCTGGTCGCGGCCTTCGCCAACGATCCGCCCTCCCAGCACCGTCTCGCCTTTGCCAACGAACTCGCCAATCTGGAGCAGCGCCTCGGCAACTATGCCGCCGCCCTGCCCGCCTACGAGGACACCCTCGCCACCGCCCGCGAACTGCTCGGCGAGGAGGCGGGGCCGGTCGCGCAGATCCAGAACAACCTCGCCGGCCTCCACATGGTGCTCGGCAACTTCCAGGAGGCCGAAGCGCTCAACCGCGGCGCTCTGCGCATCCGCGAGAGATTGGAGGGCAGGGGCGGCGTCGGCACCGTGCCCGCAATGAACAACCTCGCCACTCTGTCTTGGTGCATCGGCGACCTCAGCGGGGCCGAAACGCTCTACCGCGAGGCCCTCGCCATCCGCACCCGGCACCTCGGCCCCGAGGCCCTCGACACGGCCCGGTCGAAGGCGAACCTGGGCGGCCTGCTCTTCTATCGCGACCGCGTCGAGGAGGCCGAAGCCCTCGCGAGGGAGGCGGTCGCGGTCTTCGAGCGCGAGGTCGGGCCGACTTCGCCTGACACGCTCGAGACGGTCCTTTTCCTTGGCAATCTCGAACGCGCCGCCGGTCGGCCGCAGGAGGCGCTCGCGCTCTACGCCCGCGTCCTCGAAGGCCGGATCGCCGCCCTCGGCACGAGCGAGCACGTCAAAGTCGCGGAGGCGGCGTTGCGGGTCGGCGACGCCCGCCGCGAGTTGGGCGACTACGTCGGGGCCGCCGCCGCCTACGGCGAAGCCGATCAGCTTTATGTGGACCTCCTCCGCGAGGACCATCCCGACCGCCAGCCGGGCCTCTACGGCATGGGCCTCGCCGCCCTCGCCTCGGGCGACGCCGCCGGGGCGCTGGACGCGGCGAAACGCTGCCTCGAGATCGAGTTCCGCAACTTCGAGGCCATGCTCCAGTTCACCGACGAGCGCCAGCGCCTCGCCTACCAGGACTCCTTCAAATCCCACCACCTCTTCGCCCAGCTGGGCGCGGCGGAGGAGGTCGCGGGCTTCCTCCTGCGACAGAAGGGAGTCGTCCTCGACAGCCTCATCGCCGAGGCGCAGCTCTCCCGCGAATCCTCCGACCGGACCGTGGAGGAAGCCCGCCGCGCCCTCGCCGCCGCCCGCGCCGAATACCGCGCCGCCTTCCTCGGGTCGGGCCGTGCTAGGCGGGCCCTGCCCGATCTCGACGCCCTCGTGCGCCAGCGGCACCAGGAGCTGATCCGTCTCACCGGCTCGAAGGATTTCTCCCGCCCCGGATCGGATCCCACCTTGGCCGACCTGCGCGCCTCGCTGGGTGGGGACGAAGTCCTCCTCGATTACTTGCGCTTCCGCCGCTACGACGGCCTCGCCGCCTTCGAGGACCGCTACGGCGTCGCCGTGACCACTCGCGAGGGCACCACCTTCTTCGACCTCTGCGCCGCCCAGGAGGCCGACGAACTCGTCGCCGCGACGATCCCCTTCTTCGGCGCGGCCAACGGCGCGGGCGAGGAATCCGACCGCACCGCGAGGGAGCTGATGGAGAAGCTCCACGGCCAGCTCCTCGCCCCGGCGGCGGACCTCCTGACAAAACACTCGAAGCTCGCCATCTGCCCCGAAGGGTCGCTCAGCTTCGTGCCCTTCGCCTGTCTCGTCGGGCCGGACGGGAAGTTCCTCGTCGAATCCCACGACCTCCGCTACATCTCCTCCGCGAGGGAGCTGGTCCGACGCCCCTCCCCGGTCGATCCTTCGGCGGGGGCGGTCCTCGTCGGCAACCCCGCCTTCGACACCGGGCGGGTTCCCGAGACCGGCGTGGTGGACCGGCGCGGGCTCCTCGCCTCCTTCAGTTCCTCCAGCCTCGCCATGCTCGCGCAAGGCCTGAGCCCTCTCGCGGGCGCCGAGGAGGAGGTCGATCTGCTCGGACCCGTGATGCGGCAGCGCCTCGGCACGCCCGTGACCACGGTGAAGGGCGAACGCGCCACCGAGCTGGATCTGCGCGTCGGGGTGCGGCGGCCCCACCTGCTCCACTTCGCGACCCACGGTCTCTACCTGCCCGCCGCCGTCGAGCCGGTGCCCGAGGGCGCGAGGGAGACGGCCTTCGTTCCGAAGGAGGTGGCCGGCTTCCAGAACCCCATGTTCGGGAGTTGCCTCGCCCTCGCCGGGTCCAGCGACACCATTGCCGCTTGGGCGAAAGGTGTCGTCCCCAATCCCGAGAGCGACGGCCTCCTCATGGCCAACGAGGTCGCCGAGTTCGACCTCGAGGGCACCCTCCTCGTCGCCCTCAGCGCCTGCGACACCGCCAGCGGCGAAGCGACCACCGGCGACGGCGTCCTCGGCTTGCGACGCGGCTTCCGCATGGCCGGAGCGGAGAACGTCATCTCCACCCTCTGGCCCATCAGCGACGCCGCCACCGTCGCGATCATGAAACAATTCTACGAAGGGCTCGCCGGCACGACGCCCGCCGACTCGCTCAGCGTGACGCAGCGCGAATGGCTCGTGAAGCTGCGCGATCACAGCGGCACCCCGCCCGGTGTCCCTCCGGAGATGACCGGCTTCTACTGGGCCATCAATTTCGCCGGGCCGTTCCTGTTGGGGCGTTAGAAAGGAGAGGATACGGGTTAAATCCTCCAATCGTCCCGATTCTTTTCAGATTGGGGATCACGTTCCCTCCAACCAGTCGGCGACTCTCGCCACATTGGCCGTCCGGTCGAAATGCCCGGCGGCGAACCGCCGCGCTTTCTCGCCCATCCTTGTGCGAAGCACCGGATCTCCGGCTTGCGCCATCGCTGCGTCCAGCGCTTCCGCATCGCCCGGCTCGACCACCCAGCCCGCTCCGCTTTCCAGCATCCAAACCCCGATGCTCGACGCCTTGTCGCCGATGAAGAGGACCGGACGTCCCGCGCTGAAGACGCCCTGCAGCTTGCTCGGCACCATTGTCCCCGTCCACTCCGGCCGCAGCGAGACCGCATGCACGTCTGCGGTGCGGAGATGCGCCGCCAATTCCTCCTCGCTGACATAGTCGTGCAATTCCAAACGGCCCGGATGCTCGCGCAGGAAGTCCTCGATCTCGCCGCGCCGCTTCCCCCGTCCGTAGAAGACCAGCCGACAGCGCTTCCCGGAACGCCGCCGCGCCCATTCGAGCAGATCCTCGAAGCGGTGGCCCAGTCCCATGTTGCCGGAATACATCACGACCAGCTCGCCGTCCGACCATCCCCGCCGGGAGCGCAGCTCCGCCACGTCATCGTCTCCGGCGGGGCCACCCCCTGTTTCCCACAAGGGTATCCACGCGACTTCCCTTGCCCCGGCACCCAAGAGGCGTCCGATCCGTTCCGCCATGTCCGGCCCCAGCGTGAGCACACCGGCGGAACGTCCGCCACCGAACCCCCATCGCGCCAAGGCGGACAGAAGACGATATCCAAGGGTGTCCTCCCGCAGCATCCCGTGGGCCGCCATCACATCGGGATAGAGATCCATCACCCAATGCGCGTGCGTGCCCCCGCGCCAACGCGCCGCCAGTCGGGCCAAGACCGAAAGATAGGGCGGAGTGGTCAAGGCCACGACCCGGTCCGCCCGCATCGTCGCCAGCCTCGCCGCACATCCGAAATAGAAGGACGCATAGTCCGCCAGCTTTCCCAGAAAGGTCCGGCGGCCCCACTGCAAGGCGCGGAGGCGGACCACTCGCACCTTCGTGGCGCTGGACTGTTCGCCGCAGGGCGGGGGAGGGGAGGGGATCGTTCCTGCCGTCTTCCCGTATCCACCGGCTGAGCAGATCACCGTCACTTCGTGACCGCGCAGCGCCAAGGCTTCCACCACTGGTTTCAGCATTGTCCCCGTCGGAGCTTCGTCGGGCGGGTAGTACTGGTTGAGGAATACGAAATGCATGGGGCACTGTCCCTTGTCCTTGGTCGGGGGTCAGACGCTCGACCTCTGCCAAGCCTCATGCCTCATGCCTCATGCCTCATGCCTCATGCCTCATCACCGGCAACTCTCCCGGCTTCAGCTCGACCCGTTTCCGCCACGCCTCGGGAAAATCCGGCGCGTGACGGTCGATCAGATGGCTGCCGAGCACCAGCACGTCCATGTCCGTCCTCAGGAAGCAGGAGATCGCCTCCCTTGGCAGACGCACCACCGGCTCGTTCTCGTTGAGCGAGGTGTTCAGAACGATGGGCACGCCGGTCCTTTCGTGGAACTTGGAGATCAGCGCATGGTAGCGCGGATTGGTCCGCTTCGACACCGATTGCAGGCGGCCGCTGCCGTCCACATGCGTCACCGCCGGAATCAGCTGGTGCTTCTCCTTGCGGATCGGGAACACCTTTTCCATGTAGGGCGTCGGCTCGTCGATCTCGAACCACTCGCCCATGTGCTCCTCCAGGATGCTCGGAGCAAAGGGCCGGAACTTCTCCCGGAACTTGATGCGCAGGTTGATGATGTCCCGCATGTCGGTGCGGCGCGGGTCGGCGATCAGCGAACGGTTGCCCAGCGCCCGGGCGCCAAACTCCATTTTTCCCTGGAACCATCCGACCACCTTGCCCTCCAGCATCTTCTCCACCGTCCGCTCCAGCAGGGCCTCCTCCTCCAAGGTCTCGCAGGTCAGCCCCGCCTCGCGAATGGCCGCCCCGCATTCGTCATCCGTGGACTCGCACCCCCAGTAGGCATGGTCCTGCACGAACCCGCGCGCGCCTCCCAGCACCCGGTTCCACACGTAGAAGGCCGCCCCGAAGGAAGTGCCGTTGTCCGCCGCGCCCGCCGGAATGTAGACGTTCTCGAACGGCGTGCCCCGGGTGATCTTGCCGTTGGCCACCGAGTTCATCGCCACCCCTCCCGTCAGACAGACATTCGGCGTCTTCGTCTTGCCATGCAGGCGCTCGAGCAGATGCAGGATGATCTCCTCCGTCACGGCCTGGAGCGATTTCGCGATATTGTCATGCCGTGCCGTCATCTCCTCGCCCTTCTTCCTCATGGGGCCGAGCTCCTTCTCCAGCCGCTCGCTGAAAAACGGCTCCACCACCGGAGCGCCGTCGTTCCAGCTCATCCGTATGCCCTTCTTATGATGGGTGAAGTAGTCCAGATTCAGCTCGAAGGTGTCGCCTTTCGGATAGATCATCCGCCGGAAGAGTTCGATGAATTCCGGTTCTCCGTAGGGCGCCAGCCCCATCACCTTGTACTCGTCTCCGTAGTAGGGAAATCCGAGGTACATCGTCACGGCGCTGTAGAGATAGCCGATGGAATGCGGAAACCAGACCCGGTCCAGCTCCCGCCAGTCTGTGCCGCGCGCATGGGCCGTCAGCGTGCTGGCGAAGTCCCCCATCCCATCGACCGAGAGCACCGCCGCCTCCTCGTAGGGCGACAGCAGAAAACCCGCCGCCACATGGGTCTGGTGATGCTCGATCCGGTGGAATTTCGCCCGCAGCTTCGAAGTCTCCAGCCCCACCGCCTGGGCGAACTGCTCCTCCAGCCCCAGCGTCTTCCCTTGGCGCTTCAGGCGGTCCGCGATCGCCCGCAGCGAGGGACGGTTCTTCGCCACAAAGGCCAGTCGCTTGCCCACATTCGCTCGGGGATCGAAGGAGATCGCCACCTGGTCTAGTTCCTCCGCTCTCACCCCGCCCTCCGCAAGACACCAGCGGATCGACTCCGCCGGGAATCCCGCCCAGTGCTTGATGCGGTTGAAGCGCTCCTCCTCCACCGCCGCGACCAGTTGGCCGTCGATGACAAGAGAAGCCGATGCGTCGCCGTGATAGGCGTTGATGCCGAGAATGGAAGACATGGGAAATGCTGAAAATGGAAACGTTGAAATTGACTTCGCTACGCTCCGGTTCTGTAACGCTCAGAACCAAGAACTAATCACCCCTTCCTCATTCTCCTTTGCCGTGCGCCTTGCGCCGCAGCGCTTCCAGTTCTTTTCTGAGCGGCTCCCACCAGGCTTTATCGGCGGCCACTTCCACTTGGCGTTCCTCTTCCAAGCGTGTTTCCATGCCGGGGAAATCACCGCTTAGAGCTTCCAGAACCGCAGGGCGCGTCTTCCCCGCGATCCCGGCCTCTCCCGGAAAGCGGGTGGCCAACTCCGCTAGCAGCGTCGGCGTCCGACATTCCCTCAGCCAGAAACTAATTCGCGTGGGGCTGGGCTCGGCCCGGTATTGAAACCAGTTTGCTTCGACAAGGCGCTGAATCATCGGCCAGTCTTTGGCCCGCTGGGTTTTCTTGGCCTGCACCAAATCGGGCAGCGACAGCAGATCGATTTCCAAGCCGTCCACTTCGATTGTCGTGCGGCGGTCCCACAAGTTCTCGAAGTCGTCCACGCCCCGCATCCGGCTCATGACATCCACCCGCAACCCGGCGATTCCCTGGACCTGACACCGGAAATGCACCGCAAGTCCCTGGTCGAGGTACTCCGCCGCAAACGGTGGCACCGCGATCACCGCTGCCTCCAATTCGTCCAAAGCCTTTTGCAGCTTGGCGAGGTTGCCTTCCTCCGCCAGCAGCGCGAAATCCACGTCGCGGCTATACTCCGCAGCGCCGTAGAACACGCAGGCCTGGCCGCCCATCAGGAGGCAGCGGACGCCATGCTTCCGCACCGAAGAAAGGACTGTCCATGTCGGGTTCGGGTTCAAGTGTGCCTCCCAGCATTAAAAACGTCTGCCACAACCGACCGCTCTCCCGCCACCGCTCCTGGGGTGTCAGGGAATACCATTCCAGCCATTCGTCGGGAATATGAGCCAGCGCATCCATCTCGGAAGGAACCTCGCACAAAGACACGGCGAAGGCAAGCCCCATGCCTCTCGCCTCCTACTCCTTCCGAAACACCAGGATCATCGACTTGGCCAGTGTAGGGAAGCGCCCCGCCCGCAGCACCTTTTCACAAACCAAACCCTGCTCGGCGAACAAGGCGGTCAAGGTCTTCACCGACCAGAACTTGATGTGTCCATGGTCCCACAAGGCGGTGAAGTGGGCATCCATCTTTCCCGTCAGGGCCAGCGCCACGTTTTTGAGATAGCCGTGATAGGGTGTGCTGATGATGGCTCGTCCTCCGGGCTCCAGCAGATCATTCACGCAGCGCGCGAACTTCCGTGGATAGTAGACGTGTTCCACCACTTCCAGTGACACCACGGCTGGAAACGGTCCGTAGCGTCCAGCCAGATCCTCGTAGGCATTCCCCACCTCCAGACGCAGATCGGGATCGGCTTTCCGGGCGATCTCGATACCGCTCTTCGAGGGATCGACCCCGGCCACCTGAAAACCATGCGCTTTCAAATGCCGCGCCAGCGCCCCGTTGCCGCAGCCAAGGTCGAAGACCCGTACTGTACCTCCCCCCGAGTTTTTCCAGTTCCCGCTGCACGGGCTCCCACAAATAAGCGTGCGTATGGGACGCTTCGGCTTGGGAATAGGCGTATCCGGTGGCGATTTCTTCGGTCATGAGTTTGATTGTCGTATTTTGCGATCCAGCAACTCCAGCGACAGCAACAGCTCCGCATAAGTCCGCTGCAGCACGTAATACATCCCCGGCCAGCCGTCGAAGATCAGCCGCTTGGCGAAAAGCGTATAGAGGAAAGCCGCTGGAACCGCCGGCCAGATCCTCTTGCGCAAGCGGTCAGCCAGGCTGCTGGGCGATTTCTCGGCCAGCAGCTTCTCCGCCTCCAGCACCGCGTACTTCCGCTGCGAGTCCAACCAGCGTGACAGGGGCTTACGGTCGTCGTGGTCGATGATAGATGACAAGCTTCCGATGCCCCCCTCGACTTTCAGGGTTTGGGTGTGTCCGTCCTGCGCATAGCGGCATTTGTCCTTGTGGAATAGAACGGCACGAGGGGGATAAAGGGTGCCTCGCAATGGATTCCCGAACATGCAATAACGGAATGAAACTTCATACGCTGAAATTCCTTCCGTAAGAACACATGTCATCATTTCCTCCTTCAGGGACTCTGGAAGGATGTAATCTGCATCCAAAGACAGAACCCAACCTGTCCTTACATGATCCAAGCCAAAATTCCACTGCTTCATATGGTCATCAAAAGCCCTCTCCACCACCTCCACTTGCGGATACTCCGCCGCTATGGCCAGCGTCCCGTCTGTGCTGCCACTGTCCACCACCACAATACGACTCGCCCAGCGCAATCGCTCCAGACAGCGACGCAAATTCGGCTCCTCATTCCAGGTCAGGATCAACGGCGTGATGTCAGCCAGGTTCATATTTCCCCGGGTCTTTCAAGAATGCGCGCATAAAGCTCAAACAAGCGTCGCCCCATTCCTTCGAGGCCATATTCTTTCACCGCAAATTCGCGCGCAGCGGCTCCGGTTTCATGCCGGCGTGCGGCATCACTTAACAACATCCGCAATTTCGACCGGATGCTCTCTTCATCCGGGGCGGTTAATATACAGCCACCCGCTTTTGCGGCGTCTTGCGCGACGGCAACGCCCTCACCCAACAGGCACGGCAACCCGGCCCCCATCGCCTCGACTGCAGCAATGCCGAAATTCTCCGAAAACGAAGGCAGCACATACACTCCGGATTCACGGAGCCATTGCTGCTTCACGCCACCTTCGATCCGCCCCAGCCATTTGACGCGGTCTCCCAATCCAAGCTCCTCCGCCATCGCCCGCAACCATCGCACATGGTCCGCCTCGCCATCGCCCGCCACCGCCAGCCGCCACTTCGGAAACTCCGCCGCCAGACCACCCCAAGCGCGCAACAGCCCTTCCAGGTTTTTCTTTGGATCGATCCGGGAAAGATACAAAACCACCGGCTCCCGCTCCTCCGGTCCGGTTCCTCCCTCCGGCAACTCCAGCCCCAACGGAACCACCACGGAGCGCATCGGCACACCGAGACCCTCCGCCTCCTCCCGCTCCGCCTCGCTCGTGAAATGCACCGCCGCCGCGTCGCGCAGCAACGGCCCCTCCAGCCAGCGGAACGACAGCTTTTTCAAAAGCGCCCGCCGCCGTGTCATGCCGTAGCGATTGAGCACGCCCAGCGGGCGGATCACATACGGCACGCCCGCCGCCCGCGCCGCCCGCGCCGCCGCCAAACTGGTGTGGGAGAACAGGGCATGCACATGCACCACATCGTAGTTTTTCACCTCGCGCCTCGCCCACCGCCCGAGGCCCGGCGAGACCTTGTAGAACTCAAACCTCTTGGCGAAATAGCGCCGGATCACTCCATTCTCCTTCAGTGCCTGCCCGAGTACCCGGCCATTGCGTCGTCCCGGACCGTCATCATCGGTGGTGATCGTTTCCGCCTCGACACCCGCAGCCAGCAAAGCCCGTTCCATCAGCGGCAGCGCCGTGCTCGGCCCCCCATGGACCGATGACAGAGAGGGGATGACGTGGAGGATCCGCATCTTCTCAAAATGGTGAAAAGCAGACAGTGTCGCGTTCCATGCGAAGCCCTGTTTCAGCTTCTCAGCATTTCCCAATTTCAGCGTTTCAGACGCCATTGCCGATGGCGTTTCAGCCCCAAATCTTCTGAAACAGCTCTTGCGTTGTCATCCGATGATGGACCGCCACACTTTTCAGGATGGATGCCAGAGTTCCCGGCTTGATGGGGCGATGAGCCGGGATGACCTCGTGATGTTCGCCTCCCTCTTGGGTCGTAATCCGAAGATGCTAGCCTTTTTGACGGGTGATTTCATAACCAAGCACACGCAGGGCTTTGGCGAGATCGATCCCGTTGACATCGCGCGGCAGCTTCATACCGCCATCAACTCATCCCGCACAAAATGAAGCCTCGCCACGGCAGGCCGGGTTTCCCCATCATCGAAATAGCAATCGATGGCGTCGCGAATCTGGATCTTCAATTCGTCGAGCGTCTCCCCTTGGGTATGGATGCCGATACCCAATGCGGAAGCCGTGTAGCCTTCCGCGGGATCCTCAAGAACCTCGAAAATCACTTCTTTCATGGCGGCATCTTACCCGCTATTCGGGCGTTTGACAAGCCCATGCCTCTCGCCGCCGCCGCCGCCACCGCCCAAGTCCGGTACCAGGCATTCAATGGCACAGGCGACCGCTCCTTCGCCTCGGCCAGCAATTCGCCGAATTGCCCCTCCATCCACTGCTGGAACGGAAAGCGGAAGCCGCGCTTGGGTTGGTTCCACACCCACTCCGGCACCTCCGGCACCGCTTCGAGCAGCAGTTGCTTGCCCTGCCGCAAGCGCACCTCCGCCGGAATCGTTGCCAACGCCTCCGCCAGCCGCACATCCACCAAGGGCACTCGTAATTCCAGCCCGTGCGCCATCGAAAACACGTCGCTGTCCCGCAGCAACTGGTTGCGCATGTAGCGCGTCACCTCCAGCTCGCTGACGGTGGTCCTTGGTTCCTTGTCCTTGGTCCTTTGTCCTTGGTCGGAGAAGGGAGGGGAGGCGGGATCACGACCGCTCAGCGCACGGGCCAGCTCTGCCGCTTCGTCGGGAGTGAAAATCCCGCGCTGGGCGTGGAACGCGGACAGCCACGAGCCGTCGCCTCGCAGGTAACCCGCTAGGCGTCGCCATGGGCTGCCCGGCGGCTTGCGGTCGAGCAGCCAAGCGACCACCGACCGCAGGGGACCGAGCGCCCGGTACAATTGCCGGAAGCGCGGCACTCGCTGGAACGAACCATAACCAGCGAAAAACTCATCCCCACCCAGTCCTGACAGCACCACCTTCATCCCTTTGCGCCGGGCCAGCTTGGACACGCACCAGGTGTTGAAGCCGTCGATGCTTGGCTGGTCCATCGCCGCCAAAAAGCCCTCGATCTCCGCCGCTCCCTCCTCGGCGCTCATCCGCCACTCCGTGTGCCGCGCCCCGAAATGCTCCGCCGTCCGGCGGGCGATCCCGGATTCATCGAACTCCGAATCGTCAAAGCCAATGGAAAAAGTGCGAATGTCCGCCGTCTTCCCCAGCACCTCCCGGGCGAGCGCCAGCACCACCGTCGAGTCGATCCCCCCTGACAAAAAAATCCCCACCGGCACATCGCTGACCAAATGCCGCCGCATCGACTCCAGCAAGGCCGCCCGCGTCACTCCCATCCAACCGCTATTTTTGGCCTCCAGCCTTCCGTCATCCGCATTTCTGCTTTCAACTTTCAGCTTGCCTCTTTCCGCCTCCGCCCCATGCCGCCCGCCCTCTGCCCCCTGCCACTTTTCCACCGTGGCCCGTCCCGCTTTCCACCGCAGCAGATGCCCCGCCGGCAATTGCCGCACGGCGGTAGTCAGCGTCGCTGGTTCCGGTACACTGCCCCAGAGAAAAAAGTCCCGCAATGCCGCTGCATCCATCGCATCTCCCGTCCGCTGCAAGACGCGCGTCTCCGAGGCGAAGGCCAGCGTTTCACCATCGATCCGGTAATACAGAGGTTTGATCCCGAAGGCATCGCGCGCCAGCAACGCCTCGCCTGACGCTTCGTCCCAGCAGCAGAAGGCAAACATCCCCGCCAGCTTGGGCAAACAGGCATCCCCCTCGCGAACCAGCAGCTTCAGCAGCACCTCCGTGTCCGAATCGCTGACAAAACATTCCCCCTCCGCCTCCAGCTCCGCCCGCAATTCCCGGTAATTGTAAATCTCTCCATTGAACACTAAAACACAGCTTCCCCTGTCAGCTTGTCCTTCCAGCACCTTCGATATCAGCGTTTCAGCATTTCCAATTTCAGCTTTTCGCTTCATGGGCTGCGCCCCCGCCTCGCTCAAATCCAGAATCGCCAGCCGCGTATGCACCAGCGTCGCCCGCTCGCTCCGCCACACACCCGAGCCATCCGGCCCGCGCCGGCGCAAGCCCTCGCGGAAAGTCTCCGCCTCCCAGCCCGCCTCCGGGCCGATCCATCCTGCGATGCCACACATAATCGTTCGATCTGAAATCAGCCCAGGACGCGCCACTTCATCACGCCCTCATACAGGGTATCAGCCCACGAATCCGGGCTGATCTGTCGGGCCAGTTCACGGCTGCGAAGGGAAAATCGCTCCAACATGGCGTCGTCCAAATGATGAAACGTCATCATCCCGTCCGCCAATGCCTCCACGGAGCCGGTCTCCGCCCAAAAACCGTTTTGACCCTCTTCCAAAAAGCGATCCGCCGCCCCGCAGGCTCTTGAGCACAGCAGAGACAATCCGGCGGCTGCGGCTTCATGGACCACCACCCCCCATGGCTCGGACAGACTGGGCAGCACCAGCACCCCGGCCTCGGCCAGCAGTTCCGGCAGGTTCTCCGGTTGCACAAATCCCTCACCTGTTGCCCCCGCTTCCCGCAGCACCGCCTCAAGCGGACCGGTGCCCGCCACACGCAACGGCCATGGTTGCGTTACCTGGCCCGCGTATCGGCGATACGCTTCAGCCAGTATCGGCGCACCTTTGCTTTCCACACATCTGCCGACAAAAACAAACGACCACCGCCGCCCCGCCCCGGCGCTTTCCACCATGGCGAATCGCTCCAAGTCACACGAATAATACCCTTCCCAGATGCGGTCCGCCGGATAGCCCAAAAAAGAAGCCAGCCGCTTCTGTCTCTCACCGGCGGCCCAGATCACGTCGATCGACCGATGCAGATGCATCGGTGCGCTGAGTTTTCCCAGCCACTGCCGCCTGCTCCCCGTGTATTGCGTGTCGCACCCCGCGATCACCGGAATGCCCTCGGCACGCAGTCTCCGGCACACTCTCATATAGCCCTTGTCCACCCAGCCGCAGGTCAGCACGGCGTCGGGGGAAAACGCCCTCACCCTCTCCAGGATCACATCATCCGCGGACTCCCGCCGGTCGAAGACCTCACCCGGCAGCCGCAGGTTGTGGAAATCAAAAGGCGCGTCAGGATGAGGAGGCCAGGCATGAATCAGCAATTCCGCCGTGTGCCGCGCCTGGAAACGCTGGAGGCAGGCGATGAAATAGGAGGCAAACTCCGTGTGCAGGACGGCCAGACGCATCTTCGGTCACTTCGTTCCCGGATTCAACTGACGATACCCCCATGCCAAGGCGATCCATGCCAGCACGCCATAGCTCATCAACACCAGATCGATCCCCGAGCGCATCCCGGCGAAGAGCGCCAACAAGCCCGCGCCGAAGATGATGACAGCGCCGGGGGCCGGCCCCGCTCGCATCACCTGTGCCAGTGTTTTGGCCAGATACCCGAGAAAAAGCCCGCCGCCAAGACAACCCAGAAAGCCGAAGGCCATATAGAGTTCGCCTACCAGCGAGACAGAGAGGGAGACTCCTTGCATCCCTTGGAAGGAAGGCAAATCAAACCCCGGATCCAGTGGTTTGCCCGGCCACAGCACCCGCGGCACCGGTCGCGCCGCCACCCACACCACCCATTTCATCCCGGTATGGGGATGCCGTTCCGGGATGATCTGAATGATCTCCGCCAGCCGCAAAAAATTGTCATCCACATGCAAGTGTTTCACATGGCTCTCCACCTGCGTCTCCTCGGAAAAAGCCGCGGCCAGGCCAACTCCTCGATAGGTCAGCATCAATTGCATGAAGGCCAGCAAGCCCGCGCAGGCCGCTCCCATCAGCGCGAGGTCTTTCAGCCGTGGGCGCCCCGCGCTCAGGAACCACACCACCAGCCCGCTGCCAACCATCACCCCGATAATTCTCCGCCCTCCTCCGGTCGAAAATAGGGCCAGCAGGATGAACGAAAAAAGCGCCATGACAAGCGTCCGCCAATTCAGCCACCCCGCCCTCCGCGCCAGGAATGCGGTGACCGGCGGCACGATGTAGCCGAAGTAAGCCAGATGATCCAGAAAGGCGTCCCATCCTCCCATTGCTCCACGCGCCCAGGGCGCAGACCAGCGTCCGTGGCTCAAAGCTCCAAACATCAGGTCGAGATCGAAGCCCGAGGGAATCGCAAAACGCATGAACGCCAGAGTGAACGCCGCCACCCCGATGCCGAACAAGGTGCGCGGCTCCAGCCCGATCGTCACCGCCTCCTGCACCACCTGTGGCAACCGCCAGGGCCGGGCGAAGGCCGCCAGCCAGACACAGGAACTGAAGATACCGATCGCCAAGTAACTCAGCCGCACCTCCTCCGCCCCCACCGAAGCCATGTCGTAGGCTCCCTGGATCGGGTCCAGCAGCAGCCAATACACCGGCGAGACCGCCGCCAGCGCCACCGGATGAAACAACGACACCGGCGATGAGAGCAACCCCCGCAGCGGCGCCACGATCAGCCCCAGGGCCAAAACCAGCGAAGGAGTCCTCAGCACGCCCGCCGCCCGGACATCGTCCGGCATCAGCGAGATCGCCAGCAGCGTCCCCAGCACCGCCCCGACAAGCCCCAGGCCGGGATGCAGCTCCCAAGCCCAGGTACCGCGCGCCCGCGGCGGCGGAGCGCCCGGCCGCCGCCAGCGTGGGACGCTCCGCACCGGCTTCAAATCAGTCTGTGGGATCATGACAACTCCAATAACCGCGATGCCAGGCGCCCGATTCCGTATGCCGACAAATCGTCCGTTCCCCGCGACCATGCCGTCACCCTGGCGGGCTCGTTCAGGCAAGCCTGAACCGCCTCCTCGATCGCTGCCGCACTGACCTCCGGCAGCAACAAACCGTTGCGCCCCGGTTCCACCACCCGCCCGCAATGCGGCGAGGCAATCACCGGCAGCTTCCACGCCTGCGCCTCCAGTTGGGTCAGGCCAAAGCCGTCACTGTGCGTCGGAAACAGAAACACATCCGCCTCCCGGTAAAACTCCGCCGTCCTCCCCCGCGGCACCGCGCCGAACCAACGTACATTCCGCAGCGTCTTCAAATCTTCCGGCACTGGAAACAACTCCGGCCCCACCATCAGAAACTCCACCGGCTGGCCTTCCAGCCGCCGCGCCGCCCCCAACAACTCCAGTACCCCCTTGCGCACCGTGACTTGCCCCAGAAACAACACCCGCAACGGACGCCTTTCATCGAATCGCTCCGGATACTTTTTCTCGAAGGTACGGCTCTCCGCTGGCGGGCTGTAGGCCAGCGGAACGACCGCCAGCTTTTCCTCCGGCACGCCCTCCCCGGCCAGCAGCTCCCGCGCCCACTCCGAATTCACCACAATCGTGTCCGCCAGCTCGCACTCTTCCCGCCATTGCTCCCAATAGGGTGCTGGCGCCGATGAAGATGCGGAACCCGCCCCGGCATATTTCCGATAAACCTCCTCCATGTGCAGCGCATCGCCCAGACCGCCATCGATCTGCCCCAAAATCGTCCGCCACCCCCTTTCCTTCGCCCGCAGGAAAGGCTTGCGCGCCGTATAGCTGAAAGAAAACAGCACCGGCTTCCCGTCCACAGCTTCGACTTCCGGCAACTCCTGCTCCAGCCAGCGCAGCGCCTGCCGCTGGAACCAGCCGTTGCGGGCCAGAATCCCCTCCCAGCCGCCGACTCCACGCGCTTTCAACCGCACTTCAAAACCCACCGCCCGGCCCGTGCAGGCCCGCACACGCTCCGCCGGGATCTCCGGATGATACCGTTCCCGCAAAGACCGCCGCAGCCGTCCCCACAGACTTCCCGGCGGCGCCCATGCCTCCGTCAACAGCCTCCGCAAACGCCCCGCGCTCTCCAGCGCCCGCGGGATCGCATAATGCTCCCGCGCGCCGAGCTGGCAGGCCATCCAGGTTTGCTGCTGTCCATTCATAAGCCATTCTTCAAAAGATACTTTCATCCAACACGCCGCTGCACCCAGGCCCGCACCGCCTCCGTCCTCTTCTCGAAACACCACCACCATCCCGCGGACACCGCCACGGTCCCCGCCAGAAACGCGGCATAGACGCCGAAGCCCATCCCGTCCGGCAGTCACTGCCGACCCTGCAAACCCGCCGCCACCACCAGAAACAACAGTGGAAAATGCACCACATACAGCGTGTAGGAAATCTCCGCCAACCCCTTGGCCAGGCGGCGCAGCCACTCCGGCGCGCTCCAGCGCCCCGCCAACGTCGGCAGCCACAGCGCGAAAACCCCGCCGACCACCCAGTCGTTGATCGCCTCCGGCCTCCACTTGCTGCCCGCCAGAACCAGTGTGAAGACGCCCGCCCCCAGCAACCGCCAAACAACCCGCCCCCGCTTTCCACTTTCCACCACCCACGCCGCCGTGCCGAAAAGCCAGATGCCCATCTTCGCAGCCAATCCTCCCGGCAGCCACCAGAGCAGGAAACCGAAAAGCCCCGCCGCTGCCAGCGCGCGACCCGGCCGTTTCCAAGCCACCGCCCAGCCGAGCAACGGAAACAGCACGTAATACCAGAACTCGTTGGCCAGACTCCACAGCGGACTGTTGCTCCCGAAAACCGGCACTGCCACCGTCTGCAAAAACACCACATTGCCCAAGGCCGTGACAGGGGAAAGCGAGATGCCCGCCGCCACCGGCCCGGAATGAAACAGGGGCCGCAAGCCACCCGCATAAGCCTCAGGAGCCAGCCCCCTTCCGATCACATCGCAGGCCAGCGTCAACGCCAAAGCCGGGATCAGCACCACCCACAAGCGGCTCAGCCGCGCCACCCCATAGCGTTTCCAGGAAAACCGGCCCTCCCGTATCAGCTTCACCACGCTCCCGCCCACAAAATACCCCGACAACACGAAAAACACCATCACCGCCTGATGCCCCAGCCCCGTCGCCAGATAAAACGCCTTCGTCAGCAGCCCCGGAGACGGCGCCTCTGCCAGATCCACCAGCACGAACGCCCGCAGATGCCCCGCCAAGACCGCCAGCGCGCTCAAGCCGCGCACCAGATCCAGCAACTCTTCACGATCTTCCGACATGCGTCACTCCGTTGCGCCTTCCCTATATAATTTCACAACCATAGTCTGACTCAATCAACGACTCATATGAGAGACATCTTTTCCGAACGCTCGCGTCGCAATGCCAAATAAGATCGAAGCGCATTCGTCGAAACGGGCAACCGGGATTTCCGGTGTCTCCAGCAATGGGGCGGGATCTGCAAAATACCCGGCAGCATCCCGGGAAAGCGGCGTTGGATGACCAGCCAACGGAGCCGGTTGAGCACCTGCCCCGCACCGATCGGGAGCAAAAGCAGGGGATATCTCAAGAACGCCAGCAGCGCCAGATTGGCGATGCTTCCCGCCGTCACCCCAGCGCTGGCATGCCGCCCCAGGTCGGTGTCATGAAAGACCCGGAGCCAGGGACTCCACAGCACGCGCTTTCCGCAGGCATGGAGACGCAAAGCCAGATCCACTTCCTCCATGCCATAGGCCACCGGAAGCGCAACATATCCCGTTGTCTCCAGAAATGCACTCCGACGGTAAATGCACCCCCCTCCGCTAAAATCCGCAACCCACCGGGCGCAGCGTTCGTCAGGCATGACCACCTCATTCTGGTGATAAACCGCCGCATTGATGATGGCAGCCTCGGGAAACTGTTCGAACAAGGTTGCAACCCTCGCGAAGTAATCGCCATCCAGAGGATAGGAATCATCGTCGAAACTGGCCACGAACTCATGGCTGGCGCTGGCGATCAGCTTGTTGCGACCCCCTCCAGGGCCAAGGTTCTCACGGCTCAGCAACACCTGCACGTCTGGAAATGACTTCTGGATTGCGTCCGCGCATTCCTTCTGATCGCCATCCACATGCACAATAATTTCAGCGGGGCGGGGCTGACAATTTTGAATCTTGCCCAACGTGACGAGAGTCTGTTCCACACGACGGTAAGCCGTCACGATGGCGGTGATATCAGACATTTTCAGTTTTCCGAATTAATTCACTCCCGCCTGTTATTATATAATCATATATCAATTCTGCCAATATCATGGAGCCTGCCTGGTTTGGATGAAAGCCATCCTTGTAAAAGAGATCTGGCCTTGCGAGTTGCACAGCCCCCCAGTCAAAAAACTCCACGCCGCATCTCTCCGCCAACTCCCTCAGCCTCATATTTATATTTCTGAACTGTTCTCCAGATCCGGGGAAGTGCTCTTCAGAAATAGGCAATAAGCCGAGCAGTATAACTCTCTTTGATATTACTAACATGCCCTCTATTAGTTTTTCATATAAATTCATGAAAACGTCCATATCTACCAGTGGATGCCCAGGCTCACGTTTCAACAAAGCGTGACGAATTCGCTGGCGTATCGCATCGAATGCCGATTGTTTGAGTCTCCTCCACCACGTCGTGCTGTAATAGCAGCGTGGATCCATGCCCGCATATCCACGCCACGAATGGGGCACCCACATCGGCCAGATCCCATGCCTTAACGGCGCCTGACGAATAATGCTTTCCAAGCTTCCACGAAAAATAAAAGCAATTTCAGGCTGAAGATTGCTCAGTAAAGGCATCCATTGCCCATCAGATTCGATGGTAGTCCCCTCGCATGCCAAATTCCAAAGCCACAACGCAGGTTTTTCGTTCGATACTCCGGGAGGATCCCATCGGCCCGCGATGTTGACACGCAGAAATTTGTTGAAGCTTCTAGGATCTACTTTGCGCAATCGAATCTCGTGAATATTCTCCCCAAAATCTTTATAAGTATTTTCCTGAAAAATACTTGACAATCCGGTCACATAGCTCACCCTCTTTGAGCCGATGCCTTCGGTCAAGCTATCTCCAAGAAAAATCCAATTTCTATGTTTATTTGTCATGAAACGACCGCACCTCTCTCTGTAAAATCACGCGACGAATGGCCGCCAACCGTCCATTTAAATGATTACCGAATTGCGAGAAATTTGCCCGGCGAATGCACCCAATAAAATGACTGGACGTTTCTATAACAAAAAAAACTCCAATTGAACAAAAAGATTTTACTGCGCTGTTTTCTTTAGTGATTCTCAATACAAGAAATCGATTGAATAAATCGTCCTCTGATGCCAGAGCTGGATGAATGCGTCCACTAGGGGAATGGTAATGCGCCATGCGAGCCTTGGGGCAAAAATACATCTTGCCAATACGGGCAAGCTTGAGGCCGAGGTCCACATCCTCATTCATGGTGCAGCGGTGGAGAAAAAAATCGGAGAAGCCGCCAGCCTGATTGTAGGCAGACCGGCGTATCATGCTGTTGCCAGCACCAAGCCATTCAATAGGCTGTGGCGACTTCGGAACGGGATTGAAGCCAAAACGCAATAGGGGACCGACCACCCGCCCTTGCCAAGCCCCCTCTTCCAAGCCAAGTATGTATCGTAAATAGAATCGCCATGCACGTGTCGGCCTGGACCATGACTGATTGTTGAAGTCCGCCATCACCGCTGCCACGCTAGCATCGGATTCGATCAGTTTGAACATCTGTTCCACACAGTCCGGCTCCAGCTCAACGTCATCATCCAGCAATAACAAATAATCGCCAACCGCCTCGCTGATGGCCGCTTTTCGCTGGCGCACGGCATTCGGCGGCGTTACATGCAGCCTGCGCACATTCAACTCAGTGCTCCAGCGCGGCTGATCGATCAGCCTCGCAATCTCGTCCCCGTCGCTACCATCGGCCACCAGCACCTCATCCACCTGGCAAGTTTGCGCAGCCAGAGAATTCAGCAGCCGCGCCAGCGATTCGGGACGCCCGATGGTGGGAACAATGACGCTGATCGAAGCGGATGGCAAGGAATCGCTCATAGGGATGGCGGGAGGCAAAATCAGGACACCCTGCGCATCCAGAAACTGGACGAGCCATGATGTCCGTTCGCCGTGCCTTGCGGTCGCAGGTCATCAACGATGGCCGGGTGTTCGAGGCTCAACCAGTAGTTTGCGGCAAAAACCTCAAAGGAGTTGTTAAAGGCCAGAAATGCCTCCAGCAAATACTGTTCGTTGAACGCAATGCGTTTTTCAATCAGCCATTCCGCCGGATAATCGTGCGGGAAAAAGATGTCATGCACATGCACCACCACACCAGGGGCCAGCGAAGGAAGAATTTCCAGAAATTCATGACACACGTCACTTCCGAACTTCACGGCATGACTGGAATCGATGAACAAGACATCGCCAGCCCGCAGCCGGGAGAACAGCTGAAGGTCGAGGCTCTCGACCGGCTCTTTTATCATCTCCATTTCGATCCGAGCCTCGGTCAGTCGTGGCTCCGGATAAGGTTCGATACAAACCAAATCCCCCTTGCAACCTTCGGTTCGATTTTGCCTGAGCGCTTTGTCCGCGATGCGAGTCGAGTAACCACTTCCAATCTCAATCACACAACGCGGTTTCAAATCACGGAGCATCGAGTAGTAAAGTGCCGCGTCGAAGCGGCTGAAGTAATCGTTTTCAAAATCAAAGCCCTCGGGTTCAGACAACTGAGCGAGTTTTTCAATTTCGGAACGATACCGTTCACCAAGGCGCCGAATGAGCGCCGTCTGATCGGATAAATTGAAATGGATGGCGGAGAATTCGCGGCGGCGTTGGGTCTGCGACTGTGTGATTTTCGAAAATCAGGCAGCGGATCGTAGTAATGGATAGGCCTCACATGATAGCCCCAGCTATCTGCCAGTGTAGGATGGGAGCGAAGTAGAAACATGATGTGTCCCGCCAATTTCGATGGCAGGCAATGCAGGCCGGCCATCAATAAACGATCCCGGATGTTCAGTGGATTTTTCATTGATATTGTCTTGCCCTTTACCTTTGTCGGAGGGCAGTGTGGAACAGGTTTTCTATCTGCCGGTGGGAGAACGATCGCCCGCCAATTTCCAGTGCCATTGTCCCCAATGCCCAACGCAAGTCTGGCGAAGTCGAGAGGCGATGGACTGCGGAGGCAATCGAGGTTTTGTTAAAATCCGTCACCACTTCCGCCACCTCCGGATGACCCCGGGCCCAGCGCACCGCCGAGGAGTAGTCCGGCCCGTGAATGAGGATGGGCAGTCCTGCGGCCGTGTAATCCGTGAGCTTGCTCGGAAAGCAAAGGCTCATGTTCGGCCGGTCCTTCTCCTCAAACGACATGGGCGCGAACAACACATCCGCTTCCTCACGCATCCGGGCGATGAACTCTTCCGCCGGAACCAATCCCATCAGCTTCACATTCTCCCGCAGCAAACCGCTGGCCTCCGCCGCTTCCCGGCTGATCGGTCCATACAGATGCAGCCTGCCTCCAATGGATTCCAGTGCGGCGGCCAGATCCCGCAGGGCCTGGGCGTGCCCGCCCGTATTGATGGTTCCTCCAAAGACAAATACCAATGGCCTTTCCACATCTTCCTGCAGCCGCTCCGGAGGAGAGTCATGGTGAAGAGCATCTTTCGCCCGGGATGGATAGAGCACCGTCCCCTCCGTGCCATACCTCCGCCGATACTCCTCCTCCATGAAGGGCGACACGCACAACCGCGACGCCGCCTCCCGGTAGCAGCGGGAAAATTGCCTGTTCACCCAGCGACAAACCGCAGGCGGAACCTTGACCATTCGCGGCCAGTCGTCATGCACGATGAAATGCAAGGGCAGGCGATGCCGCCGGGCAAACGCGGCGGCGGTCATCCAGGAATAGCCATGCGCCACCGTCAGCACCGCTTCCGGTTGGAATCCTTTGCGCGCGGCGCGCATGGCTCTTGCCCGCCACGGGGCGGCCAGCGAGAGAAGCGACGACACCTGCCGGTGAAACCGGGTGTGCAGCAGACGTCGGCCTTTCAGCGTCACCTGGCGATACTCCACCCCCGCCAACCGCCGGTCTGGCCGGGAAACCTCCACCCCCGCCTCCACAATCCGCAACTTTTCCCGAGGATACGTTTGCAGCAGCCGATACAGCAGCGCCGAACCGTGATAGGATGACTCCACCGGAACGTCGCCGATGTAGAGGAGACGAGGCAAATCAATGCTCATAACTGTTCAGGCACACGACTTGGGGTTAGCAACTCAGCAAACAGTTCTCCATAGCGACGGGCTTGCAGGACAACGTCATATTCGGCCTCAGCAATCTTACGGCATGAATGGCCCAATTTTCGGCGAAGATCATTGTCTTCCAACAATGCTTGAATGTGTCGCGCGAAACCAACGCAGTCTTCCGCTTCGGCGAGCAGGCCGGTGATTCCCGGGCGGACCAGATCCGGAACCCCGCCGACATTGAACGAGACCAACGGTGTGCCGCACGCCATGCTTTCCTGCAACACCAGCGGGAGATTGTCCGCTCTGGTGGGAAATACGAACAGATCGGCGGCGGAAAAGACCTGGGTTTTCAACAAATCGTCATGGATGTATCCCAGCTCGAATGTCTGCATGCCATGCCCCTGCGCTGTGTCACGCTTCGTCTTTCCCATAATCACCAATGATATTTTCGCCCGCAACGCTTCCGGCAGCCTCAGCAGGGCTTCCGACAAAAGATCGCCGCCCTTGCGTTTATCCGCCATGTCCGCGGCGGCAAACAAAACCAATAGTCTGTCCTGCGGAAGGCCGAGCAAGTCCCTGCACATCCGCTGGTCGAGCGGACGAAACACCTTCAGGTCGATGCCATTCGGAATCCACTCGATCCGGCATTCTCCGAGCAGACTTTGGCGAACCAGACGTTCTATCCAGCGGCTGATGGCGATGATCGTGACGCGGGAATGGGTGAAGGCCCGCTTTTTCAATTTCCACTCCAGCGCCGTCGCGTCCCGGCGGATCGCCGGATAGATTTCCGGATAGGGACACACTCCGCATCCCGATTTCCATCGCTCACAGTCGAAACTGTAAATGCAATGTCCCGTAAAGGACCACATATCATGCAATGTCAGAACAGCGGGGCGAAACGCAGCCAATCGGGGCAAGGCCATATAGGAGAAGAAATTGCCATGCAGATTGTGGAAGTTCAACACATCCACCCCCGCAAATTGCGGCTGTTTGGCCCATCTGAAGCTACTCAAGGAACTCAGATTGCCCAATCCCGCCTTGGGCAGCAAATACCCCAAAGCCCGCTCCCCGAGGCGCATCACCCGACCCGCTTGCGGCAGAGCGCCCGTGAAGACGTCCGATTGACCGCTTCGCGCAGCCACCAACATCCGGGAGTCAAACCCGGCTTGCCGCAGACCTCGATGCAGACGGGCCGCCGCCAGGCCCGCCCCTCCACCGGCATCCGTTTGACTGACGACTCCGATCTTCAAATGATGCTCCTGTGCAAATGGGTGAAAACGGGATGAATTCCCCCAGCCGCCACTTGTTTCAGAGATACCAGCCGGTCGTTTCTGCCGCGTTCTTCCAGAAAGGCCTGAATCTTGCCCCCGCGCGTGTAGTCGATTGCCAGATAGGGAGCTCCCAAAGTCTCGGCAAACAACACGGAATGGAAGCGCATGCAGAGATTCATTTTGCTCCGGCGCATCGCGTCCAGCAATTCGGATGGAGACATGGGCAGCCTCGCCACGTGGAGCGACTCCGGCGGGACCCCATGATTTTCAACCAGCCGAGCGGCCAGTCGCCGGTTGAATTTACGATCATCGCCTCCCACCGAGAAGGAATGCATCGGATAAAGTCCGACACGCAGCCCTCCTTCTGTGATGAGACGGGCCAGAAAAGCCTCCAGCCCTCTTTCGAAGGCTTCCTTTTTGCTTTGAAACTCATCCGCCGTCATGTCTCCCGCGTAGTCTGTTCCCCATTCCCGGAGAAAGCAGGCCACATCCACAGCATCGCCCTCGGGGCCGGAAAGCGACATCTTCTCATGCGAATGAGCGTTCCTCCACGCGCGGACATAATCCGTGGCCGGATCCTCCACCACCCGGGCCTCCCTTTGAAACTCCTCCACACAGCGGCGGGTGGATTTCCCATCGCGCAAGGTGATGAGATTGGCCAGCCGGAGAATCTCCTTCACCGTCCGGATGTAGCGGGGATTCGTCAGCGGACCGATACCACAGCCTTCCACCCGTGTTGTCTTGCCCCGCTTTTGCGCCTGGATGAAGGCATACAGGATGTGATTGAGGGCTTCCAAATCCATCAATGGGCCACCACCCACCACCACCTCATCGGCCGACTGGCAAGCCTCGCGAAACTCGGCCTCGAATGTTTCCACGATCCGCATGTCCGGAAGCCCCAGCTCCAGCAATGTGTGCCGACTGACAAAGGGATGCAGGCTCGACAGGATAATCTCTTCCGGGGGCCGCGATCGTTTTTTCAAACGTTCCACAATCGTGACGAGAATCGCCTTGTCCCCCGCTGTTTCGGTTCCATACCAGCCCACAATCAGAACCTTCCCGCCGGCTAGCGTGTCCGGAGTGGTGATGGTGGCAGCGGCGGGCAGTCGGCCGGCCTTGGCGGTTAACGTCGCGCAGTCGAACCGGCAGGCGTTGCGGCGGCATTTCCAATAAAAGCCCACCTTTTCCCGAAAGGTTTCCGGAACGTGGTAATCGTGAATGCAGTCGTCACAATGCTGTTGGCGGATCTCCTGGCGTTTGCGCAAGTTCCCGAAATACACCTTTCCGGCCGTTCCCCGCTGAAGGATGCTTCCCAGATTCGGCGATTTCGGGGAGCAGTAGAGCAGCTCCCCCCGCGAGGTGAGAATAACCGTATCGTGATGGTAGGGGCAGCCCGTGGTTCGCGGCTTGCCTTCCGCCAGCATGCCACGGATGCTGCGATAAGTCTTCTGGACCGCCGAACTCGGCTCATATTCCGTGGCGGCCCGATAAAAAAACAGGCCCAAATGATACCGCTCCAGTTCGTTGAAGCTGCGAATGAAATCCGCCTGCGGCGCGTTGTAAAGCCGGTCGATGAATTCCGCCACGCGGAAGCGGCCATAGAAGCCATTGCCCTCCGCCCAATCGAGCAGATCATCCACATGACTTACATTGCTCTTGGTGATGGTGCAGCCGAACGAAGTGGATATGTCTTCGCTTCTGAATCGTTCCAGACATCCCAGAGCGGAGGCAAAATTCCCCGCCCGCCCGCGCACGGTATCATGCACTTCTCCCAAGCCGTCCAGCGAGACCATGACCGAGAACCCCACCCCCTCCTCACGGCAGATACGCGCGCACTCCAGCACCTGCTCCTCCACGATCTTTTCTCGTATCGCGTTTGTGATCATGGAGGCATGGGCCACACGGGGACGCCGGCGCGCGATGACACGGAAAATCTCCGGCAGATCCTTGCGCAACGTCGGCTCTCCACCCGTCACACCGATGTTGTCCACTTTCGAGAATACCGGTTCATCCAACACGTCCCGCAATTCTTCCGCGCTAATCTCATGATCTTTTTTTTGCTGCCAAATCAGGCACATCTGACAGCGAGAATTGCAAATATCATTGACCATCATGCTGATAGCCCGAGGCTTCAACGGAAGCACACTGCCCAGCGCATGCACGCGCAAATCCCGCCACGCCATCAGCGAGAGATTCCTGGCCGCACGGAGGCGGCTCCGGATTCCCGGCGAAATGCGCCCGACAATCGTCTTCCTTATTCGTGTGAATGGCATCATATCCCCGATGCTTTTTTTGCGAACCAGCACAGATTGGCCGCGCTCCGCCACGAATTCGGGAGAAGCGCGTCACCCGCCAGCGCCAGAACATTGATCGTCGCGACCAAAGGGGAGAGCAGAAGCGCCCTGCCCGTGCAGAATTGCTGAGGCTTGTCAGGTTGACGGCGGCTTAACATCCAGTCCATGCAGACCAACAAGGCCGCGCTCGAGTATACGGAGCCGCTGAAATCGATGCTGATTTCCGTGAACCGGTGTTTCAAAAGCATCTGCCTCAAGCCCAAATCGGTATAACGACGGAAATCGTATGGCTCGAGATGCACCGGACTCAGATGAGGAACGGAACCGAGAAGGATTCCCCCGGGCTTCAAAACCCGGCCGATTTCACTCAAAGAAGCATCCGGGTCCAACACATGCTCCAATACCTGATTGAACAGAACGACATCCACGCTTGCTTCAGGAAGCGGAATGCTTTCGGCCGTTCCAATGTGATATTCGATGCCAGTGCCTCCTCCCCCATTCGAAGGAAGACTTTCTTCGACATCCACGGCAAGATAACGCCCGATTTTCCCCGCAAAGCATTGACGATAGGGGCTCCGGCCCGCGCCCACGTCCAGAAACACCAAGTCATGCGCGGGAAGTGCCGCCGCCTGCCTTTCCAGAAAGGTGCGGACATGCCGCACATTCACGTAATTGAACGAGCCTATCGTGTTTCGGGGATGACGCCCGAGTAACAACGGGGCCAGCCTGCTTACAAGAGCATTTTTGATTCGTAAGATCATTTGGTTATGAGGGGTTGGACTCATCAGACCAACGCCAAATTTTGGTTTGGTCGTTTCGTTGCAAGTCTTTGATTTTTCGTGCCGGCACTCCAGCAGCAATGCAATTCGGAGGAATATCCGAAATCACCACACTGCCTGCTCCAATCACCACATCATTCCCAATCGTTACTCCGGCCAATATTGTTACATTCACACCGCACCAGACACGGTGTCCAATATGAATTGGCTCTCCAAATGGCTTAAGTGTAACAGGATCATGTGTAGCGGAGTTGAGAGTGAGACCTCCCGCCGCAAGAAAATCATCTCCGATAATAATAGGCGCATAATTCCATATTCTGGAAAAACTGCCAATCCCACAATTTTCTCCGAGTTCAAGGCCACCTTTGTTTCGTATGTGCAAATTACGGCCTATTGTAAAATTTTTCCCATGTTGCACGCGCATCAACTGTAGATATCTCTTGCGCCATTTTTGCGGGCGTTCGCCAATCCCGGTTCTTCCGATCCCGCACTCCCACTCTGCCAGAGTATTTAGAAGAATCTCCAGTATTTTAAATCGCAATCGCATATGTCAATATTTCACGCCGATACGTCCTGTGTAGTCAATTCGATTCAGCAGAATATGTATTTTATGCTTTTGGAAAAATTCATCAGTGGCCTTACGCGCGCCGGCCCAATGCCCATAATCATCAATAATGATCACGCCCCCTGAAGAAATCCTTGGGTATAAATTTTCCAATTCATGACGGGTAGACCCATACCAGTCGGTGTCGAGTCGAAGCAGTGCGATTTTGTCCGGAGCGACAGCAGGTATAGTGTCTTCAACCTTCCCCTTTACATAAAACGTCTTTTCATCTGGATAGCCTGTGTTTCTGATAATCCCCATCACCTCTTCCAATGGAGAATATGTCATCTTACCGCCTTGATTTGCGATTTCGTGAAATGATTGTTGTGCGGATGTTCCGGTAATCGATATATCTTCAGAGGTTGGCTCAACCATTCCTTCATATGTATCGTATAAATAGCATTCCCGACTTAGATCGCCAAGAGACTTTAATGTCATCATCGCCGCCATCATGCTGCCGCCTTTCCATACACCGCACTCCACAAAAGCACCCGGCACCCGGTTATTGGTCAGGTATCGCACCGCATTGCAGAGCGCGACGATACGCTCAGGCGAAGTATAAGTGTATGGTAAGACATTTTTGATTGTTAGGATGTCCTCATTGCTAAAGTCGGGAGGGAAAGACGAAACTTCTGATTTCCGCTTTCCCTGATAACGAATGATGTCAACTCCAAAAGACCTTATTACACTCCGGATGTAGTTATTCAGTGGTTTCATATAATTCGGTGCATTTCTGAATGGTATTGTGTTTCTATTGGCGCCACTTGCCAGTCGCACTTTACAAACACGCAGCCAAAGTCACCACCTTTGAACATTGCAAACTCAGTTCCCGCATCGGACACACGAAACTCGCAGACGCCTTCGATGCGATGCAGGATTGTGGATGGTGGTATATTTGCATTAATAATAAACTGATAGCTAGATGGAGTTAATACTCCACTTGGTATAGATACTTTAGCGAGAAATGTTTCGCGCCCCAAGCAGTCTAGAGGAATTGGGGTCTGCGTAGTGAATACCTTTCGACCTAACCTGTCAATCAGTGCTACTGACAGGCGGATCGATTCCAGTGCCTCTGCGTCAGAGCAATTTAAATCACATCTGATATTGAGATGAACTGGTGTCTCATGACTAAATTCCATTTTGCTTTCGTTGTCTTCATTAATCGTTTCTGCTTCTCTTATAAAAACAGCAGATCCTGTATTTAATTGCGTAGAAGTAAAGCGATTGGCTTGTCTGTCAATTGGGGCGGCAAGATAATCTTCTATGAGATTATGTATTTCTCCTTGTTGCTGTAAACGCCCTGATTTCATTAAAATCCCTGTTTTGCATATCTTAGACAGCATGCCTGTATTGTGGCTGACAAAGAGCACGGTTCGCCCCCCCTTGGAGACATCTTCCATCTTGCCCAAACACTTCTTCTGAAACTCCGCATCGCCCACCGCCAACACCTCATCCACCACCAGAATCTCCGGCTCTAAATGCGCGGCGACGGCAAAAGCCAGACGCACGTACATGCCGCTGCTGTAGCGCTTCACCGGGGTATCGAGGAATTTTTCCACTTCGGCAAAATCCACGATCTCGTCGAATTTTTTTCTGATCTCCGCACGGCTCATGCCGAGGATGGCCCCGTTGAGGAAGATGTTTTCGCGTCCGGTGAGTTCGGGGTGGAAGCCGGTGCCGACCTCAAGCAAAGAAGCCACACGACCGCGCAGGGTCACGCGGCCTTCGGTCGGCTCGGTAATGCGGGAAAGTATCTTGAGCAGCGTGCTCTTGCCCGCGCCATTGCGTCCGATGATGCCGAGCACCTCGCCTCTTTTCACTTCGAAGGAGACATCCTTGAGCGCCCAGAACTCCTCCACTTCGTCGCCCTGGACGATCTGGCGTCCGCGAACCATGTCGAAGGTCTTGCGCGCGAAGTTCCTGCCGTGGCGGACGAGGGAGTCGCGCAGGGAATGGTAACGCTCGCTCGGTCCCTGGTGGCCGACAAGGTAGCGTTTGGAGAGGTTTTCGACGCTGATGACGGAGTCGGACATGCGGGAAAGCGGAAATTGGGAAAGCGGAATGCTGAAATGAAGTGTGGCGCGAAGCGCGGTGCTTGAATTTCCTGATTTCGAAATTTCGGCCTTTCAGCTTTTTTCAAAGAGCCATGGGCTCAGTCACTTCCGAAGTGGAGGACTTTGTTGCCGAAATCTTTGACGATGACTTCTCAGGATTCGCCGGCTTGCCTGCGGACGAGGTTAAGATGCGCCGGGGTGATGAAGAGACCCGCAGATGAAACCGCGTCCAGGCAGGGAGTGACCAGAGGAACGATCCCGGAGCGTTTCGCCCGCAGAATGAGGCCGAGGGTGCCAGTCAATGAGAGGCCGAGGGCTTGAGCGCAGCGGCGCGCGGCGAGGTCATCCAGCACTGCCAAGGCATCGGGGGTGGATTGGGCGAGTGAGATGACGGAAGATTCGCCCGCCCCCAAATCCCAAGCAGCGACGAAATCGGAGACGGGAGGATCGGAATGGATGAATTCCAAGTGGTGTTCCACCCAAGCACACGCGGGATCGGCGGGATCTTTACCTGCCGATATTTCAGTGGCAACGGCAAGGGGCACCACGATGCGATCAGCAAGCGGGGCAAGGCAGTCCAGCAATCCCGCTTTGGCCAGGGCGATAAGCGGCGAGGCATTGAAAATCAAGGTCACGGCATGGAGGCAAGAGCGGCCAGATCGTCCTCGACCCCTTGAAAAGGAGTGACGCCGAGTCTGGACATCTGAAGGAGGAAGTCCTGGCGGGAGCTTCCGGCAAGTTCGGCGGCACGCTCCTGGCTCAGGTGGCCGGTTTCATAAAGTTTGACGGCTGCCATGAGCCGGAGACAGACAGCGAACTCTCCCGGAGCTTGACGAAGGGCGGACAGGGTGGAATCCGGGATATCAAGTTCAACTTTCATGAGGTTATTCTAGCACAAGAGACGAAAAATGGAAGAAGGGGTCAGGGGGGCGAAAATGCTGAAATTGGGAAAGCTGAAATGCGAATCAAATCAAATCGGCAAAACTTTTCTCCATCTTGCGGAACTGGCGGATGCCGAGCCAGAGGAAGAAGGCGGTGACGGCGAGGCTGAGGCCGAAGGCCTGCCAGTCGATGGGTGTCTGGCCACCGAGAATGCACCAGCGGAAGCCGTCGATGACACCGACCATGGGATTGAGGCTGTAAAGAAGGCGCCATTTTTCGGGAATGACGCTGCTGGAGAAACCCACGGGCGAGATGTAGAGACCAAACTGGACGAGGAAAGGGATGACGTAGCGGAAGTCGCGGTATTTGACATTCAGCGAGGTGATCCAGAGACCGGGACCGAGAGAGGCGGCGAAGGCGAGAAGGACGAAAGCAGGGAGCAGGAGAATCTGCCAGCCGGGGAGGAATTGATACCAAACCATCATGACGGCCAGGATGGCGAAGCTGATGAGGAAATCGACAAAGGCGACAACAACGGTGGCGGTGGGAACGATGAGACGGGGAAAATAGACTTTGCTGATGAGGTTGGCATTGCCGACGAGGCTGTTGGAGGCCTCGCCCAGGGCGGTGGCGAAGAAGGTCCAGGGCAACATGCCGGCGAAGACCATGAGCGCGTAGGGTGCGGCGCCTTCGCTGGGGAGCTTGGCGACCTTGCCGAAGATCACCGTGAAAACGATCATCGTCAGGAAGGGACGGATCAGAGCCCACGCGACACCGATGACGGTCTGCTTGTAGCGGACGGAGATGTCCCGCCAGGCGAGGACTTGGAAGAGCTCTCGGTAATGCCACAGGTCGCGCCAGTAGTTTTTCTCGGCACGACCGGGTTCAAGGACGGTTTCGACGGACATGGGAAAGAGATCGGAGGCAAGGGAAGCATGAGGGATGAAAGAGGCTGGCGAGCAACGGTGCTTTATTTCCCCATTTCAAAATTTCAGATTTTTAGTTTTTTGACTTGTCCGACCGCAACGCATGCGCCTCCACGATTTGGCGGATGGTTTCTTCCAAGGAAATGGTGATGTCCCAGCCCGGATAGTCGGCGCGCATCTTGGCGAGATTGGAGATGTAGCAGATGTGGTCGCCGATGCGGTTCTCATCGACGTACTGGTAAACCTGCGGCTTGCCGGAGAACTTCTCGGCGAGCTTGAAGGCCTCCCAGATCGAGCAGGAGTTGGCGCGGCCGCCGCCGATGTTGTAGACCTCGGCGACGCGCGGGGCCTCGATGAATTCCTCGATGAAGCGGGCGACATCGTGGGAATGGATGTTGTCGCGGACCTGCTTGCCCTTGTAGCCGAAGACCTTGTACTCGCGGTTTTCGAGGTTGCATTTCACGAGGTAGGAGAGGAAGCCGTGGAGTTCGACGCCGGAGTGGTTCGGGCCGGTGAGGCAGCCGCCGCGCAGGCAGCAGGTGGGCATGTCGAAGTAGCGGCCGTATTCCTGGACCATGACGTCGGCCGCCACCTTGGAGGCTCCGAACAGCGAGTGTTTCGACTGGTCGATGGAAAACTCCTCGGAGATGCCGTCGGCATAGGCCGGATCGGCGTAGTCCCAGCGGGTTTCGAGTTCGGCCAGGGCGATGGAGTTCGGCCGGTCGCCATAGACCTTGTTGGTGGACATGTGGACGAAGGGAACAGCGGGATTGGTGCGGCGGTTCGCCTCCAGAAGATTCAGGGTGCCGACGGCATTGGTGTCGAAGTCGTCGAACGGGATCGCGGCGGCGCGGTCGTGGGACGGCTGGGCGGCGGTGTGGACGATGGCGTCGGGGCGGACTTCTTCGAGCAGTTGCAGCACACCGTCGCGATTCCGGATATCGAGTTCGTGATGGACGAAGGCGACTCCGAGTTGTCGGGCGAGACGGTTCTGGTTCCAACGGGTGTCGCCTTGCGGGCCGAAGAAGACGGCACGCTGGTTGTTATCGACGCCATGGATATGCCAGCCGAGGCGGGCGAAATGGACGCAGACTTCAGAACCGATGAGTCCGGACGAGCCGGTGACGAGGAGACGCATGATGGAAAAACTGGAACTTTTGAAACGCTGAAATTGGGAAAAACTGAAGCGCAGAAATGAAGTCAGCCGCCGAGCGCGGTAATTGCTTTCCTCATTTCGAAATTTCAGTTTTCAGCGTTTCGCTCCTCCCCGGTATTTCAGTCGATAATAGCCAAACTTGATGAGTTCGTTCTGGAAGGCGATGAGTCCGGATTCGTCCTGCCACCAATTCCCCGCATGGTAGCGCTTCTGTTCCGTAGGGACGACGCGAATCTCGACGCCCAAGTCCCGGAGTCCGCGCCGGAAGGCCCAGGCGACGCGGCGGCTGGGAAAGGGGTCGGTCATGACGGCGAGGCTGCGGGGGCGGTGCTCCTCGCACCAGTCACGGGTGGCGAGGACCTCATCCCAAGTGCTGGCGACCTCCGAACCGATGGTGACGAGCGCCGATTCGGGGACTAACAGGGCTTCGAGCAGTTTCCGGGTGGCTTCCTGCTGAGTCGGGGTGATGCCCAGCTCCTGATCGGGGGATCGCTCGACGTCGAAGGTGAGGATCTTTTGGGAAATCCCCTGATGGTAGAGCTCGGCGGCTCCTTGGGGCCGGGTCGCCAGTCCACCGCCGGGAACGACGATGGCGTCCACGGCTTCCAGCGGCCGGTGATCCACGATCCAGTATTCCGCCGCAGTGCGCAGAATGGGGCGCGGAACAGAAAAATAAGAAAAGCTGAAACGCCGAAAAATAGAAGCAGGAACAGGAGTCGGCGGAGGAATTTTTTTAAAACGCTGAAATGGGGAAACTTTTGAAACGCTGACATTGGGAAATGCTGAAAAGCTGAAATGGAGTGTGGCGCGAAGCGCGGTACTGGATTTCAGGATTTCGAAATTTCAGATTTTCAGCTTTTTTCCCAAGCTTTTTCCCAAGCTCCAGACATGGAATCCGATGCTGCGGAGCTGGTCGTGGTCGAGCAGGTTTCTGCCGTCGAAGATCCAGGCGGGTTGCATCATGGCGGCGTAGGCTGCCTGAAAATCGATGTCGCGGAAGGCGTCCCACTCGGTGAGCACGAGGATGGCGTGGGCTCCCTGGATGGCGGCGGCGGCATCGGGGCACACGGTTACGGCGGGATCGTCGGCGTCCCGACCGAGGTCGGCGTGGATTTGTGCGGCCTCCACTTTGGGGTCGTGGATGGAGAGGACGGCCCGCTCGTCCAGCAAGCGGCGGCAGATGTCGATGGCGGGGGTTTCGCGGGTGTCGTTGGTGTCCTTCTTGAAGGCGAAACCGAGAACGGCGAGCTTCTTGCCGTTGACGGTGTTGTGGAAGGAGCGCACCACGGTGTCGGCGAAACGGCGTTTCTGCCACTGATTCATGCGGATGACCTGGTCCCAGTAGTGGGAGACTTCGGGCAGGCCGAAGTGCTCGCAGAGGTAGGTGAGATTGAGCACGTCTTTTTGGAAGCAGGAACCGCCGAAACCGACGGAGGCCTTGAGGAACTTGGGGCCGATGCGGGAGTCGGTGCCGATGGCGTGGGCGACTTCGTTGACGTCGGCTCCGGTGGCTTCGCAGAGGGCGGAGATGCTGTTGATGGAGGAGACGCGCTGGGCGAGGAAGGCGTTGGCGACGAGCTTGGCCAGTTCGGAGGACCAGAGGTTGGTCTTGATGATGCGGTCTACGGGCACCCAGTGCCCGTAGACGGCGGCGAGCCGGTCCACGGCGGCGAGGCCTTCGGGGGTGGTTTCACCGCCGATGAGGATGCGGTCGGGGTTTTGGAGGTCCTGGACGGCGGTGCCTTCGGCGAGGAATTCGGGATTGGAGAGGACTTGGTGGGCGTGGGGCACGTCGCTGGTCTGGAGGATGGAGCGGATGGCCTCGGCGGTGCGCACGGGAATGGTGCTTTTCTCCACAATGATCTTGGGGCGGTCCGCGTGCCGGGCGATGTCGCGGGCCACGGCTTCGATGTAGCGCAGGTCGGCGGCACGGTTCTGCCCCAATCCGTAGGTCTTGGTGGGGGTGTTGACGCTGACGAAGAGGATGTCGGCGCGGCGGATGGCGGCGGGAACGTCGGTGGAGAAGAAGAGGTTGCGCCCGCGGCTCTGGCTGACGAGCTCGTGCAGGCCGGGCTCGTAGACGGGGAGCTCGTCCGAGTTCCACGCGGCAATGCGTTCGGCGTTGACGTCGACGACGTCGACGCGAATGTCCGGGCATTTCGCCGCGATCATGGCCATGGTGGGTCCGCCGACGTAGCCGGCGCCGATGCAGGTGATGGAGGGCATGGCGGGGGGATTGGCAGCGTTGCTGCCGTCATGGGTCATGGGTCACGAGGGATGGGGCACGGGCCTTCTTCCCGCTAGACCCTTTCTATTCCGGCTCCCGGCATTCTGAATGCCGGTTATCGCTTTTCTGTTTTTTGGAAATGCCGAATGGTATTTTCCAGTCCTTCGTCGAGCGCCACTTTCGGTTCCCAGCCGAGGCGTTCCTTGGCGATGCGGATGTCGGGGCGGCGCTGTTTGGGATCGTCCTGGGGCAGGGGCAGGTGGGTGATTTTTGAACGGCTGCCGGTCATGGCGATGACTTTTTCGGCCAGTTCGAGCATGGTGAATTCGCCGGGGTTGCCAAGGTTGAGGGGGCCGGGGAAGCCGGAACCGTCATCCATGAAGCGGACGAAGCCGTCGACGAGGTCGGAGACGTAGCAGAAGCTGCGGGTCTGGGTGCCGTCGCCGTAGATGGTGAGGTCCTCGCCGCGCAGGGCTTGGACGATGAAGTTGGAGACGACCCGCCCGTCGTCGGCCATCATGCGGGGGCCGTAGGTGTTGAAGATGCGGACGACGCGGATGTCGAGGTGGTTCTGCCTGTGGTAGTCGAAGAAGAGGGTTTCGGCGCAGCGCTTGCCCTCGTCGTAGCAGGAGCGGATGCCGATGGGATTGACGTTGCCCCAGTAGCTTTCGGGCTGGGGATGGACGGCGGGATCGCCGTAGACCTCGGAGGTGGAGGCTTGGAAGACGCGGGCTCCGGTGCGCTTGGCCAAGCCGAGGCAGTGGATGGCCCCCATCACGGAGGTCTTGATGGTTTTGATGGGGTTGTGCTGGTAGTGAACGGGAGAGGCGGGGCAGGCGAGGTTGAAGATCCAGTCGACTTCCAGCTTGAACGGGTCGATGACGTCGTGCCGCATCGCCTCGAAGCGCGGATGGTCGAGCAGATGGGCGATGTTGGCTTTCCTGCCGGTGAAGTAGTTGTCCAGACAAATGACGTCGTGCCCCTTCTCCAGAAGGACGTCGCAGAGATGGGAACCGAGGAATCCGGCTCCGCCGGTGACGAGAATGCGTTTCATGGTAAAGGATGGATCAAGGAAGGGGCATTCAGAGACTTCGAGCGGGCTTCGCCATCATGTGCTTTTTAAGCAATTATTCCTTAAAAGCAAGCTGCCGCCCCCGGTCGTTCCCGTGTTGTGACGGAGACCTTCGAGGGGGTTGACGCGAGGTATCGCGATATGACCCACAAACAAAGCGGCGGTTTTTATGAAAGGGTGTCCGCGTCCTTTCCCCCGGATTCGGGGGGCTGGGCACTGAACAGGTTGAAAGGAAACAAGGGAGCCGGGAGGGAAAACAGCTTGTCGAGAAGCGGCAGGAGGAGCAGGGCCTTGTCGTTCCAGCTCTTGAGCGACCCGATGCGGCTGAAGTGGTGTTCTCTCAATGCCGGATCTTCCCCCACGGCTTCGGTCAACTTCTCGATTTCGAGGAGATGCTGGCGGTTGCCCTCCAGATGGGGGCGGATCGATTCTCTGAGAGCATCGCCGAACACTTTGCGCATGGAGCTCTCGGCCTTGTAATAGGACCGTCGATCCCCGGGAACGTAGACGATGGATACGGCACCGATTTTGACCAAGGATTTCAATCCTTGGCTTGCCGACCCCTTGCTGATCTCCAAGGCTTCCACCACTTGGTCGAAGGTCTTCGGCTCGGGTGCCGCGAAGAGGTAGCCGAAAATCTCCCCGACGGAGCGCGGGAGGTGGAACTGCGAGGCCAAACGGACGAAAAAACGAACGAATTCGATCTCCACGGCATCGAGGGATGTCGTGCCGCTCTCCGAGCCGCCGGATTTTGTGAAAGGACCGTCCATGGGCCATGCACGTCTGCGCAAACTCGCCTTTGGGAAGGCGGGAGCGAAGCAGTTCGATTGGTTCATTAATTTATGAACCAATCGAACCTCATGCAAGCTGGATTTATGCTCGAAACGTCGAAAAAATGCCCCCGGACCCCAAGACGGCAACCGCGAACCCACGCCAGCGGGCGCGAAGTTCCCCCGGAAGGGACCGCGCCCTTGCCCTGCCAAGATTCGTGTCTATTGGTGCTCATCTGCGGTTTCCAATTCCAACAGGTCTTGCTCAACAGTCTCTTAAGACAGCGAATCCATGTCCGAGCCCACCGCAAAACGCCCCTCGCTTGCTCTTTCGACCTGCTGGTGCTCCGCCCGTCATCAGGACGGCTATGAAATGCTGAAGGAGATGGCGGGACTGGGGTTCGAATCCGTCGAACTCAGCCACGGCATTCGCATCGCCTTGGTGCCGGGGATCCTGCGCGGCGTGGAGGAGGGGCTGGTCAACGTGGCGTCGTGCCATAATTTCTGCCCGCTGCCGGTCGGCGTCGAACATGCCGCGCCCAATCTCTTCGCACCTTCGGCTAAAAACCGTCGCGAACGCGCGCAATGGCTCCGCCACAGCCGACGTTCCATCGATTTCGCCAACCAAGTGGGTGCCCCGAAGCTGGTTCTGCATTTGGGCAAGGTGGAATCCCGCTGGTCCCGCCCCGGACGCCATCTCGAAGCTTGGCTCGAGGAGCACGCGGACGAGGACGCGGCGCGGGATCCCGTTTACCGGAAACGGCTCGCCTCCGAATTGGCGAAGCTCCGGAACCGCAAGCGCGGCTGCTGGGAGAACACGCTCGCAGGCATTGCCGAGCTGCTGCCCTATGCGGCGTCCAAAGGCGTTGCGCTCGGATTTGAAAACCGCGAGGCGTTCGAGGAGCTGCCGCTCGACGAAGACTGCGCGGGCTTGGTCGCCTCGATGCCGCCGGAATCGCCTGCGGGCTATTGGCACGACACCGGCCACGCGCAGATCAAGCAGCGGATGGGAATCCTCGACCATCGCGAGCACCTCGTGAAGAACGCGGCGCAGATCCTCGGCTTTCACCTGCACGATGTCAGCGCGGCGGGCCGCGACCACCAGCCGGTCGGAACGGGGCAGGTTGACTTTGAAATGGTCGGCGATTTCTGGCGTCCCGAGCACACGCTCGTGCTCGAGCTCAGCCCGCACCTCACGACCGGGGACGTGTTGGCCTCGAAGCAGCGCATCGAGGAGATCCTCGCGAGGCGCTTCGGCGCGTGACCCGCACGAGGCAGTCGGGGGTCGAATCCCTCTTCGCGCCCGGCGCCTCCTTGCCCGCCCTCGCCCCGGTCGCCGGGCTGTGGTAAGATTCCCGCCGATGTTTCGCCTCGCGACATGGTTCTGCCTTCTCTTGGCTCCGGCTTGGCTCCGAGCCTACGACCCGCCGGTTTCGGCGCGTCCGCTCCGCAGCGTCGAGGACATCCGCAAGCTCACCTACGAGGAATCGCGTCTCGCTCCGCCCGTGGCCTTGAAGGTCACGGTGCTCTCGCATCTCCCTGACGGCTTCGACGCGCAGGACGGGTCGGGCGGCCTGTTCTTCGAATACCCACCGGACAAGCTGCCCCGCATCGGTGATGAAATCGCTGTCGCGGGGAATGCCGCCGGAGGATTCCATGGACCCTACGTCATTGTCGATGGCTTGGAGAGGCTCGGCTCGAAGCCGCCGCCGAAAGCGCTCCACTTCCGCCCGGACTTCGTCCAGACCGGGCTTGGCGACAATCGCTGGGTCGAGATCGAGGGGCTCATGGTTGACGTGAAGTTCGGCGAATCGAAGCGCGAAGGTCGAGGGCTCCTCGTCACGGGCCAAAGCGATCTCGTCATCCGCTTCCGCAACGCCCACGAGGATTTCGACGTGGAAAAGCTCGAACGCCTCGTCGGCTCGTGGGTGCGCCTCCAAGGCAGCGGGGCGCCGCTTTTCAACGACCAGCAGCAGCGCATCGGCTCCGATTTCTTCTGCGCGAGGCAGCCCTTCGTCTCCGTGATCGAGCCCACCGCCGGGTCCGCGCCCGTGCGGCTCGACGAGATCGGGCGCTGGGACTCACGCCGGACGCGGCAGGGCCTCGTCGAGACGAGCGGCACCGTGACCCTCGTCGAGGGGCCCTCCAGCCTCGTCGTGCAGGCGGGTGCGCATGGAGCACGCGTGCGCACCCTCGCGTCTGTCTCCGTCTCGGTCGGCGAACCGGTGCGGCTCACCGGCCTGCCCGAGACGGAGGGCTATTTCGTCGGGCTTCGTTACGCCACCATCGTCCCTTCGGAGACTGGAGGAGCCCCCGCCGAACCTGTCGAGGACGACGCCCCCCTCTCCCGCGAGCACGCCTTCCAGCTCGTCACCTTCTCGGGGCGGCTCATCGAAAAGGGCCGTGGCCTCATCAATCTCCAGTCCGACGAGTCCCTCGTGCCCGTGAGCGTCCCGCCGGGCCTCGCCGCCACCCTCCCGCCCGAGGGCAGCGAGCTGCGCGTGCGCGGGGTGAAGCGGGTCGACGCCGACGAGCGCGGCGAGGTGCGCTCCGTCACCGTGGCCCTGCGTTCCGCCGAGGATGTCGCGGTGCTCGCCGTGCCCTCGTGGTGGACCCCGGGCCGCCTCTGGACCGCCATCGCCATCCTCGCGGTCGGCGCCCTCCTCTTCCTCGCCTCGCTCCTCGCCCTGAACCGCCGGGTGAAACAGCAGACCGCCCTCATCGCCGAGCAGATCGAGTCCAACGCCACCCTCGAAGAGCGCAACCGCATCGCCCGCGAGCTGCACGACACCCTGTCCCAAGGTTTCTCCGGGGTCGGCTACCAGCTCGCCTCCGTCGCCAACCACCTCGCCAGCGACCCGGCGAAGGCGCGGGACAAGCTCGACGCCGCGCGGGAGATGGTCGAGCACAGCCTCGCCGAGGCGCGCGACTCCCTCATCGGCCTGCGCGTCCCCACGGGGGCGGAATCCCTCGACTTCCCCGAGGCCACCCTCGCCGCCGCGCGAGCGCGTTGCGAGGAGGCCGGCGTCGCTTTCGAGGCTGAGCGGGTCGGCTGGAACGACCGCCTCGGATTCCCCCCCGAGACCGCCTTCGGCTGCCACCGCGTCGTCCTCGAGGCGGTCGCCAACGCCCTGCGTCACAGCGGGGCGAAGCATCTCAAGGTCTCCCTCGTCGCCGCGGACGGGCAGGCGCGCATCGTCGTCGCCGACGACGGCGCCGGTTTCGCCGTCTCCTCCAAGCCCCCCGAAGGCCACTACGGCATCCGGGGGATGCGCGAGCGGGCGCAGCGCCTCGGGGCCGGTTTCGCCATCCATTCCGCCCCCGGACAAGGCACCTCCGTGGAGCTTTCTTTGAATTTGGGGGGCGGGAATGAATGAGAATCCCACCATTCGGGAATACCCTCACGAGAGCGTTGCAAAACCTCCTTCATTCGCGGTGATTCGCGTTTCATTCGTGTCCATTCGCGTTCCCCATTTTTTTGACGCGAATGGCCGCGAATCCCCGCAAATTTCCGCGAATGTGAACGTAAAGGGCAAGCCAGCACCACCCAAAAAAATCAGCGTAGATCAGCGGTCCCCAAACCCCATGAGCACCCCCGAAAAGCCCCTCTCCGTCCTCCTCGTCGACGACCACCTCATCGTCCGCCGCGGTCTCGCCAGTCTCATCGGGGACGAGCCCGACCTCGTCGTCGTCGCCGAAGCCAACGGCGGGGAGGAGGCCATCGCCCTCGCCTCGCAGCATCGGCCCGACGTCATCGTCCTCGACTTGCGCCTCCGCGACATGAGCGGCATCGAGGTCGCCGAGACCCTGCGCGGGCACAAGATCCTGATGCTCTCCAGTTTCATGCAGGAGGAGGACGTGCGCCGCGGCTTCGACGCCGGCATCCAAGGCTACCTCTCGAAGGACAAGGACAGCGCCGAACTCCTCAAGGCGATCCGCGCCGTGGGACGCGGCGAGCGCTTCCTCCCGCCCGAGATCTCCCTCCTCCTCGCCAAGAGCGAGCACAGCAGCCACCTCACCGGACGCGAACTGGAGATCCTCAAGCTCGTCGCCCAAGGCAAGGCCAACAAGGAGATCGGCGAACTGCTCTCCCTCTCGGAAAACACCGTCAAAAACCACGTGAAGTCCATCCTCGCCAAGCTCAACGCCAAGGACCGCACCCACGCCGTGACCGAGGCGCTGAAGCGCGGGCTGTTCCAGTTGGGGAGGGGGTGAGCCAAGTTTCCCGTCCGCGACAAAAACGGCTGAGCGCATAGGAATGAACCTCCACCCTTCGCTCGTTTTCCTCGCCGGGCTCGGCATCATCCTGCTGGGGGCCGAGCTTGTCCTGCGCGGCGCGGCGAGGATCGCGGTCCTGCTCGGGGTGAAGCCGGTCATCATCGGGCTCACCATTGTCTCCGTGGGCACGAGCATGCCGGAGCTGGCGGTGGGCATCACGGCGGTGGTCGATGGGCTGGGGCCGCTCGCCGTCGGCAACATCGCGGGGACCAACATCCTCGTGATCCTCGGGATCACCTGCATCGCCGCACCCCACGGGGTCGCGGTGAGCCGGGACGTCCTCTGGTTCGACCTCCCCCTGGCCGCCGCCGTGGCCATCGCGTGCTATCCCGTGTTCAGGAGCGATCGCATGGTGTCGCGCAAGGAGGGGATCGCGTTCGTGCTCTCCTACTTGGTCTACTTGGGAACACTGGTGTTTCTTCGGGCCTAGCTTGGATGGTGTGTCTCGCGGGGCTTGCATTTCGACCCTCCCTCCAATACGCTTGAACCATGGACTACCGTGATCGCATCACTATCGACCCCCTTGTCCGCAGCGGGAAACCCTGTGTTCGCGGCACACGGATTGCTGTGGCGGATGTTTTTGATTACCTCGGTGGCGGTATGACGGTGGTGGAGGTCCTTGATGATTTCCCTGACCTGACCGCCGACGATATCCAGGCATGCTTTGCTTTCGCGGCGGATCGTGATCGTCGCCTGAACGTCGTCCCGTATGAAGCTGCTGTTCGATGAGAACCTCTCACCCAAACTCCCGCAACTCCTGACGACGTTGTTTCCCGGCAGTGCCCATGTCCGGGAGTGCGGCTTGCTTGGGCGGACCGATGAGGAAGTTTGGGAGCATGCTCGGACGAACGGATTCACGGTCGTCTCGAAGGATTCCGATTTTCAACAGCGCAGCCTGCTTCATGGCCATCCGCCTAAAGTCGTGTGGCTCCGCATAGGCAACTGCACTCGCGATCAGATTGTCCGAATCATCAACGCTCATGAACAAGACATCCGCGATCTTGATACGAGTCCGTTCGAGTCAGTTCTTGTCCTGTCATAACGGCCCAAAGCCGGAACTAGAAAAATCACTTCCGCGTCTTCACCGGCTTGGCCCTTCCGGGGAAAAGCGTCCGGCAGATTTCGCAGACGGTGCCGTCGCAGCCGCGGGCGGTGCAGTGCTCGCGCCCGTAGAAGATGATGCGGAGGTGCAGGGCGTTCCACTGGTCCTCGGGAAAGGCGCGCTTCAGGTCTCGCTCGGTCTCGACGACGTTCTTCCCGCTCGTCAGCTTCCAGCGCTGGGCGAGGCGGTGGATGTGGGTGTCGACGGGGAAGGCGGGCACGCCGAAGGCTTGGCTCATCACGACGGAGGCGGTCTTGTGGCCGACGCCGGGCAGGGCTTCGAGGGCCGCGAAATCTTGCGGCACTTGGCCTCCGTATCGTTCGACGAGGATCTTGGAGAGTTCGGAGATGGCGGCGGATTTGCGGGGGGAGAGTCCGCAGGGTTTGATGATCTCGCGGATGGCCTCGACGGGAACCCGCGCCATCCCTTCGGGCGTGTCGGCGAGGGCGAAGAGGCGCGGGGTGACTTGGTTCACCCGCACGTCGGTGCATTGGGCCGAGAGCAGCACCGCGACGAGGAGGGTGTAGGGATCGCGGTGGTCGAGGGGGATGGGCGTCTCGGGATAGAGTTCCCCGAGCCGTTCCGCGATGTGGGCGCAGCGCTCCGCTTTCGTCATCGCGACAGGGGACGCCGCCGCGTCAGGCCTTGATATCGCCGCCGGGGATGTCCCCTGTGCGGGCTTTCTTCTCGATCTCGTTCAGCATCTTGCGCACATGATCGGCGTGGCGGACGTGCTTGCGACCGTCGAGGATCTTGCGGCTTTCCTCGAAGGAGCCCCACTCCAGCACGCGGATGGGGACGTTGCGCACGCCCCACTGGTTCATCGTGCCCTTCTCGGGTTTGTAGATGTCGATGGTCTCGGTGCCGACGAGGGCGCTGCCGTAGTCGTCGACGACGTATTCGTAGGGCATGCCCTCGATCATGAAGCGGGTCCCGAGGGGGTATTTCGACCAGTCGGCGGCGGCGCTGCGGACTTGGGAGCCGTATTGGAGGGTGTTGCCAGCGGCGCTCTTGCGTCCGTATTTCAAGTGGTCCGACTCGCTGTGGGTGTAGGCGGTGGTGCGGACCATCATGATCTGGTTGGTGGGCCGGTTCGCCACGGGAGTGCGGGGGACGGAGGCGAGGACGGTGGCCGGGGCCGAGGGTTGCGGTTTGGGAATGGCGACCGGGTCGTTCGGCGCGGGGGCCGCAGGGCGACCGACGGCGAGGGCGGGCGCGTCGGCGGGCGCGTCGGCGGGAGAGCTGGAAGGGGCAGCCGGGGGGGAGGTCGAACCGGGGTCTTCGGTCGGCGTCTCCGTCACGCTCGCGGTGGCGGCGCTGGCCCTGTGGCTCGCGCTGCGGCTCAAGGAGGAGGAAGTGCTCGTGCAACTCGCCAGCGCCAAAGCTCCCGCAGAGGCGAGGGCGAGGACGGCGTGCCGTGGATGGACTTCGATCATTTGCATGGGCGCGAACCTCGTCCTGCTTTAAGTGGCTTTCGGCGGAAAGTCAATTTCGCGGACTTGGGAACGGATCAACTTAACACGAAAAATTCGTAATTTCTAAATATTTCAACAACGAAATAGAAAGCGGCTCTTAATCACATTCCGGCGCAGCGGTTCGAAAGCACTGCTGTGGTTCTCCGGGACGGCGGAAGGGGGTCGCTTCTTAGTCTTTTTTAAAAGTCTGCCGTGGGGCGGGGGATGGGTCGGGCCATGAGAGGGCGGCGTCCGGGATGGCGAAAGGCGTGATGCGAAGCGCTTCCGCCCCCGCTTCGATGGAGACGGCGCCAGCGGATTCGAGATCGAAGAGGGGGATGCCGCGCTGGCTCAGATGCTCCCGCAGGGCGGCGGGGATGCGTTCGGAGGCGGGGAATTCGGAATGGGTCGAAACCACGGCGCGCGGGGAGACGGCGTCGACGAAGGCGGGCATCCCCGAGGGCGCGTCGCTGTGCTGACCCCGAATCCAGACTTCGGCGCGGAGGTCGGCTCCAGATTGGAGGAGGGATTGCTCGGTGTCGAAACCGCTGTCGGAGGTGAGGAGGAGGGTGCGCCCGGCAAAGGCCAGCTTGAGGACGAGGGCGCGGTCGTCGGCGAGGCGTCCGGGAGCCTCGGCGGAGGGGTGGAGCACGGTCAGGGTCGCGCCGTTCCCGATGGCGAGGCGATGGCCGCGGTCCACGGTCACGCGGTCGATGCCGAGACGTCCGGCGGCGGCGAGGATGTCCGGATGGGAGGGGGAGCGGTTCGCGACGGCGGATTCGAGGAGGAGGGAGGGGCGGAATTGGTGCATCACCGAGGTCGCCGCGCCGAGATGGCCTTCGTCGCCATGGGTGAGGACGAGGGCGTCGAGGCGGTTGATGCCACGGTGGCGGAGCAGGGGGAGGATGTGGCCTTGGTAGGTGCGCACGCCTCCGGTGTCGATCATCCAGCGCAGGGGTTTTCCGGGACGGTCGGAAGGGATTTCGAGCAGGGCGGCGCCGTCGCCCCGCTGGCCGACGAGGTCGAGCCGGAGGATTTCCGCCGCCACTGGTCGGTCGTTGCCCGTGTTCAAGGTGGCGCCGGGCAGGTCGGCGAAAAACTGGGCCATGCCCGCGAGGCAGAGGGAGACGCCGGCGTTGAGTCGGTTCGCCAGCAGGACGACCCAAGTGAGGCCGAGACCGTAGGCGGTCAGGGACGCCGCCGAGATCCCCATGATGACCGAGGCCGTCGGAACCATCAGGATGTTCGCCACGAGTCCGACGAGGGAAACGCTTTCGAAATGCCAGGCGAGCAGACCCAGCGACCCGAGCCAGGAGGCGGAGGAGACGGCGGCGAGGGAGGCCACCTGCCGGGCGAAGCTGTCGCCGAGGCGGCGGGCCGGGCGGACGAGGCCCCTCGGCAGGAAGGGATCGGCGAGGAAGGGCTTCGCGAAGGCACCGCTGAAGGGATGGGCGAACAGGGCGATGAAGAGGACCACGGCGAAGGAAAGTTGGAAGCCCGGCAGGAAGAGCGGCTGGGTGTCCCAGGCGAGGAGCAGGATCGCGGCAAAGCCGAGGCTGTTGAGAAGGCGGGGCTTCTCCCGCAGGGCGTAGCCGGCGAGGAAGGCCGAGGCCATCAGCGCGGCCCGCACGGCCGAGGGGCTCAGCCCGGTGATGGCGGCGTAGAACAGCACGACGGGGATCGCGACCGGAGCGGCGCGGGCCTTCGGGATGCCGAAGAAGGAGGCCAGCCCGATCAGCATCGCCGCGACGATGGCCACGTTCAGCCCCGAGACGGCGAAGAGGTGCATCGTGCCGCTGAGGCGGAAGGCGTCCTCCAGTTCCTCGGGCGAGCTCTCCCTCGCTCCCAGGGCCATCGCCGCGACGAGGCGGGCGTAGGGTTCGTGGGCGGCGGGCACGCCGAGGAGGAGGGCCTTTTCGAACCGGACCCGCAGGTCGAGGGCGGAGCGCACGAGGGGCGATCCCCTCCGGCCTGGTTGTGGTTCGAGGCGGTCGCCTTCGCGGATCTCAAGTTTCGCGAGGGAGCCCGACTGGCGGAAATAGAAGACCCCCGCGTCGAAGCCGCCCGGCACCGCCGATCCCTCCAGTGGAACGAGCCGCCCTGTGAAGCGGAGGGGCGTCCCGTAGGCGAGGCCGTGGGGCAGCTTCTGGATCCAGCAGGGGACCCGGTGGTCGCAGGGAAGCTCGCGCCCGCCCACGACGAGGCGTTCGATCCGCATCGTCGTGGACACGGAGCGCGCGCCGTAGTCGGCGGTGTCCGCGATCCAGCCCTCCCCCTCGATCTGGACCGTCCGCCCGGTCGCGAGGGCCGAGGCGAGCGGGAAGGCGTGGATTTCCGCGAGGCGGGCGTGGTGCCTCCAGCCGAGCAGGAGAAAGGCGAGGGCGCATCCCGCGACGACCGCCGCGAGCGGACGCTGCCGGGGCACGATCATGGCCGCCCCGGTCACGAGCAGCAGACCGACGAGCAGGAACCATCCCACCCTCCCCGAATCCACTGCGGCGATGCCCCCGATCCCGGCGAAAGTGGCGGCGAGGAGCGGGGCTTTGCGCAGCCCGTTCCCGATTCGTGCGGGCCAAGCGAGGGGATGGCGGCTTCGCTTCATGAAAAAACAGGCTTGGCAACCCGATGCTCCCGGCTACATTCATCTTTCCCGGCGGACATGTCCACCGGGTGCGGTCCCAGTCGATTAACTTCCAGAGATTATAAAAATTAGTTGAATTTTTTATAAAATCTGGAACCGTATGGCGAACGCGGGTATAGCTTAGTGGTAAAGCCCTAGCCTTCCAAGCTAGTTATGTGGGTTCGATTCCCACTACCCGCTCCATTTCGACGGTGATGAAGTTCGCAATCCCCCTGCTTGGTGTCCTCGTGCTTTGGTGCGTTCCCGTCGTCCGTGCCTCCGAGGCCGCGCTCGACCCGGCGGCGGCGGCGGAGATCCTGCGCGTCGGCCTTGAAGCCCATCCCGATCAAGCCGTCGTCCTCTTTCAGGACGCGCTCCAGACCAACCCGGACTCGCGCCGCGAGCTGCTCGCCACCGCCCTTGTCTCCCCCGATCTCGACGCCGCTGTCTTTACCCGCCTCCTTTACGCCGCGCGTCTCGAATTTCCCGAGGACGACTCCCTTTTTGCCGAAAGCGCTCTCGACGCCGCTCCCGAACGGGCGGGGGACATCCGCGCCGCCTTCCTCGCGACGGCGGAGAAAATGGCCGCCGCTTTGGCTGACGACACCGCCCCCTCCACCGGAGCGTTCATGCCAAGCACTCCGGAAGAGTCGCGGAGGCTCGACGAGGAAATCCGCGAGGCCATCGCCCGCGTCACCGCCAAGACCGAGGGCAAGCCCTGGCCCGAGCAGCCGCTCTCCGGCGCGCCCGTCCGCTTCAAAAAGCACGACGAGGTCCGCATTCCGCGCCACTCGCGCCATGTCGATGAGTCCGGCCTCGTCAACCACCTTCCCGTGGACCGCGAGGACGAGCGCGAGATCACGCCCGGCGCGGTGAGGATCGACGACGCTTGGAGACCCTCCTCCGCGATCCGTCTCGACGAATCGAAATTCGTCCAAGGGGACCGCGAGGCCTCCATCGCCCCGGTCGACGCGAAGCAGCGGGCGATGGCCCCCGCCAGTTCCGTGGGGCTGCCGAAGCGTCCCCGCTTGCCGCGCTCCAGCGTCTACTACATCCCCCCGGCGGCGGGCAGCTACGAATCGACCATCGGCCTCGAAAGCGGCGAGTCGGCCCCGCCGCCGCTCATCATCCGCCCGGCATCGACCTCGCCGAGCCAAGCCCGCTAACGCGCCCTCGCGGTCACCGGAGCTTCCGCTATAATGCCGGGGTGAACCCGTTCTTTTCCGGCCTCGTCTTCGCGATCTTGGCGGCTCCCGCGCTTGCTTGGGCCGAGCACGTCGCCTTCCCCGCCGACGGAGGCATTGTCGATGCGACCGCCCACGGTGCCGTGCCCGACGACGAAGGCGACGACACCGCCGCGATCCAGGCCGCCCTCGACGCCTACCCGAACGGCAACCGCATCGTCCATCTCCCTCCCGGCGTCTACCTCGTCAGCGACACCCTGCGCTGGCCCGAGGGCGACGGCGGCGGCAACGCGCAGAAGCGCACCATCCTCCAAGGCGCGGGCGAGACGCTTACCATCCTGCGACTGCCCGAGGGTAGCCCCGGCTTCGCCGATGCGGGGAAGCCCAAGGCCGTGATCTGGACCGGGTCCGCCCCGGCGCAGCGCTTCCGCAACGCCGTGCGCGACCTGAGCATCGAGATAGGCCCACGCAACGCGGGGGCCATCGGCCTGCAATTCAACGCCAGCAGCCAAGGCACGGTGCGCAAGGTCGCGATCCGCGCCGCCCCGGGATCGGGCCGGATCGGACTCGACCTCGGCCATTGCGACGAGATCGGCCCCCTCCTCGTCCGCCACCTCACCGTCGAGGGCTTCGAATTCGGCGTCGTCACGAAATGGCCGGTGAACTCCGCCACCTTCGAGCACATCCTCCTTTCCCGGCAGCGCCGCCTCGGCTGGTGGAACTACCATCAGATGGTCTTCGCGCGCGGCCTCGTCAGCGAGAACCGCGTCCCCGCCCTCTACAACGAGAAGGACTCTTGGGGCGCGGTCGTCCTGCTCGACTCCCATCTCCACGGCATCCAAGCCGAGCGCGGAGCCCCCGCCATCCACAACCAGCGCCAGATGTATCTGCGCAACGTCGATCTCCTCGGCTACGACCGCGCCATCGACCACGACGACAAGGGTCGCGACAAAGGCGATCTCGATCCCCCCGGCACCGTGGCCGAGGACAGCTCGCACCGCAACGTGCGCTCCCTCTTCCGCGAGGTTGACGACGGCAGTTTCGCCACCGCCGGGGAGGTCGCCCATCTCCCCGTCAAGGAGACGCCCGAAGTCCCTTGGGGCGATCCCGCGAAGGACTGGGCCAACCTCCTCGACTTCGGTGCCGACCCCGCCGGAGCCGCCGACGCCAGCGCCGCCCTGCAGAAGGCCATCGACTCCGGGGCGAAAACCGTCTACCTGCCCGCCGGGGTCAATTTCCGCTTCGGCTCCCCCGTCGAGATCCGCGGCCCCGTGCAGAGGATCATCGGGCTGGAGGGCCGCTTCACCGCCGGGGGCGAGGCCGTCTGGAGCCTCGTCGACGGCAAGCATCCGCAGAACTTGCCCGATGCCCCTGTCGTCATCGTCGAGCGCCTCGGCGGCCCCGTCGGCGGGACCGACCTCCGTCTGCGGCACGAGAGCGCCCGCACCCTCGTCGTCAGCTCCTCCATCGGCATCGCCGTCGAGGGGCGGGGCAAGGGCGACCTCTTCCTCGACGACCTCCGCGGCCATCTCGACCGCCTCGGCCCCGGCCAGAGCGCTTGGTGCCGCCAGCTCAACAGCACCCGCGAAGGCGTGAAATGCCGCAATGCCGGAGGCCAGCTCTGGATTCTCGGACTGAGGGCGGAGAACCCCGGCACCCTCGTCGAGACCAGCGCCGGAGGGACCACCGAAATCAACGGCGTCTTCCTCGACTCCAACAGCGGCTGGAAGGCCGACGAGCCCGCCTTCCTCGTCGCCGACGCGACCTTGAACCTTTTCGGGGTCAGCGAACGCAACTCCAACCGCCAGCCCGTCGCCCTCTGGGTGCGCGAGCGCCAAGGCGCGGAGACGCGGGAGCTCGCCGAGCCGCCTTGGATCTTTTTGGGCAAATGACAGACCGGATTTTCCGGAGTCGCTTGGAACCGGATTTGCGTTTCGACCGTCTCGCCGACTCCCTCGCATTCGTAAGAGAGAGAGCGTAGGAAGCGATTCTCTGGACAACCCCTCCGCTCCCGCTAGTCTGAACCATGCCGACGCCTCCCACCACGCATCGCCGCCTCCTCGCTTGGGTCGAGGATCTGAAATCCCTCTGCCGCCCCGACAAGGTCGTCTGGTGCGACGGCTCGGACGAGGAATGGCACCGCCTCTGCGGCGAACTGGTCGCGGCGGGCACCTTCCGCAAGCTGAACCCCGAGAAACGCCCCGACAGCTACCTCGCCCTTTCCGATCCCGCCGACGTGGCGCGGGTCGAGGACCGCACCTTCATTTGCAGCCGCCGCGAGGCCTTCGCCGGGCCGACGAACCACTGGCGCCCTCCGGCGGAGATGCGGGCGAAGCTGAAGGAGTTGTTCGCCGGGTGCATGGAGGGCCGCACGATGTATGTGATCCCCTTCTGCATGGGGCCGCTCGCTTCGCCCTATTCCCTCGTCGGCGTCGAGGTGACGGACTCGGCCTACGTCGCGGTGAACATGAAGATCATGACCCGCATGGGCGCTCCCGTCTTGGAGCGGCTCGGGGAGGACGGCGAGTTCATCCCCTGCGTCCACTCCGTCGGCGCGCCGCTGCGGCCCGGCCAAGCCGACGTGCCCTGGCCCTGCAATCCTGACAAATACATCGTCCATTTCCCCGCCGAGCGCGAGATCTGGAGCTACGGCAGCGGCTACGGCGGCAACGCCCTCCTCGGGAAGAAATGCCTCGCCCTGCGCATCGCCTCAGTCATCGCCCGCGAGGAGGGCTGGATGGCCGAGCACATGCTCATCAGCGGTGTGGAGAATCCCGAGGGCGAGAAGCGCTACCTCGCCGCCGCCTTCCCCAGCGCCTGCGGCAAGACGAACTTCGCCATGCTCATCCCACCTCCGGTCTATCGCGAGAAAGGCTGGAAAGTGACGACCGTGGGCGACGACATCGCTTGGCTGCGTCCGGGCGGGGACGGGCGGCTCCGCGCCATCAATCCCGAGTCGGGCTACTTCGGCGTGGCTCCAGGCACCTCGCCCAAGTCGAACCCGAACGCGATGGCGTCGATGGATCGAAACACGATCTTCACCAACGTCGCCCTCACCTCCGACGGCGACGTCTGGTGGGAGGGGCTCACCGACGAGCCGCCCGCCGGGTTGACCGACTGGCGCGGCAACCCGTGGACACCGCAGTCGGAAACGCCCGCCGCGCATCCGAACTCGCGCTTCACCTGCCCCGCCTCGCAGTGTCCCGCGATCGATCCCGATTGGGAGAACCCCGAAGGCGTGCCCATCGACGCCATCGTCTTCGGCGGACGCCGCGCCACGACCATGCCGCTCGTCTTCCAAGCCTTCAACTGGGTCCACGGCGTCTTCCTCGGGGCCAACCTCGGCTCGGAGACGACCGCCGCCGCCGAGGGCGCGATCGGGAAAATCCGTCACGACCCTTTCGCCATGCTGCCCTTCTGCGGCTACAACATGGGCGACTACTTCGCCCACTGGTTGGAGATGCGGAAGCGCATCCCCGAATTGCCGCGCATCTTCCACGTGAACTGGTTCCGCAAGGGCAAGGACGGGAAATTCCTCTGGCCCGGCTTCCAGGAGAACATGCGCGTGCTGGAGTGGATCTTCGACCGCGTGCGCGGGCGGGGGAGGGGGCACGAGTCGAGTTTCGGCTGGGTGCCGCGCTACCGGGAGCTGAATTTCGAAGGGCTCGATTTCAGCGAGGAGCAATACGCCGAGCTGATGCATGTGAGCCGCGAGGAGATCCGCCAGGAGCTGCTCTCCGAAGCCGACCTCTACCTGCGGCTCTACGACCACCTCCCGAAGGAACTGGTCTTCCAGCGCGAGCTGCTGGCGGGGCGGGTTTGAAGCAGGGGCGTTGGCTGCCACAGGCGAGATAGGCTGCGGGGGGGCGATTCGACCTTGCGCGAGCGCGTCGGCTGCCTGATTTTCCCGCGTGACCGAGGTCAACTACAAGATCGGCAACGAAACCCTCATCAAGGTCCTCGACGGGGCCTCGGCGAAGCTGCGCTCCTTGCTGAAGAAGCAGGGCCGCTTGGAGCACGGGGCCCTGCGCGTCGCGGTGATCGGCGGCGGCTGTTCGGGCCTGCAATACAAGATGGACCTCGTCGACGGCCCGGCGAACCGCGACATCCTCGTGGAATCGAACCAGGTCCGCGTCGTCGTCGATCCGAAGAGCGCCCTCTTCGTGACCGGGTCGGAACTGGACTTCAGCGACGACCTGCAACAGGGCGGTTTCAAGGTGAAGAACCCCAACGCGGCGGTGACTTGCTCCTGCGGGGAGAGTTTCGCCGCGTAGCGGACCCGACGCCTTCCGGCTGTCTTATTCCAATTCGCTTTCAAGA
>DDTJ01000050.1 GCA_002344525.1 Akkermansiaceae bacterium UBA2367
GCGAGGACCTCGGCGGTCTCGCCCATGTTCAGGCCGGAGACGGGATCGGTGAGGCCGAGCTTCAGCCCCGCGACCGGGGCGAAATCGGCAGGCCGGAAGCCGATGGCCGCGGCCGCCTTTCCGCCCGCAGATTTCGCCCGCGACAAGGCCGCGAACTTGGCGGCCGCGGCCAAAGAGAAGAGGAGGGGGATGCGGGTCATGTTCTCGGTGCCTCCGACGACGAAGACTTCGCCGCGTCCGGCGGCGAGGCGCTCCGCCGCGACGGTGAGGGCCTCCAGCCCGCTGGCGCAGTTGCGATGCACGGTCATGGCCGGGACGGTCTCGGGCAGGCCCGCGCGCAGGGCGACGACGCGGGCGAGGTTCGCGGCGTCGGCGGGCTGGGAGACGCAGCCGAAGATCAGTTCGTCGATGGACGCGGGATCGATCCCGGTGCGGGTCAAGAGGGTCTGCACCACGACCCGACCCTGTTCGGTCGCGTCGATGGAGGCGAAGTCGCTCCCCATTTTCAGGAAGGGGGTGCGGACGCCGTCGATGACGACGAGGGTTTTGTCAGGATCGCGGGAGGGTGTTTTCATGGTTCGGTCAGGGTGGTCAGTTCGGGTTTGCCTCCGGCATCGGGCGCGGGCACGTCGCGGTGATCGACGACTTTCTCCTCCTTCAGGGCGCGGCCCACGCCTTGCAGGGCGCGGAGGTGCTCGGCGCTGTGGAACTCGATCCGGTTCGGGGTCAGTTCGGTCGCGGCGCGGAAGCGCTCCTCGATCTCGTGCGCGAGGGAGGAGCGCGAGACGCGACCGCTCGGGGCGATGTGGACGACGATTTCATCGACTTCGAGGGGGTCGTCGTTGCGCTTGCGTAGTTCGATCTGCCAGGCACCGACGCGGTCGAGGTTGTCGAGGAGGTTTTCCAGCTCGTTGAAGTTCACGAGGGTGCCTTTGACCTTGCCGATGCGGAGGCGCTTCATGTCGGTGACGCGCGAGATCTCGCCGACGAGGCGGGGAGCGGTGCGTCCGCAGGCGGGGCAGGCTTCGTGGACGAGTCCACCGGAGATGCGGTCCCCGGTGCGGTAGCGCAGGACGACGCTGCCTCGGCTGTCGAGGGGAGTGAAGACGATCTCGCCCGGCTCGCCCTCGCCGACGACGAGGCCGGTCTCGGGATCGACGATCTCCACGATGCCGAGGTCGGGCGAGAGGTGGTAGCCGGGCGCGCCGTCCATCCCGTGACCGGGGCATTCGGGCCAAGCCATCTTCGCCTCGGTGAAACCGTAGGTGGCCATCACATCGACTTTGCCAGCGCCGAGTTCGGCGCAGAGGGCGCGCAGCTTGCGGCGGGTGCCGGGCGGGACTTTCTCGCCGCCGAGGACGATCTTGCGCAGCTTCGGCACGGCGAGGCCGCGCTCCACCGCGAGGGAGAGGACGTGGTAGAGGAAGGTGGGCATCCCGATGAGGGCCTCGGGCCGGATCTTGTCGAGGAAGCGCACGTTGCCCTCGGTGCCCATGACCTTCCCGCCGCCGGAGGAGAGGACGAAGGTGCCGTAGCCGAGCCCGGCGTAGTGCGCGAGCCAGAAGGCGAGGTGCGGGGCGAAGGGGAAGAGGTTGAGATGGCGGTAGGCGGGGTCGGATTCGCAGATCTCCATCATGCGGCGGCCGGTCACGCTCAGGATATCGAGGTCATGCGCGGTGTAGAGGAAGGGCACGGGCTCGGTGGAGCGGCCCGTGGTGCTGGTCATGAGGATGGGCCGGTATTCGCGCTCGAAGCCCGCCTTCACCGCCGCGCGACCGTGGCGGAGCGCCTTCAGAATCGTCGCGGGACGTTTGCGGAGAATCGCTTCGTCGGGCACGAGGACGAAGTCCTTCACGCGGGAGCCGGTCGCGGGGTCGTCAACGAGATGGCGCTTCGAGGTGAAGGGCAGCTTCGCGAGGTCCTCGACCGTGCGGATGGAGAACGGGTCGATGCCCTCCTTCGCGAAGAGGTCGCGGTAGTGCTTCGAGAAGGGCGCGACGTTGTCGGCGAGGTAGCGTCGCAGCTTCACGCCTTGCAGATGCCGCAGTTCGTCGGCGGAGAGGGAATCCCAGTGTGTGCTCAGGCGGGTCGTGTTCATGTCGCGATCAGTGCCTCCGGTTCGGGTTTGACTTCGGGTTTGTCGGAAAGTCGGAGGAGGGCGCGGATCTCGGGCAGGTAGTTCTCGGCGGCGACGCGCCCCAGCTCGATGTAGGAGCGGTGGTTGTTGTAGTCGTGCCAGCGGGGCATCGGGCTGACCGCGTGGATGACGAGGTCGGCGTGCGAGGCGCTGCGATCGACGAGGCGCATTTGCGAGCCCATCGCCGCGCCGCGGAGGATGTCGAGGAGGTTGCCGCGGGCGAAGAGGTTCGTCTTCTGGTTGAGCCAGGAGCAGGGGTTCTTCCACGGCTTGTAGTCGGCTGGGTTGTGGCGGAAGCGGCCCGCTTCGCCGGGGCGGGGCAGCACGTTCACGGCGACGATTTTGTCCACCCCGCCGAACTCGCGCAGGGCGTCCACGGGGAGAGGTTCGGAGACGCCGCCGTCGATGTATTCGACCCCCTCGCGCAGGACCGGGGCGACGATGCCGGGGATGGCGAGGCTCGCGAGGATGGCGGTGGCGACCTCGCCTTCGCGCAGGACGGCGCGTCCGTAGCCGTTCAGCTCGGTCGCGACGCAGAGGAAGGGTTTCGCAAGCTCGTCGAAGGTCCTCTCGCCGAGCGTGTCCCGGAGGCGGGCAAGGATCTTGCGGCCACCGACGAAGCCCCGGCGCGGGGGCAGCAGCGGATCGACGAGGCCCCAGAGGTCGCGCCGGACGGCCATGGTCGCGGCGAGTTCCTCCAGCTCCCTCCCGTTCAGGCCCGAGGCCCACATGCCGCCGACGTAGGCGCCCATGCTGGTGCCGGCGATGGCGTGGACGGGGATGCCGTTCTCCTCAAGGACTTGGATGACTCCGATGTGGGCGAGGCCCTTGGCCCCGCCGGAGGAGAGGGCGATCCCGAGCCGGGGGCGGCCTTTCGTGCCGTGAGCCGGGCCGATCGGGAGGGAAGCGTGGGAATGGAAACAGGCTGCCATGATCGTGTCGCTTGTTTCGGCGACCGGCAGCCCGTCTCTTTTCGGGGGTCCCCGGGGTCTTCCCGGCCTTCGGGATTTCCCTCGGTGAGGATTCTGTCAGGAGTTCTCGCTTCTTTCGGGGACCCCGTCGCGATGCGGGCGGCATGTCGCCGGGGTTTGGGGTTTTCGTCTGGGTGGGTTTTGAAACTTCCGCGCCCTCTAGGGAGGACGCTCTATGGGTTAGACGAACGAGTTGCGGAGGATGTTCACTGTTTTTGGCGAAATCGACCCAGGAGGAGGGACGACGACGTTTCAAGCGCACCCCTCCATCCCCGCCCTCCCCCGC
>DDTJ01000084.1 GCA_002344525.1 Akkermansiaceae bacterium UBA2367
CGGCAAGAACATCGTCGGCGTCGTCCTCGGCTGCAACGGCTACAAGGTCATCGATCTCGGCGTCATGGTCGATTGCGACCGCATCCTCGCCGCCGCCGCCGAGCATCGGGCCGACATCATCGGCCTCAGCGGGCTCATCACCCCCTCCCTCGACGAGATGATCTACAATGCCAAGGAGTTCGAGAAGCGCGGCGTCAAACAGCCCCTCCTCATCGGCGGAGCCACCACCTCCCGCGCCCACACCGCCATCAAGATCGCCCCGCATTTCGGGCAGCCCGTCGTCCATGTCATCGACGCCTCCCTCGTCGTCGGCGTCTGCAACTCCCTCCTCTCCGAGAACCTGCGCGAAGGCTTCCTCGCCGAGCACCGCATCAAGGAGGAGCGCGAGCGCACCCTCTTCGCCGGCAAAGGCTCCACCGCCGTCTACGTCCCCTACGAGGAGGCGCAGCGGCAGAAATACCAGATCGACTGGGCTGCCGCCGATATCGCGACTCCCGAGTCCATCGGAGCCCATCTCGAAGACCCCGTGCCCCTCGCCGAAGTCGCCGAGATCTTCGACTGGACCCCCTTCTTCCACGCCTGGGAACTACGGGGCGTCTTCCCCAAGATCCTCCAGCACGAGCGGCATGGCACCGAGGCGCAGAAGCTCTACGACGACGCCCGCCGCGTCCTCGATGAGCTGATCGCGAACCACCGCGTCCACGCCCGAGGCGTCTGGGGCGTCTGGCCCGCCGCCTCCACCGGAGAGGACGTGCGGCTCTTCACTGACGACTCGCGGAGCGAAACGCTCGCCACCTTCCATTTCCTGCGCCAGCAGAAGGAGAAAGTCCAGCCCGGCACTCCCTTCCAGAGCCTCGCCGACTTCGTCGCCCCCCTCGACAGCGGCCGAGCCGACTACCTCGGAGCCTTCGCCGTCACCGCCGGGAACGAAGTCGAGGAATATGCCAAGACCTTTCGCGACAAGCACGACGACTACACCGCCATCCTCATTCAGGCCCTCGCCGACCGCTTCGCCGAAGGAACCGCCGAATGGCTCCACCGCAAGGTGCGGAGATTCATGGGCTTCGGGATCGGCGAGAATCTCGGCGTCGAGGAGCTGATCGACGAGCGCTATCGCGGCATCCGCCCCGCCGCCGGGTATCCCGCCTGCCCCGACCACACCGAGAAGGCGACCCTGTGGGACCTGCTCGACGTGAAGGCCAAAGTCGGCATCGAGCTGACCACCAGCTACGCCATGTTCCCCGGCTCGTCCGTGAGCGGGTTGTACTTCTTCAGCGAACCGGCGCGGTATTTTGGGGTCGGGAAGATCGGGCGGGATCAGTTGGAGGATTATGCGGCGAGGAAGGGGATGGCGCTGGAGGAGGCGGAGAGGTGGTTGGGTCCGAATTTGGAGGGGTGAACTCAGAGTCTCGAATAGCCGTAACACAGCCATCTTGGCTGTGCTGTATCGCAGGCATCTTGCCTGCTTCAGGGGTCGTGCGGATAGGCTCTTACAAGACGATCAATCAGAAAAGCCTTGCGATCACATTAACTGTTCTTTAGAACAGTTAATGTGCCATCCATCTACCGTCCCCGTCGTCCCCGCGCCTCTCCTCTCTGGCAGATCGTCCACCGCGCCTGGGGCGATTTCGTGGCCGGTTACGAAAGCCGCCACCGCTCCATCCACGGCCCGCTCCGCTTCGACGCCATAGCCGTCGTCCGCCAGTTCCACCGCTGCGGCGACCTCGCCGCCGGGTTCACGCGGCTGCAATGTCCCGACTGCGGCCACGAGCGGCTCCTCGCCTTCACCTGCAAGACCCGCCACTTCTGCCCGAGCTGCCACCAGCGCAAAGTCCGCCAGACCGGCGACTGGATCGCCCGCGTCCTCTGCTTCGACGTGCCCCACCGCCAGTTCGTCTTCACCATGCCCAAGCCCCTGCGCGGCATCTTCCGAAAGCGCCGGAAGCTCCTCGACCACCTCTTCCACGCCGCCACCGACAGCCTGCGCGACTGGATGCGAGAGCGACTCGATCTTCCCGACGGGCAGATCGCCGCCATCGCCGCCGTGCAGACCTTCGGCGACTACCTCAACTTCCATCCCCACCTCCACGTCCTCGCCGCCTCGGGGCTGGTGGACCGCGAGGGACGCTTCCATGTCCTTCCTGTCGAGAGTCTGGAGCCACTCGCCGAACTGTTCCGCCACCGCTTCCTCGCCCTGCTCCGCCGCGAAAAGCTCATCGGCGAGAGGAAGCTCCGCCAACTCCTCGCGTGGACGCACAGCGGCTTCAGCCTCGACGCCGGGGAGAAGCCCGTCGCCCCGCAGGATGTCGAGGGGAGGAAACGGCTTGCCGAGTATTTATTGCGCGCCCCGTTCTCTCTCGATAAAATCACCTGGAACGAAACCACATGGAAAGTCATCTACCGCTCCAAGCGAAGCTGGCACACCAAATGCAACTTCCANNCGCCGCCGCCGTCGAGCACATCCCGCCGAAGAGCCAGCAGACGGTCCGCTACTACGGCCTATACTCCAACAGGAGCCGGGGGCTGGCGGCGAAGACGGGACGGCGGCGACCGGAGATGAAGGACGCGCGGCGGCCCGAGCGGCGGGAGACGGCGTCTCCCGGAACCCTCTTCATCCTCCCCCCGCCCGAGCCGCGGAGCGGGCGCGCCCTGCGTCCACTCTGGCGCGCCCTCATCATGAAAGTCTGGGGCGGGGATCCGCACAAGTGCCCTTGCTGCCCCGGCACGATGAAGGTGGCGGGGACGATGATCCGTCGGGCCGAGGTTGAGTTTTTCCTGCGGCTTCATGGTCTGTGGGAGGGAGTCGTCGCCCTGCCGCCCCCGCCCGAACCGCCCTTCGACATCGAGACGATGGAGCCTCTGGAGGTGCCGGGCCACACGGTCTGGCGGGACGACTTCGAGGAGCTTCCGCCGGATCGGTGGACGGAGGGCGAGTTCGCTTGGGAAGCCCCCGAACTCGACCTCGGTGACGGAAGGCGTCTCGTGCTGGACGCCCCCGGTCCCTTCCCCGAGGAGGAATGGGCCGCCTGCGGGGCGAATTGAAGCGATGGCCGGTCGATCCTCGCGAAGCACCGCCTGCTTTTCAAAGAGGAAAGCAGGCGGGAGCGGGAATCCGTGCCCAGAAGCCGCGATTTTTGGCCACGTTTGCGGAAAAACTCCCGGTTCCGCCCGAAAAATCTTGACGGAAAGGGGCAGATCGGGCCATTCTCCCCTGCGACGGGTTCCATCCGCCCCCTACCTCCCCCTGAACCCCCTCCGACCC
>DDTJ01000104.1 GCA_002344525.1 Akkermansiaceae bacterium UBA2367
GAAAACCTGATGCGGAGAAGTATAACTGAATCAAGATGACCACAGCAACAGCAGAAAAGAACGGTTTCAAGTGTCCGAAGTGCGGCGACGACCTCACGCACGACAAGATCGGGCGCGGGTTCGTTCGGCACAAAACCAACCCCACTTGTGATCTCGAGCGTGGCCAGCGAACTACCAAAAAGGCCGGGGTCAACAAGGCGGCGCATCGAACGGGCTAACGCCCGTCCGATGGCCTTTCACGTTCGGTAAAAATATGAGTCAGTCTGCCAGCCAAGCCGCCGCATTTTATAAAGAAGTCGCACAGAAAAAGCGCGTATGGACGGTGCGCGATGACGAGGGTTATCCAGCCCCTTTAACCAGAGACGGGCAACGTGCTCAGCCTTTTTGGTCGTCACTCGCCCGAGTCCAAAAAATTATAAAAACAGTTCCAGCATATTCTACTTTTCGAGCCGATGAAATATCTTGGGAAGATTTCACAAAAAAATGGGTTCCAGGACTTACCAAAGACAATATGCTTGTCGGAGTTAATTGGAGTGGCTCGCGAGCCACTGGATACGATATAGAGCCCAAAAATGTTCAGAAATCTGTTGAAGCTTTATTTGATCCTGAACACCCGTGGTGGAGAAAACTGATAAAGAAATAAAGACCGAATCGGGTCCCCGCGACTGACTGAGATTTGACTCAACCAGCCACGGGTCCCACACCACCCTGCGTACGGCTCCGTACAGGGCGGTTCCAATCAGACATGGGCTTTCGGCCCGTGGTGAAGAACGATCCAGATCGCTCTCATATCCGGAACTCCTTGTTCCTCAAGCCAACGGTTGTTCAGCGCGGTTCGCACAATCGAGTTCTGGCTCATCCGCCAATAGCCTTTTCGGCTGCGTGTCGCCAGGCGCACCCTGCCCGGGTTGATTCCCAACGCCAACAGGTTGCGGCGACGCGTGCGCGGCTGCTTCCATTGCTTCCAGTAGTACAGCCTCACCCTCCGCCTGACCCATTCCGCCAAGTCCTTCACTTCACTGTAGGTGGAGCTGTGCTTGTAGTAATTGAGCCAGCCGCGGACATAGAGGTTCAGTTCGTCGATGACGTCCCTCGCCCGGTGCCCCCGGTTGCGTCTGGTGATTTCGCGGACCCGCTCCTTGAAGCGGTGTCTCGCCTTTTCCGTCCATGCCAGCTTCGCCCGGTTGTTGAGCTTGTAGCCCAGGAACTCGCAGGATTTCAGTGGCGCGGCGCGGCTTTTGGCGCGGTTGACCACAAGTTGCAGTCTTCCTTCGCAGAATCGGGTCAGCGATTCCAGCAGCTTGATGCGGTCCCGGCGCTTGTTGGCGAAGACGAAGAGCTGGCCGGTCCCGAGCCGCCCGTCGCGGAGATGCCGGCTGGCCGAGGCATGGAGGCCGTCGAAGCCCTTGCGCATGTCGCAGGGCTCGAGCGCGACGTAGATCCGGAGGGCGGCATTGGCCAGCGAGATCATCGGGCACCTCCCTTCCGCAAGCGCCGGAACTCGGCAATGAGGGTGGCGGCGAGCGGAACGGACCGCTCGTCCTCCACCAGGACCGAAAGCCCGTCGCTGAAACGGATCACCAATCGCGGCACGACCGGAGCCGCGAACTCCACCTCGGCAAACTCGACACTCTCGCACTCGGCACGCTTCACGCGGCTCGCCTTCTGTTCTCGGGATGGCTTCCTGGACATCCCGCGAGTCTACCGGCTCGGCCACACCTCGGCCACGGGGCCAATTTATTGACGCTTACGTACATTCGGGCCAGGGAACCAATTTCCATTCGCCCCCGCCCCCGGAAATGCTGGGGATTTCCCGTTTCCCCTTGCTTGTCCACCATTCCGAAGAAAAGAACGGCATGAACCTCCGCTCTTACCTTTGGCTGGCACTCGTCGGACTCTCGCTGGGTGCCTGTGTCTCCGCTCCCACCGGCAACTTCGATACCGCCAGCAGCTACACCCCTTGGACGGTCGGCACCTACCGCAGCCGCATTCCCCACGCTCCGAAGCTCGACGGCTGGAAACCGATCAAGAGCGTCGCCGTGAAGTTCCGCGAATACGAGATCCATCATCCGAACGGAACGTGGGTCCTGACCTGCGAAGACCCCAAGATTCCCATCCGCATCATCACCGCGTCCGGAAGAAAGCACGATTTCGCCAACGAATGGTATCCCGAGGAGGGCGGGGCCGACGCGGCCGCTGCCTACGGCTTCGTGAAGGGCGACGAAACCCTCATCGTCTTCCAAGGCACGAGCGACATCACCTACGAGGAGACGCATTTCCGCTTCAAGGGCGACGAACTCACCGAGACGAGGCGCTACGCTTCGAAAGGCGGCGGCATGGGGCCGGATGCGCCGGGCGTCGAACCCAAACACAAGGTCTATCCGCCCCTGTGAGCGAATCCTGCTTCATTCGCAGGAACTCTTTTTCCCTTTCCCGCCCCCACAGGCCCTTCGCCGCGATTGACTTCCGGGGCGTTCCGATGGTCTAATGGCCCTTGCGCGAACCGCGCAGGACGATGCTCCCCTTCCCCAGACCCTCCCGGCTCCCATGCCGCGCCGCGACCGCCCTCGCGGCGCTGCTCGCGTGCCTGCCGCTCTGCGGCGGGGAAATGCCGGATCTGCGCGTCGTCTTCGGCCCGAAGGCCACCACCCTCTCGGGCCGGGGAAAAGGGGTCAGAAGGCGACAAATTCCAAATTTGAGAAATCCCACCCCACGTTGGAGAAAGGCCGCCCAAGGACTTTGGACATTGACTCCGCCCCTCATTGAGAAAGCCATCGGCATGGCATGAAGTCTTTGTCCGGCCCTTTTCCAAAGCTCCTCGACGGCAAGCCCCTCTCTCCCTGAACCGCTACGCCTATGGCGAGGATCCCGCCGGGGCGTCCGCGAAGAGCGCTCTCCGATCCCACGCGAACGCGCGGGCCGCGCGTCCCTACCATCCCTGCCGGGCGCTTGCGACTTCAAGGCGTCGGATGTCGCCATGTTCCACTTGATGGCCTACCATTCCGCCCCTACCCGTCCCATGAACGTGGAAAAACCCGGCCCCTTGCGGGACCGGGTTTCTTTGACCACTCAACTTTGCCTCCCGACAACCTCGGGAATTGGCACGGAGACAAATTCGTTTCGCTCTCCCGTCGGAACGCCTCAGCGCGCCGTGACTTGGCCCGTCTTGTGATAGGCGTTGTATTTGGAGGTGGGGACGATGATCTCGTCCCCCGGACGGATGACCGTGCTGGACCCCAGATTGTTGATGCGCTGGAGTTCGGGCATCGTCGTGAAAAAGTCCCTCGCGAGGGCGTAGAGGTTGTCCCCCTTGAGCACGGTGTAGTGGCCGTAGCTCTCCTCGCTGCGCAGGAGCTGGTTGTCGTATTTGTAGGAGTTCGACTGCGCGGGCTTGCTCGGCGACGGCTCGGGGGCCGGAGACAAGGAGGCGGTCTTGACGACGGGGATCTTCAGCCTCTGCCCCAGTCCGATCATGTCGCCGCGAAGGCCGTTGGCCGATTTGATGCTGTCCACCGACGTGCCATACTTCTTCGCGACCGAGGTGAGGGTGTCGCCTTTCGCCACAGTGTGGGTCGTCGTCGTGGCCGGGGCGGGCTTCTTCGTCTCAATCTCCGGCTTCGGTGCCGGCGCAGGCTTCTTCGTTTCGCCGACGACGATGGAGTCCTGCTTCGCCGGGGCAGGCGACGGCGGGGTCGCCGCAACCGTGCCGGGGATCATCAGCGTCTCGCCGATGTAGATGGGCTGACCCTCGCTGAGCCGGTTCGCTTCGAGCAGGGCCTTGCGCTCGACGCTGAATTTCTCGGCGATCTTGCCGAGGGTGTCGCCGTCTTGGATGACATAGGTCTGGCTGGGACCGGTCGGCGCAGGCGCGCTGGCCGCAGGAGCCGGGCTCGACGGGACCGTCTGCCCGCCTTTGGTCGCCTCGATCGTGGCGGCGTCCGCGTAGGAGTGAGGAGCGGTGCCACGGGTCTCGCTGAGGGAGTTCTCCAGCGAGACGAGACGCGATTCCAGCGTGCGGAGGCGGGTTTCCAGCGATTGGAGCGTCGGCTCGGCTGCGCCGAGCGCTTGGCCAAGCAGAGCCGAAACCGTCAGAAGAATGGGAGTGGTCGCAATTCGGTTCATGCCGGGAGTTTACGGTATCTTGATGTTCCGATCAAGATAAAATTTAATAATTCTGAAATATTTTTTAAAATGTCGATGGGATTTTTATGAATTCTACGGTTCACCTGAAAAAATCCTGCAATCTCCAGCCAAACTTGAAGCCTAGACCTTCAAGCCTAAAACAGAGAAGCGACGGGACACCGCTTCCACATTGACCCGCCCCCTTCCCCCCGTTATCCGTCCCCGATGAAGATCTCCTTTTGCGGAGCCGCCGGGACGACGACCGGCTCCCAACACCTCATCGACGTCAACGGCTCGCGCATCCTCCTCGACTGCGGGCTCTACCAAGGCCGCCGCGACGAGGCCAACGAACGCAACCGGCATTTCCCCTTCGACCCCGCCAGCCTCGACGCGGTGATCCTCTCCCACGCCCACATCGACCACAGCGGCAACCTCCCCTCCCTCACGAGCCGGGGTTTCAAAGGCAACATCTACTCCACCTTCGCGACGCGCGACCTCTGCCAGATCATGCTCGCCGACGCCGCCCACATCCAGGCGCAGGACACGAAGTGGCTCAACAAACACCGCACCAAGAACGGCAAGCCCGCCCTCGAGCCCCTCTACACCCAGATCGAAGCCGAGGAATGCGTGCGGCAGTTCGTCACCATCGGCTACGAGCGCCCCATCCCCGTGGCCGACGGCGTCACCCTGACCTTCATCGACGCCGGCCACATCCTCGGCTCGGCCCAGATCGTCCTCGATCTCGTCGAACGCGGGCGGAAAAAGCGGCTTCTCTTCTCCGGCGACGTGGGACGCGGCGACAACGAGCTGCTCCGCGACCCGGCTCCCTGCGAGGACGTCGATCTCCTCATCATGGAGAGCACCTACGGCAACCGCGAGCACGAGCTGCCCACCCAGGCGAACCACCTCCTCCGCGACGTGCTCGTCCGCGCCCTCGAACGGCGCGGCAAGGTCATCATCCCCGCCTTCGCCGTCGAGCGCACCCAGCAACTCATCTACGTGCTCCACCGCCTCGCCGAGGCGGGCGAGCTGCCCGACGTGCCCATCTACGTGGACAGCCCCCTCGCCGTCGGGGCCACCGAGATCTTCCGCCTCCACCCCGAATGCTTCAACGAGGAGGTCTACCGCTTCCTTTTCGAAAAGCGCGACCCCTTCGGTTTCGAGAATCTCAACCTCATCCGCAAAGTCAGCGAGTCCAAGGCCCTCAACGACCTCGACGAACCCGCGATCATCATCTCCGCCTCCGGCATGTGCGAGGCGGGCCGCGTCCTCCACCACCTGCGCAACACCATCGAGGATCCGAGAAACACCGTCCTCTTCGTCGGCTACTGCGCCGAGCACACCCTCGGCGCGAAGATCCGGCGCGGCGACCAGGAAGTCCCCATCCTCGGCGACACCTTCCGCGTCCGCGCCGACATCCAGACCCTCGACTCCTTCAGCGGCCACGCCGACCGCAGCGAGCTGCTCGGCTACTTCGACCGCATCGGCGGACGGAAGGAGCGCATCTTCCTCGTCCACGGCGAGGAGGACCAGTCGCACTCCCTCGCCGAGGCCCTGCGCGAACGCCACGACGGACGGATCGAGGTGCCCGCGTGGAAGTCGCGCGTGGAGATTTGAGGCGGAGGGCCGACTTGACCCTCTTCGATCACCGACCCGCCCCTCTTGGATGCCCATGCCTCCGGCCCCCGCACAGGTGGGACGTTTGAGTTCCCCTTGCAATCCCTCTCCAAAGCCGCTCTCTTGGCCCCTCCGATGAAACCGCTGCTCCTCACCAACGAGTATCCGCCCCACATCTACGGCGGGGCCGGCATCCACGTCCAATACCTCGCCCGCGAGCTGGCGAAGCTCTGCGAGGTGGAAGTGCGCTGCTTCGGCGACCAGTCCGCGCCCGGCGACAACCCCTCCGTGTCCGGCTTCTCGACCGACGCCTCGGCCTACACCGCGCCGAAGCCGCTCCATTCGGTCTTCGCCGCCCTCCAACGCTGCCTCGACTTCAACACTCGTGCCATCGACGCCGACGTCGTCCATCTGCACACTTGGTATTCCCACTTCGGCGGCATCCTCGCGAAGCTGAACTACGGGCTGCCCCTCGTCCTGACGGTCCACTCGCTGGAGCCGTTGCGCCCTTGGAAGCGCGAGCAGCTCGGCGGCGGCTACGACTTCACCGTCTGGCTCGAAAAGACCGCCATCGAAATGGCCGACGCCGTCGTCGCCGTCTCGGGCGGGACGAAGGAGGACATCCTGCGCCTCTTCGACGTGCCCTCGGAGAAAGTCCACGTCATCCACAACGGGATCGACCCGGACGAATACCAGCCCACCTTCGACGAGGCGGTCTTGGAAAAGCATGGCATCGACCCGGCGGCGCCCTACGTCCTCTTCGTCGGCCGCATCACCCGGCAGAAGGGCATCGTCCACCTCGTCAACGCGGTGCGGCATCTCGATCCCGGCACCCAAGTCGTCCTCTGCGCCGGAGCCCCCGACACGCCGGAGATCAAGGCCGAGATGGAGTCGGCGGTCGCGGCGGCGCGGGCGGGGCACGAAGGCCGCCTCGTCTGGATCCAGGAGATGATCCCGGCGGACGAAAAAATCGTCCTCTACAGCCACGCCCGCGTCTTCTGCACCCCGTCGATCTACGAGCCCTTCGGCATCATCAACCTGGAGGCGATGGCTTGCGAAACCCCCGTCGTCGCCTCGCAGGTGGGCGGGATGAAGGAGATCATCGTCCCCGGCGAGACCGGGCTGCTCGTCCCGCTCGAACAGCAGGCCGAGTCGCCCTTCGAGGCGGTCCATCCCGAGACCTACGCCCGCGACCTCGCCGCCGGGATCAACGAGCTGATGCGCGACCCCGAGCGCTGCGTCGCGATGGGACGCGCGGGACGGGCGAGGGTGCTGGAGCGATTCAGTTGGGCCGAGATCGCCCGCGAGACTCTTGCGCTTTACGGGAAGGTCGTGGGGTGATCCTATCGCAACTCCTCATACTCCTTACTCTTTACTCCTTACTCTTACTCAAAATCGAAAGACGGGCGACGTTCGAGGAGTAAGAGGTAAGAGTAAAGAGTAAAGAGTATGAGCCAGAAAAGCACGCCATGAGATTCCTGTTCCTCCTTCTCCCCCTCTTCCTCCTCCCCTCCCCCCTCCGCGCCGAGCCTTGGACCGCCCCGCTCGCGACCCTCCGACAAATCGGTGCCGAAGGCGCGGGCAACGCCGAAGCCGCCACCGCGTGGAACGAACTCGCCGCCCAAGGCCCTGAAATCCTCGTACCCGTTCTCTCGGCCATGGACGGGGCCGGTCCCCTCTCCCGCAACTGGATGCGATCCGCGGTCGAGACCGTCTTCGAGCGCGAGCGGAAAGCCGAATCCCCCCTGCCCGGCGAAGCCATCAAGACCTTCCTCCTCGACCGCGCCAACGAGCCGAACGCCCGCCGCCTCGCCTTCGAACTCTATGCGAAGCTCTCCCCCGAGGACGCCGCCGCCCTCGTCCCCGACTTCGCCGACGATCCCAGCCCGGCCCTGCGCCGCGACGCCGTCTCCAAGCTCCTCGACGAAGGCAAAGCCCAACTCGAAGCCGGTGAAAAGGAGAAAGCCCTCGCCACCCTCGGCCAAGCCCTCGACGCCGCCCGCGAGGTCGACCAGATCAACACCATCGCGAAGCTGCTGCGCGAGCAGCCCGGACAGAAAGTCGACCTGCCGAAGCACTTCGGCTTCCTCTCCCGTTGGCACCTCGCCGCGCCCTTCGACAACAGCGGACGCTCCGGCTTCGACCAGGTCTTTCCGCCCGAGGAGGGAGTCGATCTCGCCTCCGAATACGAGGGCAAGGACGGCCAGAAAGTGAAATGGCAGGAGCACGCGACCCCCCACGACTACGGCATGGTCGATTTCAACCAGCCCTACGGTCCCTTGAAACAGGTCGTCGGCTACGCCTACACCGAGTTCAACGCCGCCGAGGCCCGCGACGCCGAGTTGCGGCTCGGCTGCAAAAACGCGTGGAAAGTGTGGTTCAACGGCGAGTTCCTCTTCGGCCGCGACGAATACCACCGCGGCCAGCGCATCGACCAGTATTCCCTGCCCGTGAAGCTGAAGCAGGGGAAGAACACCATCCTCGTGAAAGCCTGCCAGAACGAGCAGGAGCAGGATTGGACCGCGCAATGGGAGTTCCAGCTTCGCGTCTGCGACGCCACCGGAACCGCGATCCTCGCGACCGACCGCCAGCCCACTCCCGAAAAGGCCGCACCGACAAGGCGAAGACCGAAGCGGGAGAATCCGGAACCCTGACGAATCACCCCTTGAGATGCAACGGATTTTTGGAC